>NZ_CP173357.1:3115000-3715000 GCF_047456275.1 Acetobacterium carbinolicum
TCAATAATTTCTTTCCCATCCTCAAAATGATAGGCGGTAAAGATTCCACTCTCCTCCAGCGCATTCATCATCTCATAAACCGAAACTGGCGTATCCAGTCCGGCGGCGCCGCCGATGTTATCATTTCGGGGCGGATTATTATGAAGGATGATGGCCACCTTCTTTTTGGCATTATCTTTATGCCGTAATCTGGCCCAATTATGCGCTAGCGTAACAATCCGGTTAACCCGTTCAGCAATCGGTTTGGAAACCCGTTTCGAACCAAGGGGAGTGTCTTCATTTTCGGTGGTGGCAAAAGGATAGGCAATCACCTGACCGTCAAACTCTGGCTGAAACACACAAAAGCTAAGTGAAAGGGGGTCCAGACCCCGCACCGATTCATCCCACTCCGCCAATGATTGCAGGGTGGTCATGGATTGCAAAACCGGTACTTTGAATAATTCGAAAATGCTGGTATCTTTGGGCTTTGAGCCATCCCCCGGATCGGAAAGAATCGTCAGACTAAACGCTGTGGTATTGATGATGGCATCGACAATCACCTGACCATCCTGAATCATACAGCGTTCCAGCACATTGCGGATCCCTTCACAGCCCAGATCCAGATCCGGCAGCATATCGGAATAAATACATAGGGGATTGACACCCTGATTTCTAATCTCACGAATCAGGGCATCGATATGAGCCAGATTATCCTTCTGAACCAGCAATACGTTGATGATAATACCAATGGTAAATTGACCATTGCTGCGAAGCTCAGTTAAATAAGCGGTCTCATCGGAGCTATCGCGATCTGGATCATAGATCCCACTCCATTTTGGCAGCACCGGTGGATCAAGGGGATATTCTCCACCGGCAAACTGATTGCCGATCCACTTGATCAGGTTTTTAAAATTTTTTACGCTGGTCGACTTGAAATATTTATAAATCGTCTTGAAGTCCTCCGGCATAATGCTGCAATCCGGAAAAACCTCACCGACCTCTTCTTCTATAGTAGTGTTAATAAAAAAAGGTTTCTGCTTATTAAACTGATTAAAATAAGCATAAAAAGGTTTGAAAAAGGATAATGAACCATGAATGTTCATAAAAATGAAATCAGCTTTTTCTGTTACCTCAACACATTGGGCATAGACTTCACTATTTTCTAGCTCCGTTGTATTAAACAACGCCACCCTAAACTTACCGGGATAGTGTTTATCTAAATTGACCAGAGCCTCCCTGAAAGTCAGGAAAGGCTCCATACTGGTCATAATAATGACTAAATTTAACATTTTTTCACCTTATTTGGCGACGGCAGGCATTTGTCTGAAATGACTGAATTCCGCATCCGGATAGAGGTCAGAGTGGAAAATGGCCGCCAGCTCCAGATATTTTTCATCAATGGTATGATAAGTCGACCAAAAACTATCGGTAATCTGCCATACGTTGCCACTGCTGTAAATCGGAAGATCCGCCGCTACCGGCACCTGATCGGTGATCGATTTAATATCCGGCCCATATTTTGGCATCCCGGAGTTAATATAATAATCAGCCTTTGAAACCCGGCTGTAGAACTCTTCCGGGGTTATAACGATAACCCCATCTTTGCCAACCCCAATGTCATCAAAAAGGTATTCACCGCCAGCATCACGAACCATTTGCGCCGCTTTTGATCCGGCATTCTGAACATAAATTTTCCCAGAAGAGACAATGGCCCAGGCAACCTTTGGTTTTTCTTCATTTTCTACCTTGGCTTTCATTTCGTCAATACGAACCATCGCTTCATCATAGTATTCAGCGGCTTCTTTTTCCAGATTATAAAAAGCAGAGTAGTATTTAAGCCATTCCATGGTGCCCCGATAATCGGTTTCGGTACTTGATGAATCATAGAGATAAGGAATGTTATTCTGGGATAGCATCTCCATCAGCTTCTGCTGTTCACTACCCATGCCAGTTATAGTAAAAACAATCTTCGGCTTCAGGGATTGGATCACCTCATAATCATAACTGCTGCTGGTGGCAGAATTAGAGCCAATATCTTTGATTTTACCTTCTAGCATGCGATTTTTCATCGCATCGAAATCCCACTCTTCGGCTTTTAAACGCACCCCAACAATGCTGTCAAACAGCGTTTCGTCATCAAAGGCTCGTAAAAAGCCAACCTGGGTGGTACTGGTATAAACTGACTGATCAATCGGAATGGTAATCGATGGTAGATCCTTGTATTCCTCTGGAGCTTCCTGACCTTTTTGCAGCAGTAACATTTGTTTTCCTTCACCATCGGTGACTATCTTATTATTATTATCAAGATATTCGATGTTAAAATTTTTGGCATACTGCAATTTGATGGTATTGCCATCCTCGCTTTTATAGCTCTTGTCAGCAGACTGACACCCTGTTAATCCTACTAACCCTGATACTACCATTACCGCAGTGACCGCAATCACCGCTAACTGTTTAAACTGTCTTTTCATTACTCTTCTTTTCTCCTTCTGAGTTTGTTTTTATTTCATTTACCATGACCATTTCTGAAAGGGTCGTCACAAAAGAATTTACCATTTTTTGAATCACCGCTTCAGCGGACTCATGTTGTTTTGTTGATAAGTCAAGATTAATTGATTGATCTTTGGCAATCTGCTTAAGAATTATTACCCCGCCATTGATAGCTTCCGATCCAGACAACAACCCCCAGCCCAGCTGATCCATCAGATGAACATAGAGGGAAGTCATGGTTACCAGCTCATCCTCCTGATCCAACCGATGGAGACGATCGATCCATTTGGGAAAATCGCGTTGACCTTTATGACTGAGTTCATTGAATTTTTTAAAAAAGGTTCCCTCGGTAACGCCATAGCGTTTCATTCGCGCAAATAACCGATGCTGGGTAACCGGGTTTAAGGCCATATGCTGATTGAGGGATTCTTTGACAGTATCCCGCACCAACCGACCAATCAGTTCTCCCAGCTTGCCATGCTTTCCAGCATAGGTCAGTCGGTTAGTCGACTCGCTATCGCAAATAATCATCAGGTTATCCGTTCCTGATCCGGTGGCGATACCGGTTGAGTAAAGGCTGCTGGCCATCAATTCCTGACAAGCGGCTGTTTTGGCCTCGGTTGCTGTCACCATGGCTCGGGCCATACAGCCTTGTGTCATATTGCCACTGACAAAGACCATACTATTAATGGTTCCCGGTCTTAAATTAATATACTCGCCGTTTTTTTCATAGCTGGTAGCTTTCTCACCAATCCGCCCGCCATTGACTTCCAGACTAGCGGTGGTAATAGCCGTCACGGTCAGGATGTCATAGGTTTCGCTTTTAATGGCCGCACTTTCCATGGACACAATTGTAGCCATCCGTGCTACCGTGTCCGGAGCCAACCCCAACTCCTCCCGGATAAAGGACTGCATTTTTTCCTGCTGACCGGGTTCCATGTGTTCGCACAACCGACCCGGCCCGGGGTTGACATCCTGATTAAATATCGCCGTTAGATTTTCCTGATAACCACCATGCTCCATGGCGGTACTGATAACCTTTCGTGGTCCCGAAAAAGGCACCACCAGACACCGATGATAGCGATGAATAGGATCTCCGGTAGCTGTTACCCCCAACATCATCTCAGCACCCACTTCCTGTTTGTGGCGGGATGATCTGCAAAATCTCGGCCGGATTTTTACAGCATTTTATTTTTTCGGCCCAATCACCAAACCGTCCTTTTAATTCGCTTTGATCAGTTAAGCTAAAAACTACTTTTCCCATTTTGATGGCATCAATGATTAAATCCAGATTATGCTCATTCGTTTTTCCCACCGGAAAGCCGGTGTCAATAACATAGTGCATTTTTGCCATTTTAGCTGCTGCATCTTCGTAATGTTTTTCGGTAATCCGACTAAACGAGTCTTCTTCAACAACATCGCAATTGAGGGCCTTTGCCACATGCAAGTCAATGTCATTGCTATGCAGTACCCCGCAGCACATGCCAAAACCAGCTCGGGATACGGCCCGATAAACGCCGGTTCCAGTGCCATTTCCGCCGGTAATAAACACTTCCGGTAATACCGGTGAACAAAATTCGAGGCACCCTAACAACTCATTATAATTAGCCCCTTCAATTGAGTAAAGACTCTGAATTGTACCAGTTTTGATAATCTCTTCTGGCGTTCCCTGAGCTTTAACCTTACCCTTTTCAATCAGTAAAATCTTCTGACAGCCTTTAATAGCAATATCAATGTCATGGAGGGATAGCACCACGGTGATGCCTTTTTCCAGACAGAGTTTTCTTAAAATACTGATGACTTCCACCTTGTGCCGAACATCCAGATGACTGGTAGGTTCATCCAGAACAATCAGCTCGGGTTCCTGAACCAACGCCCGGGCAATCATGACCTTTTGTTTTTCACCATCGCTAAGTTCGAAATAATAGCGGTTTTTCAGATATCCAGCATCAACCAGATCAAGCGCCTCATTAACAATCTTTTCGTCTTCTGCTGATAGTCTTCCCATAAAATTGGTATGGGGATATCGACCCATTGAAGCAATTTCAAAAACAGTCAACAGTCCCAACGAGACCTGTTCAGTCAGCACGATCGCCATTTTTTTAGCCAGTTCTGCTTTTTTGATGGTCGCTATATCCCTTCCATTAATTTCAACTCGCCCATTTACCGGTGGTTGCAATCCCGTTAAGGTCCGCAAAATCGTAGATTTTCCAGACCCATTGGGACCCAACAAACAGATCAGTTCTCCTTTTTGGGCACAAATATCCACTTGTTCAACAACTACCTTTTTATCATAACCAACATTCAGATTTTCAGTGAAGATTACTGGTTTCATAGCTCATTTCCTTTCGTTTTATGGACGAGTAAGTAAACAACAATCGGCGCACCGATTAAGGCCGTAATAACCCCCAAGGGCAGTTCAATGGGGGAAAGAATCATCCGTGCAATAAGATCACAAACCCCGGTCATCAAGGCCCCAGCGAAAATGACCCCCGGTATCAGAATGCGATTATCTGACGTCCCTAGAGTGATTCGCACCATATGGGGAACGGCCAGGCCGACAAAGGAAATTGGCCCAGCAAAGGCGGTGATCGTTGCCGTCAAGACACTGGCAATCAGAATCACAATCACCCGGAATTTTTTCATGCTGAGCCCCATGGAAATCGCATAATTCTCACCAAAGAGCATGGCATTTAATGGTTTACTCAAAACAAAAGCCAGAATAATCATCGGTAAACCGATGCCATATAAAAACTGGACCTGTGGCCAGGAGAATCCCGAAAAACTGCCCATCGACCACATCACAAAGCCATGCAGCTGTTCTTTGTCGGCAAAAGCGGTCAGGATACTGGTAAAGGCATTGCAAATAAACCCGGCCATCATCCCGATGATTAAAAGGGTTGTGATGTTCTTTACTTTTTGAGCGGCAAAAACCACCACCACCATCACCAGCATGGCACCCAGAAAAGCACCGGCAAACAAACCCATCGGGGGCAGGGACTTCAATCCGAATGAGAATCCACCTAATAGTACCAGCCCCACGAACAAGGTTGCCCCGGATGAGACCCCTAAAATATAAGACTCGACGATTGGATTTTTAAAAAATATCTGCAGCAACAAACCGGAAAGTGCCAGACAGGCTCCCCCCATGATCGTAGCCAGGGTTCTGGGTAGGCGAATATTCATAATAATCGGGCCATAGGTATCATCTGCCACTGCTTTTCCCGACAAAATAGATAGAATATCCGGAATACTGATATTGATGGACCCCACACTGATGCTGTATAGCGAAATCACCACAATGGCCCCAAGAATCAAGACCAGGATGCTGATTTGTCGTGCTTTTCTGTTTTTTATACTTTCCATTACCACCTCTGATTCATAATTTTCGTTGCTTTTTTCTTCATTATGAAACCTCCATTTATATTTCTAAATTAATACTATCGATGCTAACCAATATTTTCGCAATTTCCCCTGCTAGCTCGCAATATTAATTGCTCTGACAGTTTTGCTTTGTCCTTTAATCAGAAATGTTGATCTGACTATTTTGTAATTTTCCCAAGTATAAAAAAAGGCTCATTATCTCAAATTGAGACAATGAGCCCGTAAAACGGTACGCAAATAAAACCTTTTTTCTGTCTCTCGCAGAGTTTTGCATAAACAGGCAGGTCTTCTGGCTCAAGCGTCAACATACCCTCCTACCTTCCCATATTTCTACAGTGGCATTCCTGGAGGAACTCTTCTTTTACAGCGGCGGGACCGCGGAGGATTTTCACCTCTCTTCCCTTTTAATCGGCCTGCAATACAATGGATTGCAACCGACACCTGTTTTTAATTATTCAATTTTTAAACTTAGTCCTTTTAAACCCGTCTTATTTCTTAGCTTTTTTTGAGTCTGTTTTTTTTGGCTCGTCTTCTTTTTTCTTTCGCTCCACAAATCGCCCCATTAAGAAGGCAATAATCCCGACCCCGATTCCGGTTTGAAGACAGAAAAACAAACTTTCCACTTCACCGGGTATTTCACCGTTTATCGCCGTTTCAAAAATTGGGGTAAACCAGGGTTCATACTCTGTTCCGGTAATCTCAGACACAACCCCACTGCCCGCATCATCAGAGCCCCCAAACTCGGCATCCTGCAAGATAAACAGGGGGACCAGAGCAATGATTACTGCCAACACTAAAAGACCAATGACTGTTTTTTTTGTCGCTGTCATTATTTTACACCTCCGGTAAGATATCCCAGATCATTAAGTTCTGGTTGTGCATAGGTTTCCAGCCCGATTATAATAACCACGGTTAAAATTCCTTCGATGATAGCCAAGGGAACCTGAGTCGGTGCAAAGACGGCTAAAAATTTAACCATCGAAGCGGCAACGCCACCACTTTCGGAAGGATAGGCCATCGCCAACTGGAATGCGGTAACACAATAGGTAAACAAATCGCCAATTGCCGCTGCCAGAAAAACACCGACATGCTTATTAATTTTTATTTTTTTACAAAGTATAAAAATTCCGAAGGTTACAAAGGGGCCGGCAATCGCCATTGAAAAGGTATTCGCGCCCAGAGTCGTCAGCCCACCATGTGCCAGCAAAATAGCTTGAAACAATAGGACAATGACGCCTAAAATACTGACTGCCGCTGGTCCAAACAGAATCGCGCCCAGCCCGGTCCCGGTCATATGAGAACAACTGCCGGTTACGGATGGAATTTTTAAAGATGATAACACAAAAACATAGGCTCCAGCCATAGCCAGTAAGGTGATGGTTTTAGGATTTTCTTTGAGTGTTTTTTTTATCGACATGTAACCCTTAATTAAAAATGGAATACAGATCACGCCCCAGGCCACACTAAAACCGACTGGCAGGTAACCTTCCATAATGTGCATCGCACTGGCCACCGGGGTAAACCCAAATACCAGGGCGATCGCAGCCGCAGCCGCAATAAATCGCTTCTCTCTTGTTGTTAAACTTGTGTTCATAGTTCCTCCTCTAGTTTTTATCTATATATTATAAGGGTTTGCGAAAATTCTTGAGCGCTCAATTTTGAACTCTCACAAAGCCAACTTAACTTAAAATCGATTGCGCAATTACTGCTATCGTAACCATCTACCTAAATGACTCTTTACCGAATATTTTTTTGTAATAAAACTTTAAGCGCCTGGGGAGTGGTTGGATAGTTGCTTTCGTCCTTTATCATTTTGTTTTCAACCAGCATCTCATAAACATCGAGCATGGCTGGCCGTTTCAGATTTGCCTGCTCCAGGATTCTCGCGTTTTTAAAAATCTCCAATGGCGTTCCATCAGCAATAATTTTTCCCTGATCAAAAACTATCGCCCGCTCTGCCCAACGATAGGCAAAATCCACATCGTGCGTGGAGATCAGCATCGTTTTGCCTTCTTCTCCGAGCTTTAGTAGCACCTCTTCTAACATCTGGGCATTGAGGGGATCCAGGGCCGCGGTTGGTTCATCAAAGATAATGACCTCTGATTTCATCGCGATAATATC
Source organism: Acetobacterium carbinolicum (assembly GCF_047456275.1). GTDB lineage: Bacteria > Bacillota > Clostridia > Eubacteriales > Eubacteriaceae > Acetobacterium > Acetobacterium carbinolicum. The sequence goes on from NZ_CP173357.1 coordinate 3,122,975, forward strand.
AGCAATCGTCACCCGCTTTTTTTCGCCGCCACTTAAATAATGAGGCGGACGATCTTTAAAATCGAGGATGTTCATGTAGGTTAGGGCCTCATCGACCCGGCTGATTACCTCTTCTCGAGGCAGTTTTAAATTCATCGGGCCAAAACCAACCTCGGCCATGACGGTGGAGGCAATGATCTGATTGTCGGCGTCCTGAAAAACAATCCCGATATTCTTGCGCAAATCTTTTATATTCTTTTTATTAATAATTGTGCCCTGATAGCTGATTTCGCCGTGATCGGCTTTAAGTACCCCATTGGCATTAAGAAAAAAGGTCGACTTACCAGACCCGTTCGATCCGATCACCGCAATCTTTTCGCCCTTAAAAATATTCACACTGACCCCATCCAGCGCCGGGTTTCCGTTTCCATAACTGTAATAAAGCTCGCTGACCTTTAGTATTGGTTCACTCATAATTAATGCCATCAATCCTTTCTAGTGCGTAAAAATCCCAAGCAGAATCAGAAAAATCATGAAGGCAGCCCCAATTATCAGGTGACTCACCTGAAGCTTCTTTTCTTCTTCCAGAAAAACCAAATCGCCGTCATAGCCTCTGGCTTCCATGGCGGTATAATAAGCATTGGCCTTTTTAAGTGAAACCACCAGCATATTGCTGGCGACACTGCCAAAGGTATAGCAGGCAGTCTTAAAATCACTATAGCCCTGGCGGGAATCGGCAGAATTTCGTATGTTATTAAAAACATCCAGCATAATAAAAATATACCGATAAATCAGGTTCATTAGCTCAATAATCAGCTTGGGCACATGGGCCTTTCGGAGCACCCCGATGATTTCTGAAGAAGGTGTGGACAAGGTCATCATAATCATGGCGCTAATGGCACCAAAGACTTTCAGCATCAGAAAGGCCATTTCCTGGAGCTTGGCAACTGAGGTAAAGAGATAGCCAAAACCAAGAAAAAGATTAAACTGCCCGATCGGCTGGCTTGAAAAATCAACCCCAATGGCAATGGTTCCCAGAAGAATAAAGGTAATCGGTATCATCAGTACCGAAATATACGCTCCCAGCGGCAGTCCGCCTTTTAACACCGTCAAATAGGCCATGCTGGCGATTACGGCCAGAGACACAAAGGGATTATTTAGCCCAATGCAAAGAAGCAGGGTGGTAAAGGAAAAAACCACTTTAAAGGTCGGGTTCCACTGTCTTATTTTTGAGGCATAGGCATAAAAATCAATGGCCGATCCTTCGCCATGTTTATGTCCAATTTGATGATGGTGTCGCTTCTGATGATGCATTGTTTCATGCTCCGGTTTTTCACCGGTTTTTACAACACTGATCCATTTATCTAAACTTTTTTCCACATGAAGCCTACCCTTCTATTGTTTGCTTGTCTTGACGCTTACTGATTCAACTGACCATGGCAAATTTTTCCCACACCTTTCATCAACTCTTCAATTGAAGAGAATTTATTGCTGCAGTTTTCTTCAATCCGGTCGACCAGAATAATTTTCATCCCCAGTTTTTTAGCGGCTTTGATTTTGTCCACTACGCCACCCATGTTGCCACTTTCCTTGGTTACCAGGACCGACGCCTTACAATATTTAAATAATTCAATATTTAACGCTTCATTATAGGGGCCCTTAATGGCAATGATATTTCTGGGGTTAAATCCCAGACTTTCGCATTTACTTAAAACTTTCCAGTCTGGAAGCACGCGCAGATAAATCCTTTTCGAGAAGTCGGGAATCCTTTTGAATGTTTCAATCTTATTACTCCCAAGCGTAAGTAAAATATTGCCTTCGCAGTTTTCCAGAACATCACAGGCTTCTCCGTAGTTCTTAACGATGGTAATGTCCGGGTCATCCTCATATCTGATCCGCTCCCGTTCATAACGAAGATAGGGCAGGGCTTCGAATTTGCAGACATTGATGGCGTTTCTTGTTATTTCTGTTGAAAATGGATTGGAGGCGTCAATTAAACAGGCCGGTTTAAGCTTTCTAATCAACTGGGTAATGTAATCTTTGTTCAGTTTACCCTGATAAATATCCAGATTATTAAACTCATCCAACATACCAGCTCCCAATCGCGAAGTAACCGTCACTGCCGTATCCTGTTTTTTTTCTAGTAGTCTTTCAATCACTGTCTTTGCGTCGGTTGTCCCGGCTATTACGAGTACTTTTGACATTAATTCTCCATCCTATTTCTTACTTTTTTGCACCAAAAAACCTCATTATCTCTAAACAAGACAATGAGGTCGCAAAAATGCGTACAAAAATAAACCTCCTCCATCTCTCGTAGAGTTTGAGATACACAAACAGGCAGGTCTTCTGGCTTGAGCGTCAGCATTACCTCCTGCCTTCCCAACTAAGTGGTGGCATTCCTGGAGGAACTCTTCTCTTACAGCGGCGGGACCGCGGGGGATTTTCACCCCTCTTCCCTTTTCACCGGCTTATAATACATGGATTACAGCCGACACCTGTTTATCTTATTAAATTCTTATTCTTTTTTTAAGTCTCTTGTACTATATCAAAAAATAGTAATTTTGTCACGGATTTTTTTGTCGGATTTTTTATAACTTGAAAAGTTCCGTTCTTAAACCCAGCTCGACTAATGACAGACCGGCGATGGAAGTCACATCGGTTTCATCAGGATCCACCAGCACGATGGCTTCTGAATCGATGGTATCAATGGTTTTTAAATCATCAGTCAGACCAACACCCGTTTTCTTTACTTTAGTTTATTTATTTTTCAAAGCTTTGCGTGCCAGTCTTGCTGGTGTGATGATGCGATCTTGATAATCAAAGCACTCTTTGGCAATAACATTACTCAAAAGCAACAGGCAAATGAGATTTGGAATGGCCATGAGGCCGTTCATGGTATCCGAGATATCCCAGACGATTTCCAAAGCAATGGTTGAACCGATAAAGGTAACCAGACAGTAAACAAATCGATAGATCTTAGTTGCTATGGGCGCTCTGATAAGATATTCCAGGGATTTTTCGCCATAATATTCCCAACCCAAAATAGTTGAAAAAGCAAATAGCATAATACCAATGGTTATAATCCATCCTCCGGCAGGTCCTAATGCAGATTGAAATGCCATAATAGTGAGATTCACACCGGTTACCAAATTTCCAGAGGCATCCACACTGCCTAATGCACCGGAAGAGGCAATGACTATGCCGGTAATACTGCAGGTTACCAGGGTATCAAAAAAGGTGCCGGTCATATTGATATAGCCCTGTCGTGAAGGATAGTCGGTTACTGCAGCCGCTGCGGCGATGGGTGCGGAGCCCAGGCCCGCCTCATTGGAAAAAACCCCCCGGGCAACGCCCCAACGCATCGCGGTTAACATACTGGCAATAATCGTTCCACCGACACCACCGGCAATGGCAGTGGGAGAAAAAGCCATCGTAAAGATTTCAGCTATGCCGGCTGGGACATTTTCATAATTAATGATAATGACGGTTAATGCGGCGATAAAATACAAAACAGCCATAAACGGTACAATTATGCCGCAAACCTTTCCGATACTTTTAATCCCGCCAAGAAGCACAGTGATCGCCAGACCTGTAATGATGAGTCCGGTAATCCAGGTTGGCACCCCAAAGGTTCCATAAACCGCATTTGAGATGGAGTTGGCCTGGGTCATGTTGCCGATACCAAAAGAAGCGGCCACTGCAAAGACTGAAAATAAAACGGCCATTGTGGATCCCAGCCATTTAATTTTAATGCCATTTTTCATGGCATACATGGGCCCTCCGGACATTTCGCCCTGTTCGTTGGTTTCCCGATATTTTATGGCCAGTACACTTTCACCATATTTGGTGGAAAGACCAAACAGGGCACTGATCCACATCCATACCAGGGCACCAGGACCTCCCAGTACCATGGCCGTTGCCACACCGACGATATTTCCTGTACCGATGGTGGCGGCCAAAGATGTCATTAACGATTGAAAAGGGGAAATATCCCCACGTTTTTTCTTCTTCGTTTTCTCGGTTTTTACAAAAATTGATTTCAAAGCATAACCAAGGTTACGCCATGGCAAAAACTTTAACCGAATGGTTAAAAAGATTCCTGTTCCTACTAAAAGCATTAGCATAACAGGTCCCCAAACTAAATTGTTGATCGCTGTAACTATTTCCGAAAAGTTCATGTATTCCTCCTGAATTTTTAAAGCAACTTAAATATCGTAGCATAGTTAGTCGGTTTATGCCAAGAGACTCAAGGTAATGCTAGCGCTAAAAGGTAGGCTTCTTTAATACTAATCGAAACTATTCAAAACATACGTTTCCATAATAAAGCGGCTCCCCAGTGCTGATAATCACATAAAGCCCCTTTCGATATTCGTTATAGTACTCATTTTGAAACGGCGATTCAGTGGCTTTTTTCTGGGTCACCACATATTGATCCGGTGACAGTGTTTTAATATGGTATGCGGATCCTTTTTTTGATATTTCATCGTGATTCCTACCTTTCCTGCAACTGTTTTATTATTACCCTATCTTTCCGAGTGCTAATCAGTCTTCAATAATATTAAGAAAGGCTTCAAGACCATTCACTGGCTGTTCAAGCGGTTATTTCTACAGATATAGGCTGTCCGGTTCGCCGTGAATCATCTGCTGATTGACGGCAAACTCATTGATCTTTTTCAGATCTGTTTCGCATTTATTGATTTCAACCGACGCCTGCTTATCACTATTCAATTTTTATTAAATCCTAAATCTCATTGTGGTATATCGAACAAATGTAATTTTATCACGAATTTTTTTGTGCATTACATCCTCATCCTGAACGCTTTATTTTTGACCAATCTCGAAAAATCCAAGTCCATCAATAGCGGCTATCATCTTATGAAGATAATCATCACTGGTAATCGGCCATTTATATCCTTTACGGAAAAGCATATTAGTGGTAAACCGTTGTTCACTGCCCAGATAAGCAATCTGCTGGTGCGAGCCGGTATCGGTGTAGGCAATGATCCCCGATAAATAACGGGTCAGGCGGTCATCATTCATCGCTGTTTCCAATCGTTTCTGGAACTCTTTTTCGCTGATGATCGCAATCTCAAATCCGTAGCGCCCCATCGCGGCAATCACATCAGCCATTGTGATATGATGATTATTGTAGGGATGGAAGACCCTGAAATGGTCAGCCGTTTCGCTGAGCTTAAGGATAGCCGCCGCGGTGGAATCGATTGGGGCAAATTCCACGGATGCTTCCAGACCAGAAAATGGAAAGGCCCCAATCAGTTTATAAGCTTTCAGTTTACCCATAAAGGCATTGGAATTAAAATTGATCTGGAATTCTCCGTCAGAATTCCGGGCCATCAGATTTCCAACCCGCATAATTTTCGCTTTCAATCCCTGATTTACGGCCTCCAGAATATATCGCTCGGCCGTAAATTTACTATTTGCATACTTATTGTCGAGATCCTGACCGATAAAAAGATTGTTTTCTGACAGCTTGGTATCTACCGGCGGCTGACTGTCAATACTGGTACCCGCAATGCTATGGGTAGAAATCTGAATCAGCCGAGCTTCTTGGGCCATACAATAATCAATCAGCAGCTGAACCCCACCCACATTAATATTTTCAATTTCTGTTCCAGCGGCAAAATGCTTCACATTAGCCGCACAATTGATCACAGTATCGACGTTAATCGCATTTAAGCAATTCAGAAAAGTACTGTCGGTAATTTCTCCTTCGACAATCTGAATGCGATTTCCGAAGAACTCAGCATAATCCTTATTAAAGTAGAAGACCAGCATGTTTTTCAAGCGCTTCTCACCACTTAAGGAACCCTTCGGACGCACGACACAATAAGCCGTGCCAGGATAATTCTCGATAAAGTTCTCCAGAATATGAACTCCGAGGTATCCAGTGGCGCCGGTCAGCAAAATATTCCCCACGCACTCACCCGCGACATGCTCGGCTTTTCGCAGTTCATCCATGGTATTAAATTGTAACACCCGATTAATCTCATTGTAGTTATAATTTCGGACTTCCTGTTGCCGACAACCGCCCTGAAGTGGGACGTGTCCCTCATTTTTCATAAATTCAGCCATTTCCCCAGGGGTCTGATATTTAAAAATATTGGCATAACTGATTTTAACGCCACGTTTTTCCGCCTTAATGGTTAGTTTTGTTGCCATCAGTGAAGTCCCACCAATTTCAAAGAAATTGTCATTAGTCCCAATCGGTTTAATCCCCAGGGTTTCTTCAAATGCTTCGCAAATTTTCTTTTCAAGATCAGACTCCGGCTTCACATAATCGCCAGTTTTGGTTAGCTCCGGTTGCGGCAACGCCTTCATATCGATCTTGCCATTTTGATTCATGACAAATTGTTCCAACTGCGTGAAATAGGTGGGTACCATGTATTTAGTCAGTTTTTTCTTTAAATGTTTGGCTAGCTGATCAGGATTAATCCATTTCCCAGCCGTATAATAGGCACAGAGATATTCTACCCCATTGATTTCCTGAATGGTTACCACTCCCTGGGATATACCCGGATAGCGACTGATCAGGGCTTCAATTTCACCCAGTTCAATCCGCAGCCCACGCAGTTTTATTTGATGATCCATCCGTCCCAGCACTGCCACTTCACCATTTTCAGTCCACTTCGCATAGTCTCCGGTTTTATATACCCGTTCATTATTAAAGCTGATAAATTGTTTGGCTGTAAGTTCCGGATTATTTAGATACCCCCGGCCAACTCCTTTACCGCCAACTAGCAATTCGCCAACGACCCCAATGGGCAGCAGGTTGCCATCCGGGTCACAAATATATTCCCGGACATTAGCTAGCGGCGCTCCGATGGTGATCTGGTCGTTTTCCAAATGTCTGGCATTTGAAGAGATGGTGATCTCCGTGGGCCCGTAGCTGTTGAATAAAACCGCATTGGTCAGACCTTTTAGGATATTATACAGGTTCGATGGGTATTTTTCACCGCCACAGATGATCAGACGGGCTGATCCCAAAACAGTTTTAAAAACTTCTGACTCCAAATAGGAAATCATCCGGGAAGGAGTTGCGGAAAACCCATCCGCCCCAGATTCCTTGAAAAAGGCCGCCAAATCATTGGGGTTATTCACCTGTTCTTCGTCAGCAAAGGCAATCGTGATACCATTGAGCAATGCTGTCATATTCTCTTTCAAAAATACATCAAAGGCCACAGTGGTAATCGATAATAAGGTCGACACATTGTTAACCAGTGCCTGAACAAAGTTATTATTGGGTATATTAGCCACATAATTGGCCAAACCTTCCTGTTCCAACATCACTCCCTTGGGTTTGCCGGTGGAACCCGATGTATAAATGAGGTAAACCAGATTATCCGGAGCAATGTCTATCTCTGGATTTTTATCGTCATTGCCTTTTAACAACTCATCAATATCCAGCGCCCGATCAAATCCTGCTGAGATATTTTCATTGCTGGTGATCAGATATTTGGCGGCACTATCAGCTAGAACCTCGGCAATCCGCTCACTCGGATATTCAGGATCAACAGGAATAAAAGCCGCTCCTGATTTGAGAATTCCAAAGAGGGCAATATGCAGGCGGCTGTCGCGATCCAATAAAAACGCAATCTTATCCTCCGGTTTGATGCCCTTTTTTATCAAAGCATTCGCGACCCGGTTTGACAAACGATTCAACTGATCAAAGCTCAGCCGACCATCTTTAGCAATTAAGGCCGTTCGCTCTGGATAACTTCGAGCCATTATTTCAAAGCGACGAACTGGAATTTTTTCATCCAACTGGGCCTCTGTCACGTTAAAACTTTTTAATTTAAGACGATCTACGGCCCCTAACATCGACAGTGATTTCACCGGCTGTTCACTATTACTAATCATCTGAGCCACTAGCTGTCTAATGCTTTCTGTCAGGCGCATCATCATTACCTGGGAATAAAGGCCCTGGTGATACTGCGTCTCAATCTCATAATCACATCCCCGCGAATTGATATGAATGGATAAGGAAAATTTCGGTTTCTGCTGTCCCATTTCGTTTATTTGTAAGGGTTCACCTGCTAGTGTTACGGCTTCCAGTACCCCGGCCTGATAAGCAAAGTTAATCGTCGGGGTCAAGTGGTGGGCTTCGGCAATTCTGGTAAAAGGATAAGCTTCGTGACTCATCGCTTCAAACAGCAGATTCTGAACCCGTTTTACAAAAGCTCCGACCGCTTCATCATTCTGTATCTCCAGACCGATGGGTAAGGTTTTAACCAGCATACCGATACTGCGACCGACCCGAACATCACCCCGCCCATTGGAAATAGTGGTAAACTGAACATCTGGATTTCGAGAATAACGATAGAGCGCCATAATCAGCCCACCCATAAACAGACCGCTGGGAGAAATTCCCTGACTTTTGCAGAAGTCATCAACCACCTTACCATCAACTACCAGCTTTTCTGACGCCAGCAGCGCTTCCCCTGAATGATTACGATCACCAGGTATCACGGTCATTTCCGGCTTGATGATCGCGTCAAAATAGGCTTGATCCGCTAGATAGTCTTTTGTTTGCTGATAATCAGCTTCTTTCAAAGCCAGATCAAAAGCCGTGTACGCTTCTTCCTCCAGTGGACTTCCATCATAAGCCGCTACCAGATCGGTCAGAAAAATCTGTAAGGATGCGCCATCAAAAATGATGTGATGGAAATCACAAAGCAGATAGATCTGTTTTGGCGTTTTTACGATAGTCACCCGATAAAGCGGCTCCCTGTATAGATCAAAAGGTTTAACAAACGCCGCCTTAATCTTTGGATATTCCGTTTCCGTGGATTCTATCAATAATACCTGGGGCTCGGCCTGATCATTACGTTTCTGCGTAACGCTACCATTTTCATCGACCAGATAAGTTTTTAAATAGCTGTGTCGATTGATCACCTTTCCGACTGCCTCCACCAGCGCTGCGGCACTAATCTGATTTGACAGCTTTATTTCCGAAGGGATATTGTATTGTAACGCCTGGGGGTCTTTCTGACACTCCAGATAAATTCCCAGCTGATTTTCAGTAAGTGGATAGCTTGGCTGTTTTTCGTAACTAACTACCTCTTTCTTAGTGGCCGAAGCTGAATTCGTTACCAGTTTTTCCAACTTTTCAATGGTTTTATTGCTAATAATGTCTGTCGTTTTTATTTCAATCCCGCAGATTTTATGAAGCTTAACCGACAAACGAATGGCCATCAACGAAGTAAAGCCAATGGTGAAAAGGTCGTCCGTGATCCCAAACTCGTCGGTTCCAACAATCTCGCTGATAACCACAAATATTTGCTGTTGCAATGCATTCTTTGGCAAAACAATCTCGCCCCGGGTAATCATCGGCTCTGGCAAAGCTTTTTTATTAAATTTACCATTGGGGGTCAGTGGCAACTGTTCCAATTGCATATAGGCGGTAGGAATCATAAAAGAGGTCAATTTTTCGGCCAAAAAGGCCTTTAATTCCGCCACATCCACTTCCGCTGGAGCCGTATAATAGGCGCAGAGGTGCTGCGTTCCGCCCAGTTCCTTTACATCGACGCAACAAGCGGTGATTCCCTCAAACTGAGCCATCCGGCTTTCGACTTCACCCAGCTCAATCCGCAGTCCCCGAAGCTTGACCTGACCGTCCATCCGGCCGATAAATTCAATTTCCCCATTTTCCAGCCATCGAACAAAATCCCCGGTACGGTAGATCCGTTGACCCTGCCATTTTATAAATTTTTCCCGCGTCAGTTCTTCTCGATTGAGATAACATCGTCCCACGCCGGCACCGCCCACACAAAGCTCACCGATGGCGCCAATGGGTAATACCTGAAGTTGCTCATCCAGGACAAAGAGTTGATAATTGCCAATCGGACCACCGATCAAAAGGCAATCCTTTTCGGTCTGGAATTTACGAACGGTCGAAAAGATCGTGCATTCGGTCGGTCCATAGGCATGGAACAAATCATAGTCTGGCAGCGAGATCGAGGGCAGTTTTTCACCACCAATAGTCAACGCCCGCAAGCTTTTATTATCAATTTCCTGAACAAACTGGCGCCCCAGTTGGGTTGTCATAAAAGCCAGGGTGACCTTGTTTTTTTCATAATATTCGTTGAGCGCAATAAAATCCAGTAGGATTTCCGATGGAATAATGCAGACGCCAGCGCCGGCGGTAAGATAGGGATAAAGATCCAGCATATGGGCATCAAAGCCAAAATTGGCATAAGCCCCACATCGGTCGGCGTCTGTAACCGCGTAGTAAGACTGGAACCATTTGCAGAAATTAGTCAGATTGCCATGCTCCAACACGCACCCCTTGGGCATTCCGGTAGATCCTGAGGTGTAAAGCACCACAAACTGATCCCCAGCTTCCGGCATTTCCAACGTGATCCTCTTATCATCTGCCAGATTTTCTAGCACTTCCGTTTTGATAACATGCCCGGCAAAGTCGGGGAGATGTTCTTCTGGCAGGTTGTTTTCGCTAAGAATCAGCTTGACATCGGCATCTGCCAACATATAGGCCAACCGGTCAGCAGGAAAGCTATAGTCCAACGGCATATAAGCAGCACCGGCTTTAAGCACCGCTAATGGATAAACAACCATCAGCTCACTGCGGTCAATCATAATTCCCACCACGGTTTCTTTATGAACCCCCATCTTTTTAAGATGTTTGGCTAGTTTTGTGGTTATCTCATCAACCTCTTTAAAAGTCAGGGTTTTGTCTTTAAAAACTACCGCCACTTGATCTGGTAATTTTGCCGCTTGGTTTCTAAACATTTCGACAATACTCTGAGCTTGATCCGAATAGACCTGATCATTCTGGTTAAAGTCCCTTAGCAAACGACTTTCTTCGCTGGCCGCGATCACTGGAATTTTAGCGCAGGAGATTTCCGGGTCATTAATAATTGCCACAATCATACTTTCCATGGCGGCGGCCATATTAAGAATCTGATTCTCACCAAAACAGGCGGTTTTGTAATCATAGGCTATCGCCTGAAGCCCCTGGCTATCGTCCTTTGCCAAATTTACCCGAATCGTAATCCCGGCAATCCCAGTATTCATCACTCCTGCAGTAACCGGATAAGGCATCGCTTTAGTGGCATTGGAAACAATGGCCACATTCATCAGTTTTTCGGATACCTCTGCCGGCTGATCTGTAAGGATTAAGTCAAAGGGATAGCGAGAATGGCTAAGACTTTTTTTCATGGACTCTTTTGAACTGATCAGAAACTTTGAAAAGGGGGTTTCGATTTCAAAATCGGTCATTACCGGTACCGTACTAACATACATCCCCAGCGAATGATTGATTTCATCATCATAAATCCGATTGCCAAAACCCATCGAAAGAACTGCTTTTCTGGCATTATTAAAGCGCGCAAAATAAAGACTTGAAAGGGCCAGCATAAAAACAAAGGGCGATACCGGCTTTTTAAAACTGTTTAAATAGCCATTCAGTTTCTGGGTCGTTTCCGGTTTCAGTTCTAAAATATGGCGTCTGGCAGCATTGCTATCAGTAACATTTATTCTTTGCGAAAGATCCCCAGCATCCTTTAATAGCTCCTGCCAATAAACCTTATCATCCTGACAATCCGGCGATTCCAGATAAGCCTTTTCAACCACTTGATATTTCATCGTGTTGGAATGGAGCTTAAACAGCTCTTTACCTGCTGTCAAGGTATCATAAAGCGAAATAATATAATCACAAAGAATATTAACACTGGTACCATCACAGATCGCATGGTGAAGCAGCAAATGAACCCTGGTTACATCGGCACCTTTAATAATCCCAAAGCGAAACAAAAATTGATTAAATACCTTACCAAAAGGATAAAGATCGAGCGTTTCCATGGATTTCGCTACTGCTTCGCTGGTTTTCTCCTTCCAATCATAAACACTTATCTGGGACAGATCCGCTTCGCTCACATATTGACTAATCTCACCATTGTCGTCCATATCAAAGCAAATATTCAGATCCTCGGTATTGAGTACCACATACTCTAAAACCTGTCTAAGCTGTTCTTCACTATCTGGGGGAAAGGAAATAATCATCGGTATATTGTTGATGGTGGTGTTTTCCACAAATAGTTCACTGTCTAAAATCCGCTTTTGCGGATGGCTGATGGGTTTACTTTTCATTTTGTTCCTCCGTTTTTCAATTTACATACTGATCATGGTATTGTTAAAGTTCAAAACATAGCTGTAACGAAAATCTGTCGCCATTTCATGTACTAACCGCAGCCCATAAGTTTTTTCGACTCCAAAATCATGAATATAGGCCACCGGATTAAACGGCCGGCCGTCATCTCTAAAGCGCAGGACCAGATCTGAATCAATAATGGACAACCGAATATCGATAACATTTTTTTCTTTTTCCTTAAATCCATAGCGGATGATGTTCACACTTAATTCTTCCACAATCACCCCGACATGGTTGGTTCGCTTGGCATCAATACCATTTTCCCGACAAAAATCCATCATTGTCTTGGAAATCCCGGTAGCATCAGTAAGTGAATTGGAAATCGTCACATCCATTAGACGTGTATTTGTTTTCTCGAGCAGCAAAATCGGGATTAAATCCTTTTGCGACCTTTTTTTGATAATCCCACCCGTTATTAATATTAAGGTTAAAACAATCATTTCATTTAAAACAAAGGCGATCCAGATTCCAACTTCTCCAAATTGTAATCCCAATAAAAAAACCAGTGGAAGTAAGACGAGATTATTCTCAAAAACGGTAATCATTGAGGCAAACCCGCGTCGATTGACCGTTTGATAATAACTGGTCAACAAAAAATTAATCCCGAAAAATGGTAACGAAAAGGCAAATATCCGGATGGCTGTCTGGATGGAAGTCATCATCGCCTCATCTCCTGAAATACCAAATAGTCCCGCCAGTTGCATGGGAAAAAGCAAAAATATAACCATGAGAACCCCACAGAGTATTGCAACCAGTGTCATCGCCGTTTTGATGATCACCTTTATACCGCCATAATCCTTTTCCCCGTATGTACACCCAACCACTGGCACAACCGTTTGAGCTGTTCCGCCAATAACAATACTCGCGGTGGAAATCATATTCAGACAAACTCCAAAAGTTGCCACACCAATAGGACCAATGCTAATAATCAAAAATGAATTGATCGCAAGATTTTTTATAAACCCCGTTATTCCAAACAAAGCTGATGGCAATCCGGTTAATAAAATATTTCCACAATTTCTGAGTTCAGACAGCTTCGGTTTAACGAACTTTAAATTTCGTTTTGAGGATAGTAAATAGATCAATACAAACATGGCCCCAACAAGATAACCGGTTACCGAAGCCCAGGCAGCCCCGCTAATCCCCATTTTAAAAACACCCATATAAATAAGATCACAGGTCAAATTGACGACATTTGCAATAATCAAGATATTTGCAGCCAGTTTAGGAAATGAGTCTGCGCGCATAAAATAAACAATCCCGGGAATAACAACCAATGCTGGGGCACCAAGGATTAACACCGAATAGTAATCTTTGACCAGTGGCATTAAGGTACTTCCGCCACTTAAAATCTGGCTGATCTGATTTGAAAAAACAAAACCTGTTATTCCCAAAAATCCTGAAATCAGCAACAGTCCAAGCACCGATAAGGTAAAATTCAAATTGGCGCCTTCGTGATCCATCCGTCCTTTACAATGGGCTACAACAGTGGAGCCCCCCACTCCAATCAGCGCATATATTGCATAAAATAGAAATACAATGGGAATACAGATGTTTACCGCCGCAAAAGCTTCTGTTCCCAAAATATTTCCAACAATAATTCCATCTACAATCATGCCCAGGGACAATGCCACATTCATCATAATTGTCGGCAGCAGATAGGAGAAAAACTTCCGCTGTAACAAAACGCCTGAGCGCTCAAATATCGGTTCTGAATTCTCGTTTATCATCAATTATCTCCTTTTAATTTTTTCAATACGCATCTAATACTTTGTGATCGATTTCAAGCGACTAATTTTCATGTTATTATTATGCTCTGAAAATCTCGCTTCTTAAACCCAGCTGAACTAACGACATACCGGCGATCGAAAACACATAGGCTTCAGCCGGGTCCACCAGTACAATGGCTTCCGAATCAACGGTATCGATCGTTTTTAAATGATCGCTCAGTCCAATTCCTGTTTTTTTTAGCAGACTTTCCTTTTTTGTCCAGATTTTTGTAAAGGTCAGCGCTTTGTTATCACTTTCATTAATTAGTTTCAGTTCATTTTCATTACAAACATGTCCGGCAAGTTCCGGATCATAGTTTTCAACTGTTTCAACGTCGACCCCGACCGCTGAGTGATGCACGGCGCAGATAACCCCTTTTTTACAATGGCTAATATTGAAATGGATCTGGGGATAATCGATTAGAAATGGTTTGCCCCGCTCGGAATAACTGAACTGTATTGCCCCCGAAACACCATACTCGCTTTTTATCCCATAGTTTAATAAAACATATCCCAATACCGAAAGCTTTTGGTCAATTTTCTGACGATAAGCTGTTGCCTTGTTTTGACGTTCGGCAGGAAGTAACCTCAAACTACTTCTAAAAAGATCATCTGAAAATTCGTCTATCCGATCAAATATATAAACCGCCATTGATTACCTTCCCCTTTTTATTTGCAATAGCACCATTGTAACAAACTTTTCATTTGTTTACAATTTCTTTCACAAAAAGGGATTAAACTGTCTTGAAAAAGACAGTTTAATCCCTTTTTATGGAATTTTCACTTTAGCCTAAAAGCAATCTATTACAACGTGTTTTAATATTCTTCCCGGATTCCAAATTCAGCGTCTTCCACCCATTCCTCTGGACGTTCAACCAGGGTAATCAGGTTAGCAAAAATATTATAATGATTTTCTTCCTGCTTAACCAGATAGCCAAATAATTTTTTTATCTGTGCCTCTGTCGATTCTTCGAATAATTTTTCATACAGTTCAATACTGTCTTTTTCCATTTGTAGCGCCATTCGGTAAGCATCCAATTGCTTGGGTATTTCTTTGAATCTTTTTTTAAAATCACCCTTATTTTTAAAGACGTTGTCAGTATTCGCGAGTGCTTCATTGTCACCTAATTCATAATTTACTTTGTCGAGCTCTTTTTTTAGTAGTGCCGCATGATCTTTTTCATCATCGGCCAATAATAAAAATACGGCATTAAGTGAATTATCCTTATTCTCTTCTGCTAGTCCCCGATAATATTTTTCGCCATCATGTTCCATTTTTATTGCAAATTCAACTGTGTTCATCTTTTTTACCCCTTATTATTTATAGAATCGTCGCTTTCGCGATAAACCGATTAATCTACCAATTCCAAATAGTCGCCATACCCCTGAGCTTCCATTTCGTCTGCCGGAATAAAGCGCAACGATGCGCTATTGATGCAATACCGCAAGCCACCAGTTTCTTTGGGTCCATCGTCAAAAACATGACCCAGATGGGCATCGCCAGTGCTGCTGCGGACCTCGGTTCGTTTCATTCTCAAACTCGTATCACTTAATTCTTTGACCAGCTCCGGGTCGATCGGTTTAGAAAAGCTTGGCCAGCCACAGCCCGACTCAAACTTGTCACTCGATGAAAAAAGCGGCTCCCCAGTGGTGATATCCACATAAAGCCCTTTTCGATATTCGTTATGGTACTCATTTTGAAATGGCGGTTCTGTGGCATTTTTCTGAGTCACCGCATATTGATCCGGCGTTAACGTTTTTAATAAGGTGTCCTGATCTTTTTTTTTGTATTTCATCCTAGTTCCTACCTTTCCTACGACTATTCTATTACTACCCCATCTTTTGGGGTGTTAATCAGTCTTCAATAATTTTAAGAAAGGCTTCAAGATCACTGACTGGCTGCTCACAGCGATAGTCTTTGCAGATATAGGCGGTGGGTTCCCCATGAATCATCTGCTGATTGACGGCAAATTCATTGATCTTTTTTAGATCTGTTTCGCTTTTATTAAAAAGCACCACTGAAAAAGGCAAAAACTGCTTATTCAATCGGCGATTCATCTCCCGGATTGTGGTATCTTTTTCATAACCGGCAAAGACCACCTCAGTGGTTGGCTGTTCATGGAATAATTTTACGCAAAGCATCATGGTACTCGCCATCGGTGCCTGATTCAGGTTTCCGGCAAAATAGCTAAACATGCCATTGACAATATCGAGGTACCTTTGTTCTCCGGTTATTTTCCCGATTTTAAGCAAACAATAGGCCGCCAGCGCATTTCCCGATGGCTTGGCGTTATCATAGATTTCCTTGGGCCTGGCAATGAGCCTTTCAGCGTCATTTCCGTACTGAAAAAAACCCGCCGTTCCAAATTCATCGCCAAAGAGATTAATCATCTCCACTGCCCGAACAATCGCTTTTTCCAGATAATCGGTTTTAAAAGTGGCCTGATATAATTCCAGATAGCCCCAGATGACACTGGCATAATCATCCAGATAACCCAGAATTTTAGCCTCACCCTTGCGATAGCGGGCATAAAGTCGGCCGCTCAGCCGGGTCATGTTATTCTCTATAAATGCCATCGTCTCTTCGGCCTGTTTGATATAGACAGATTTGTTAAAAACCCGGCCCGCCATGGCCAGAGCGGCAATCATCAGGCCATTCCATGAGGTCAGGATCTTGTCATCCTTATGGGGATGAACCCGCTTTTCCCGCTGAGCAAACAGATCGGCGGTCATCTCATCGAGGGCTTTTTCAAGCTCTGGATTGGCTTCGATGAGATCAATGTCACAGTCAATCATATTGGCAATATTTTTGCCCTCAAAATTTCCTTTTGTCGTCATTGGATAAAATTTGAAAAAGACCTCGGCTCGCTTTTTGCCCAATATTTTTTCGACCTTATCCGTGGACCAGACATAAAACTTGCCTTCTTCCCCCTCAGAGTCGGCATCCTCGGCACAATAAAAAGCGCCTTCCGGTGATCGTAAATCCCGATTGACATAGGTGATCGTTTTCTGGGCAATTTTTTTATAGAGTTCATTACCCGTGGCCTGATAGGTTTCGGCATAAGCCATAATCAGTAAGGCATTATCATAGAGCATTTTTTCGAAATGAGGAACCAACCATTGTTCATCGGTTGAGTAGCGGGAAAAACCAAACCCGATATGATCAAAAATGCCACCCTTATACATCTGCTGCAGCGTTTTTTCCACCATCACCAGGGCATCCGGCTGTTTAAAGGCCTGATAGCAACGTAACAAATAGAACAGGTGATGGGGGGTGGGAAATTTAGGGGCCTTACCAAAACCACCATAACGATCATCAAAGCTTTCATCCAAAAAATCATAAGCATCGTAAAAAATGCTCTGCTTTAATTCCGGTTGTTCTTTTCGCATCTCCAGATCATTGAGCAGTCCTGTCATCTTATTCGCTGAATGGACAATGTCTTGATTGTTTTTTTGCCACTGACTGTCGATGCCGATGAGCACATCGATAATACCAGGATGCCCAAGCCGAGATTGCTTGGGCAAATAGGTGGTCACATAAAAGGGTTTTCGATCGGCGGTTAAAAAAACATTGAGGGGCCAGCCTCCCTGACCAGTACTGACCTGGGAAAAGGTCATATAAATCTGATCAATATCCGGCCGTTCTTCCCGGTCCACCTTAATGCTGATGAAATATTTGTTGAGAATTTCAGCTACTTCTTCATCCTCAAAGGATTCTTTTTCCATCACGTGACACCAGTGACAGGTGCTATAGCCAATCGACAAAAAAACAGGTTTATCTTGCCTTTTGGCCAAATTAAACGCCTCATCCGACCAAGGATACCAATTAACCGGATTATAGGCATGCTGTAATAAATAAGGACTCATTTCATGAACAAGTCGATTCGCTTTCTTTTGAACGTCGTCGAGAGCCATCTTCTTCAACTCCTTTATCGAATTAGTTATCACCCCTATTATGATTCTCAACCATTAACTTAGTCTTTAATCTACGCTTCAAAATTCATAAACTCCTGTTCCAGTCGCTTATTGATCACCTTAAAAAAAGCAACACTGATTGTGATACCAATTATGGTATAAAACGCATAACCGAGAAAGTCGTTGACAAAATATCCCAACAAAGCACTGACACCGATCAACAACCCGCTATAAGCCATGCCGACAAAAAGTGTGATAATCACATTCATATTGTTCTTAATGGCTTTCTGGGGATTATCCCAATTGAGCAGCGGGCGGTTCATATCCATGAATAAACCGAATAATAAAATCGGTAATGATCCCAGAATTCCCAGGATAACCGTTAACAGCAGCGTCGACATGGCTAAGGGAAAAAAGAATTGAATCGCGATGATTGTAAACACAATTCCCAGACTCTGAATCAGCAGCGCTACACCAGTTCGTCCAACGATCTGATCGTTGGCTGTCACTGGAATCATCCGGGTAAGCCAGGACGCCTTGCCTTCCCGAGAAAAGGTGGTCGCTGTGGTGGCTGTGGTGCCTCCAAAAAAAATAAAAAAGGCGATCAGTATATAATTAATCAATATCGGCATCTCTCTGAAAAATTCCTGCATTCCCTGTAAATCTTCCGCGGGTATCTCGATAAAATAAAAGCTAAGGAGAACACAAAGCGGGGCAATGATCACCACGCTGACATTATTAAAAAAGTAAACCGGCGTCCGCAACAACAGTCGCAAATCCATCGTAAACACCGCCATCGCCCCATGGCTCTTTTTACCAAGGGCTTTGCTTCGCTGGGCGCCGCTTAGCTTCCTGCTCTTTTTCATAATCTTTCCGCTGACAATACTCTTAATATAAACCCGTTCGCCAATCGCTACCATCAGGGCGCAGGATAACGAGGTAATCACCAACAGCGCGCCCACCCAGGGAAAGGACATCAGCGTAATTTTATTCAGCGCCCAGGCCATTAAAAAGCTGGTCGGCAGAATATAGCCAATCGTGTTTAAAAGCCCCTCGTTGCTGGTCAGCATCCCATTGATTAGCTGTTGAAAATCAACCTCATCACCACTGCCAAGTTGGCTGGTAAACCAGAACTGCACTCCAAAAATAAGGGCAATCCCTAAAAATACAAAAACAATCTGTAGCATATCTTTACGACCTTTAATGGACGCCGATTGCATCACCAGCATAACCAGAGCAGTCACCATTGAAAGTGGCAACACTGGAATGGTTAAAAATACCAAAAATGATAGTAGCAGATAAATCAGCCCCATTCCCTGGCCGATCCCGTAAATGATCAGAATGGGCAGAAAAACAAAGCCTGCAAAAGCATACTCAAACACCAGGATACTAAGAAATTTAGCGAAAATCAGCTTTCGCGGGCTGATCGGCAGTGGGATCAGCTCTTCCATGTTATCGGAGAAATAAAACTCCGAAAGAATATACATAATTCCAAAAACGAGAATCAGCACCGTTGCCATGATGTAGCCGACACTCAAAAAAACTGAAGTCTGATCAATCATTGAAAGCCCAATATAGGTGGCCGTCATCAACGAGATAAACATAAAATATGCCGGTATCAAGGCCACTGGAACAATAATCAGGGTAAAGAGTTGTTTATAGAATTCCTTTTTATTGTATTTCTGATTATAAAAAAACAACGATATCCCCAAGGATTCATTAATAAAAAGTCTGGTCAAACTGATAATTTCTTTCATTATTCTGTCAACTCCAGGAAAATATTTTCAAGTGATTCCTGGCTCCCGGCTTTTTCACGAATTTCGGCCATGGTTCCCACCTCAATGATCTTTCCCTTTTTAATTATGGCAATCCGGTCACAGATTTTTTCGGCCACATCCAGTACATGGGTGGAAAAGAAAACCGATCGTCCGCTATCGCAATGATCACGCATGATTTTTTTTAGTTCAAAAGACGCCTTCGGATCAAGACCGACCATCGGCTCGTCCAGTATAAAGAGCTGGGGATTATGAATGAGTGCCCCCACCAATGCCAGTTTCTGCTTCATCCCATGGGAAAAGGATCCAATCGGATCGTTGACGGCATCCTTGATTTCAAAAATATCCAGATATTTCTCGATCCGTTCCTGTCTTTCGGTAGCGGCTACCTGAAACACATCGGCCATGAATTTTAAATATTCGATACCTTTAATCTTTTCAAACAGTTCTGGGGTATCCGGGACATAGCTGAATTGTTTTTTTGCGTTCAAGATGTCTTTCTGATTATCAATCCCATTGATCGTTATTTTACCGCCATTGGGGGCCAGCAAGCTGACAATCATTTTAATGGTGGTCGTTTTTCCAGCACCGTTAGGCCCCACAAATCCGAAAATTTCGCCGGGATGCACTTCAAAGCTGATGTTATCAACTGCTTTCTCATTCTTATTTCCATAGGTCTTTGAAACCTGTTCAAGTTTTAACATAGTCACTCCTTATTTCTTTTTTTGATCTAGTTTATTTTAACACAACTCTGGCCTTTTACGATGGTAAAATTTAATATTGTTTTTAGAAATAAGGCATACAATAGAGAAAATAGACTATCGGCATTAAAAAAAGTAACTGGTCCGCGGCGATATGCGTAAAGATCGCATCAATGATCACTTATTTTTTAGAACTGCCTCAACCCTTTAAACGAAAGCAGGTAACCGCGTGATCACACAAAATGAAATTGCAGCATTGAAAGCCCGGGGAATCTTAGCCCAGCAACAGGAGGGTTATTTTTCGATCCGGATTTTAAGTCGGGCCGGAAATTTCACCTCCGCAGAATTCCAGACTCTGGCGGAAATCGCCAAGAAATATGGTCGGGGTTATCTGGGTGAAACCACTCGATTGGCCATTGAAATACCTTGGATCGCTTATTCTGATATTGAAGCGGTTAAATCAGCTCTCACCGCCGGAGGATTGGTTTACGGTGGCACCGGTAAGAAAATTCGGCCCCTGGTCGCCTGTAAGGGTACGGTTTGTCAACATGGTCTTTATGACACCCAAAAGCTGTGCAGCGTTTGTCATGACCAATTCTTCGGTCGGGATCTTCACGCCAAAACTAAAATCACCTTTGTGGGCTGCCCCAATAATTGTGCCAAAGCGAACACCAATGACATCGGTCTCGTCGGACAATCCTATGTTCAATTTGACTGGAATGCCTGTATAAACTGTGGCAAATGCACCAAGGTCTGTCGCGCTCAATCGCTAACGATGCTCAATCAAAAGCTCCTCTGGAACGAACGAAAATGCGTCAATTGTGGCAAATGCGCTCAGGTTTGCACCACCGGCGCGATCACCGAAGAGGTTCGCGGCATTGCCGTTTATCTGGGTGGCCGGATGGGTCGGGGTTACCGCTTCGGTGACCGTTTAACGGACCTTTATGCAGCCGAAGAGGTTCCTAATCTGATTGAAAAAATTCTGGAAACCTATCTTGAACTGGGTAAGGACGGTGAACGAATCGCTGCTGTTCTCGACCGCATCGGGATCAACGCCTTCGAAGATTTTTTGCAGGAGCGCCTGGGCGAGTAGCTGCCAACTTTTAACAAGCTGGTACCAAGCGAACACTATAAAGAGGGCTGATTTTTCAACCCCCTTGAGGTTGTCGACAAACTATCGTACCGACCAATTGTTAATCTGTTGTTCGCTGCAGAATCGGACAGGCGATGCCGTGTCCGCTCTGATGCATACAACATGATTTAACAATTGTCGGTACTGGGTTATCTTTTTTGACAGTCAGAGAGGGCTGATTTCTTAGCCCTCTTATTATTACCATTCCGTATATTTTGCCGAATTTTTCTAAAATTCTTTGTTACTATAAATCCGTAACGAAATAAGATAGGAACCGAACACCATTATGACGGTAAAACCAAGCAACAAAAAGAAATAAATCAATGGATTGATCGCTTCTGGTAGCGGGATCTGCATCTGTGTCAACAACAGAATCAGGCCGGTGAGAATTAAGGCACTTAAAATCAGCATCAGTCGGGCTTTTTCGGCGCCAAACTGGTAAATCAGCGGAACTATCAATGAACCATAACAAAAAGCAACTAAATAGAGCACCCCGATAATGACCAGAATTTCCATCGAAAAGCTTTGTCTCATGATCATGTTTCCAACGATACCGACAATCAGTGCTAAGACTGCCCCCAGGGTGTTTAAGAGCGCCATCACCAGGTATTTACTGAGCACCATTTCTTTTCGGGTCACTGGCATGGTCAAGGCGTAGGCATCCCACTTAGCCAGATCGTCATAACTAATCGTGGTCACCACCATCATCGCAAACATCAGGATAATCATACCAAAGATAAAACCATTTCCCTGGGGTATGTAAATAACTGCAAAAAGGGTAATCATTAATCCCAGCATTTTAAATGTACTTTTTAAATTAATCAGATCTTTTAAAATGAGTCCCTTCATTATTTTTCCCCCCTTACATAAAATAGCATCATTTCTTCAATGGTTACCCCATCCACAACGGTCTCGGGATATTTCTTTTTAATGGCAACCTTATCGTTAACCAGTACCTCAAAGCTGAACTGGTTTTTGCGATAGCGGATATACTCGTTTTTTTCGAGCCTTCGAAAATCTTCTTCTCCGCATTTAAGAACCCCCATTTTAGACAGCAGGGTCTCTTTTTCCTCATCCAATAATATTTCACCCTGATGGATAAAGACAATATAATCGGCGATCTTATCGAGATCACTGGTGATGTGAGAGGATATCAAAATGGCATGTTTTTCATCCTGGATAAACTCCATAAAGACGTCCAAAATTTCCTCCCGGACAATCGGGTCCAGTCCACTGGTGGCTTCGTCTAAAATCAATAGCTCCGGTTCGTGGGATAGTGCCACCGCAATCTGCAGCTTCATTTTCATCCCCCGGGAAAATTCCTTGATAATCTTATTTTCTGGAAGATTGAATTTTTTCAGGTAGTTCTGAAATAATTGCACATTCCAATTTTTGTAAATACTGGCCAGCATCTTAGAGATATCACCAGTCTTTAAATTATCGTGGAAGTTACACCCATCCATCACAACACCGAGGGATTCTTTGATTTTTTTCTCATCTTTTAAGGCGTCCATTCCCAGCATTTCAATGGTTCCCCCATCCCGCCTGACCAGATTAAGCATGGCTTTAATGGTTGTCGTTTTGCCGGCCCCATTCTCACCAATAAAGCCGACAATGCTGCCTCTGGGCACCTTAAAGCTGACATCTTTTAGCTTAAAATCTTGATAATTTTTATTTAAATTTTTAATTTCGATAGCATTCGTCATGTTATTCTCCCTTATACAATAGTTCTAACAGCTCACTGAGTTCCTCCCAGGAAATATCACTGCTTCTGGCAATATCGACCGCTTTCTGCAGCAGCTCTTCGACCAGTCTTAGTTGCTCTTCCCGGATAAACGACAAATTCTGGTTGGCGACAAAACTGCCCTTACCAGTGACGGTTTCAATAAACCCATCCCGCTCCAGATCCGAATAGGCGCGCTTGGTGGTAATCACGCTAATCCGCAGCTCCTTGGCCAGAAAACGCATACTTGGCAAGGCGTCCCCGGGACTCAGCTCACCGCTGATAATCATCTTCTTGATCTGCATAGCAATTTGCTCATAAATCGGTTTGTCGCTGGAATTGCTGATGGCGATGTTCAACAAGTCACCTCATTTCTTATGGTATAGTGTATATATACTATATTCACACTATAACCATTTCCGTACTGCCTGTCAAGTTTTTTTGAAAAAAAATAAGCGGGGGGGTCTCCCACTTGCATCTGTTAGATCATTAACCGAGTACCAACTATTGTTATATCTGATTGTATGCGTTGGGGCGAACAGGTGATGGCCTGTCCGATCCCGCAGCATACAAGGGATTAATAATTGCTCGGTACGGCACTCTAAATTCAGCCCTAATCTCGGCACTCCGGCTTATTCCCAGCTCTGGACACTTAATTTTTTCTGAAGTTTTTTAAGCTTTTCCCGTTCCACTTTGTAATTGGGGAGTACTTGTTCAACAATTTTCCAAAAGTGAGAAGAATGGTTCATTTCAATGAGATGGGCCAGCTCATGAACGACCACATAACGAATGGTGGTTTCTTCAGCCATCACCAGATACCAGGAAAAATTAAGATTGCCGGCACTGGAGCAGGAACCCCACCGGGTTCGGGCACCATTTATTTTGACGGCCTTGGGTTTTAGTCCCATATGTTTTCCCAGATCTTCCACCATCGTGCTGAGCACCTTTTTTGCCAGCGTTCGGTAGATACCCACCAGACTGGTTTTTAATTCCTCGGCCGACATCTGAGCGTAAGCGTAGAAACACTGGCCATCATAGCCATAGGTTGGTTTTTCGACCGGCACCAGGGAGAATTCGCGGCCCAGAAAAAGCAGCTTGGTACCAAAGCACAGCTTGAAATTCGCCCGTTCTTCTACCTGTCGTGCCACTGCCCCATAATGGGTGTTAATCCAGTGTTGATGCTGGTTCACAAAATCCGCAATGACTTTTTTAGGCGTTCCGTTGGGAACCCGAACCTCAATTTCGGCATTTTTGGTAATATAGAGGCCCATGGTTTTTCGTTTTGAATGTTTGATCGTATAATTCTTTGTCATCTTCGTCCTATTAGTTTTCAATCCGTTTTATTTTTCAATCCGCACCTTACTGCCGCCGACACCGGCCTCACCGGGGGTAATCAGCAGTTTGACCGGCATCCGGTTCTTGATCGATTCCACATGGCTGATGATCCCCACCTTCAGGCGGTCGTTATGGAGCATTTCGATGGAGTTCATCACCACCTCCAGGGCATCTTCATGGAGGGAGCCAAAGCCCTCATCGAGGAAGAAAAATTCCAGTGGTGCCCGTCCTTTTAACTGTATTTCAGCGGAAAGCGCCAGCGCTAATGATAAGGAAGCCAGAAAGGTTTCCCCGCCTGATAATGTTGAAGCATCCCGGGCAGCCCCGCCGTTTTTGTAGTCCCGGATAATGAATTTCCCCTCATCATCGGCTTCCAGTCCGTAATTGCCGTTACTGATCTCGGTAAGCCGTTTCGATGCTTCAATGGAGATGTACTTAAGCCGGGAAACGGCGACAAATTCGACAAAGCGCTTGCCGGAAAACAGTTTTTCCAGATCGGCAATTAGTGCCAGCCGGTGATCCACTTTTTCCTTTTCGACTAAATAGCTTGCCAGCTCCGCCAGGCGTTTTTCTAAATCGTCAATGCTGGTTTTTAACCGGATTTCCAGGCCCTTCTGCTGTTCAATGCTTTCTTCTAACAATTGATGGGAGGTAACAATCTCATCATAAGCCGAGGTGGTCATCGCTCTGCCATCAATTTTTTTGTTCAGATCTTCCAGCTTGCCACTTAATTTAGTCCGGTTCTGATAATAACCCTCAATATCCGCTGCCAGATTTTTAATGCTATCCTCCGCAATGCAAGCATTTTGAGCAGTGATCAGATCTTTAAAGCCCAGGGTATTTAACTGCTTTTTCAGGGCTGTTTCAGTCGTCTCAAATTGGCTTTGCAGGGTCTTAAGATTGGCTTTTTTAATGGTCACCGTTTCCTGGGTTTTGCCATACTCTTCCCGGGCCGATTCCAGTTTTTTCTTCGCCGTGGCCCAGGCATTTTCAATCCATTTGATGTTACCGATAAATTTATCTTTTAATTCACCCAGCTCTTTCAGCTCATAATCTTTTCCCAGTTTTTCCTCAATGGCGGTTCTTTTTTCTTTAAACTGCCTGGCCTTTTCACCAATGAGCAGCAAGAATTCCTGCACCTGGCGGTTAATGTCATGAATGGTTTCGCTGAGTTTCTCCAACTGCTGCTGATGGGCAGCAAGCCCTTTTTCCAGCTTTTCAAGGCTATCCATTAATTCGCCCCGCCGCGCATCCCTCTTTTTAATGGTTTCATTAGCGGCATCAAAATCAAAGGCTTTTGGCACCGTTAGCTTTATTCTTAATTTGGCCCCTTCTGTCGTCAGCTCACTAAATGCTGTTTCCCTCTTCTTTTTAAGTTCTTTCACTTCCCGGGTCTGAATAAGCAGGGCTTGCTTGCTTGCCGTTTTTTCTTTGAGATCCCCTTCCAGCTTTAATAATTGGTTTTTTGCTTCATGATTCCGACTTTCCAGTTTTTTTAGCAACACTTCCCAGGTTTCCAGATTCATAATTAGCTCAGTATTAGCGATCTCCAGCAACTCCGGTTGCCCCTCAGGAATGGCTTCCCCAAGACTGATGATTTCTGTTTTTAGATTCTTCTGATTTTCAACCAGGATGGTAAAGCTTCCGGTTAATTGGGCAATTTCCGCGGTCAGTTCGGCCAATTCCTTTTGCTGCTGCAAATAGGTATTATTGATGACCTCCACCCGGATTGCATCATCCGATTCTTCCAGATCCGCCGTCAGAGGATGTTCGATTGAACCGCAAACCGGACAGGGTTCTCCGGCACTGAGCTGTTCTCTGAGTTTATGCCCCATATTTTTATTTTCCAACCGCATCAGTTGTTTTTCTACTGCTGCCATTTTTTCTTTTAACAGCTTTTCAGTCGATTTTTTCGACTCAATGGACTGAACCAGGGTGTCAATCTGCTTTTCCAGTGCCGCAAGGCTCTCTTTGCTCTCCCTTTGTTTGAGAAAACGGTTTTTGCTGCTAATGATCGCTTCTTTTTGCTTGCCGATACTGTCCCAGGTAGCCGGTCGATTTTTTTCATGGGTATTAAGTTCCTGTTCGATAGCTGACTGTTCGCTTGCTAAAAACTGTCTTTGTTCTTCAAGGTTTTTCCCGCTTTCGAGCAGTTTATCGATTTCGCTTTGGTTTTTTAACAAACGCTTTTCATCATTTTCGATTTCGTTTTTCAGCCGCGCAATTTCTTTGGTGATATCAATCCCCCGGCTGATTTTTTCGCGATGATCCGGTTCGATCCGACACTTTCTTTCCTCTAGACGCTGCTCATTAAGCTGCTTTTTTACCTTTTCCATTTTCTGAATCAGTCGTGCTTTTTCATTTTCCAGGCTGATCTTCTGATGATTTTTCGCATCCATTTTTTTATTCAGATCATGGATTTCCGTTTCCAGAGCCAACTGGGCTTCTTTCCAGATAATGGCATCGGCCACCTTTTCCAACTTGCTCTGAAATTTAAAGAGATTTTCGCTTTTGTACGCGTCGGTTTGACTAAAGCTCTTTTCACAATCTTCTTTTTCCAACAGCAGTAGTGCCAGTTTGTCTTCACTGCCAAGCAGACTGCTTCCGCTTTCTTGAACCTGGTTTTTGAGGGTTTTAAACGCTTCCAGAAAAGGTCGCACTTCCAGGGCCTTTTTCCCCAGCGCCAGCTGCTGTTCTTTTTCGGTGATTTCTATTTGCTTTGTTTCAAGATTTCGGACTTCGTCTTTGACGTTCTTCTGCTCAGTGAGCAAACCCATTAAAACCTTGGCTTCAGATAATTGGGTACTCAGCTTATCAAACCGTTGCTGGTTTTCTTTGAGCTGCTGATGGTTTTGCTCGTAGCTGCTCTTCTTTTCGGCCAGCACTTCTGGTGTAACGCCTTCATAGGTCTTCATGCTGCCGACGATCTGGTTGAGCTTTTCAACCTCATTGATTCTTTCTGTTTTCAGACGGTTGGAGAGATCATCCCCATATTTGGATAGGTTAAAAAGCCGCTCCAACATATCCCGCCGGGGCTTTCCTTCCAGCTTTAAGAAATCGCTGAATTTTCCCTGTGGCAGCACCACGGTCCGGGTGAAATCGGTGAGACCCAAACCAATGATTTCCTCACAGGCATTAGTCACCTCAGTGGTTTTGTCCGCCAGCACCAATGCCCCTTCGGGTCTTAATTCCAGCAGCTGGCATTTCCCCTGATTGATGCCCTCATTTTTATTGCGCTTAAACTCGCGGCTGACCTGATAGGTTTTCTCCGCAGCGCCGGCGATGACAAACTCATACACTACGCTGCCCTTCTCGTCGTTGACATTGATGTAATTACTGCTGTTTCGGGACAGTTTGCCGTAAAGCGCCAGAGTAATCCCATCCAGAATGGTGGATTTCCCGCTGCCGGTGGGCCCGAAAATACCAAAAATTCCGGCCTGGGTCAGGGCCTCAAAATCAATCAGCTGTTCTTCCTGAAAACTGTTAATCCCTTTAATTTTTAGTCGGATTGGTCTCATTGTTTTTCCTCCTCAGCAACCAGTGAAAGCAGCAGTTCCAGGACCTCATCATCGGCTTCAGTGCCCCTTTCACGGCGGTAAAATTCTTTAAACACATCCCCAAAGGACTTTTCTGTCAGCGCTTCCAGGCTGGCCTCGGTTTCTAAGGTGGTCAGCCGGGGGATCACCTCCAGAATATCATCCTTATGAGCCTTCATTTTTTTGATTTCATCTTCCCGGATATAGTGATCGGTCTCAATTTCCAGATAAACCCAGCAGGATCGCTCCCCATTAGCTTCGCATCTGGCAATGGCGTCATCGACATTCTCGCATTTCCAGACCTCGATGGGCTTATAAACTTTTAGTTCAATTTCGCGAATCTCATTTTTAATAGTGGCACCCGCTTCTACAATAATTTCCACCACCATGCATTTTTTTCCATAGGCAATTTCCCGGCGGTTAAAATGAATCGGCGAACCAGCATAGCGCCCCCGGCCATTGGTGCCGGGAATAACCTGCGGTTTATGAATATGTCCCAAGGCGATGTAATGGGCTTTTTCGGGAAAGCACTGGCCATCGACAATATAGGTGCCACCAAGCTGAATCGTCCGCTCTGATCCGGCTTCCTCGCTGCCCATGGCAAAGATATGGGTGGTCACCAGATTAATGGTATCGTCTCTGAAATGAGACTCCAATTGCGAAAAATAGGTTCGGATCCGGTCACTGTAGGATTTTTGATTTTCATCGTCGGCGATGGTCAGATCATATAAAACCTCATTGAGCCGTTTCTCACTGGGATAAGGCAGCAGCAGTATCACAGCCCGTTCGCCGTTGATTTCAATCTCCACATAACCTTCCCCGGATTCCACCACCTGATGTTTGCCATACACCCCGGTTGGAATGATGGTCTTTGGCACCCCGGCCATCAGAATACCGTGATCCCGGGCCAGCGGTCCCGGCGCTTCAAGGCGCTGGGGATTGTCGTGATTGCCGGCAATCACCAGAATCAGCCGTTTCCCACCGTCGGATAATTGCTTTAGGGTCTCATAAAACAATTCCTCAGCTCTGGCCGGTGGGTTATAGCTATCATAAACATCTCCAGCAATGATCAGTAGATCTATTTTTTCTTCCCTGACTATTTTAACAAAGTCCGCCAGAAAGCAGGCCTGCTCATCCATCCGGCTGTGACCTTCAATATTTTTTCCTAAATGCCAATCGGCGGTATGTAATATTCTCATTTGTGCGACCTCACTCATATCCGTTTTGTTTATTATCCCACAGTCGCTTTTTTTTGTATAGACTAAAAAAACTCCGGCAAATGCCAAAGCCAGAGCGTATTGTATGCTTGTATAATTTTTTATTTTTCCTTTGAACAATGTGGATTCTATTTAGGCGAATCCAAGTTAGTCATTTGCACTTTCTTTTGAAGCAAGTAAGCCTTTTGTCAAACAAAATCCAGCAAGGGTTGGGATGAGATAAACGGCTGGTGCACTCCTAATCAAAACCGGATTAACATTTATATATGTAAATAGAACAAATGCTGGTGTATACGGCATATAATATAAAAATCCAACAATAAATGCTATAGTCATAAACGATCCATTTATCTTAATTTTAAGTGCTGCTGGTTTTCTGGTCAATAATTCTAACAACATTCCAAACATCATGCTAATCAGAGGCATCGTAACATTCGTAAAGAAAAAGCCATCACCGATAAAAAATGGCAAGGTTGAATTAAAGTTTGAATCTATAGGACTGTTCTTATACAAAAAACTCATCTTGGCAATAATATTAATATACAACATTATTAATGGTATAATAAAGTATGGGTAGATTTTTTTTAATATATTCAAAATAAGCACCTTTCTTTTTATGTAATCTCTTTATTATTCTATTGTTTGTATTGATACATTGCATTAAGAAGATGTTTCGTTTGAAAACAAACCTTCAAACATAAAAAATCCGGATAAAATCGGAATGAGGCACATCAATTGAATCATATATTTCCCACTATAAATCGTTGGTATTGGAACAAGAATACAAAAATTTATCATATAATATATCGCTGCGCACATAATTGCAATAGCAAGATAAATGATGTCAACTTTGAATCTCAACTTTTTTCTCTCACTCAGAAAATGTAGCAGAAAACCAAGCACAAACCATTTAAAAAAGCCAATCAGTATCATCCCCCTATAGCGACTAAAATAAAAAATGGTGCTCAGCGGTTCCTTCGTAATAAAGCTGTTTTGAATGGTTATAACCCAAAAATCCATCAGTATAAAAAACAGCAGATACCCGATCATTAGACCAATTTTCAATATTTTTTTATTCATATTATCATTCTCCTCTGACTAAATAGTACCATACTAGTCATCTTTGAATGAGTTAATAAAATTATTGACTTGAGCGACTTCAGAAAAATTTGCTGTACTATCTTCGCTTTTAATTTCAGCATAGCAGCTAACTTTATAACCAAGCGCAAATATCAAAAGTGCTGTGTCATCCTGGTATTTTATATTCTCTTTTTTGTCACCTTGCCAAGTAAGATTCGTCTTTTTTAAAAACTTATTTACATCCGTACGAGGTGGAAGGAGATATAATCGATCCCACCCATGTTTTCCTGTAACAATTGCCATATCCGAAAAATTTCCATTCGCATTTTTTAATGATGTTCGAATTTCATAGGTAATATCTGTAGCGCGATCTGAAAATGGTTCGAAACGATCCATTCCATACGAACGTGCACCGATCAGCATCAAAAGCACTGCACATATGGTGTACACAACTTTTTCGATTCTTTTTTTTGATTGCTTAAAAAAGATATTTAGGATGATTAATATCCCCAGAAGAACAAAACCGATCTGCATGCTTAAACTATTACCTGATATCAGGTAATAATTTAATAAACCGATAATCAGCACACTAACCGTTACTTTAAATACTAGCCATATCGTTTCCTTTGTCATTCCATACCACCTCTAATTACAATACATTTTAAGTTAAAACAATGAATCGATAAGTACCCGTACTAGCCCATCAAGATAAAATTGAAAGCAAAAATTTCTTTGATGTTGGCAAAATATAAAACGCCAAAATAACTTACCCCATAAAATAGCATCAGTAATAAAATATTAGCTGCCAAGATAACTTTCGTCATTCTTAGTATTCGAATTTTTTTAAAGCGCTCGTACAAACTGGCCAGTAATATTCCTGTTGAAATGTAAAGAAATAAGTCAAACAAAACGCGATACCATAATAAATTTAGGTAATTGCGAAATGAAAAAGATTTAGAGCACAGAGAATTCGGCGGTAAGAAACAGACAGACTTCATGAAGTCAGAAGGGAAACGAACAACAAAGCGAAGAAAATGTTGCAGAAGATGAGAAAAAAAGCGCAAAAACAAAAGCTGGGCAAAGAAGATAAAAAGTCCAACTAGGCAACGAGTGGTTTAAGACTGCGTAAGTACTGATGCTGATGAATCGTATCGGAAAGAATTGCAGTAATCAGCTGGGTAATTCCGGCCAATAGCAAATCGGCGTGAAGTGTCTTGGCATTTTGAGTTTTACGGTTGGCAAGACAGAAACTGTCTTTGAAGTGATTAATGGATTGTTCAACGACGCCCCGGATCTTATAGATTCGAGCCCATTCGAGTGTCCCACGAAGGGTTCCGGGGTAGGCCCGGAGATTTTTTTCAGGGTAGACGTAAAACATCCGACCACAGGAAGACGAAGTGCAAGGATTTTCACAGAAACACTGACGTTTGGCTTTCCCGGCTTCCTGTTTGATCCATTTTGTTTTGGGACAGGTGAATTTAAACCGAATCAGGCCGTTCTTTCGTTTGGCCCGCCCTTCGGATTTCATGGGAAGAGAAGGATCGTTTGGACAACAGGGAATCCCATCTGCATTAACCGGACAATCCGGATAGGAAAGTTTACCACGCTGATTCAATGGAATGAAAGCTTTTTCAAATTTCAGCTCCCCAAGGAGGGACTGATAAATCGCTGAACTGTCAAACGCAGCATCACCAATGAAAAGTTTGGGGACAATCAGCGGGTGCTTTTTAAAGAAGTCTGTAAGAACCGGAATCAGGGCTTTAGTATCATGAAGCGATTTGTCCTCATCGGGAGAATCTGATTTTTTCTCGACAGAAATCTCCGGATGATCAGCCAGAAAATTCGCATCATAGAAAGTGATATCCCGGACAATGCCAAGTCCATTGGTGATGATGCCGAATTTG
The DNA here is from genome assembly GCF_047456275.1 of Acetobacterium carbinolicum. Classification (GTDB taxonomy): domain Bacteria; phylum Bacillota; class Clostridia; order Eubacteriales; family Eubacteriaceae; genus Acetobacterium; species Acetobacterium carbinolicum. The sequence continues at coordinate 3,155,225 of NZ_CP173357.1, forward strand.
TAGACGTAACAGAAATGTCCATTAATGTAGAGCTGTTTGATTTCCGGGTTGGATTTTGCGTGCGTGGGCATTGAACCGTAAGCAGCCTTATAGGGATCATAGGCGTCATCAAGCTGGTGAGATTTTTTAAATGCCTTGAGCTGCTTAATGATTTTATTGGCAAATTTTGGATTGTTTTCAGTGACGTAGGCTTCAATTCCTGAGGTATCAAAAATGGTCATCATCGCTTTCTCGGCATCAATTTTCTGGCAGATCGGTTCAGTTACATCAACAAGACGATGAAAGAGCGATTGTAAGTCCATCAGGTATGTTTTTTTGAAACGGGTTAGTTGCGATGCGTGGGGAACCCGGTTAAAACCACAGAAATCGCGGAGTTCTCTGGAAAACTTGAGAAAAGTAATCAGGAGTGTATCCGTGGGGATGGAAAAAATCCGCTGCAGGATCAGCGCCCAGAGAATCGAACAAAGTTCAAAATCTCGATATCGGCCATGAGCCGAATAGTAATGCTGATAAAATGAATGCGGAATCAACGCGTGAAGATTCAGATTCTCTTCCAGTAGTGAAAGAAAGTGATGTTTGTCATATTCAAAAAAATGAGTACAATCAGAATAAACTTCAGCCAAAGAAAGCTGTTTTTGTGATAAAATAGTCATGATATAACTCCTTTCAGGTTGATAGCTTTGTTTATAAGCAACTCAATTTTATCACAATCTGGTGAGGAGTTATATTTTTTTATGTTAAAAATATCCCGTAATTATGCGGGCTGTGGCGTTTTGCAAACGCCTATAATAAATTTAATTGAAGGTTTGTTGCCTGATATCTTATAAAATAGTCCCTAAAAATAGCAAGGCCTAAAATAATACAGGGCGTTATGGCAATTTTTATCATTGATTGGTAATGTGACAATTTCAGTTCCTCCTTCTACTTCCAGATCCGATTTTACTTCGTTAACTTTAAGGTTTAGAAATAATTTAATCGCTAGCTCGTAATCCTGCGTCACTCAATCCCAAATTGAAATTTCTGTAATTTTTGATAGTTGTAATCACTGAGCCTTAGTTTGAGCACGTCACCATTTTCTAAATGAAGCGATAAATAATAAATGTTAAAGGATTTTTCTCTCAGCTCATAGTCTTTGATATCTTTTATGTCCACCATTTTTGAGAAATGATAGATTAATTTATCATCAGACACATATGAAGTTGCTTTAAAGAGCAATAAATATAAGATAAATGCTAATTTACCATATACCGTAAAATCATGATCGTCTAAATTCGGATTCACATATACAATATCGGTTATGCTGATAAAGTATGATATTTTTCCGAGTTCCATTAATAAGAACGTCATTTTCTCAAAGTAACTAAATTTGCCTTCGTAGGGATATTTGAGAACGATTCTGAATTTAAAATTAACATAAGCCGATAGCACCAAAAATACGATAAACATTATTATATATGAATTATTATCGATCTGTGTTATTGTGAAAAGAGTTGTGATCATCAATATAATCAATAATCCCAAGTCTACATAATACTCTTTCTTCATGCTTTCCTCACTTGTCGCTCTAAATTTTAAATTATTTCCTGACTTGGCACTAAAAGCATCATAAAGTAATCACTCAAAATGCGTTAAGATGTTCAATCAGCATTTTAAAGAACTGATCCTTTTCCATATGATTAACAAGGCATCTTTCAATCAGACCATCTTTTAATAAAATTACCTCATCCGCAAAGCTGGCGATATAAGGATCATGGGTAACCAAAATTACTGTTTTTCGCAATTCCTGATTCATTTCTTTTAGACACCTCACCACTTCTTTTGATGATTGCGAGTCCAGATTTCCGGTTGGTTCATCAGCCAAAATTAACTTCGGGTTATTTGACAAAGCGCGACAAATGGAAGCCCGTTGCTGTTCTCCTCCCGATAATTCCCCCGGGTATTTATTCAAATGTTTTCTGATTCCAAAGCGCTGGGCATAATACAGCACACTTTCTTCAATTTCTTTCAGCTTTTTATGATCCAATAACATTGGCAGCATTATATTTTCTTTTATTGTCAGACTATCCATCAAATTATAGTCCTGAAAAACAAATCCAATTTGTTCACGGCGATACTGAGCCAGCTGATCATGACTTAATTTCGTCAATAATTTTCCCTTGTATAATATTTCGCCTTCGGTTGGCGTATCGAGACCACCAATTAATTTTAACAACGTCGTTTTTCCACAACCCGATTTTCCCATAATACTAATAAATGAACCGCTTTCAATCCTAAAATTCATCTTATCAATTGCCACCGTTTCGACTACAGTGCCTTTTGATATTTTTTTTCGATACTTTTTTTTAAGACTGCATATTTGCAAAAGATCCATCTTCACTCAACCACAACTCACATGCGAAACAAGCTGCCTTTCCAGGATTTTATAGAATGCCAATTCAATCAGAAAATAGCTAATTCCAAAGGCCATAAACAAACCACTGTTTTCTACAAAATCGACATTTTGAAATTTCATTTCAGCACAAAAGAAAAACCCACTCCATAGAAATGAAGTCACAATCGGCAAAAATATCAGCATAGCGGTCTCTTTTGTATATATTTTTTTTACTTCTTTGTCGGTCATTCCAAGCTGTTTTAGAAATCTTGCATCCGCTAAAAACTGATTCTTATCGGTAAAAAAGCGAAAATAAAGCGAACTGCCCAATTGAATCATCATAATCAAACCTAATAAGATAAAAATGAGGAACATCATTTGGTTTTCATTTTTAATTTGTTGAAGCAGATCTTGTTTATACACCGTGACCAATAAATTACTCTGGTCAAATGCAGCTTTGTCAAAATTTATCGGGATTTCCCCGAGAAAGAGTGTCGTTTTATTATTGGTATCAAAATATTTCTGTTGAAATTCTTCATCACTAAAAACAATAATATTGTTTAAATTTTTGTTTGATATTTTGCCGAAGATTATTTCTTGAAAATACTTCTGGATCTGATAATTGCTGCTACTCCCCGCTATCGTTAGGGCTCGCTTCATTGCCGTTGTCGCAGCGGCTGTCACACCATTTTGAACATCCTCTTGCTGCGATATTAAAATAATCTCATTTCCACCCAGTGCTTCCTCTTTACCCGTTAATTTGTAATAGGAATTAAGTGATATTCCCCAATAATGAGGCTCTCTATTGTCACTTGAGTCATATACTGGCAGGATTGGGATCGTCTCAAACGCTGTTATCCCAGATTCATTAATTATATTCTCATCCATCTTAAGTTCTGATATGGCGAAAATATCGTAAGGATAGCTTTCTTGCTCTTCAGCGTTGATTAAAGCTCCATATGAGGCTGTAATACTCCCCATTAAATAAAATATCAAAAAATTCAAACTAAATATTGTAAATAAGAGTTTTTTATTCTTGTTAAATTGATACATCATGCGATTAATGGTTAACAAATTTTGATAATACCATTTTTTGCTTTTTCTCATTTTTTTGAAAATAAACCGACTGCCTGAAAAAACAATTAAACAAGCACTCCCTACCAGAAGCATCATCGAAATGAGACTATTAAGCACACTGTAATAAAACCACAGGTTAACCAGAATCCCCATTACAATCAGACCTCCGATTAACAAGAAGGGTAAATCATAAGCCTTGTATGCTTCCCATTCTATCACGCTTTCAGAGCTTGCTTTATTGCCTGAGCGACTAAAATATCTACCGTTCCCAGCTATACAGATCCCGATTATTACAATAAATATGAAACTGCTATTAAGATAATTCCAAATTGAGACCAATAAAATCTCATTTTGAAAGCCTGCCTTACCAAGTAAATCAGCAATTCCCAGTACACAAAAACTTCCACCCAGAAGTCCAACCAGAATTGCCAGTAGACTTCCCATTGCAAATTCAACGCATAAGAGTAGATAAAGCATTTGCGGTCGAATACCTAAAATCGCTAGAAAATGATAATCTTTATTCCGGATCATCAAATAATTTCGCAAGTTCATATTGGTTGATACCAGCGTAATGATTATGACAATTACAACTGCAACATAAATAAAAGAAGCGAGGGAACTAACATGATCCATCTCGCTCACCTTGAAGGCAATTCGGGAAAAAAATGTCATCACAAAAAAAATAACGACCATGAGGCTCTGGTGGATGAAAAATAGCAAATAATCTTTTAGGCTACTGCGAAAATTCTTAAATAGTATTTTTAACAGCATGATTTCTCCATTAGTCTAAACAAAGACAAAGTCCGAAGGGTCGTATCAATCACCTTCCGGACGTAATTCTATATTAATTAGCAGCTACATCAAGCAGATTGGATCATTCAGTTATTCAATTGCAATTGAAGTTTATGACAATTAAAATCATTAAGGCCAAGCTTAAGCACTTCTTCGTTTTTCATATGGACAGCTAGAGAATATGTGTCTAAATATTTTTTCTTCATCTCGTATCTTTCAATATCCCGGATATCAATAACCCTTGAAAAATTGTAGATTAAATAACTATCATAGATATAAGCTGTATTGTGGAACATCGATAGATACCAGATAACGGGAATAAAACCGTAGATGATTAAATTATGCTGCTTATCTGAGTTCGCAATTGTAAGATTTAATAAGCCAATGATGTATAGCAGTTTCCCCAACAGAATTTCAAAATATCCCAAATAATTGCCAATACTTAGTTTACCTTCATACGGATATTTAAAGATAATTCTAAATCTCAGATTGATATATGAGAATATGACGGCAAAGCCAATCAAAATTATGATATACACCGGATTTTCAACTTGAAACAGTAAGTAAACAGATAATCCCAGGATAATGATCAATAATACTAAATCCAGATAATATTGTTTTTTCATTTTATCTCCATTCCGCCGCTATCGCTTGCGGCACAAATAATTATTAAAAATGATGTGCGATTTTTTCAAAACGATAACTTGTCGTCAATATCAAACGCCATCTTTCTTTTTTCTTACTATCAACACCAACTTGCGAAATGCTTTAGGCAAATAAAAAAGAATCAACCAGATTACACCTACATTTGCAATGAATTGCAATGGATTAATTCCCAATCCGGCAGGAAATACGGAAATATGCCTATGCAAAGTAATAAATGCATCAGGAAATCCGAAATAAAAAACGTGTTCAAAGTCTCCTTCTTTTATTGTTAACACCCCTGCAAACAAAGAAATTACCGTTGCAAGAATTAGCAATCTAACCCTATGGTTTTCTAGTAATTTTTTCATGCTTCACCTCGAAATATTTATAGTCCAGTTCTGAACACAGTCATAAGTATCGCTTTTTTCCTACTTCATCGACTCATGGTGAGTATAACTTCGTAGCGTCAGAAAAATCATAATCGGTATGAGTATCAACGAGGAAATGACGATCATCAGCGGAGCCCAAAAAGACCAGGGACCGAAGCGTAGAAATGTGGGCTCATGAGAAATCGTTGTGTACAAAAAACTATTAGTCATCGAAATCCCGCTTGAGGGCAGACAGTAGCGAATCCAATTGCCAAAGATCGACTCACTGTTATTATGAATAATCATTGGCAGAAACATCATGATAATCACAATCTCCACTGAAATTACAGGCATTTCTATATGCGATGACACAAAAAGTGCAAAAGCCGACACAGCGATGTTGGTCAAGAGACCTACAACGAGGCACAGCACAATGAACTGGCCGAAAGTAAGCGGTGCGATGGCGGCTGGCCATCGGATTTGTACTGATGCCTGAAGTGCATCAGCACCGAATGCGTTTAAAAACCTGCCACCCATGACACCCACACATATCAGAAAGAACAAAATCGCGATGGCAAGGGTTGCGACAATTCGCATCAATCCCAATCGTTTGGGACCGCATTTCATCGTACGCAGAATACTGTCCGAACCGGTGCGGTATTCTGCGGAGAATATAAGACTGGCAGTGATGGCTGATGCGATTGTCACAAGCATCATTGCCATTCCCATATTTTCTACACCGTTAGACCATGAAGTAACATCTGCAAAGTATAACGGCTTTTTTACGCGGTTCTCTAGTGCGTAGGCTTTTTCCATACTGATGCTATCGTCCTTAATGGATGCCTTGAGATTTCTATTGATCACTTCTTCTCGGATGTTATAATAATTCCCTACATCCTCAGCGCTATATGTTTCTGGAAAATAGGGATCGTCTTTTTTATAGGCCCACATAAGACCCGTGGAAACAAAGACGAGGGCTCGAATAGGCATGATCTTTTCCCGATAGATATCACTTGGAATACTCTTTGTATCTCCATATTCCTTGACAAAATCCATGTAGGTTTTTCTGGCAATTGTCAGTTTTTCCGGTGTCAGTAACCCTTCGATGGCGGTGGAAAAGGCTCGCTTTTTCTCAATCGCTTCCTCACCCGAAATGATGGGCTTCATGTCCTGGTCATAAATACACTCTCCACTGATGAGCATCTGGGTTAGTAACAGGGTTACGATCAGGACGATTAGGAAGGTGACTCTTGTCGTTTTTGATTTTAAGATGCGTCGGCATTCAAGAAAAAATAGTCTCATGTCTCCCCGTTCCTAATTCTGAAATTTGATATAGCTTCGTAAGGTAAAGATAATTAAGATGGGAATAAGCACGATCGGCGCAACAAGAACCACATTGGGCGACCAAATGGTCACGGTACCGATTTTCAATATATTGACATAAGCCATGATTTCATAATAGATCGTGCCCATCACACCGAGGCCTCCCGAGGGCAGGCAAAGTCGAATCCAATTGGCCATATCTCCCATTGAAATTAAGACAATGACGGTGGGTGCGAGAATCATCGCAACGGAGATAATCAATGAGACTACCGGCGTTTTGGTGCGTGAAGAGACAAGAAGCGAAAAGGCGGTAATGGCCAGAATCGTTAATAATCCACTCATAAGTAAGGCTTTTAATAAATCGCGAAAGGTCATCGGTGCGATGCACATGGGTTCCACGACCTGCACTGAGGCACGCAGCCCCTCGGTGCCACAAAAATACATAAAGATGGCCGTCATCAGCCCGATGCAAAAGAAGTAGCTGACAACGGCAAACAGCAGACTGGTGCCGATTTTTGACAGCCCGAGCGGCAGACGGCCTTTTTTCGTCGTTCGCTGAATGGCATCGGCATCGGTTTGATAATCGGAGGAAAAAACGGATGAAGTTACGAGCACAATGGCGAAAGCAAGAAGGAGGATAATGAATCCTATATTTTCAAGCGCATCATTCCACCCTAACGTGGATGCGTAATAAAACGGCGTTTGCAGCTTGGTATTAATCTCCATCACCGCGTTTATTTTCTCTGCGTCATGTGTATATTTATCACGGATAAAGTCCGGGAGGGCGGCGTCGCGAGCGATATAAAAATGGGTTAGCATCTCAGACGTTCGTTCCTTCGGCGGGATGGTCACGCCGGTTTCTGTCGATTTGTAGACCAGCCCCGGCACGTTGATGAAATCCCGAATGGGGCGTATTTTCTCCTGATAGATCTCCTCCGGCACGTTCTTCATATCCCCGTCGCCGTATTTATTTTCGATGACGACGTACAAATCATTCATCGCGATGAGTTTTTCGGGAGTCATCTCCCCTTCGTTGGGTGCCGCAATCGCCCGCGCATAATCGAGGGCTGCTGCACCTTTGTACAGTGTGTTGATATCGCGATCCGTGATTTTAATCCCGTTAATCATTGAAAAGGATAAAAATAGTGAAACGATGAGGGAAAAAGTCATAGCTCCAATGGCCATTCGCGATGTAAAAACCCGTTTGCATTCGAGTAGAAATAATCTCATGATAAGCCACCCCGACCTTCTGTGGTATCCCGAAAAATCCACAGATACAGATCTTCCAGCCGAGGATTTACGGATTTCGAGTTCTGCGTCATCGGTACGTCGGCGACGTAACGCACGGCAACACGTTCCTGATCGATATTTTTCATATTGACGACGCAGACCGTTTGCTCAAACCCCTCGTACATGCCCGAAGACACAACGCCCTCAAAGACTTTGCCTTGGATCTGTGTGACCAGATCATCTGTCTTGCCCATAGCGATGATGCGTCCATCCTTCATAATGGCATTTTGAGCGGCGATATATTCCACATCAGAGACGATGTGGGTGGAGATCATCACGATGCGCTCTTTGGAAAATTCCGAAAGGATGTTGCGAAAGTAGACGCGCTCGCCCGGGTCAAGGCCGCTCGTCGGCTCGTCGAGGACGAGGATCTCTGGATCATTCAACAGCGCTTGGGCAATGCCGACACGCCGCTGCATCCCGCCGGAGAGTTTTTTGATTTTCTTTTTGCGCACATCGCGCAACCCCATGATATCCAGAAATTGTTCGATTTTCCCCTTCGTCTCATGACGGTTAAGACCTTTCAGACATGCGATGTATTCCAAATAATCCTGTACGTTAAATTCGGGATAGAAGCCGAAGGTCTGTGGCAGGTAGCTGAAGCGCCCGCGATAAGCCTCACCAAGATTGATGATGTTGACGTTATTGTAACAGACCTCGCCGTCTGTGGGCTTTAGAATCCCGGCGATCATCCTCATGAGTGTCGTCTTGCCAGCACCGTTGGCGCCCAATAGTCCCCAAACGCCAGAGGAGATCTTCATCGAAACATGGTCAACCGCCCGCTTATTCCCATAGTCCTTCGTAATATTTCTTATTGTTAATTCCATTTTTTCTCCAAAGTCTTTCTATTAAAACTATTGAAACAGAGCATGATAGCTCTTATTTCTTTTTACCAATTCGGGATGAGTTCCAGCATCGATAATCACTCCATCTTTTAACACAAATATCATTTTACTCTGTTTAATAAACTCAATTTTGTGACTAACTGAAAGCACTATTTTTTCTTTTGCAATTTTTTGAATTATATCAACTACTTTCTTCTCCGACTTACCATCTATATCAGATGTTATTTCATCAAGTAATAGTATCGAATAATCCTTATTTAAAATGCGCGCAAAATTTAGTCTTTGCTTTTCACCGCTAGAAAAATTATCACCCTTGTTACCCATAAGTGAGTTGTATTCTTCTGCAAGAGATATTATTAAATCGTGTACCTCTACTTGTTTACATGCGTCTTTTATTCCATCCAAATCAAAATGCTCATCAAACAAAAAGAAATTATCCAAGATGCTTTCGTTGAGAAAAAAAGTGTCCTTCTGTAGAAACAGCACTTCATTCCTTAGCGTATATAAATCCCACTCTTTTAGATTTATATTATTAACCTCGATTAGACCTTGCGTAAATGAATATAGACCATTCAGTAGACTTAGTATCGTACTTTTTCCAGCGCCATTTTCACCAACGATTGTATAAAGACCAGGACTATTAATTGAAAGAGATAACCCTTTTAGTATACAAATTTTATTATAGCCAAAACTGAGTTCTTCTATTTTTATGCTATTTTCGATTTGTGACTCTATGTTAATTATTTTTTTGTTGAACGTACACCTATTTAAAAACTCATCCGCTTCGTTCATAAGGACTACTACTCTATCTATACTTACCATTACATAATTGAAGTTCGAAACATAACCAAGAGTTTGAAATAACGAAGAGAAAAACATCTCAAGATATTGGTTAAAAGAAACAAATAAGCCAATTGTCAAATTTCCAGACTTGATTAAATTCATAGCGGCAAGAATAAGAAGAAAATCAAATATGCTATTCATGCTACCTTGCAATAGAGAAAAGCTGTTTTCCGTAACCACCTTTTTCTTTATAATTGAAATATTGATTTCATACCAAGCCGCAACTTTTTTAACAAACTTATTTTCAAGTACAAAGGTCTTTATCGTGCTTAAGCCTGCGAATGCTTCGCTTAAAAAACCGAAATATGAATCATCATATTTTTTTTCTGCTTGAAAAATTGTTCGGAGTATTCTATTTGAAACTAAAGCAATAGTAAGCATTAGTGGTGCGTAGCCTACAGCGAATGCAGACAAACTCTTGGAAATACTAAATATAAACACAATCGAATATACTAAGCTAAACAAAGTTGTTAGGACGTTTGTTAATGTCTCAACAAAGAAACTCACTATAATATCCGCATCATTTTCAAGACGATTGATTAATTCTCCATAACTATAACTATCTTGAGATTTCTTTGGCATTGAGATGATGCTTGAGAAGATTTTAGATTTTAATGCATTTCTTGTACTCGCAATGAAAAGTGACTGTATAGTGTTTCGGATAGTATTCAAAATAATAGAAAAAAGAGATAACAACAAATGAATTATGAGTAAGTATTTCATACTTTCCCATTTACTGTTTACAAGAGCATCAATAATATAACCAAAAAGAAATGGCAAGATACTAACTATTGATGTATGTATAATTACTAAAACAATTAGTATAATTATGGTTTTGCTTTTTCCATAAAAACATAAAGCAAGCAACTTTTTCATTCTTGCAAAATTACTTTTCATTCTATCCCTCTTATTATGGCTGTGCAAAAATCCGAATAATCTGGATTATTAAAATATACAATACCTTGGCAATTGATGATCCATACTATGTCTGATTTTGAATTATAACGACTTTAATTATAGAGATTGTAACTTGAGGTCTATACCGGTTCAAATTTTTCTGTTAGATTTGCAATTCGTATTTATACACGCTATAACGCTATCCGCTATTCCCACAGACAAGCAAACCCGAAGTTAGATTAGATTATGTTTTCTTGATTGACCTCAAACAGACACAGATATACGTATAGAAATTAACTCCTGAATGGCCCGATGGTAAAATTTGCTAACTTTTGCTATATAGGAAAAGTTATTCTCAAGTTAGTTCTCTTTCATTGTATTGTGAAAGACTTTCGGGGTCATGTTCCATGATCATGTGGTATCGAATAAGGCTATTTTCTAAGTATGATCTTTCACTGCGACATGAATTATGACGATATGCAAAATGCGTTTTAACTTCATCATAACAATTAACATAGCATAAAGTACATAAATTAATTGCCCAACATTCTTTACAATATTTTTGAGCCTCTTCAATAAAATCACGAGTATATAGACGTTCAATAATCTCTATATTGAACCCTTCATCAATATTACCAATACTGGGAATCAATCCAACTCTTTCACACAATCGAAAATCTCCATCTACAGTAACATAGATACGACGTTGACCCGGAACACAGCAACCATTCATACCATAATTTTTTACAGGTGTGTCAGAAAGGAGCCGCTTATGTATAACCATCATATTTTTGTCGAACACGGAATCCGAAAATAGTGTTTTACAGGTTTCACCCTTTTCTTTTTTGTAAGCAATTTCCCACTCTTCTAACGGTTCATATATACTCCCATATAATTTTCTTTCTTCTTTGCTCTGAGGTAAAAAATATGGACTTTCCTTTGGTCCGCTATCAACTGCAGAAGTTAGAACCATAACATTTTTGGGGAGCCATTCTTCACTTTCAATAAACTCTTGTATTTTTGTATAATCATTTTCATAGTTTGGTCCAGAAATAACCATATTGAAAGAGATTTCCGGTTCTCTCTTCATATTTTTTTGTGCTTCAAGTAGCATTTTTGATCCTTGAACTGTTTTATCAAAACTCCCTTCTCCATTTATTGTTATTCTATTTTTATCATGTAACTCTTGAGGACCATCAAGACTAACTATGAGATCAAAATGGTGTTTGATCAAAAAACAGGCGATTTCTTTATCAATTAAAGTCGCATTTGTTGTCATACCAAAGCCAACGTTATGATTAAACAATTCCAAAGCGTACAGCACTACTTTTTTTATTAACTTAAAATTGAGCAAAGGTTCTCCGCCATAAAAACCAATATGAACGTGTTTGGCATCTTTAGAGTGCTCTTTAAGAAAATCAATTGATTTTTTTGCAGTATCCCAAGTCATATCTTTATACCCAAATCCTCTATTCTCTGGATGAGAGGGATTATAGACGCAATACTTACATCTTAGGTTACATTTTTCTGTTACCTCAAAGGTAACATTCTCGACACTATTAGTCAAAGTTTCATGGAGATCATTAACAACAGCATCTCCAATAAGGGTTTTAACTTCGTAAGCCGACAAAATATGTTCTTCCTTAATTACTTTCTCAATTTCTGAAATTGAACAATCCAATTCTTCTGGAGTCAACCCTAGCTCAAATAACCCTTCAACATTTTCACTTTCTATTAATGCCTGCAGTACTTTAAAAGTAATCTCTTCCACTTGCATAACCTTTCCTGTGCCTGTATCTAGAAAATAGTAATTGTTCTCTGTTTTAAAGGTTTTTCCCAATCTACCCGGTCTTCCATTTCTGCATAGTAATTGATAAAATTGATTGATCTTAGCCTTTGCATCCACAAATTTTTCCTCCTTGAATAATTAGTTTATAGGCGTTTGCAAAACGCCACAGCCCGCATAATTACGGGATATTTTTAACATAAAAAAATATAACTCCTCACCAGATTGTGATAAAATTGAGTTGCTTATAAACAAATCTATCAACCTGAAAGGAGTTATATCATGACTATTTTATCACAAAAACAGCTTTCTTTGGCTGAAGTTTATTCTGATTGTACTCATTTTTTTGAATATGACAAACATCACTTTCTTTCACTACTGGAAGAGAATCTGAATCTTCATACGTTGATTCCGCATTCATTTTATCAGCATTACTATTCGGCTCATGGCCGACATCGAGATTTTGAACTTTGTTCGATTCTCTGGGCGCTGATCCTGCAGCGGATTTTTTCCATCCCCACGGATACACTCCTGATTACTTTTCTTAAGTTTTCCAGAGAACTCCGGGATTTCTGCGGTTTTAACCGGGTTCCCCATGCGTCACAACTGACCCGTTTCAAAAAAACATACCTGTTGGACTTACAATCGCTCTTTCATCGTCTTGTTGATGTGACTGAACCGATCTGCCAGAAAATTGATGCCGATAAAGCGATGATGACCATTTTTGACACCTCCGGAATTGAAGCCTACGTCACTGAAAACAATCCCAAATTTGCCAATAAAATTATTAAGCAGCTCAAGGCATTCAAAAAATCTCACCAGCTTGATGACGCCTATGATCCCTATAAGGCTGCCTACGGCTCAATGCCCACGCACGCCAAATCCAATCCGGAAATCAAACAACTCTACATTAATGGTCATTTCTGTTACGTCTACAAATTCGGCATCATCACCAATGGCCTTGGAATTGTCCGGGATATCACTTTCTATGATGCGAATTTTCTGGCTGATCATCCGGATATTTCTGTCGAGAAAAAATCAGATTCTCCCGATGAGGACAAATCGCTTCATGATACCAAAGCCCTGATTCCGGTTCTTTCAGACTTCTTTAAAAAGCACCCACTGATTGTCCCCAAACTTTTCATTGGCGATGCTGCTTTTGACAGTTCAGCGATTTATCAGTCCCTCCTTGGGGAACTGAAATTTGAAAAAGCTTTCATTCCATTGAATCAGCGTGGTAAACTTTCCTATCCAGATTGTCCGGTTAATGTTGATGGGATTCCCTGTTGTCCAGATGATCCTTCTCTTCCCATGAAATCCGAAGGGCGGGCTAAAAGAAAGAACGGCCTGATTCGGTTTAAATTCACCTGTCCCAAAACAAAATGGATCAAACAGGAAGCCGGGAAAGCCAAACGTCAGTGTTTCTGTGAAAATCCTTGCACTTCGTCTTCCTGTGGCCGGATGTTTTACGTCTACCCTGAAAAAAATCTCCGCGCCTACCCCGGAACCCTTCATGGGACACTCGAATGGGCTCGAATCTATAAGATCCGGGGCGTCGTTGAACAATCCATCAATCATTTCAAAGACAGTTTCTGTCTTGCTAACCGCAAAACTCAAAATGCCGGAACACTTCACGCTGATTTGCTGTTGGCCGGAATTACCCAGTTGATTACTGCAATTCTTTCCGATAATATTCATCAGCATCAGTACTTGCGCAGTCTTAAACCACTCGTTGCCTAGTTGGACTTTTTATCTTTTTTGCCCAGCTTTTATTTTTGCGCCTTTTTTCTCATCTTCTGCAACATTTTCATCGCTTTGTTGTTCGTTTCCCTTCTGACGTCATGAAGTCTGTCTGTTTCTTGCCGCCGAATTCTCTGAGCTCTAAATCTTTTTTATTTCGCAATTACCTATAATTAGTTTATCGTCAATTAAAATTGATCATAGACTTTACACTTTTATAGTATGGTGACAGGTGACATCCAGAGGGGATTCCTTTATTTCTATCTATACCATATAATCGTTACACATCAAAATAAGATTATCCCATGGTATGATATCAGCATAACCTAGATTAGCCGAAAGCTCTGCTTTCCCGCCTGCAATATATACTCTTTCAATTTTAAATACCACTCATTTTTCTTTTGTCATCTCTACATTTTGGATAGAGAAGAACCGCCCGCTAAAATGGGCGGTTCTAATTGAATTATTCATTGGATGCTCCGAACCTAACTGTTGCTCTATTCCTATTTCCTGACGAATATTCTCCAGTCTCTAAGCATCCGCATCCGCAGTGGAAGCAATTATCATTACCTTTGTAATTGGCGAACAAATTAGAACACATACATGCTCTAGGTTGAATTCCATTTTCTGGTATTCTTCCTATTGGATTTACTATTTTCATCTCGATTTCCTCCTTTCTCATAAATTTATTTCATATATGACCATTTTTGAAATATCAAATTATTTATATTCTGGCCATTTTTAAAACATCAAATTATTCATATCCCATCATGTCGATGCTGTATTGCGGTCTAAATAAAACCCATCAATAATCTGTCCATGCTGATGTCAAAATCGGTGTTAAAATACCCATAATAAACGGTTGAAAATTCCCCAAAAACACGGTATGTTTCTTCTTAAAGTATAAGGAGGACAACCGAATGATAACAATGGAGGAATATTACATGATCAAAGGTTTAAAAAACAAGGGAATGTCAATCATGCAGATTTCCAAAGAAATGGGTGTTGATCGAAAAACGGTCAGCAATTGGCTTAAGCGCAACGAACCGCCAGCATATCGGATACATCAGTTTCGGCAAGGAAAGCTTGATCCGTTTAAAGATTATATTCTGGAACGAATGAATGAAGGCTGTGTCAATGCCGCTGTGATTTTTGATGAAATTGCAGCCGATGGGTACCAGGGCAAAATGACGATTCTTCGGGAATTTATGAAGCCATATCGCAAAAAAGCGTTAGCCAAAGCATCGATCCGCTATGAAACACCCCCTGGCAAACAGGCCCAGGTTGACTGGGGAGAATTCGTTGTCACGATGCCCGATGGAAAGCTCAAGAAATTGTATGCCTTCATCATGGTTTTAGGGCATTCCAGAAATTATTATCTTGAATTCACCGAGAATTCGAAATTTGACACATTAATCGGCTGCCATGAACGAGCATTTGCCTATTTTGGTGGTGTAACAGAGAGCATTCTGTATGACAATATGAAAACTGTTGTTGCCTACAGTCACAAAACCGGCAACGATAAATGGAATCAGCGGTTTTTGCGATTTGCCGAGCATCACCATTTTATTCCGGTTCGGCATCGGCCTTATCTGCCCCGTTCCAAGGGCAAGGTGGAACGCGGAGTCCAATATGTACGCGGCAATTTTTGGCCGAGAGTCAAAAGCTTTTCAGATCTGGCCGAACTCAATGATCAGGCTCGGCTCTGGCTTGATACGAAATGCAACACCCGGCTACATCAGACGATTCACAAAATACCCCATGAAATCCTGACGGAAGAACTGCTGAAGCCGATGAACACCGAACCGTTTCTTTCTGTGGATCTGGTCAGCCGGAAAGTCATGAATGATTGTATGATCAGTTATCAGTCCAATTATTTTTCCGTTCCCTTCCGCTTTGTTGGTCACCGTGTCGGTGTGCGGGATCTGAGAAATGGAACGATTGAAATCTATGATGAAACTGGTGCTTTGATTGAAGGTTACCGGAAACCGGCCCAAAAACATCAGGTTCAAAAAATGAAAAAGCACTTTGAAGGATTGAACAGTCAAAACCATAAAGCCAAAGCCCGCAAAGCACCGCTTATGATTCCAGATCAATCGCCCAAAGTGCATCAAAGACCGCTCGCAGTCTATGATTCTTTAGTCAGTGAGGTGACCATATGGTAACCCATCACCTGAAGGAAGCTTTTGATCGTCTGAATCTCACGCATATGGCCGCCGTTTATGACCACCATGCTGAAGAAGCTTCCAAGGATAGTATATCCTATTTGGAGTTTCTGGACAAGCTGCTTTGGGCAGAAATTGATGCAAAAAGAGAACGGACAACTACGACGAACTTGAAACTTGCAAAATTTCCCTATATCAAGGCCATCGATTCATTTGACTTTGATTTCCAGCCCAGTGCCAATCAGCGTAAGGTAAATGAACTGAAAACGCTCGCCTTTGTGGAACGTTCCGAAAATGTCGTGTTTTTGGGCCCGCCCGGCGTTGGCAAAACTCATCTGGCCGTAGGTCTGGCGGTTTGTGCGATCAAAAGTGGCTATACTGCTTATTTTCTCAGTGCACATGAACTGATTTCAATGATTCAGGAAAATATTGTTTCCGGGCGCATTCATCGCAAACTTAAAACACTGAATAAACCCAATATCCTGATTATTGATGAAGTTGGCTATGCGGCCATGGATGATGAAGTGGCTCATTACTTTTTTCAGATTGTTTCCAATCGCTATGAAAAAGGCTCAATCATTCTGACTTCCAACAAGTCCTACGGTAGTTGGGGTGATGTGTTCGGAAATAATGTCGTTGCAACGGCGATCCTGGATCGACTGCTGCATCATTCCACAACGATCAATATCAAAGGTGACAGCTATCGGATCAGGGAAAAGAAAAAGGCTGGCTTTTATGATGTCAGTCTATATGAAAACGAGTCGAACGATGCTAATGGGTAATTTTTACCGTTTATTTTGGGAAGTTTTGAAACGGTATTGACACTGAAAAGAATAGCATATTTATCTCCCACAGTTAAAGGGCTCTATCGTGAACAGCATGAAGATGTCGTAATGTAAAAAACACTATTTCCAATTGATATGAACTTTCAAAACCGCAAAACGCCATCTATCCCTTAATTGGAACTCGCTTCAATATTTGTGTAAACCTCCAAACTGATGTAGAATAAAATCAGTTTGGAGGTGTTTTTATGGGAAGAAACAAAAAAGGGATTTGATTGAATAATTCTTAAAAGAAAAACCGATCAAAGATGGCAATACCATTCTAGCAGGATACATCGGGTAAAAACAATGATAGTGTATGACATAGCTTCATCTTCAAAATTCGCTACCAATTTTAATCTGGAATTTGGTAGATTCACAGAAGACTTCGTACCTTTTGTTATATATGTTTCCGGCAATCCAAATTTTATAGATATCTATAAACGGGAAGCGAAAAGCCCCAGGTGCTGCCCCCTCGACTAAGTGTAGCGTTCCAGTTAGTTCCAAAAAGTGCGGTAGCAGTTGAATCTGGGACCCAACCGCTAAAACCAGTGTGATTCCCAAATGAAGATCCTACATTCCAAATTCTAGTTTCATAAACTCCAGTATATGCACTATGTTGTGCACAACCTACCTGACTACTTGCAAGCCCAACACCAGAAGTAAAATATGAATTCCCCCAAATATAAGTTAACTGAATATATCCACTTGAATTTCTGTCGAAATCATATCCTAATGTAAAATTGGCTGAACCAGTAGAATCCCACATAGAATCATCTTCGCCACCACGAAGCATTGCATCTGGAATTGTACTTTCATCAATCGTCATATAATCTGTCGAAGCTATATAACAAATTGATTCCGCTTTGTCAGACGATGTGTATTCTCGGTTTTCGTCAAGTGGCAATGCATAGATCTCCATGTCATAAGCTAAACCTGTTTCCTGATTTTCTAGTCGACCAATTGCGACAGCTTCTTCCCCTAGTGATATAGCTTCCGCTAACTGAATTTTTATTTCACTTTCATCTAAGAACTTCTCCTTTTCTACACTCTCTTGTCCCAAAACAGGCGTAGAACAGATGCAAATAGCTAATAATAAAACAACACTAACCTTTTTTAAAAAAATTTTCATTAACTTTCTCCTTTTCGAAAATTATGACTCACTAAAAAAACGTAATATCCCATCAAAATAAAATTGAAGACAAAAAACTCCTTAATACTAGCAAAATACAGAAAACCAAAATAACTCACACCATAAAACAGAATCAACATTAAAATATTACATAACAAAATAACCTTTGTTATTCTTAGTAAACGAATTTTTCTATAGGTTTCATATAAACTCGCAAGTAAGATTCCTGTTGAAATGTAAAGAAATAAGTCAAACAAAACTCTATACCATAATAATCCTATTTGAAGATTAGCTGCCTGATATTCTATAAAATTATTCCTCAAGATAACAAATCCTAAGATAAGACAAGGTGTTATGGCAATTTTTATAATTAATTTGTAATCTGTCAATTATTTTTCCTCCAAGCCTTTTCTACGCCCTTATTTCAATATTCCCATTAATTAGCAACTTATATCGATCCATTTAACTTATAAAATTATTCTCTAACCAAAAACAACCGCTCAAGTATATTCGTTACATACCTTTTATAATGAATTCACCTCCTTTAAACTGATGCAATGCACTTATTACGCTACTTCTAATTAACACCACTCATTAGTTGAAAACCCACACTGAAATCAATTGAGGACGAAAATTCTGAAAATCTTATTTAAACGAAACAACTCCTCTCTATCGGCTATTTCACAGATAATTATCTGTAGAAACAACAAAATAAACCTAAAAAATTTTGTTCTTCTTTATCATTTCGATACTCTTCCCAACACAAGCACAATACTAACCACTACAACTCCCATCATTATACAAACTGAAATCGCTAATTGACCAATATAACAAAATAGCAAAACCAAAAATACAAACAAAACCAAAGAGAAACGTGTTCTTTTTTTATACACAGCTCTTTCGACTTGTCCTAACGGTTTATTTACAGCCTCCACTGGCGCAAGGAAAAAGATGATCGTTCCCGCGCCAAGTGACATAGTCAAACAAACAGCACTTGTCCAGGGGATAATCTGGATACATATCAAAGTGGCTGTAATCATTGCGACTGAATACAAATAGCATCTTAACTGTGTTTTTGCATGGTAGCCACCGGCGTTGGAACGAAGTGGAACAAATGTTAAAAGGAAAACAATACTTTCCCACACCATATTTAACACAATTCCGATTCCCAGAATCGTAGCAATATTGAAGATCATCAACAGACCTTGCTGTAGACCATAGGTATATAAATTTCTGTTCTCAGCTATAATAATTTCATGGCTTACAAGGATATCTGTAATTCTCTCAGTTATTGCGATTCTCATTAGAACTTCCTGAGTTTATCTGCACCCTCAGGTAATTTGGGCTGGTGCATAATAAAAAAACAAGCCGTATTAACGTTTAACGTTGTTACCATCAACGCCATAGCCGCAATAACCCGATAGCACTTTAATGATAGATTTTTCAAAACAACCTCCTCTTTTTATCTTTTATGTCCTAAATCTACCATATATTTTTATTTGTGCGATATTATGTTGAAATTACTATATTTTTTTGTAGTGAACTAAGATTTTTTATTTTATTCAAATAAAAACGAGCAATCTTAATAAAAGAATGCTCGCAACAAGGCTCTATACAAACAACAGCAGGGAAACCGAAAAGATATTACTCCGCTGGGTAATATCCATCGTCCCATCGTATTTTTGTAAAACACTTTTTACATTTTCCAGGCCTAAACCATGTTGGCTTGGCTCTTTATTGGTTGTAAGATATCGATTGCCGACTTTTACACGTTCACCCAGATATGGATTCTCCACCAGAATAATTAAACGCCCTTTGTCATAGTTTATGTTTGTTTTTATCTGTCTTTCTTTTTCCATCTCAGCAACGGCCTCAATGGCGTTATCCAGCAGGTTTCCTAAAATTATCGCCAAATCAAATGATGCAATACTCATTTTTTCGGGAATACTCAGATCAAGCGCTATTTTTATATTTTGTTGCGCTGCTTCCTGAATTTTAAAATTCAAAATACTGTCAATATCAATGTTTTCGGTACACGCGTATTGTTTCTTATCGTCATAAACATCAGTCATCTTTGTTAGATGTTTTAAAGCAGCGTCTCTTTCCCCTTTTTCAACCAATGCATAGATAACCGCTAAGTGATTTCGCAGATCATGCCGCATTGCTTTCGTTGTTTTTAATGATGACTCCATTAGTTCGAATTGTTTTTGGTAGTATTTATTTTGCTGATCAACCATGATTTTATCCATTTTATCGACCATGAAAGCTGAAATGACATCATACAAATAAAAGATTGTGAAATTGACAAGTAGTATCAATACTACTCCGATTAGAACTTGCTTCCAGGACAAACCTATTGCTTGAAATAAGGTTAAAATGATATATAAGGATGAAATCGGGATCAAAATAATTGCGATCCAATTGGCCAGCGGGATTGTTTCTCCTAGTCTGATATTTTTGTAATTATTGAAAACTCGAACGACAAAATACAATATGATTTGAACTATAATCAGCCCATATTCTGAGGAATAATTGTTAGTGGACATCAAAGGAAAATTAAAATATCCTGAAAGCAATCCAACAATCAGTTCGACACACATTACAATCAAATAAATCAAAAATACTGATAGAAGCCGTTTTTTAATTCCTACTTTATAGTTTAATGACAGACCTAAAAAAGCAAGAATATTACTGATTATCATAATTGCCGGTATATTAATCGTCAAATATACCAGCGCAATAAATATGTAATATCCCACTGTTAATTAGCAAATTATAGGAGTCCCAAAAGTCCTGATTTAATCAAATTATTCCAGCTAAACCCGGCTTTTCAATTATGGTATAATGATTAATCATTAGTCACTTTAAGGAAGCACAAACCATGGTTTATCTGGAACACTTTTCTGACCACCCGCTGGATTATATCAACGAATTCTACACCGCTGAAAAAGTTCGCATCGACAGCTGTCCTCATTGTCATTCGTGCAGGCGGCTTCATCTTCATGGTATCTATCACCGGCATGTGATCTGGTATGAGGATGTCTTCGCCATTCCGGTCCAACGCCATTACTGTATTCATTGCGGCAAGACAGTGAGTATTCTGCCTTCTTTTTGCCATCCCGGGTTTCAGCTGGCCCTTCCATTTCTGCTGGAACTGCTTTGGGCCTTTTTAAACAGGATTCCTTCAGCCTGCGCTTTAGCGCATCAGCATCGGCACTTTATCACCCGGCGTTTCCTTTTTTGTCTGAACCGGCTGATTGAGTATTTTCGCATCTGTCATGATCCTTTAATCGTCTTTCCTGATTTTGGGCATAAAAAAGCCATAAAGCTTCTTGAAATGGTCTACTCGGTGGGGAAGCCCCACATCTTCGGCAAAAGATATCACGATCATTTTAAGATAGGATTTATGGCACTTTAATTGTACCATCCTTCCCTATTTTTTTGAAGAACTATTTGTCCCACAGAGCTTTTGCTTTGCCTTTTATCGATTGATCCGTTATTCTCTGATTATCTGGTTTTATGGATCCTTAAAACCTCAACTCATTAAAATCGGAGGTTTTTACAATGACTGAAAAAGACAAAGAATTGATTGCTTTATTTCGCTATGGCCTGATTGCGCCGTTACTTACGGATACCATCACGAACCACACGGCTTATCTGGATGAGGTCAGTGCCAAAACCCATGATGTCCCGCATTATGGCATCCGCACCTACAACCGTAAAACCCTGCTGGAATGGCACCGTTTGTACCGGCGCCATGGTTTTGATGCGCTTAAGCCCAAGGTTCGGACGGACAAGGGTTCGTCCCGGGCGTTACCGGCAGAATCGGCCAGACTACTCCTTACGCTGCGAACGGAAAACATCCATTTATCAGTGAAGTTGTTCCATGAGTGGCTCATTCATGAAGGCCACTTCACCAGCTCTGACTGTTCCTATTCGACGGTGTATCGGCTGCTCAAAAAACATCAACTGTTAAAGCCATCCCAGGCGGATACATCTGACCGCCGCCGGTTTGCCCATATTGATATCAACACCCTATGGCAGACCGATGTTTCCCATGGCCCGTATCTGACTCTTAACGGTAAAAAACGCAAAACCTATCTGATCGCTTTTATCGATGATGCTTCCCGGCGGATTACCGGGGCTCAGTTCATGCTGGCTGAGAAGAATGAAGATCTCCTTCATGTCCTTAAATCGGCTTTACTTACCTGTGGTAAGCCCACCATGCTTTATGCGGATAATGGCAAGATTTTCCGTTCCCACCAACTGAATACTTCCTGTGCCACCCTGGGTATTGCCTTGGTCAACACCAAGCCTTATGATCCCAAAAGCAAGGGCAAAATCGAGCGCTTTTTCAAAACCGTCCGCAGCCGTTTCTATCCACTTTTGACGGATGCTGACTTGATGGATCTGGAGGTCCTCAACCAACGCTTTGAGGCCTGGCTGGCTCGGGATTATCATCATAAGGTTCATTCGAGTCTCAATGAAGCGCCGATGGTCTTTTATATGCGGGGGAGTGACCGGATTAAGCATTTCTCTGATCCCCGAATTATTGATGAAGCCTTTCTGATCCGGGTGACCAGAAAGGTCAAGTCGGATGCCACCATTTCGCTGCACAACGCCCTTTTCGAAGCGTCGCCGATGTTTATTGGTAAGAGCGTGGATATCCGTTATCCCAATGAATATCCGGATGAAATCTATATTTATGAAAACAGTGTCCGGATTCTTACCTGCAAAAAAGTCATCATGACGGACAACGCCATTGCCAAACGCAATAACAATGCTATCAGCTACAGCGCGTTAGGCGGTGTTCCTCATGTATAAATCATTTTTCGGGTTCCAGCAGGCGCCCTTTGACAAGGGCATTGATTCATCGATGCTCTTTCAATCTGAAGCTTACAAGGAAGTTTTAGCCCGACTGGATTATCTCAAAACCACCCGCGGTTTTGGTCTGATTACTGGGGACCCCGGGGTTGGTAAAACATCGACCCTGCGGGTCTTTGCCGACAGTTTGAATCCGTCGTTATATAAGGTCATGTATTTCCCGATGTCTTCCGGGACAACCATGGATTTTTACCGGGGTCTGGCGTTTTCGCTTGGGGAACAGCCAAAATTTCGAAAAGTGGAGCTGTTTTTTCAGATTCAGAACGCCATTACGGATCTTTATGATAAACGCCGCATCACGCCGGTCTTTATCCTGGATGAGATGCAGTCGGCTTCAGCCCAGTTTCTTCACGATCTGAGCATCATTTTTAACTTTGACATGGATAAACGTAATCCTTTTATTCTGATTCTCACCGGTTTACCGACGCTGGCCAACCGACTGGCCTTAAACCAGAACCGGTCGCTTGATCAGCGGCTGGTGACCCGGTTTCATTTCTCGCCGCTTACACCGGATGAGGTTCGGGATTATATCAAACACCGGTTTAAGCATGCCGGTGTTTCACGGAATCTGATCAACGAGAATGCTTATGAAGCCATTTCATCATCCACTGGTGGTTATCCGCGATTAGTCGGTAATCTGGTTACCCAGTGTCTGATTCTTGCCTTTCAAAAACAAACAGATCTTATTGATGAAGAGATTGTTTTTGCCGCTTCTGCGGATGCTGGGATTTAACGCCTGACGGCGTTATTTCCCTTTTTTTCTGGAGAAATAAAGCGTGATTATGTGATTAAAAAACTGAAACACACTTTTTAACCCGCCATTATTTTCACAGTCTTTCGAACATTTCGATCCGTTTTATTGTGATTAAACCAGTCCGAAATAATGTGAAAATTTACACCACATAGGATAAGAGTTCTATCTTATGATTGGCTTCTTTGGTCTCAAAGAATACATGCATAAATTTATAAACGATATATGTTCCAAAAATATTAGCTATCAGATATACCACTTCATAGGTACTTAGCTCCATTATTCCAACCTTTCGAGTTCATATCGCATTTGCAAACCCCTGATTTCTTTCCGCTTTAGCTGACTAATTGGCAGACAGTCCGAATTGGACATCCTGACCTCGTCATACTTGAATTTTACTACATGCTCATAGTTAACTAGATAGGATTTATGAATTTTCATGAATTGATCACCTTCTAGCTGGGGGGTGACATCTCGTAGCTTCCCATAAAACAAATCTTCCCCTGTTGTCGTGGTAATCTTAATCTCCCGATTCACGCTTTGAAAGTAGAGAATGTCTTTGATGGGAATCTTATATGTTACGGCTCCCTTTCGATAACAGAAAACGCCACCTAGGCAGCCGCTTAATTTCATTGCCAGGTTAATGTCTTTTATCAGTATTGCTGGTTCAATGGGCTTTGAAAGAAAATGCATGGGTCGCACCTCAAAAAGATCCTTATAATAATTTTCTTTCCCAGACACATAGACAATCTGCATCGTTTGATTATCCATCTCTTCACGAATTTTCCGGCCTAAATCAAGGCCGTTTAGCCCTTCCATTTCGATGTCCAGAAAAATCAAATCGAAATCATGTTCATGTTTTATAAACTCTGCCAGTCTTTCACCGGAATAAAACACATCGATTTCGACTTCCTCCGCAAACGTATTTCGATGGTCCAAAATAATCCCTTCCATTTGAGAACAGATGGCTCTTTGATCATCGCAAATTCCTATTCTAAACATTTTCTCACCTCTTTTATAGACACTAAATTCATTTTACCTGAAAATAAAACAACTGTCCACCTTGCCAATAAAATAATTTAAATTTGTGTTTATCAATCAAAAAAAACAGTATTAATAAACAGCAAGCTGTTTATTGATACTGTTAAAATCTTTTTCTACTAAACTATCGATTTATTAACTGATGGCATCCACGGCGGCCATCAACTCCGAAATAGAACTGTACCAGTTTTTAATCATATGGCGCATCAGCCCGACCTGTTCGGCCTTGGCCAGTAGACCAAAAACCGGAATTTTGGAGCCATAAGCCGCGCCGATCTCAGCCCAGGCATCACAACCGGAGGGACCAATATAAATAATCAGATCGGCACTGGTAACCGAACTGATACAAAAATCAAAAACGCGTTCTCCTTCAGCAGACTCAATAAAATGGGTGAGCTCTTTTTGTGAAAGAAAGGCTTCTTCCGGTCGTCCCTCGCGGATCCATGACAAAATGGTATGGCCCCGAGTTTCCAACAAATCCGTCAGCATTTCAACGGCATGCTGATGCTTCCATGAAGCGGCAATATATATTCTCATGATTCCTCCAATTGGGGTGTTATTTTGTTTGCGGCTCGGTGTTTAAAAGAGTCTTTTTACCAAAGCTAATCCCGTTTTCTGATGATATCCATCGGTTTAACCGGTGTACACATTTGTAAATAGTAATGCATTTTGGGATGCGGTGCCGACTCGATTGCCTGACCGGATACGTCCGTCATTACCTTAATCGCTTGCGTAACGAACCCGTCTCCCGGAATCATGATCTCGATCTCATCACCTAATACAACCTTGTTACGCTGCTCAATTAAAGCCATCCCGGTATTCTCGTCGTATTCCAGAACCAGACCGACAAAGTCATAATGCCGGGTATAACTGCTGGTGCCGTAATTTTGATCCTCTGATGTTGTTTTGCCGCTATAAAACCCTTTGGTGTAATTGCGGTGACTGACCTTTGTCAGTTCATCATAATAGCCCTTATCAAGCTTTTTTACCGCGGGATTATCATAGGCATAATCAATGGCACTGCGATAAGCGGATACCACGGTGGCCACATAATAGAGGCTTTTCATCCGACCTTCAATTTTAAAGCTGTCTACTCCTGATGCCATCAAGGCGGGAATTTCATCGATCAGGCAAAGATCCTTGGAGTTAAAAATAAAGGAACCGGTGGCATCCTCTTCAATGGTAAAGGCTTCATCGGGGCGGGTTTCTTCAATCAGGTGATACTTCCACCGGCAAGGATGGGCGCAATCTCCCTGATTTGAATTTCGGCCGGTCATGTAATGACTTAACAGGCATCGTCCCGAATAGGAAATGCACATGGCACCGTGAACAAAGATCTCAATCTCCATTTCCGGAGCTACTTTTTCCCGGATCTCCTGAATTTCAATAAGTCCCAGTTCCCGGGCCAGTACAATCCGCTTGGCACCCTGGGCATGCCAGAATGCCACACTGCGCCAATTGGTATTATTGGCCTGAGTGCTGACGGATATTTTTAAATCAGGAGCCACTTCCTGAACCACAGAAAAAACCCCGGGATCGGCTACAATCACGCCGTCAATTCCCAGGTCTTTTAGTTCACTTACATATTCAGGCAGACCGTCTAAATCTGCATTGTGGGGAATCATATTGAGTGTGACGTAAATCTTTTTATCGCGTTCATGGACATACTTAACCGCCTCGGCCAGAGCGGTCTGATCAAAATTATCGGCCTTTGCTCTGAGCCCAAATTTCTTACCGGCACAATAGACCGCATCAGCCCCATAATGAAGGGCATACCTTAGTTTTTCAAAATTTCCTGCCGGTGCCAAAAGTTCCGGTTTTTTCATGCTGTTTCTCCGTTCTTTTCTTTCCTTGCACTGCTCTTCGTACTTAATCGTCTTTTTTTAAGCTGATCGCCAAACCATCACCCAGTGGCAGAATACTGGTAACCAATTGGGGATGGTTGGCGATGGTTTCCAGATACATCCGCATCCGCTTGACAATGGTTATTTTGCGACGAATAACCAGTTCATTACTGGCGATCATGCCTTTAAACAATACATTATCAGAAATCAATAGTCCTCCGGGCTTTAAACACCGCAGACAATCGCCCAGCAAATGGATATAGTGGCCTTTGGCCCCATCCAAAAAAATTAAATCATAGCTTTTATCCAGTACTGCCAGTTTTTCCTGGGCATCCCCAACCATCAGATTAATCTGATGGCTAAGTCCCAGGCTGGCAATATTTTCTTCTGCCTGAACCACCATTTTAAAATTGCGTTCAATGGTATCCACCTGCCCCTGAGGGCCCATCGCTTCGGCAAAGATAGACGCCGAAAAGCCTACAGCTGTGCCAACTTCCAGAACAGTCCTGGTTTTTTTTGCGGCGATTAATAATTCAATGTGTTTTTGAACTTCTTGATGGATAATCGGAATATTATCATCCATAGCTCTTTTTCTGAATGCTTCTATTTGGGGACGATTAGCCGGAATTAATCCTCTAATATAATCCTCGATGTAATCTTTAACAATCTCACTCACTGTCTGGCCTTCATTCTTTTTTATTGGCAACTTCTTTATAGCGCTGGCATATTTCGTTGTCTTAATTAGTTTCCCATATATTTTTCTACGTCTTCTAAATGCTCATCATAGGTTTCATTGAAATAGATCTTTCCCGAATCCATATCGGCAACAAAATATAAATAGTTTGTTTGCGCCGGATTTAAAGCCGCTTCTAAGGAAGTTTCACCAAAGGAGCAAATCGGCCCAAAGGGTAATCCGGTATTGATATAGGTATTATAAGGTGATGAAAACTGCGTTTGCTCGGTTGTTAATACGGCCGTTTTTTCACCCCGGGCATAGTCCACGGTGATATCCGATTGAAGCGGCATGTTCTCGGCAATCCGATTGTAAAACACACTGGCCGCATTGGCCTTATCCTCAACTAATTTTGTTTCTAATTCCACAATAGAAGCCATAATCACAATTTCATCCACGGTTTTATCCATTTTTTTGGTTTGTTTTTGCAGATCCTGATCATAGACCTCCACAAACCGATCCAGCATGGCGGTGACCACTTCTGATGGGTCCGTATTTGGAGAAAAACTGTAGGTATCGGGAAAGAGGTAGCCCTCCAGAGTTCGACTCATCCCGTCTTTTTCAGTCAGGGGAATGCTTCTAAGAAGGGAATATTCTTCCTGATATTCTGCTACTTTTTTTGTTTCTTCGATAAATGCATCCGCATCACATATATTTTTCTCTTCAAATATTTTAGCGAACTCTGAAATATTACGTCCTTCAGGAATCGTCACGGTGGCATCAGCTACGTCCCCTGCTACCAGACGATCAAGTATCTGCTGGGCCGATTCTGCCGGGCTAAAAGCATAGTAGCCGGACTGGATCTGGTGAGCGGTATTCTCTTTTTTGGCCAACATTTCAAAGGCAAAAACATCCCGAATTAAATTATTTTCAGCCAGTAACTCTGCCACATCACTGATAACGGCACCTTGTTCTATTTGAACATAAACAAGCTCTCCGGCTCCCACTGGTTCTAACATTTGTCCGATAAAGTAATTAAAGCTGAACACACCAGTCGCACCAAAGACGACTAATAATAAAAGAATAATGGCAATCAGTTTTCCCGTTTTTTTTCGAGGCGGCTGTCGATTTGTTCCGTTACTCATCCGTTCACCTTCCTTTCCTAAACTGTAAAAAAGAATATAGGACCGCTAGAGGTTGGCACCTATATTCTTTTTAAATCGTTTCTATTTCAATCGTTGTTTAAGCGCCACAGCCTTCATCTTCTGAATCAAACAGTCCCATATCCAAATCAACTGCTTTTGCCATGATATCGGTAATGTCCTGAAAGACTACTGAAAAATACATCTGGGCCTGAAAAAATTCAGCGATTTCAGGGATGCCCATTATGGTATTCGCAATGGCATTATAAGAAGTAATCTGATCTTCTGTCAGTTCATTTCCCAACATTTGGAAGGATTGAATTTCCATTTGCTTACGCATATAATCCTTGGCCATTTCATACTTTTCGGGATCTTGTTCCAGCTTTTCTTTCGCGGCTAAAAAATTCTTATATTCTGTGGATTCCTTGAGTGCTCGTGCCAAATTATTGGCTTCATCATAGACGTTCATCTGTTACTCCTACTTTTAAAATTTTATCGACAACTGCTAACGATATGTATTTCACCAATTGCCATATTAAATTTATACTTCCATCAATATGGGTAGTATCATTGGTTTTCTCTGAGTTTTTGCATAAAGGTATTTAAACAGGCTCTCCCGAATGACATTTTTAATGGAATTCCAGTCAATAATACCCTTTTCTTCACAAGATAGCAAGGCTTTCTTGACTTCTTCGCGGGCGTTATTAATGAGTTCTTCAGATTCTCTTACATAAACAAAGCCGCGAGAGATAATATCTGGTCCCGATACCGCTTTGCCCTTGTGCATGGTACAAACCACAATAAAGAGCCCGTCTTCTGAAAGACGTTTTCGGTCATTGAGAACAATGTTACCAATATCACCGACTCCCAGCCCATCAACCAGAACCGGTTCAGCTTGAGTTTTACCAACAATCTGAACACTGCGTTTATCAATTTCCAGGATATTTCCATTTTCAGCAATCAGAGTTCTTTCCTTTTTAATCCCAACACTTTGTGCTAACTCCACATGCTTCATTAGCATCCGACTTTCCCCATGTACAGGAAGAAAATGTTTGGGACGGACTAGCGTAATCATCAGTTTTAGCTCTTCTTGTCTGGCGTGACCAGAGACATGAATTTCAGCAAATCCGCCATAAACAACATCCGAACCTAATTCCACGAGTTTATTAATAACCTCTGAGACCATTTTTTCATTTCCCGGCACTGCGGAAGCCGAAATGACGACGAGATCTTCTTTTTTTATGGTCAGGTGACGGTGCTCACCCAGTGCCATTCGTCCCAAGGCAGCCATCGGTTCGCCCTGGCTGCCGGTGGTTATGATTACTAATTCTTTGTCTTTGTATTTATTAATGTCTCGCAACTGAACCTGTACATTGGGGGGCATTTTCATGTAACCCAAATCCATGGCCACTTCGCTGACATTTTCCATGCTTCGCCCACAGATAATAACCTTACGGTTATACTCTACCGCAGCATCAATCACTTGTTGGAGGCGATGCACATTAGAGGCAAAAGTCGTAACGATGATTCGTCCTTTAGCGTTTCTGAACAAGTTGAAAAGTGTTGGTCCAACCGTGCTCTCAGATTGGGTAAATCCAGTCCCTTCAACATTGGTACTATCAGACATCAGCAGGTCTACACCTTGTGATCCAATTTTGGCGAATCGCTGCAAGTCGATTACTTCACCACCAATTGGATGATAGTCAATTTTAAAATCCCCGGTGTGGACAACCGTTGCCGCCGCACACTTGATACACAATCCCACGGCATCCGCGATGCTATGATTAACGCGAATAAATTCTACGTTGAACTCACCAATGTCAATCCGTTCTTTCGGTTTAACAATAATTCGGGTGGTTTTGGTTAGTAAGCCATGCTCTTTGAGCTTTTTATCAATCAGGCCCATGGTAAATTTCGTGGCATAAATGGGAATGTTAATCTTTCTGAGCAGATAAACAAGTCCGCCAATGTGATCCTCATGCCCATGGGTTATGACAACGCCCTTGACCTTATCCTGATTCTCCAGAATATAATTATAATCCGGCAGCACAATGTCAATTCCGAACATATCGTCATCTGGAAATTTCAGCCCGCAATCCACAAGAATGATGTCATCCTTGTATTCAAATACGTTCAGGTTTTTCCCGATTTCACCTAAGCCCCCCAATGGTACTAATCTCAGTTTATCTTTGTTTTTCTGAGGTTGAGGCTTTCGTCTCGATCGTGAACGGCCCTCCACGCGTTGGGTTTCCGTCGTTATTAAGTTTTTATTTTCAGTCAAATTTAACTCCTTTCGTTATTGCATAACAATCCGAACAGTATCCGTACACCTTAAGTTCGTGATTGATAATCATAAAATCCTTCTTTTCTTCTATTTCTTTTTCCAGAGCTTCCAGGAAATCGTCTTGCATTTCGATTACCTTTCCACATTTTAAGCAGATTAAGTGATGATGCCAGTGTTTTTCATCCAACTCACAGAGTTCGTACCGAGCAAAGCCATCATCAAAATTACGTTTGGTAATGAGTCCCATTTCTTCTAATATTTGCACCGTTCGATAAATGGTCGACATTCCCACATCAGGATTGCGCTGTTTGACACCCAGAAATAACTCTTCAACACTAAAATGCTGCTGCCTAAAGGTCAACAGAACCTCGATGGTAACCAGACGTTGAGGGGTTACTTTGTTCCCTCTTTTTCTGAGTGCATCCACAATTTGTTTTTTGTTATTCATAGTGGTCACACCTCTTTTTAAGTCTTTTCTTAAATAAAACAGTGACAGGCAATGCTCCGATAATTTCTATATTTACTCCATCAATATCACAGGAAAGCGCACGGATCTCTATTCCCAGACTATGACATTGATCCAATAAACGTGAAAATATCGGATCTTTTACTTTGTTTGGTAAAACGCTTTGGCATCATTGCGTTGCATAACAAAAATAACCCCTGTATGGTGCCCTTCCTGATAAGCCCTGATTAAATTCAGCGAGGTGTTTGAAACAAGAAGCTCACTCATGTGACCGCTTGGGCACATGAGCAGCTATCTTTTTTTCCAGGCGTTAATCATTTACTTTGATAAAACGATTCGATCAGCTAAGAAAGCCCGCTAGCAAGGGGCGTTACTCAACTTCACCTTCATCTTCGTCTTCTTCTAAATCATCATATTCTTCGTCCATGATGCGATCGTATTCTGCTTCAATTAAAGCGAATTCTGCTTCATCCTCTACGGGTACCAGAATTTCACCCTCTTCGTCTTCATCGATAAAGAACGCAAATACATCGTCACTTTCTTCGCCTTCTGTTAAAAGCACATATGTCTTTTCACCCAGAGGAAAGGAGACTTCTAAATCAAACTCTCGTGCAACGCCATTTTCATCTTCTAAAATTATTTTTTCTTCCATATCAACTTCACTTTCAATTTTATTTTTCGCTCATAATCTTTAAATTATACCTTTTTATGCTTAAAGAATCCATTATTATGAATTATTTAACGGCCCGGTCCATGTAAGACTGGAGAATGATCTGAGCTGCCAGCATATCAATATAATCTTTGCGGTTCTCCCGGGAAACATTTCCTTCGATCAACACTTTTTCCGACCAGGATGAGGTTAAACGCTCATCAATATAGATGATTTCGATATTTAGCCGTTTTTTTATAAATTGACAAAAATTCACTGTTTTCCGGGTCTGAGCGGATTCTGAACCGTCCATGTTCAGTGGCAGACCAGCTACCACCTTTTTAATCTCATATTTTGCAATGAGATTCCGAAATGCTTCTAAATCATCATCCCGGGTCTTTCGTTTGAGGGTCATGACCCCCTGGGCCGTAATCTGCAACGGGTCCGTTACAGCAACCCCAATCCGTTTGTCACCAACATCAATTCCTAAAATTCTTTCCATTCATTATCCCATCTTATTGTTATGACTGTATTAAATTACTTTGATGCAAAAGTCTTTACAGACGGAACCACAGTAGCCGCAAAGCACACAGTTTTCCTGTAAAACGGTGGCTTTTCCGTTAACTAAGGTTAACGCCTTGTGGTTGCAGCGTTTGAGACATTCTCCACAGCCGGTGCACCAGTCACTGATATGTAGTCTCTTTGGAGCACTGGAAACAGCCACTTCCAAAGCGTCTGGTATGGTCTCGCCGTTAAATTTTTTGACATTATACCGCACTTCATTAATCGATTGAACCCCAATCGCAATGGCGTCCAGATCTGCCAGGTTCAAGACATACTCAAAACTGGCCTGTTTCTGAGAGAGCAGATTACCACCGCCTAGCGGCTTCATGCCGTAAACGCCCTTCCCAGACCTTTTTGCCTGGTGGATGGCCGCCGCCATTTCTTCGGTAGTTCCATCTTCAATACCAATGCCGGTTAAATTAATCAGCGGATGAATCACATCCAGCTCAGAAAACAGATTTGCCCCATAAACACCTTCTATCCGATGAGTGGAAATGCCGATGGCTCTTACTTTTCCCGCTTTTTTTGCGGCAATCAGCGCTTCAATGGCTTCCCAGTGGCCTTCAATGGTTTTTTTGCTTTCCTGTTCGTGGAGCAGGTAAAGATCAACATAATCCCGCCCCAGTTCCGAAAGGGCCCGATGCAAGCTGCTCAGAACACCCGCTGCTGTATAATCATAGGATTTTGTCGCAATCACCACATCCTGTTGCATCTGGATCGCCGCACGCAGATGATCGTAATTATTGTACAGATCCGCCGTATCAAAAAAATTAACACCACAATCCAAAGCCGCCGCGATAATTTCCCGACTTTCTAAAAGAGTTTTGTTTTTCTGGAGCGGCCCAATCGTCAAACTGCCAAAGCACATCCGCGAGACCTTGATTCCAGTATTACCCAGGGTATTTAATATCATCTTCTAATCATTTCCTAACCACAAGCGTTATGTGTACAGATTAACAATTGATCGGTACGGTGACTAAACACCAACTTCTACAATCAAAACTCCATCTGCCCGTCGCCATACCAAAACTAAAATAGGACTGCCTCGGTTGAGACAGCCCCAAATTATCAGCCTACTAAATACTTTTTAAGTAACGTCGAACAAGTTCCTCGAGCAACTCATCCCGTTCAATTTTCTGTATGGCGTTTCGCGCTTCTCTGTGACTTGTGATATAGGTCGGATCTCCTGACATGACATAACCTACAATTTGATTGACAGGGTTATACCCTTTTTCAACTAGAGCCTTATGTACATTGCGCATCACTTCGTCGATCTTCTGAGACTTTTCGCTATCGACCTCAAACATAATGGTTCCTCGATCAATCACCGTATTTTCTCCCATTGTCATCTGACCTCCTTCACAATCAATTTATATCATTTTAACCCAAAGATAAAGAAAAGACAAGTCAAATGATGTAATTTTTCATTTTATTAATCAATTAATTCAACTGCTCCCGAATGCATGCCTCTCCCTTTGACAGTGATTCAGCCAATTTTTCCGGAAGTTTCCCCCCAGCCTGCGCCATATCCGGGCGTCCACCACCGCCTCCGCCAGCTATTGTCGCCACTTCTTTAATGACTTTACCCGCATGGAAGCCGCGTTTAACGATATCCGGAGTCGCTGTTGCAACAAAATTAACCTTGCCATCTAAGGCGCTCCCCAACAGTACAATTCCCGATCCCATTCGGTCTTTTAGTAAGTCTCCAATGGTTCTAAGCTCTTCCATCGGCATTTTCTCAACGTCAGCAATGGTAACCTGAACGCCACTGATGATCACCATTTTCTGATGGATATCCATTATCGCATTTCCGGCCGACTTCTGTTTTAGTTCAGCGATGGTGCGTTCTTTTTGTTTGTTGATTTCAGCTAATTCCATTACTTTTTCAAGCAATTGATCCGGATTTGTTTTCATCAAATTGGACACTTCAACCAGAGTA
This sequence comes from Acetobacterium carbinolicum, assembly GCF_047456275.1. GTDB lineage: Bacteria > Bacillota > Clostridia > Eubacteriales > Eubacteriaceae > Acetobacterium > Acetobacterium carbinolicum. The sequence goes on from NZ_CP173357.1 coordinate 3,189,557, forward strand.
TCATCCATTTTTTCCACCAGATGCCAGGCATTAAAACCGGTTGCCGCTTCAATTCGTCGAACCCCAGCAGCAACACCACCTTCACTGATAATTTTAAAGAGACCGACTTTAGCAGAATTGCTGATATGACAGCCACCGCAAAGCTCGGTACTAAAGTCACCAACTTTGACAACACGGACAATTTCACCGTACTTCTCGCCAAATAAAGCGGTCGCTCCCAATTCTTTTGCTTGATCAATGTTGGTCTCAAAAATAGATACATCATAGGCCGCTAAAATCGCTGCGTTGACAATGTCTTCCACCTGTCGTTTTTCCTCCCGGGTCATGGCCTGGAAATGGTTAAAGTCAAAACGCAACCGGTCGGGAGATACAAATGACCCCGCCTGCTCCACATGGTCGCCTAAAACCTGTTTCAGGGCTTTTTGCAATAAGTGAGTCGACGTATGGTTCCGCTGAACGGCATCCCGTAAGTCTTTGTTGACTTCTGTAATGACACTCTCCCCTACCTTAAAGGTTCCTGACTTCACGATACCCGAATGAATATGTCGGCTTAGGCTGCCTTTTTTACAATCCCTGATTTCAATTAAGCCATCGCCTTTTTGAATGATCCCATGATCCCCGGTTTGGCCTCCACTTTCGGCATAGAACGAGGTCTGATCCAACAGTACCAGTACCTCATCGCCAGCTTTTGCTTCGTCCACCAAGGCTTCATTCACATAGAGCCCTAAGATGGTGCCTTCCGCTTCCAGATTGTCATAGCCGACAAAGGTATTGACGGCATCCGGTCCCAAAGGATTAAAGGGATCATCAGCCCATACTGCTAAATCGCTATTGAGGCGATCCTGTCGGGCTCGGTCCCGCTGTGCCTGCATTTCTTTTTCGAAGTCTTCCGCGATAATGGTCAGGCCCCGTTCTTCAACAATTTCTCTGGTTAAGTCATAAGGGAATCCATAGGTGTCGTAGAGTTTAAATGCCCCACCGCCCGGGAATACTGTTTCTTCCATTTCGATAATTTTATCCAGTTCTTTGTTTAACAGTGCCAAACCTTGATCGATGGTTTCTTTAAAACGTATTTCTTCAATGCGGATCAGTTTTTGAATGAATTCCTGTTTTTCGCGTAGTTCAGGATAAGCCCCTTCAGAAACCCGGATGGCTTCTTTAGCGACATCATAAAGAAAAAGATCCTTGATACCCAATAATTTTCCATGCCGAACGGCCCGGCGAAGCAATCGTCGCAACACGTAACCGCGGCCTTCATTTCCTGGCATCACGCCATCAGCAATCATAAAGGTGACACTGCGGATATGGTCTGTAATAACTCGGATCGAAATATCGTCCTGAGGATCATCGCCATAATTTACCCCCGCTTTTTTACAGATATAGTTGAGTACATGGCCAACCGTATCAATCTCAAAGATGGTACCCACACCCTGCATCACAACAGCCAGACGTTCTAATCCCATACCGGTATCAATATTGGGTTTTGGTAAGGGGTTATAGTTACCCGCTTCATCTTTATCAAACTGGGTGAAAACCAGATTCCAGAATTCAACATAACGGTCACAGTCGCAACCAACACTACAGGTGGGGCTGTCACAGCCGTATTCTTCACCCCGGTCGAAATAAAGCTCGGAACAGGGGCCACAGGGGCCCAATCCATGCTCCCAGAAATTGTCTTCTTTTCCCAGTCTCACAATTTTTTCTTTGGGTATTCCCACGTCTTCATTCCAGATTTGAAAGGCTTCGTCATCATCCAGATAGATCGTGATCCAGATTCTATCTTCCGGTATTTCCATCACTTTGGTACAGAATTCCCAGGCCCAGGGAATGGCTTCTTTTTTGAAGTAATCACCAAAGGAAAAGTTACCCAGCATTTCAAAAAATGTGCCGTGTCTGGCTGTTTTCCCGACATTTTCAATATCCGGGGTACGAATACACTTCTGACAGGTGGTGATCCGATTTCTTGGCGGTATTTCATCACCGGTAAAATAAGGTTTTAGCGGTGCCATCCCCGAGTTAATCAATAACAGGCTCTTGTCGTTAATCGGCACGAGTGGAAAGCTGTTTAATCGCAGATGTCCTTTTTCTTCAAAAAACGCTAAATATTTCTCTCTGATTTCATTTAATCCTAATGGTTTCATTTTTTCTCCTTATTGCATTTTTAATTTTTAGTTGTGCGTACTTGATACTTCTCGGTGTCTATAAAAAACAAAAAATCCCCTGCAAGTCTGCAAGGGACGGTTTAATCCGCGGTACCACCCAAATTAGCTGCAATATAATTGGCAACTCACTTTATTAATAACGGTTTCCCGACTGAAAATACTCAATGAACCTCTCATTTAATCTTTCTTCCCAGCTGCTCGAACGGGGCAACCCTAAACTAACTTTAAAAGACTCTCAGCCGTGTCTCTCTCTCTGTGATTGTTATTTTTAGAGCCTTCGTTCTCAATGCATTTTTATATTAACCTATGATAGATGATTATATTAATTCCATATTTAAATGTCAATCCTTTTTTGGTCAGTAGCGTCTTTTGATGCAAAGATGGAAATAATATACCCGGCAATTACCTTAATGGTTCCCGCCATCGGCACCGCCATAATCATTCCCACGCCTCCAAACATAGCCCCAAAAAAGAAGATCGAAAAGATAATAAACACCGGATGAAGACCGACATTTCCGGACATCAGTGCCGGTGCCAGAAAATTACCACAGATCACCTGAACCACCCCAATAACGATTAGCATCGGAATAATCAGTAGTGGATTAATAAACAGCACCAGTACCACAATCACAAAACTACCTACCGCTGGTCCAAAATAGGGAACCATGGTCGTGACCCCGGCAATAACACCAATAATACTTGCGTAAGGCAAATCCAGAGCAAAGGCTCCAATCCCGGTTGCAATCCCAGCGATCAGGGATGTCAGACCTTGACCCTTGATAAAACCACCAATAACCAGATCGATGTCACAGCACATTTTAAGCATGCTGTTGCGATAATATAGTGGCACCAGATACATGATCCCCTTGATAAAGAGTTCCTTATCCATCAGCAGAAAAATAGTGACTAATGGCACGATAATGATATTCATCACCTGGCCGCTATTTTGTAGAATGGCATTTGATATCCCCTGGAGTGCCGTTGCAAACCCCTGGATTACATTTCCCAGAACCTGTTCCAGGTTAAAAAACTGGGTAATGTCATATCCGGTAAAATTCGAAATATAGTCCGACAAATTAGTGATATAGGTCTGGGTTTGTGTCACAAAGTTTGGAATGCTTCTGATCATACTGGCAATATTGGTAATCAAACTGGGAACAAAGCTCATAAAGGCGCCAATCACCAGTGCCAATACCGAAAAGAAAACAATTAGAACCGCCGCCCCCCGATCTAAACCTTTATCTTCAAGATTTCTAACCAGCGGGTTAAGCAAATAAGCCAGGACAATGGCAAAGAAAAATGGTGCAAACATGCCCGAAAGCGTTGGCCAGATAAAAAAGCAAACCGCACCAATTAAAACAACGACGATGAGATTGAGAACTAGTAGTCTTTTTTTGTTTGAAGAATTGTCCATCTATTTTACCCCCAGAAGTTTATTGGCAATTCCGGTGCCCTGTTCTTTAAATCCCAAATCGTACATATCTTTTTCATAATAAAGCACCTGATCTTTATACGTAAGTTCTTCGGCTGGAATAATCGCAAAGCCGTGATCGATATCATCAAAAAAGCTTCTGGAAATTTCGTATTCTGTAATGGCAAATGTTCCTTCTTCAATGGTCGCATTAACAACATGACCAAATGACTCCTTATTTTTATCCACCACCGGATAATCCATCAGTGGAAACGCCTCATCGAGATAGTCTTTCACTTTTTGGCCTTTTGCTTTAATAATGACTTTTTCACTCTCGATTACCAAACGCTTATAATTAACATCCAAAATATTTTCCGGTTTAAAAAACTGAGCCTTTGAGAAAACCCCACCGGGATTGATCACCAAGTATCTAATGACATGATTCACCACTACCAGACTCTTGACCAATCCATGCCGTCGCCCATTCTTTTTCGAAACGACTTCTACATTGAGCAAAATATTCGCCTTCATTTCGTGTTCCTTTCATTTTCTGTCATATCCATATCTTACCCTATTCTTTTTTTTATAGCAACGTTGTTTTTTATTTGTAGTGTCAAAAAAACGCAGTTTCCCGTAAACAGAAACTGCGTTTTTTAATTTATTATGCTTGATATTATTTTTTATTGTGCTTTTTTATTGTGATAGTCCTCAATCGCCGCTTGAATGGCCTCAGCGGCCAAGACCGAACAATGTATTTTTTCGGCTGGCAATCCCCCCAAAGCGTCAACCACATCCGAATTTTTGAATTTTCCGGCTTCTTCAATGGTCTTGCCGATAATCATATCGGTTGCCATACTGCTACTGGCAACGGCTGCACCGCATCCAAAGGTTTTAAAAGACGCATCTTCAATGACGCCGTCATCATTAATTTTCAGGAAGATTTTCATGATATCGCCGCAAGCCGGGCTGCCAACCTGACCAATACCATTTGCACCTTCAATCTCGCCCACATGTTTAGGACAGGTAAAGTTCTCCATTACTACATCTGTATAGTCCATCTTAATTTCTCCTTAGTTATATTTTTTTATACTTAATGGTGGTGATGATCGGCTTTATCAAAAACAGCATCATCAATCGGACAATCAGCATTAATCGGTGACATTTTGCGCAACCGTTCAATAATCTGGATTAGATTGTCAACCACATAATTGATATCCTCAATCGTTGTTTGCTTCCCAATAGTGAGTCGCAACGATCCATGGGCGATTCCCGCCGGCAAACCAATCGCCAGTAACACATGCGATGGATCCAGGGAACCCGATGTACAGGCCGAACCGCTAGAACCTGCTACGCCAATAATGTCCAAACTGAGCAGGATCGATTCTCCTTCGATGTAATCAAAACAGAAATTCGCATTTCCTGGCAGCCGCTTTTCCGGATGTCCGTTTAAACGAACCTGTGGGATATTGTCCATCACGCCTTTAATTAAAAGATCTCTTAATTTTTTCATATGAGCGGCATTTTCTACCAGATGTTCTGTTGCCATCTCGGCCGCTTTTCCAAAAGCTACAATTTCGGCCGTATTTTCTGTTCCGGCTCGTTTTTTTCGTTCCTGAGCACCGCCGTGGATTAAATTGTCAATCGGTACTCCTTTTCTAATAAAAAGAGCGCCAATCCCTTTAGGACCATATATTTTATGAGCCGATATGGACAGTAAATCGACATTTAAATCCTTAACATCAACGGGAATATTGCCCAGTGCCTGAACCGCATCGGTATGAAAAATAATCCCTTTTTCCTTAACAATTTCACCGATTTCTTTGATCGGTTCAACGGTTCCAATCTCATTGTTGGCAAACATAATGGTGACTAAAATAGTATCTTCACGTATCGCATTTCGCAAATCATCCAGTGATATCAGCCCATCTTGATCGACCGGCAGATAGGTTACTTCAAATCCCTGTTTTTCCAGGTATTCACAGGTATGAAGCACCGCATGATGCTCAATGGTTGAGGTAATAATGTGTTTCCCCTTGGCCTGATTTTTCATGGCTATGCCTTTTATCGCCCAGTTGTCCGCCTCTGATCCGCTTCCGGTAAAATAAATTTCCCGAGGGTCAGCATTAATGGCATTGGCAATCTGGATTCTGGCGGCCTCAATGCTTTTCTTTACCCCTCTCCCTTCGGCGTACACTGAAGAAGGATTTCCAAAATATTCGGTGAAAAATGGTAGCATGGTTTCAACAACTGCTGGATCAACCGCTGTTGTTGCTGCATGATCTAAATAGATTCGTTTCATAAGTTATACCTCTTTCTCTTTATTTGCTTAGTAAGTCCTGTAATGATCGATTATCGATAATATTGCTGATACTATCACTAATATCTTTCCATAACCCTCTGGTTACACACTCCGGCGATTTTGCACAAACCTGTCTGCCACCGCCATCAATGCATTCCGCCAATTCAATGGGCCCTTCAAGGGCTCTGATGATTTCACCAACGGTAATAGCGCTGGGATCCCGAGCTAAAACATAACCACCCCGGGCACCTCTGATACTTTTTACCAAGCCGGCATTTTTCAGGCTGGAAAAAAGCTGTTCCATATATGAATCTGAAAAACTCTGTTTTTCGGCAATTTCTTTAATTGAAACCGGACCATCTCCGTATTGAAGCGCCAGTTCTACCATGGCCAATACACCATATCGTCCTTTTGTTGAAAGTCTCAAGTGTTTAACCCTCCCTGGATTATTTCCGAGTATTCCACCGGGATTTAATGTCATTATAGCACGAAATCAGAATTTTTCAATAGGTAAACTTAAAAAATTTCTAATTAAAAAAATCCCAACCTCCAGAAATAATCCGGAGATTGGGATTTTAAAAAGTCAATTCTTATTTTTCGTCGTTGTTGTCTCCGAAAAGACCATCGAACAAGTTACCGAATGAATCCCCAAGGGTTACATTGGCGGTTTCTTCGTAAACTGTTTTATTTCGATTGTTATTGCTATTATGACTTTGTTGCGGTCTGCGGTTTCGATCGCCACCACCATAATTGCTAGTTCTATCACGATCGCCAGATCCAGCATTGCTACTATTGCTGCTTCTTGGTGTTGGAGCAGGACGAGCCGGTGCTTCTTCGGTTGCTTTTTTACTTAAGCTGATTTTTTCTTTTTCAGCGTTAATTCCGATGATTTTTACCGTTAAGACATCACCGGTGTTTAAAACTGCAGCAACAGACTCAACCCGGTTGTAGCTAATTTCAGAAACATGAATCAAGCCTTCAACGCCTGGAATCACTTGAGCAAAGGCACCAAAATCTAAAATATTAGTGATCGTCACTTCAACTTCATCATCAACATTGTATTTAGCAATGAAATCATCCCAAGGGCGATCCAATAATGCCTTAACACTTAATTTGATTTTTTTGTCTTCTTCATTTTTAGCGATAACCTTGGCTTCAATTTCCTGGCCTTTTTCAACGATGTCTTTCGGCTCATTGATTTTTTCCCAGGTCAGATCTGATCGATGGACAAAGCCATCAATGCCTTCAAGATCGACAAAGATTCCGAAATTAGTAATGGTTTTAACCACACCTTTAACAATATCATCGACGTTTAATTCTTCAAAGCGCTTTTCTTTCATTTCTTTTACTTGTTCCCGACGTTCTTTCATATCTTTTTCAAGAATAATTTTCTGGGAAAGAATCGCACGACGTCGTTTTGGGTTGTAATCAATAATGATACCCTTAACTTTTTCGCCAATTAAGGTGTTTAAGTCTTTAACGTAACGCACATGATATTGTGAAGCAGGCATATAAATATCTGTAAATCCAATATCGACAATTAAACCATTTCCAGAAATATCTTTGATTGTTCCTTCTAAGACTGTTTTATTATCAAAGGCGTCACTTAACTGTTTTTGTACGAGACGGTTATCATATTTGATTTTTGAAAGTTTTACATTTCCTGAACCTTCATTTAAATCAGTAACGATACACCAAACTTTGTCTCCTAATTGTACAAGTTCAGATAATACCTCATCGCTTTTCCATGTGAAATCATTCTTTTTGATGATACCATCTGCTTTGTAGCCAATGTTTAAGATCACTTCATCTTCAGCGATGTGAATCACTTCGCCTTCAATTTCAGCACCTCGACGAATTGTTTTTAATGATTCTTCAATTTCTGCTGCGAAATCAAAATTAGCATCATCATATTCGTCTTTTTCAATGGTTTCCACCACTTCCTCAACTACAACAGTTGGCTGTTCTTCAGTCGCCACTTCCGCGACCACGTTTTCCTCAGCAATTTTGTTTTGCTCTTCCATACCTTCCAATACCTCCTTAACGATCCAATCCGGTGTTGATGCCCCTGCGGTAATACCAATCTTCTGATAGTTTCTTACTTCAGCGAGATCTAAGTCCCGGATGGTTTCTATGTGACAAGTTTTTGCGCAATGGGATTTACAGATATCCGCCAGTTTTTGCGTATTCGAACTGTGGTATCCACCAATTACGATCATATATTCTACTTCTTTTGCAGTTTTCGCTGCCGCTGCTTGTCTTTCAGCGGTGGCACTGCAAATAGTATTAAATATAACTACTTCATTGACTCTTGACCTGATCGCATCACAAATTTCATTGAATTTGGATTCGATGATGGTGGTCTGAGCCACGATACATATTCTATCATAACTTTCAATATTTTCCAACTGATTTATATCATTAATTATTAAAGCTTTATTTTGACACCAGCCATTTGCTCCAATCACCTCCGGATGATTTTTATTTCCCACAATAACAATCTGATAACCGGCAACATCATAGCTTTCAACCTTTTTCTGAACTGCCCGGACAAAGGGACAGGTGGCATTGATGATTGGGAGTCCCTTTTTTTTAATCGCTTCAATGGTTTTCTTGCCAACCCCATGGGAGCGAAGGATGATACAGCCGGTTTCTAAATTATCAACATCGTCGTCTTCAATTATTACCACGCCCTGATTCGTTAGACGTCTGGTTTCCTGGGTGTTGTGGCTAATCGGCCCTAAGGTATAAATGTTTTGTCGGCCCGATTCGATGGTATCCTGGACCATTTTCATGGCATTTTCGATTCCAAAGCAGTAGCCAGACTTATCGGCAATGATTACTTCCATTTTAACCTCACGTCAATTCTAAAGCATAGACCGTATCCATGATCTTTTCGCTTAACTGCCTAGTTTCTTCTTCAGACAGTTTTTTGCCATAGTATTCTTCCAGATAAACAGGCTTGCCAATAATAATCTCTATTTTGCTTCTGAATCGGTATTTTCCTTTAATGTGCACCGGAACAATCGGTGCTTTCGTCTTAATGGCAAAGACGACAAAGCCGCTGGCGGGAGGTGTCCGATCTTCCGGATTGACGCGATGTCCTTCCGGAAAAATACCCAGCAGCTTGTCTTCCTTGAGAATTTTCAAGGAAGTCTTAATCGTCTCCACAGCTACCTTTTCGCGATTAACCGGAAAGGCGTTCACTTTTTTGAAAAACCATCGCAGAAGCGGATTCTTAAACAATTCCGCCTTGGCCATATAATGAATATCCCGCGGTGTTGCAAATGCAATCACCACCGGGTCAATATTACTGATGTGATTGGGACAGATCAGAGCTCCGCCGGTTTCCGGGATGTTTTCCCTACCGGTAATTGTGATCCGAAAGAGAATTAAACTAATGAGATAAGCTATGAAACGACCAATTTTATAAATCATCGACAAGCCTCGTCAATATGAATTTTCATTTCTTCATATACTTCTTCAATGCTCTTCCCCGTTGTGTCAATGACAATCGCGTCCGCGACCTGCACCAATGGACCTTCTAACCGATTTTTGTCATTACTATCGCGGTCTTCAATTTCATTTTTTATCTCTTCCAAGGCTTTCCCATTGCCCTTTTCGTCCAATTCTTTTTTTCGTCGCTGTGCCCGTTCCAAAACGTCAGCATCCAGAAAAAACTTAAGGTCAGCCTCCGGCAAAACCACCGAACCGATGTCTCTTCCATCCATAACCACCCCATGGTCTTTTGCGTATTCCCGCTGCTGAGCGACCAGCAGATCCCGGACCTCTTTAATCCTGGCCACATCGGAGGTATGGCGGGAAACCAGAGGCGTCCGGATCTCCCAGGTAACATCTTTATCATTACAGAACACCTGATTGCCTTCAAACCGGATCACGGTTCCCCGGGCAATTTTTACAATATCAGCCGCGTTATCAAAGCGGTCACCCATCTGATTTAACACACAATGGGCAATGCAGCGATACATGGCGCCCGTATCCAGATAGGTCATCTGATAGGCTGCTGCTATTTTTTTTGCTATGGTACTTTTTCCTGCTCCGGCAGGACCATCAATGGCAATTTGCATCTTACTCTCCCTCATCCAACTTTACAAACACTTATTCAACGGCGTTTCCGGCCAGCCAGCCCGTGGAAACAGCAATTTGGATATTGTAGCCACCGGTCAGCGCGTCCACATCCAGCATCTCTCCTGCAATATAGAGATTTTTAACCCGTTTTGATTCCATCGTTCCTGGGTCTACTTCTTTTACGTTCACACCGCCAACGGTGATGATGGCTTCGTTAAAATCCCGCAGCCCGGCAATGCCAATCTTTAACTGTTTAAAACACGCTACCAGCTTATTCCGCTGTTCTTTGGTGATCTGGTTAACCTTAGCGGCCGGATCAATCCCGGACAGATCTACCATGACCGGAATCATTTTCGCTGGTAATAGGTCACCCAGGGCATTTCCGAAATCCTTGTTCTGATATTTAAGAAAGTCCCGCTGAATCCGGGCATCCATTTGTTCCATACTTAAAGCCGGTTTTAAGTCCAATTCCAGACTGTAATCTTTTATGTCGCCGCTCATATCAGAGCTAAGTGATAAAACCAGCGGTCCGGATATGCCAAAATGGGTGAACAACATCTCACCTAACATTGATTTGACCTTCTTTTGGCCCTTGGGTGTTTTTTTAGACAGGGTTAAGGTCACATTTTTGAGTGACAACCCCTGGAGATCGCGGGGCCAGTCTTCTTTGGTATTAATGGGGACCAGACCGGGAGCCAGAGATGTGATTTCATGACCATATTTCTTTAAGATCTTAAACGCATTGCCATCTGAACCAGTGGACGGATAACTCTTTCCACCCGTCGCCAGAATCACCGCATCGTAATTTCTTTTTTCTCCATTTTCGAGGAGGATCCCGTTAATGTTATTATTCTCAATTAAAAGGCCGGTTATTTTCGTATTTAAATGAACCTGGCAGCGATTGTGTTTCAATGCCATTTTAAAGGCTCCAATCACATCGCTGGATTTATCCGAAACCGGAAACACCCGATCCCCCCGTTCTATTTTTAAGGGCACCCCATTTTTTTCCAGGAAGGCCATAAAATCGGTATTAGTATAGGAATAAAGAGCACTATACAAAAAACTGTGGTTATGGACGATGTTGTCAAAATAATCGCTGATATCAACCGCATTGGTCAGATTACAGCGACCCTTTCCGGTGATATATAGTTTTTTTCCCAGCTTCTCATTGCTGTCGAACAAATCAACCCGATGTCCTTTTTCTGCCGCTGCCACCGCTGCCATCATGCCGCCGGGGCCGCCTCCAATTACTGCTATCCTACTCATTGATTACGCTTTTGTCCTTTCATGAACTAATTTTCCAATTCATCGCCAGTATAGATATAATGTTCTCGCCATATTTCTTCAAGTTCATTAAAAGTCTCTTTTGTTTTTCCGATATTCCTCAAACCCACTGAAATTACCAGCGCGTTGATCAGCGAAAGCGGGGCCACCAGTGAATCCACAAAGGAGTAAACATTACTTTTGGCAATCAACCGATGTTTAGTAAACACATTGATGGGGGCATTTTCATTATCCGAGATTGTAATAATTTTTACCCCTTTGTCCTTTAAAAATTCAACCGCTTCATAAGTTTTTTGGGCATAACGCGGAAAACTGATGGCAATGACCACATCTTCTTCAGTGACGCGAATCAAATGCTCATAGATATCGGAAACCCCATAATTGACGACCCGGACATTATCCAGGATCAGATTAAGATAATAACCCAAATGTTCCGTTAACAAGGTGGTGGTCCGAAAACCAATGATAACCACCTTGCGGGCATCTAAAATCAAGTCGATACAAGATTTAAAAATCTCATAGTCAAACTCCTCAAAAGTCGCATTGATATTTGACAAATCTGATTTTAAGACATTATGAACGGTTTCCTGTAGGGCCTTTTCTTTTTGTTCGTTTTTCAAGGTCATGTCAATGCGTTCAATGGTTGTCAGCTTGCTGTTAATTTCATTTCGTATTGCCCGCCGGAATTCCGGATACCCTTCATAACCGAGTGTAACCGAAAAACGAACGACGGTCGCTTCGCTGACCCCAACACTTTTAGCCACTGTCGCCGCCGACATTTCTGAAACACTTTCATAGTGACTCAGCATAAAGTCGGCAATCAATTTATGAGATTTGCTCAGCTTTGCATAACACTTCTTAATTGCTGAAAAAATATCACGGCTTTCTTTTACACTTGAAACGTCTTTCATCTTTACCTCGTTCTCTGGATAATAATCAATGTGGGCGGGGATTCCCGGTTTAGCGTGTGAAAATGATGAGCAGCAAAAGGCGCTTCCAACGTCTCACACCACCTGATTACCGCCTGAGATTCCAGCATTCCCTCGGGGTGACCCGGATAAAGGCAGAGGGTCATTCGTCCACCAGAAGTCAGTAAAGACAAGGCTCCCTGAAGCGCTGCCAGAGTTGATTCAACCTGGGTAGTAATTGTCTGATCACCGTTGGGCAAATAACCAAGGTTAAACATGATCGCCTTGACCGTTTGTTCCCCAACAGCCGCCGCTTTTAATGTCGTTACCATCAATTCGTGACTTTGATGAATCAGGGTAACCTGATCGTCGCAGCCGTTTTTCTTAAGGATATCTCGGGTTTGCTGCAAAGCTGCCATCTGAATATCAAAGGCAAAAACCCGTCCGGTTTCGCCGACACATTGGCAAAGAAAGAGGGTATCCTGACCCGTTCCAGCCGTCGCATCAACGACACGATCACCCCGGTTAATGATCGGTCTTAAAAATTCGCGGGCCAGGTCGGTAACCCGCAACGGTTTATTTTTCACTGCAGCCTGCACAAGGCTTGAAAAATTCGCCGCTGAAGGCTTTATGAACCAAGACATCCCCTGATTCGATAAATTCATGTTCTTTGAAGTAGCTTGCAAATTCACCGGTGGCACCTGCTACGGATATCGATATACATCCATCTTCAGCCATTTTATAAAGCAGCGTTCTGATTATTCCATCAAAAATAGCCATGCCCTGATCGCCCTTCACGGTCATGATCATCTCGTAAATATCAACCTGTTCTGCCCCATAAAAAAAACGCACCGCACCCAGAATTTCAGATTTGGCTGTATCCTCGGCCACAATGTACAAGTCCCGTTCTTTTTCTTTTTCTGGGAACAATGCCTGAATTTGACTAAAAGCTTTTGGAAATCCTATCTTTACCATTTCTTTTCTCCTTTTAAATAAATAATTTCGTCATTATTTAAATACCGCCATTCACCCGGTTTTAAACGCCCCAAGGTCAGATTTCCCATGGCTACCCGCTTTAAATCAATAATCGGGTGGCCCATCGCGGCACACATTTTACGAATCTGTCTTTTCTTGCCTTCGTGAATCCGCATTTCCAGCAAACTGCTATCCCGATCCATTTTTAAAATCTTAATGGCTGCCGGGGCACTGCGGTAATCCTCGATCACCATACCATGGCGGAAAGATTCCAGACTGTTTTCATCCGGACAACCTTTAACCCGACCCACATAGGTCTTTTCAAACTCATGACTGGGGTGAGTCAAATAGAAGGTCAGGTCACCGTCATTTGTCAGTAACAGTAGCCCTTCCGTATCCATATCCAATCGTCCAACGCTATAAAGCCGCTCGTTTATCGGTACCAGATCCAGTACCCGCTGGCGACCATGGGTATCTTCAGAAGTTGATACAACCCCTTTGGGTTTATTAACCATGATATATACTTTTACGGCTTCGTTTAATTTTTTCCCCGAGACGATAATTTGATCTTTTTTAGGATCAACCGGAAAACCCGGTTCGTAAATGGTAACACCGTTGATCCTAACCACTCCCGCCTTAATCAGTTCTTCCGATTTTCGCCGCGATGCGACTCCGCATTGAGCCATATATTTTTGAATTCTCACTGGGCGGCCTCCAATATTTGGGCCTCTCCCATGGTTTTTTTTAGCATCTCGGCCAATTGTTCTTCATTGGCGGTGTCTTTGTTTTCTGATTGATGATTGAGCAACTCCAGATTAAAACTTTCCTGTTTGCCCTGCGAAAAAACCTCAAATTCCGGCATCTCTTTGAGACTTGTGAAGCCCATGGTTTTTAAAAAGGCATTGGTTGTTTTATAGAGAATCGGCCGTCCCGGGGCTTCCAGACGACCACCGTCACAAATCAGTCCCCGATCCAGCAAGCGCTGAATGGCACTGCTGGAACTTACTCCTCTGAGTTCATCAACGGCCAGTCGGGTAACGGGCTGGCGATAGGCAATAATCGCCAGGGTTTCGAGTGCCGCCCGGGATAAACCGGTTTTTTCCTGATGCCTGGTAATTTCTTTGATATACCCGTAATAGTCGGGTTTTGTGGAAAGCTGATAGGTATCCTTAATCTGAACCAGACGAATACCACGTGCTTTTGATTGATAATCCTGTTTAAGTATTTCCATCGCAAACTGCACTTCCGATACCGGTTTATCCAGGCATCGACACAGTTCGGTCATGGAAACCCCTTCTCCAGCCCCAAAAAGAATGCCTTCGATGATCCCAGCCAGTTCATCACTGTTCATTGTTGTCCACCTCCTGTTGAATCTGAAAATCTATAAATACCCGATTTTGAAGCAGCCGCAAACCACTGGTCTTAACCATTTCCAAAAGTGATAGCAGGGTTACCACCACCTCTTCCCGGGATATATCCGGCCGGAGCAGCTCTGAAAAGCTGACCCCGGCGGCTCCGGCTTGAACCAGAACCGCGGTTATTTCAGCGATTTTTTCTTCAATGCTGAACAATTCCCGAATAATCTTCTGCGGTGGCGCAATTGCCTCCAATTCTTCCTCTTTCTGAAACAACAGCCGTTTAAAGCATTGTTCAAGCGAATAGGGATCGATGACCAGAGGCACTTCTTCGGTATTCTGAGGGATGTACTCCGGATCTCTATAGATGGCGCAGCGCTCAACCTGTTCCCGGGTTTGAAAATATCGACTGATCTCTTTAAAAATCTTATACTCAACCAATTGACGAATCAGTTTTGCCTTAAGATCTTCTGGGTCTTCCTGCTCATCTTCATTTTTAGGTAGCAATGCTCTGGCCTTAATTTCGAGCAGTCTGGCGGCCATCACAATAAATTCACTGGCGACATCCATATCCATATCCTGCCAGGTTCTAATCTGCATTAGATAGTGATTCGTAATCGTTGCAATGGGAATATCATAAATATCGATCTTGTTTTTCTGGATTAAATTGATTAATAGGTCGAGCGGCCCTTCATAGCCATCCAGACTCACTGCATATGCCATACTCAGGACCAGATCAGACTGAATACTCTGACCCATATTTCAGAAAATAGATACTCAATACCATCAATAAAAGGACCTATAACAAACCATAATATACCTGTAAACGCTAAAATAAAAATGAGTATCATGCCATAGCGCTGATATTTATAGTAGGTCATCAGTGCTTTAGGCGGTAAAAATAAGACCAAAATCTGAGATCCATCCAGCGGCGGAATGGGGATAATATTAAAGACAGCAAAAACAATATTATAATAATAAATAAAGAATAGTATTGTCTTTAGAGCCTCATTTCTTAATGGCGCAACTGCATAATATGCTGCCATTCCGAAAAAAGCCAACAGCAAATTGGTAAGAACCCCTGCTAAAGCGACTACAATCATTCCCTTTTTTCGGTCTTTAAAATTTCCGGGATTTACCGGTACCGGTTTTGCCCAGCCAAAGCGGAATAACAGCATCGATATCAAACCTAGCGGATCGATGTGTTTAAGCGGGTTTAAGGTTAAACGGCCGGCATTTTTGGGGGTGGGATCCCCCATTGAATCGGCAGCATAACCATGGGCCATCTCGTGAAAACTGATCGCGATCAAGATTCCCGGAAAGCTCAGTATTAAACTATAAAAATAGTCCGGTGTAAAATTAAACATTATCTTTTACCTCTTTTTCAGTGTTGCACACCTGATTTTACCAGACCGAAAGTTTGATTCGGTAACTGGCTTCAAACCAATTCATTTTTGTCGTTTTCGTTTATCTAATGCATCACGCTTTAACACATAATACAAAATAGATGATTTATTCTAATGCTCTGCATCAAATAAACCATCTATCCTCATTGAACATTATTTCTATTCTGCTATCGACCTTCTTGCGGCAATGGAAAAATAATAACCCAGCGCTGCGACGGTTTTGCCATCAATGAACTGTCCGTTAATAAACAGCGTTCGGGCTGTCCGCACTGGTATTTTAACAACTCGGATAAATTCATCCGGATCCTCTTCCAAAGGGTCCCACATAAATTCTGTGGCGCTAAACAAAGCGATTTTTTCTGAGCAATAACCCGGGGTGGGGATAAAGTCGCCCAGCTTAAAAAGATTAACCGGTCGATAACCGATTTCTTCCCGGCATTCCCTGATCGCTGCAGCTTCAGGATCTTCCCCAAGTTCCAGCAGACCAGCCGGAATTTCAGTCAGCAGCTGCCGACTGGCAATCCGGTATTGCTTCACAAAGATCATCTGTCCATCTTTAACAGCTAAAACGGCGACTGCCCCCTGATGTTCGACAATTTCCCGTTTGGAAAAACTGCCATTTGGTAGTTTTACCTCATCAACGCGCAGTTTGACAATCCGTCCATCATAGATGACTTCACTTTTCACGGTTTTTTCATACTGTTTCATGGGAACCCTCGGCCTGTTTTTCTGAAATTAATCGTTCCAACTCATCCATAAACGAAGCGACATCTTTAAACTGTCGATAGACGGAAGCAAAGCGCACATAAGCAACTTGATCCATGGTCTTTAAGGCTGCCATTACCTGCTCACCAATTAGCGAAGATGGTACCTCTTTCATTTCGCCTTGATATAAGCGTCGTTCCAGATCATCCACCACCGTTTTAATGGCATCAATGGAAACTGGTCGTTTTTCACAGGCCTTAATCATTCCATTGAATATTTTATTTTTATCAAAGGCTGTTCGCTGGCCACCTTTTTTAACCACAATCAGGGGTATATTTTCAACTCGTTCGTAGGTCGTGAAACGTTTATTGCACTTATTACACTCCCTGCGTCTGCGGATCATTGTTCCTTCTTCGGAAGGCCGCGAATCAACAACCTTGCTGTCATCAAATGCACAATACGGACACTTCATCGGTATTATTCTTGAGTCAAGAAATCTGGAATTGAAAATTCACCAACTGAATCACTGGCACTTTTAACAACTTTTTTAATAACAGCTTTCTTTTCTTTTTCACCGCCGGACAAAAATCCTGTCGCAATAACGGTAATTTTGATTTCATCTCCTAAAGATTCATCAATGGTCGCACCAAAAATAACGTTGGCATCGGGATCTGACGCTTCTCTGGCAATGCTGGCAGCTTTATCGACTTCAAATAATGAAAGATCTTCGCCAGCCGTAATATTAAGTAATACCCCGGTTGCTCCGTCGATCTGGGTTTCCAGCAACGGACTAAGAATTGCCTGTTTGGCGGCTTCTTCGGCACGGTTATCTCCACTTGCTTGACCAACACCCATGTGAGCCAGTCCGGTATCTTTCATAATCGTTTTAACATCGGCAAAGTCAAGGCTAATCAGTCCTGGCATGGCGATCAGATCTGAGATACTTTTCACACCCTGGAGCAACACATCATCAGCTAACCTGAAGGCGTCTTTCAGAGAGGTTGATTTATCAGCCATTCTTAGCAGTCGGTCATTGGGGATGGTTACCAGAGAGTCAACATTTTCCTGTAAAAACTCACTGGCAATCTGGGCATTACGCATCCGTACCCGTCCTTCAAAAGAGAACGGTTTGGTGACGACACCAATGGTTAAAATTCCCAGGTCTTTTGCGATTTTTGCAATAATCGGAGCCGCTCCGGAACCGGTTCCGCCACCCATACCAGCTGTTAAAAACAACAGATCGGTATCTTTAATCATGTCAGCAATGGCATCTTTGCTTTCCTCGGCCGCTTTCTGACCAATCTCGGGATTCCCCCCGGAACCAAGTCCCTGGGTAATTTTTTCCCCGATTTGAAGTTTTTTTTCAGATAAAGCCAAGGCAAGAGCTTGTTTATCGGTATTAATAGCAATAAAATCCACACCCTTCATCCCGGCTTCAATCATTCGATTAATGGCATTGTTTCCACCACCACCGACACCGATAACACGAATTTTTGCAAAATTATCGTAATTCCCATCTAATTCAAACACTTTTATTCCTCCTCTTACTAAACAGCTTTCTCGTTAAAATTGATCGTTTGTATCTTTTTTCCTGAACATTGGATTCGTTTCAGTTGCTTTTTTCATCGTTAATAACACTTCTTCCCCCTATTTGTAAGTTAAAGAAATGTTCACCCCTTTATATTAACCTTTATTTACAAATTTTTCAACTATTGAATAATAAATTAAGTAAAATAACGCTCAATATTTTAGAATCAGACCAAATGTTTTATGAATCACTCACTCATTCTTTATTTTTAGCGCGGTTTGATGACTGGCTTTGTTCCCACTGCCAGATTAATAATCATATTACTGGTATTTTTATCCAGATTATTTTGGATATAGGCCTTGTTGTCAATATAATTATTATAATCCCATAGAATAAAAACGGTGCCGTTTTTTGTCACAATTTCATAGGTGTTTACTTCTGTCATCCGTACCTCGGATATTTTTTCCAGGTTGCTATCTTTTTTTAAATCTCTAAGAATATTCATAATCGTGTCAAAACGCCAATAGGGTTCAACCACTACTTCTTTACCAATTTCTGTTATGGTAACCTCATCACTTCCAAAAATCAGCGGTATATCTGTTTTTCTCAGGTATTCACCGTCTTCAATCAGCGTTTTGTCTTCCGACAGATAGTAGACCTTGTTATCATAATTCACCGCACAAATTGGTACTGACTCGACCATTCGGATGAGAATTTTGTCAGGCATAATTTTAGAAATTTCCAGTTCATCCAAATTCATCAAGGCATTGATATTATAATTTGCCTGATTGACATCGATCAAAAAAATACTCTCCCCAACGTTAATTCCTGAGGCCTCAACGACCGTCTGCGCATCAACAATTTCATTCCCAACCACTTCAATTTCGGCCACGTTAAATATACCCAAGTTAGCCGCCTGGTAAACACCGAAACCAATAGCCCCGATTATTCCCAGAATGATCAACATGGTTACTAAGCCTTTCATGATGCGTTTGCGCTTGTTTGCTTTTCGCTGTCGTCGACGCTGTTCCCTGAGCTCTTGCTTTGTCGGCTCGAGGTTTTGAAGTTTCCTTATCTTCTTTTCGCTGGAGTTTTTTTTCTTTGATCGTTTCATTCATTCTCCATTAATTTTTTTATTTGTGCATAAATCCGATCTCCGGCATTAATGATGCTTTGTTTTTTAGTGATCTGGCTCATCATCTGACATTTTTTCTCATCTTCTAATAGCGACTCAACGGTTTGAATCAGTCGCGCCCCCGTCAGTTCTTTGTCTTTAATGAGAACACCGCCGCCCGGATCGGTAATCACCCGGGCATTGAATTCCTGATGATTACCGGCTGCCAGCGGGTAGGGAACCAGAATTGAAGGTACACCCACCGCCTGGATTTCAGCCACTGACATTGCTCCGGAACGGCTAATTACCAGATCAGCAGCTCCTAAAAGGCGGTGCACCTCATTGCTGTAAGCATCAACAAAAACATGACCAGATGGTGAAAGCCCCAGGTGATCGACTTCTTTTTTAATCGATTCATATTGATCTTTTCCGGTTAAATGATAAATAACCCGATCGTCTTGGTCTTTATAGGACGCAATCAGAGACAGGGCACTCTGATTGATGGAACCAGCCCCCTGGCTTCCGCCCATAATTAAAATCATTTTCTGGGTGTCAGACAGATTCAGGTTTTTTCGCAATTCACTTCGGTCAATCTGATGGTAGTCCGATCGCACCGGGTTTCCCGCCAGAAAAGTCCGTTCCTGGGGAAAATATTTTTCGGCCTCTTTAAAACTGATGGCAATCCGATTTACCCGGCTCCCCAACATCAGATTTGTTTTCCCGGGATAAGCATTTTGTTCATGAATCATTGTTTTTATTTTTCGTCGGCTGGCAATTAAGAGGAGCGGTCCCGCGGTAAACCCTCCGGTTCCAATCACCAGATCCGGTTGATGCTTTTTAATTAATTTTTTGGCATCGCTAAGCCCGTCAAAAATCCCCTTAATTGCTGCCAGTGTTTCTAATGAGGCCTTTCGCTCAAATCCCCGGACCCGGATATACTCAATCGGATAGCCATACTGAGGAATGATGTTTTTTTCCATCCCCACCATCGATCCAATAAAGACAATTTCAGCCCCGGGATTTTCAGTTTTTATTTTTTCAGCAATCGCTAATCCCGGATAAATATGCCCTCCGGTTCCACCTGCTGCAATGAGTATTTTCACAATCTACCTCACAATCTTTTTCTTGTTATGCATGGTTTTTTTGTTTGGTTCCAGTTTCTTGCCCAGGTCTACAGTTCGGGAGATATTTAGAATTGGGCCCATCATCGCAAACAAAATAACCATCGAGGAACCACCCGCGCTGATAAAGGGCAAGGCCATCCCAGTTACCGGGATGATCGCTGATGCAACGCCAATATTCACCAATACCTGAAATGCCAGCAATAACATCACACCACTGGTATACAGATAGGCAAAGGTATCCTGAGATTTCTGGGCAATTTGAAACCCCCGCCAGATTACATAAGCAAACAGTCCTAAAACAAGTAAACATCCCACGAAGCCAAATTCCTCGGCGATATTGGCAAAGATAAAGTCATTCTGTAGTTCCGGCAAAAACAGATATTTCTGTTTTCCATTACCCAGACCTCTGCCAAACATCCCACCGGTACCAATTGCCAGGAGCGATTGGGATATCTGATAATCATACCCACCTTTTCCTAAAAAAACATTAAAACGATCCAGTCGCCAGGGTTCGGCGATCATTAAACCAACCACTGCCAATACCCCAAATCCCAGATAGGGATAAAAGAGTTTAAATTCAACGCCCCCAAAATAAAGGACCCCACAAGCGGCCAGGGCGATGGCCATAGCTGCACTCAAAGATGGTTCAATAGCGGTCAGGCCGCAGATGAGCCCCAGGGGCAACATACAATTTAACAAAAACGGCATATTCTCTTTGATAATGCCGGGTTTCCTAGAAATAACGGTGCTAAAATAAAGAATCACGGCAACCTTTGCTAATTCAGAAGGCTGAAAGGTGGTGACTTTTAAATCAATCCACCGTCTGGCATCATTAACCTTTAAGCCAATACCGGGGATTAAAACGATAATCAAAAGAAAAATAGAAATCACAATGCCCACAAGATAATATTTTTTGTAAACCCGGTAATCAATCTTACTCATGATTCCCATTACAGTCACACCCAGAACAACAAATACTAATTGTTTTAAAAACAGGGAATAACCTTTTTCCCCACTAATGGTGGATGAGTACATGCTGGCACTGAATACCATAATTACCCCAATGCCTGCCAACAACAGGAGGGCAATTAAAAAAGGTCGATCTATTTTTCCATTTTTCATGGTTCACTCCTCGAATTTTTATTGATTTTCGGTCACCAATCGCTTGAAAACTCGACCTCGGATCTCATAATTATCAAACATATCCCAACTGGCACAGGCTGGCGATAACAAAACAGTGTCACCCGATACGGCCACCGCTTTTGCGTGGGCAACCGCTTCCTCGTAGGTGTCAACTTTGGTGATGGTCGTAAAGCCCTTGGCCGTAGCGGCTTTGATTAGATCATCCGCAGTTACGCCTAAAACGATCAGCTGCTTGACCCGCTTTGCCACCAGTGCCATCAGCTCGGAATAGTCTTCTTTTTTATCATAGCCTCCGGCCAGCAGAATAATCGGTTCTGTTACCGCATTGACAGCCGTAATAGTGGCGTTGGTGTTGGTTCCTTTCGAATCGTTGATGTAGGTCACCCCGTCAAAACAGCCCACCAACTCCAGACGATGTTCCACTCCCGCAAAGGTTTTAAGAACCCGGACGATGACTTCCAGTTCAACCCCTGAAAAATATGCCAGGGTCAGAGCCGCCAGAGCATTCATGGTATTATGAGGACCGATAATACCCAGTTCATCTTCCCGACAAACCAAGATGCTTTCTTGACCATTATTGATATAGATTTCGCCCGCTAAACACCAGGCACCATAATCAACGGTTTTTTTATAACTAAAAAGGGCTTTTCTTGAAATCGCCTTTTCACCCAATTCACCGACTAAAGGGTCATCCCCGTTTAATACCAGCAGGTCTTCGGCTCGTTGATTTTCAAATATCCGGCCTTTGGCATGCACATAATTTTCCATGCTCAGGTGACGATCCAGATGATCCGGCGTCAGATTGAGAATCGCCGCCGCCTGAGGACGAAAAGTATGGATCGTCTCCAATTGGAAACTGCTGATCTCGGTTATAAAAACCTCATCTGCGGTCGCGCTATCGACATAGTTGGTAATGGGGTCGCCAATGTTTCCGACCACATAAGTTCCCCGACCTGAGGCTTTGAATATTTCCCCCAGCAGGGTGGTGGTGGTGGTTTTCCCATTGGTCCCAGTAATCGCAATAAAAGGTGTTTGTGTCAATCGATAGGCCGCTTCGACCTCACCTGTGACTGGAATACCCTGCGCGTAAGCCGCTTGAATAATGGGAATACTCAGCGGCACCCCCGGGCTTATGACCACCTCATCAATCACCGTTAAAATCTCCAGACTCGGCTGAACACCAAAAATCGATTCAAACTCCGGGTTTTTTTCAAAATCCAGAATCTGGGGAAACTCTTTTAAGACGATGCCCGATGATCGGGTATCTGTTAATAACACGGCTTCGCCATGGCTTAGTAATAGTTCTGTGACCGCAACCCCACTTCGGGCCGCTCCGACTACCAGAGTCCTTTTTATCATAATGCGCTTCTCCTATCCTAAACAAATAAATGCAATGACTACCGAAATCGCAGTAACCACCCAGAAAACGGTGACGACCCGGGTTTCGCTCCAACCCGACAATTCAAAGTGATGATGAATGGGGGCCATCTTAAAAAAACGCTTTCCCCCGGTGGATTTAAAGTAGCTCACTTGAATCACTACCGATAAAGCTTCAAGGACAAACAAAGCGCCAGCAATGAGCAGAAAAATCTGTAGCTGAGTAATGATCGCCATGACTACAACCGCTCCGCCCAACGCCATCGAACCGGTATCACCCATAAAGATATCAGCTGGATTTGAATTATGCCTTAAGAAACCCAAACATCCGCCAATAATGGCGCCGATAAAAATGCTGGTATTAGCTTGGGGCAGGGCCAGAGAGCCGACAAAAAAGAATATCGCAACAATTAAGGTAACGCCGGATGCCAATCCATCGAGTCCATCGGTTAAATTAACCGCATTGACAATCGATACCACCGCAATAAAGGTAAATGGCACATACCAGAATCCAAAATCGACAGTCTGATCCATCAACGGCACCACCATTTCAGAACCAATGGCTGGCGCATTATAAGCATAGAGGGCAATGGCCAGCGCACCAATACATTGGAGCACCATTTTCTGCCAGGCCCGCAGACCCAGATTATGTTTTTTGGCTACCTTAATATAATCATCAATCAAGCCCACAGCACCGAAGTAGAGCATTACCAGAATTGGAAAGAAGTCCCAGTTTCCGACTAGCACTGACAAGATCGCAAAAGCCACCAATACCCCCAATTGAATCACCAGCCCGCCCATGGTTGGCGTTCCTGATTTTTCCAAATGGCTTTGCGGGCCTTCTTCTCTGATGGCCTGACCAAATTTTAGCCGTTTGAGCATGGGGATAAATCGCGGTGTCACAAAATAGACAACCAGGAAGGAAATCAGCAGACCAATCAGCCCGGTTTGTAAAACGGTCAGTTCCATTAGCAGCCACCTTCCTTAATAAAATCAATCACCCGTTCCAAACCCATGCCCCGGGACGCTTTAATCAGAATGATATCTTCGGGCCGGACAATCTCTTTTAAACAGACACCGGCCGAGCGTGCATCAGGAACCTGGTAGACCGGTCCGGCATTATCATAACCCTGACAAATTAACTGCCCCAATGGACCAACACCGATTAGAATATCCGCTTTACCCTTTGCGTAGTTGCCAACTTCAAGGTGTGCCGCTGGCCCGAAGTCGCCCATTTCTAACATATCGCCGAGAATTGCAATTTTTCGCTTGTTGTCACGGCCCAGGGTATCCAATACATCCAGGGAAGCCCGCATCGCATCAGGATTAGCATTATATGAGTCATTAATCACCTTGATTTCGCCAATCGTGAAAATATCCATCCGATTGCCGCTGGGCACAAAAGCATTAAGCCCTTGTTGAATCTCCGATTGAGTCAAGTCATAGAAATACCCTAAGCCAATGGCCACCAGACAATTATAGATATTATGTTCCCCTGGATAATTAAACGTGAAAACTTCGTTTCGATGTTCCCATTTTACCTGCATTTCAAGACCCGCTTGACTTGTACTATAATTAAAGGCTGTTACAGAATGCTCCCCCTGCAAGCCAAAGGTTTTAACCTGGAACTGATTCTTTTCATTATTTATTTTTTTTAAAAACGCATCATCACCATTAACATAGGCAATGCCATCGCTTGTTAAACGCTGCAAAATTTCTTTTTTGGCCCGATAAATATTCTCCTGGCTTTTCAGGCGTTCAATATGACTAAGTCCGACATTGGTGATTACACTGATATCGGGATCAACCAGCGCGATTGATTTTGAAATATCCCCAAGATGGTCCATTCCCATTTCGATGACGGCCATTTGATGGTCTGCTTCTAAATTAAATAAGGTCTGGGGAATCCCGTATTCATTATTAAAGTTACCTTCGGTTTTTAAGGTACGATACCGTTGTGACAGAACCGATGCCACCAGGTCCTTGGTGGTGGTTTTTCCGCTGCTGCCGGTAATGGCAATCACCGGAATGCTGTAACGATGACGATTAAAACCGGCCAACGCTTTCATCGCCGCTAATGTTGAAGCCACCTGGATGACCGTCATCTCCGCCGGAAAGGAGTGATTTCTTTCCTCGGTCAGACAAGCTCTACTGCCATTTAAAAAGGCCTGACTGATGTAATTGTGGCCATTATTCGTTTCCCCGATAATGGGCACATATAAGTCATTACCTGTTGTTTTTCGACTATCAATCGCAACATTTGCAATTGCCATTGAGCGATTTCCCTGGAACAATTCCCCCTGGGTAATGTGAAGTATTTCATCAATACTGATACTTTCCATTTATCTTACCTGAACTTTCTTCTTTATTTTCGGTCAATCATAATCAATTCTATATTTAATTTTCAGCCTCGTCCACTGTCCAAAAAGACCATGACATTATATCAAACTTTAAACATAAAGAAAAGCAAGGATTCCTCCCCTTGCTTTTCTTTAAATTTTTTATGGGGCAAATGTTACGTTAACGTCACTGCCCCTCTCCACAACCGTTGTGGCTGCCGGCGTTTGACTTGAAGCAAAACCATTCCCTGTGATTTTAAGATTGAGTCCCAATCCCGTCAGAATTTCATTGGCACTCTGAATCGATAGTCCCTTTAGATCCGGCACAATAACCGTTCCAACCGCCTGACTATCGGTTTCTCCTAAAGCAAGGATCAATTCCGAATTTGGATCATAAACCGAATTGGTGGGAAGGCTTTGATTTACAACCGTGGTCCCACTGGTGGCTGGATCAACAACATATTTTATCCCCTTCTCATTGAGAATGCTGGCTGCAAAATCAATGTTCTGACCTACCAGATCAGGAACAGTGATGGTTCCCTTTTGAATTTCTTCCGTTACAGCACCACCAAGGGTGGTATCAGCAGTGTTATAATTCAAAGCTTGTTTTATTAAACTAATGGCGGTAGGTGCCGCACTGGTACTCCCATAAGCACCTGCTGCCGGTTCATCCAACACGACGTAAACCGAATATTTGGGGTCTTCCACTGGGGCAAAGCAGTAAAAGGAGGTCACATATTTGGAACTGGAATATTCACCATTGATAAACTTCTCGGCCGTCCCTGTTTTTCCGCCAATGCTGTATCCTTCAGAAAGATTGGTCATATCGGAATCATAGCCAACTACCTTACGCATGATTTCTCGGGTTGCTGCCGATGTTTCTTTCGAAATAATCTGTTTTTGGGATTCAATCGCTTTCCCCGTGGTTTCGCTGGAGATAATCGTCGGTTTAACATAGTAGCCATCATTGACGACACTATTTAGCGCACTGACGATTTGAATGGGCGTGACTGCCAACCCCTGTCCAAATGAAAAGGTCGCATAATCTACTTCATTGATCCCGCCATTGGCGGTAGATAGTCGATTAATAATTCCAGCTTCTTCGCCATCTAGCTCAATCCCGGTGGTTTCTCCTAAGCCAAAATTATACACATACTGATAGAAAACATCCGGATTCAATGTTTCAATAATCTGAACCAACCCCGGATTACAGGAATGGGCGATGGCATCCGAAACCGTAATGCTGCCATGTGGTCCGGTGGCGCAATTAATCACCGCATCACCGATCTGGATGGACCCATCACAATACACAATTGTATCTGGCGTTACTACCCCTTCTTCCAGGGCCGCTGCGCCAGTTAGTGCTTTAAAGGTGGAACCCGGTTCATAAATAAAACTAACGGCCTGATTCTTATACATCTCTGCCAGTTGTTCTTGTTCTGTTTTACCAACCAGATCTTCTGCATGTGTCGCGACGAAGTTAGCATCCAGAGTAAAAGGATCATTAAGATTGTAATCCGGCGTGGTCGCCATTGCCACTACTTCGCCAGTTTTGGTTTCCATCACAATCGCAGTTACACTTTTTGTTTTCCAGGTTGTCGCTGCTTCCTCAACCGCTTTTTCGGCCATCAATTGAATATTGCTATCAATCGTTAAAACAATATCTTCTCCCTGAACAGGTTCTTTTAATATTTTTGTTTGCGAAGGAATCTGGTTTCCGTTGGCATCTTTTTGGAAGTAAACAACCCCATCCTCGCCGCTTAAGACGTCTTCATAGGTGGATTCCACCCCATAGAGACCACTGTAGTCCCGCCCGGTAAACCCCAGAATATAGGAAGCAAAATTTCCATTGGTATAATAACGCCGATAATCATCCAGCAATTCGATGCCATTATAACTTTCTATGTTGCCGTCTTCGTCTTTGATTGCTTCCGATTGCTTAATTTCCAGAGCCAGGGCATTATCGACTTTCCCCAAAATTAGCACCGGCTGGTTTTCTTTACGGGTCGCACGATCGTAAAGGGACTCATAATTATAATCCAAATCTTTGGAAATGGCCGCAGCCACCGCAGCCGGATCTTTAATGCTAATCGGTTTAAAATAAAGGGTTCCGTCCTCAATACTGACACCATCAAAATTATGACTCAGTACAATAACCGCAGCGCCCTGACTGATACCGGTTTTTACTTCAACAATATCATTTTCCAGAACGATGATCTTTTTCATAATATCTTCAACTTTTAAACCCAGCTTGCTACTTAATGTTTGGGCCAGGCGATCGGGGTCTTCGACCTCATAGGGGATCACATTAACCGCTGTCGCTGAGGAATCTTTAGCCAGAACATTTTTGTTCCGATCGTAGATATCACCTCGTGATGCTTTAATGGCCACCTCTTCAACAAGTTGATCGACCTGGCGCTCATACTTCCCGGTTGAATTTACAATTTGCAGGGAAAATAATCTCCCAATAACAACAATTAAGCACAATGAAAGTACAACCATGGCAATCATGATGCGATTTTGTTTGCCGATCGGTCCAATCTCTCGTTGTGCCTTCTTTTTTATATTCACATTTTTTCTCCAAATTTTTATTCAATTAAGCTTACCTGATCTAGCTTAAATAAACCCTAACCTAAAACAAATTCTCAAACCAACTTCTCACAATTTGTGAATCCGTCATCAGTGACTCTTCTTTTTTCTCCGTCACCAGTTCGCGTCGATATTGTTCCTGGACCGGTTCGGTCATCCCATAACCTCTGGCTTGAGCCTCAATCGATTGAAGATTCATATTTGTTACTAATTGACCTTCTTTACTGTCGTTAACCTGTACGGCGTCTTCCAGGGTTTTCTGAAGGTCTCTGATCTGCGTATTTTTTTCGGTGATCACAGCGTGCTGAAATAAGATCCCAACCATTGCCGCAAACGCAATCAACCCTATAATCATAACATAGGAACTTGTTGTCATGCGCTTTTCTTTTTGTTTGGGCATTTTTACTCTTTTTTTTGTGGTCGCCATGGAACGCTCCTTTTTTTAACTTTCTGTTCCCAGCTTTTCTACAATCCGTAGTTTCGCACTTCGCGAACGCCGATTTTCTTCAAGTTCATCAACACCTGAAACAATCGGTTTTCTTGAAATAAGCTTTACTTCCGGTAATTTCCCACAAACACATTGGGGAAAATCCGGCGGGCAAGTGCAGGGATTGGCTTTCTCTTTAAAGAGATGCTTAACAACCCGATCTTCCAGCGAATGAAAGGTAATGACACACATTCTTCCGCCTGGCTTCAAGGCTTCAAGACCCTGGGTTAAAGCATCTTCTAATATTTTTAATTCCCCATTGACTTCCAGTCGAATGGCTTGAAATGTTTTTCTTGAGGGATGTTTCTCTTTAAAACGTTCCTTGGGAGGATACGCCTTCTTGATTATTTCACTTAACTCTAAAGTGGTCGTAATTCGCGCAAGCGTTCTGGCACGAACGATTGATTTGACGATTTGACTGGCAAACTTTTCTTCTCCATAAAGAAAAAGTATTTTTTTTAGTTCCCCGGGGGCATAGTCGTTGACCACCATTTCGGCGGTTAACTCTGCTGACTGGTTCATTCGCATATCCAGCGGACCATCGTTATGATAAGAAAAGCCTCGGGTATCGTCATCCAGTTGAAATGACGAAACCCCGAGGTCATATAGAATACCGTCGATTCCAAAGAGATGGAGGCCCTTTAGAACCTTGGCTAAACTGGCAAAATTACTTTTTACAAAATGACGCTGACAGGTAAAACCCGCCAGACGATTTTGGGCATACTCTAAAGCGTAATCATCCTGATCGATGCCAACCAAAATGCCGCTTTCATCCAATGATTCACAAATCCATTGGGAATGCCCACCCCCACCCAGGGTGCAATCCACGTAGATACCATTTGGTTTGATGTCCAGACCGTCAATGGATTCCCGTAGTAATACGGTGGTATGTGAAAATGTTTGTGGCTTCATTTATATTCCCAGCATTGCCATATTATTGGCAATGTCCTCATAATTTAAATCTTCATTGTCGTTATAGTTTTCCCATAATTGACTGTCCCAAATTTCTAATCGATTTGAAACCCCGATAATGGTCACCTCTTTTGTTATTTTTGCATATTTGCGGAGCGAAAGTGGAACACTCGCCCGGCCCTGTCGATCCAGCTCGCAATCGGCGGCACCGGCGAAGAAAAATCGGGTAAACGCTCGCGCATCCTTATCCGATACCGGTAGAGATTTTAGTTTACTTTCAAAATTCTCCCACTCTTCCATGGAAAAAACAAACAGGCAACAATCCAGTCCTTTTGTTAAGACAAATTGTCCACCCAGAGATTCTCTGAATTTTGAAGGAATGATCAATCGTCCCTTGTCGTCGATATTATGTTCATACTCTCCAAAAAACATCCAGATCTACCTCCTTCATACTTTGTTCTTCCATTTTCTTCCACATTATACCACACTCCACCACCCTTCACAAGTTACGAAACCGGCTATTAAGCAAAAAACAAAGTTTTATTTTGTTAAAATTTCCCATCAATTGTATTAATTTTATATCAAAAAACTTAAAAATAAATTCACAAAACGTCTTTCCTCCTAAAATCAACATTATAACTTGTGATTGTACGCATTTTGGTTTAAACTAATAAAATAATGAAAATTAAGGAGTAATTTAGAATGAGAGCAGTAGTTACGGTTATTGGAAATGACCGCACCGGAATAATTTATAATGTATCTAAAATTTTGGCTGAAAATGATGTCAATATTGAAGATATCAGCCAGACCGTTATGCATGATTTTTTCACCATGATCATGTTGGTGGACATGACAAACATGTCTGTTGAGTTTAATGTCCTGAAGGCCGCTCTTGAAGAAGTCGGACAAACCATCGGCATGTCCATCCGTATTCAGCATGAAGATCTTTTCAATGCTATGCACACGATTTAGGCGGCCACGATTATGGCAATGTTTAAAGACGTCCTCGAGACGGTTAGAATGATTGAAAAAGAACGGCTGGATATCCGGACCATCACCATGGGAATTTCATTGCTGGACTGCATTGATTCCTCCGGATTAAAAAGTCGCCAGAAAATCTATGAAAAAATCACCCGTTTGGCTGAAAATTTAGTCAAAGAAGGGGAACGCATTGAAAATGAACTGGGCATCCCGATTGTCAATAAGCGGATCTCGGTAACACCGATTTCACTCATCGCCGGTAGCAGTGATGACAAAAACTATGTGGAATATGCAAAAATTCTTGATGCCGCCGCCGCAACGGTCGGCATTAACTTTATCGGCGGTTTTTCCGCCCTTGTCCCCAAAGGGTTTACAAAAGGCGATCGGATTCTCATCGACTCCATACCAGAAGCCCTGGCAACAACCAATTGCGTGTGTTCATCCGTTAATCTTGGTTCCTCGAAAGCCGGTATTAACATGGACGCTGTTAAACGGCTGGGAGAAGTGATTAAAGAAACCGCCTACCTGACTCGGGAGGTGGATTCCATCGGCTGTGCCAAGTTTGTCGCCTTTGCCAACGCAGTTGAAGACAATCCCTTTATGGCAGGCGCCTTCCACGGCGTCGGCGAAGCCGAATCGGTTCTCAATGTTGGGGTCAGTGGTCCCGGAGTTGTCAAACGGGCGCTGGAAAAAGCCCAGGACGCTTCCTTTGGGGAAATGGCCGAAATCATCAAGAAGACAGCCTTCAAAATTACCCGGGCTGGCCACCTGGTCGGTACCACCGTGGCTGAGCGTCTGAATGTCCCTTTTGGTATTTTAGACTTGTCCCTGGCTCCAACCCCGGAAATTGGTGACAGTGTTGCCCGCATCCTTGAGGAAATGGGTCTGGAACACTGTGGCACCCATGGTACCACAGCAGCCCTTGCAATGCTCAATGATGCCGTTAAAAAAGGCGGTATTATGGCCTCCACCTCGGTGGGTGGCTTTAGCGGTGCCTTTATCCCGGTCAGTGAAGATGAAGGAATGATTGAAGCCGTGGAATGTGGCGCCCTGACCTTTGACAAACTGGAAGCCATGACCAGTGTTTGCTCGGTTGGTATCGATATGGTCGCCATCCCTGGCGATACCCCAGCTTCCACCATTTCTGGGATCTTAGCGGATGAAGCCGCTATTGGCGTCATCAACAATAAAACCACCGGTGTTCGCATTATCCCTGTTTATGGAAAAGACGTTGGCGATACCGCCGAATTTGGTGGACTGCTGGGCCGAGCACCGATTATGCCGGTGAATAAAAACGATTGCTCAGTTTTTGTAAATCGTGGCGGACAGATCCCCGCCCCTATTCACAGCTTTAAAAACTAGCGCAATCGGACTGGCAACTTGGGGGACCCACAACTGTGGGTCTCCTGTTTTATCGAAAGGAGCTAATAAATGAATGTCGAATTATGGGAAAAATGTGTAACCTTTCACGGACATCACTGCCCCGGCCTGGCCATTGGTGTCCGCGCTTCTCTGGAAGCCATCAAAACGCTTTCCCTTGATCTGGACGGAGATGATAAGATTGTCTGCGTTGCTGAAAATGAGTCCTGTAGTGTTGACGGCATCCGGGCGGTGCTGGATTGCACTGGCGAAAAGGGCAACTTATTTTTTATAAAAGGCGGGAAACAGGCTTTTTCTGTTTTTAATCAAACCACCGGTGCGAGTATCCGTTTGATTTTAAAAGAACTTCCGCCAATGGAACGTGATGAAATGGAAGCCTTCCTGCTTAACGAACCCGACGCGACAAAACTTTTCGATTTCGAAAAACCCCATTTCGAATTACCTGAAAAGCTTAACTGAGTTTTAAAAACACCACCATGATTAATCCGGAACGATTAATCATGGTGGTGTTTTTTTATTCACTCAGCCATTATCACTTGCGGTGCCAGCGATAACTTTGATATGGTATAATAAACAGAATAATTTACTATAAAATCTTATATCGAGGTGCTCATATGTTTACTTTGCCCGTTTATACAGCTCCTGATTTTACCGAAACCTTTTTTGTCAAAGCCCCCAGTGTCCGAACGATGCCAGCTCCTATGGATGGTGTGGTTCCGGAGAACTTTTATGCCACGACCATCTTTCCCGAGTATTTTAAAATCCATGATACCTGGCAGCTGATGGCTGAAAGTCGGATGGACTGCGTGGTTGTCATTGCCAATGATCGACCCCATGCCATCGAATTCAGAAATGTCAAGAAAGGCGATGCCGTTGTCGTCGGACGTCATGAAGATGGCGGAAACGGTGTTTATGTCGATCATTTTGCCTTCAGTAAAAAACATCCAGATGGTGATAATTTTTCGTTTCGTACCTCCAATTCCCGGGAAACCGCCTACTCCCGGGACTACGACCGACTCTATCAACTCTTGGAATTCGAACGGGATAACGGCTATATTCTATGGGTTCTCGGCCCGGCGGTAACCTTTGACCAGGACTCCCGAAATGCCATGACCCATCTGGTGGAAATGGGCTATGTGGATGCCCTCTTTGCCGGAAATGCCCTAGCCACCCACGACTTGGAGTCCCACTTTTTTAACACCGCCTTGGGTCAGGACATCTATTCCAAAGAAAATAAATCACTGGGTCACTATCACCATATCGAAACCATCAATCGGGCTCGGGGCTGCGGTTCCCTGGAAAATTTAATTGAAAAATATAAAATCGAAGATGGTATTGTCAATTCCTGTATTAAAAATGACATCCCCATGGTTTTAGCCGGTTCAATTCGCGACGATGGGCCTTTACCTGGCGTCTATGCTGATGTTTACAGCGCCCAGGATGCTCTGCGGGTGCACACCAAAAAAGCCACTACGATCATCTGTCTGGCAACTCAGCTCCACACCATTGCCACCGGCAACATGACCCCTTCCTACCAGGTGGTTGATGGTCTGATTCGGCCGGTTTATTTTTATACCGTCGACATCTCCGAATTTGTGGTCAATAAACTAAAGGACCGGGGCAGCCTCAGTTCCCGGTCGATCATCACCAATATCCAGGATTTTGTAGTCAATTTACAGCGAAATTTATCATTGAAGTAATTATCATTAAATAGAAAAAGGACTTTTGCCAAAGCAAAAGTCCTCACCACTCGATGATTGAATTACATAATAGAAGGTAAAATTAAAGGTAGTACTGAAAAATTAAGCAATTGTAAAACCCAAATTGTACAGGCCGGGGGGTCGATGTGGCTGTCTGCGTAACTGTTAAAGGCTAAGCCCGCAAACTCTCCGATTATCGCTGCCAGGATACCCGTGATGGCGGCAGCTACAATGGCGGCCACTGGGCTTAATGTTCCTGAAAAAACAACGATAGCGGTTGAAGCAGCTGGCAATACAATATGATGGCAGCCATAGAAAGGCAGTCCCATACTGGCAAAGATCAGTCCAAAGGCGGCGATACCAAAGGCAAAACTACCCATCTGCGAGAATAGATATCCAGCTTCACCTGATCCGGCTAAAGCCATACTGCCGAAAGCCGCCGCAATACCACCAACCAGAATACCAAAACCGGCACCCAGAACGATAGTGAACATCAAATCAGAGCCCTGAGGCAGATAATGTCGTGTTACACCAGCGGGAGTTTTACCTGTTAAACCGGAGTCGGTAAAAATCAAACGTACTAAAATGGCAGAAATAACAACACTTAAAGCAACTGTGTCGGTCCATGCTGCGGAACCAAGTACATTTGCGCCAATTACTGTGCCGATAACAAAGTTTAATAAGTAACCAATAATACCAAAAATTCCGCCGACCAGTAATACGGATGCGTCTTTTAATCCTGCTAGTGGGGTGATAATATCCCCGCCAACTTCCAACTTTCCAATTTTTTTAGCATAAGCAGAAGCGGCAACCGCACCAGCAAACGCAACACATGGTGAGAACCATGATCCAAAGCTGACGATTCCAATGGCTGGGGCTCCAAAATCTCCGGCAAGAATTGCGGCAATGACTGTTAACCCAGTAAAAATAAATGATGGCACACCACCGATAGCGGCTGCAAATAACCCGCCGCCAAAAGCAGCAATTAATAATGTAAAATCCATCTCTTTTTCTCCTTTTAAATAAAATTTGATTGTTGTAAACATAAAAACGCCATCGAGTGGTTCTGATAATGTTTACATGCTCAGTTTAACAAGAAGGTCAAATTTTTACTATGGTCATCATCGCCAAAATATCTGTCCTCCGTTGTGCACCATTTACAAGGGTTGCTATCAAAACCGTGTACACCATCACTTATGATTCTACACATTTATTATTTTTTTCAAAAAAACAAAAAAAGAGCCGGAGCTCTCTTAGATTAAGGGGTCTAGTATGGACTTTACATCATCCCAGTAAGGGGTCACAATCCCTCTTAGTTAGAATAAACGATGGGTCGAAAAAAAACATCCGCATTGATTAACAAAATGATGCTATTAATCTGTGCGTGGTGCACAGTATTTACAAAAATTTCTCTCTGTGATTATTTACTAAGCCCAACCCTGATGCGAAAAGCTACTGATGTTTTAAAAACTCTAAAATTCGAAACGAGTACGCCAAGTCAAACTGTACCTTCGGTGCCGTTAACTCCAGCTGAGTAAGCGATTTGATTCGATCGATGCGATAACTGAGAGTATTTCGGTGAATATGGAGGGCTTCACAGGTTTCTTTATAATTGCACCCATAATCGATAAGTGTGTTTAACGTATAGAACAACTCAGATTGATGTCGTCGGTCATATTTCTCAAGTTTCAGCAAACCAGTTTGAACAAAATCCCTGAGATTATTTCCAGCTTCACCGGTTACCTTCTCAAGCAGATGAAAAAACTTATAATCATCATAATTAAAAAGGCGCTCTTTCTCATGAATCGTTAAGCCAATGCGAATGG
The DNA here is from genome assembly GCF_047456275.1 of Acetobacterium carbinolicum. Taxonomy (GTDB): domain Bacteria; phylum Bacillota; class Clostridia; order Eubacteriales; family Eubacteriaceae; genus Acetobacterium; species Acetobacterium carbinolicum. The sequence continues at coordinate 3,224,651 of NZ_CP173357.1, forward strand.
CTGCCTTCGCATGAAAATAATGGCATTGAAAATTCTCAATCCCCTGAAAAAATTCGCTGATGCCAATTCGCAATCCATGTTTTTCCATAAATATTTTTAACCGACTGATCCCCTTATCCGTTTTTTCTGTTTCCAGATCCGTACATAAAACAACCATCTGATTACCGTAAAAAATTGTATGAGATTTAGGAACGACGTGATACAAATCATCTCGTAGTGAGTCTTTAATGACCTCCTGATTAAGATTGGCATCATCTTGTTCAGAAACCAGGACACACAGATTATTACTGGTATTAAGCTCTGACTCCAGGACCCAGGCTTTGAAATCTTCATTTTCCTTGTCTCTACCTTCAATCAGATCCTTTAGAATCCCCTCATTCATATTGCCGCGGATATACTTATACATGGGAATCTTTATAATAATTTCTGTCAATACTTCATTCGCCAGCAGCAATAACTCTAAATATCCATTCGTCACTTCAGTTTTTTTAAAAAACATCACCATCGCACCGGCGTATTTCCCCCGAATGATCACAGGCGATACCAAGGCCTTTGTCTCACTTTCCAGCCCGACCACATAGGGCGTTCGTTCCTTGGGAAAGCGCTTGACCTCTTCAATATTAACGAGTTCAAAAATGAATTCGTGGCTGCAGAATCCTTTAGAAATGGCAAACTGCCATGAGCGATCTGTGATCTCAGAAGTTCGACTCATTCCACGAATCGAGAAGTTTATGTCAATAAATATAACTGGTTTTTCCGCCAAATAACTAATGGTTTCCACTACCTCTTCCACAGTATGGTTGCCCAAAAGTAATCTTAATAAGCGATTGCTTTGTCTGTATCTCAGTTCTGTTTGACTATCCATAGCGACTCTTTATTTTTTGCTCCATTTCAGTTGTTTAAATATTTCCCCGATACTTCCCTTAATAATAAGATTTGCCCGGGAATCCATCGGCGTTGAGGATTTATTTACCAATACCAGATTCCTGCCACGATAATAATCGATCAGTCCTGCCGCCGGGTAAACACCCAAAGAGGTTCCCCCAATTATCAGAACCTCTGCTTTTGTGATGGCCCCAACTGACTGGTTTATGACATCGCTGTTCAGCCCCTCACCATACAATACTACATCTGGCTTGATCGTCCCGCCACAGCCGCATTCCGGCACTCCCTGACTTTCCTTAATCGTTTGAACCGGATAAAACTGATGACAGTGCATACAGTAATTACGATAAATCGATCCATGCAGTTCCAGCACCTTTTTACTCCCCGCCAATTGATGAAGTCCATCAATATTCTGAGTAATTACCGCCTTCAGTTTATCCTCGGTTTCCAGCTCTGCCAACTTTATATGGGCAAAGTTTGGCTTTGCTTCCAGATGCAGTATTTTATTACGATAAAAATGATAGAATTCTTCGGTATTATTCATAAAAAATTCATGCGAAAGAATTGTTTCTGGTGGATATTTGTAGCTTTGGCTGTACAACCCATCGACACTCCTGAAATCCGGAATGCCACTTTCAGTGGAAACACCGGCCCCGCCAAAGAAAACAATATTTCCTGATTCTGCTACCAATCCTTTTAAGTTTTCAATATCGGTCATCTTATCCTCTTTTCTCAAATCTTTTCTGATTGTTCAATTTCTTTTAAAAAGTATTTTACCATATCTAACGCTTTTTTGCCTGACTGCTCGTTAAAATCATATCCATAAGGATCAGCAAAGCCATGTTTACCTGGGAAAACGAATAGTTCAACTTTTTCTTTCTGGTCAAGCTTTGGAATAATCGACTGAATATCAAAGGATTCTTCCTGTTCCGGAAATACCAGTAGACAGGGACAAACCGGGTTGACTTCCAGATAGTCCCGGATTCGTGATCCGTAAAAGCCAATCATCCCATCACAACATCGGTTCTCAGTCAATCGCCAGGCGATGGTGGCTCCGACACTTGATCCAAAAACGATGATTTTTTTATAACTATTTTTTAGCTCCTCAATACTGAGCGCTATCTCTACGTATCGATCAAAGCCCACTTCCACCTTAAAATCACGATATGCTTCATTACTTTCGGAGTATCTATAAACATGGTCTCGCCTGCTCAGATTCATACAAAAGCTATCATAACCGTGACCAATGAAAAATTCTGCCCAGTCTTTTATGTATTGGTTAATTCCATAAATTTCCGGGATAATCACAACCGCTTTTGCTGATCCTATTTTTTGTTTAGTCTTCTGCAATTACACTCAATCCTTCCTTCATACTTGAACATCCGATTTCGTCGATTTGCGGTTTAAAAGATAAGCATTTATTCCTTATTCTCGTCATTCGTTTTTCTTTTTTTTAGTAAGCTGCCTAGATACATACCCAATAACGCAACTGCCCCATAAATACCCCCGTATATCAACGCTCTTATCTCAACAATCAAAAATATTGGTGGGAAAAAAATAAAACCCATAAAAATTGGATAAAGCCAGACATTTCCGTTTTTCAGTCCATATATAAAAGCAGAAATGAAACAATAAGTGGGAATAATCAGCAGCATAATGGATGTGAAAAATTTTGAATTTGCATCCATCGTGGGTAATATAAAAAAGATCAAAGAGGTCATGATCAGATACGGCAACACGGGAATTAGTAAGGGTAAGTTTTTTTTCATAATCGGCTCCTATTTGCAAAATCAACTGAAGTTATATCAGTTTTTATGCATTTATTATAGCATGAAAGTATCATCTTATGAGCTAATTTTTAAGAATATGGCTATTAGAAGAGCTTTTAGAACTAACTTCTGTTTAACCTTCACAACTGCGTCACAGCTCTCGCTACGCCTGCGTTTGGGGCTTTGGCCCATAAAAAAATAGCGATGAATATTGATTTTTAAGTGAACTTGAATCAACGCTTCACTTTACTGCCGTTTTACTCGCTCATGCGGCACTTCGGCTCCGCTACGCTGCGCCTCAGTCGCGTCAGTCGCCAGATGGCTCCTTCCTAAAAATATAAAAAAGAGAGATTAAACCTTACTGCCGTCTAATGAAGCCGTGCAACTCCGTCGCAGCTCTCGCTGCGCCTGCGTTTGGGGCTTTGGCCCATAAAAAAATAGCGATGAATATTGATTTTTAGGTGAACTTGAATCACTGCTTCACTTTACTGCCGTTTTACTCGCTCATGCGGCACTTCGTCTTCGCTGCGCTACGCCTTAGTCGCGTCAGTCGCCAGATGGCTCCTTCCTAAAAAATATAAAAAGAGCGGTGAAAGAACAAATAAATTTGCTCCTTCACCGCTCTTTTTATATTTTTCGCCGCATGGCTCGTTGTTTCACGCAAAAAAAAGTCCCGCAATGTCCTATCCTCCCAGGCAGTTGCCCACCAAGTACTTTCGGCGCTGGAAGACTTTACTTCTGTGTTCGGTATGGGAACAGGTGTGGCCCTTCCGCCATCATTACGGAACTAGTTATACTAGTTAAAAACTATTTAATTATAATTGCATTTATATGAATTGTTTTTCGGTGATCATCGATCACTCGAAACAGCACAGTGTATAAAATCTTGGATCAAGACCTCGGTCGATTAGTACTGGTCAGCTCCATATGTTGCCATACTTCCACATCCAGCCTATCTACCTGATCGTCTATCAGGGACCTTAACCTTTCGGTGAGATATCTTATCTTGAAGGGGGCTTCGTGCTTAGATGCCTTCAGCACTTATCCTTTCCAAACTTAGCTACCCAGCTATGCTCCTGGCGGAACAACTGGTGCACCAGTGGTTTGTCCGTTCCGGTCCTCTCGTACTAGGAACAGCTCTTCTCAAATATCTAACGCCCACGACGGATAGGGACCGAACTGTCTCACGACGTTCTGAACCCAGCTCGCGTGCCTCTTTAATGGGCGAACAGCCCAACCCTTGGGACCTGCTTCAGCCCCAGGATGAGACGAGCCGACATCGAGGTGCCAAACCTCCCCGTCGATGTGGACTCTTGGGGGAGATAAGCCTGTTATCCCCGAGGTAGCTTTTATCCGTTGAGCGATGGCCCTTCCACTCGGAACCACCGGATCACTAAGCCCGACTTTCGTCTCTGCTCGAGATGTCTCTCTCGCAGTCAATCACCTTTTTGCCTTTGCACTCTAAGAGATGGTTTCCAACCATCCTGAAGGTAACTTTGGGCGCCTCCGATACTTTTTAGGAGGCGACCGCCCCAGTCAAACTGCCCGTCTGACACTGTCCGATGACCGGATTACGGCCACTCGTTAGAATTCCAATCGTACAAGGGTGGTATCCCAAGGGCAACTCCTTCGAAACTAGCGTCCCAAATTCTTTGTCTCCCACCTATCCTGTACGTGCACGATCAAAACTCAATGCCAGATTGCAGTAAAGCTCTACGGGGTCTTTCCGTCCTGTCGCGGGTAACTCGCATCTTCACGAGTACTACAATTTCACCGGGTGTGTTGTCGAGACAGCGCTCAAATCGTTACGCCTTTCGTGCGGGTCAGAACTTACCTGACAAGGAATTTCGCTACCTTAGGACCGTTATAGTTACGGCCGCCGTTTACTGGGGCTTAAATTTGCACCTTCGCATTGCTGCTTAGCACTCCTCTTAACCTTCCAGCACCGGGCAGGCGTCAGCCCCTATACATCATCTTTCGATTTAGCAGAGACCTATGTTTTTGCTAAACAGTCGCTTGAGCCTCTTCTCTGCGGCCCCCATAAGGGGGCACTCCTTCTCCCGAAGTTACGGAGTCATTTTGCCGAGTTCCTTAACAACACTTCTCCCGCTCATCTTAGGATTCTCTCCTCGCCTACCTGTGTCGGTTTACGGTACGGGCACCTTCTCTCTCAATAGAAGCTTTTCTTGACAGCGTGAAATCAGCGACTTCCCTACTTATTTTTCGTTCCCCGTCACGCCTTGGCCTTATGAGTAAGGGGATTTGCCTCCCTACTCAGCCTTGACGCTTGGCCCAGCTTTTCCAACCGCTGGGTTCGCTTATCCTTCTGTGTCACTCCATCTCTCAAACAATTAAAGGTGGTACAGGAATTTCAACCTGTTGTCCATCGCCTACGCTGCTCGCCTCGGCTTAGGCCCCGACTTACCCTGAGCGGACGAACCTTCCTCAGGAAACCTTGGGCTTTCGATGGTGAAGATTCTCACTTCACTTTCGCTACTCATGCCAACATTCTCTCTTGTCTTGTGTCCACCAAACCTTACAGTTTCGCTTCGCCCTCAAGACATTGCTCCCCTACCACTATGGTAGTACCATAATCCATCGCTTCGGTGCCAGATTTTAGCCCCGTTCATCTTCGGCGCACAACCACTCGACCAGTGAGCTATTACGCACTCTTTAAATGTGTGGCTGCTTCTAAGCCAACATCCTGGTTGTTTGTGCAGTTGCACATCCTTTCCCACTTAATCTGGACTTGGGGACCTTAGCGGATGGTCTGGGCTGTTTCCCTTTTGACTATGAGACTTATCTCACACAGTCTGACTGCCGTATATAAGTGCATGGCATTCGGAGTTTGATAAGGTTCAGTAATCTTTACGACCCCTAGCCTATTCAGTGCTCTACCTCCATCACTCTCTCTACAACGCTAGCCCTAAAGCTATTTCGGGGAGAACCAGCTATCTCCGTGTTCGATTGGAATTTCACCCCTATCCACAACTCATCCAAGCCTTTTTCAACAGACACTGGTTCGGACCTCCACTTGGTTTTACCCAAGCTTCATCCTGGTCATGGATAGATCACACGGTTTCGGGTCTACAGCATGCAACTAGTCGCCCTATTCAGACTCGGTTTCCCTACGGCTCCGTACCTGAAGTACTTAACCTTGCTACATACCGTAACTCGTTGGCCCGTTCTACAAAAAGCACGCAGTCACGTTAGCTCCTGCTGCTTGTAAGCACAGGGTTTCAGTTTCTATTTCACTCCCCTTCCGGGGTTCTTTTCACCTTTCCCTCACGGTACTTTCCGCTATCGGTCAATCAGTAGTATTTAGCCTTGGGGGGTGGGCCCCCCATCTTCCCACAGGGTTACACGTGTCCCGTGGTACTCGTCGATTACCCGTCCATACTATTTTCGTCTACGGGGATCTCACCCTCTGCGTCCGACCTTCCCATGTCGTTCAACTAATAATACAGCCTTGATGTAATCAGGGCTCTTCCTCGTTCGCTCGCCGCTACTAAAGGAATCGATGTTTCTTTCTTTTCCTCTGGGTACTAAGATGTTTCAGTTCCCCAGGTTCCCTCCATAACGCTATGTATTCACGTCACAGTGACTGGTCTTCTACCAGCCGGGTTTCCCCATTCGGATATCTACGCTTTATCGGTTATGTGCACCTACACGTAGCTTTTCGCAGCTTGTCGCGTCCTTCTTCGGCTCTGATTGCCAAGGCATTCACCCTGTGCTCTTTTCTTCTTGATCCTATTTGATGTTACGTTTTCGTGTTAAGAAATTGTATTTCAAAAATTTTATTTATACACTATGCTGTTTTCAATGATCGACGTTTTTACCCAAATTTGTTAAAATTTGGTAAGTCACTAAGCGTTAGCGTGTGACTGGTGTAAAAACTAACGCATTTTTCGGCAAAATTCTTCCTTAAATAAATAAGGAATTTTGATGAAAAATACGATCCTTTTAATATCGCCGTTAAAAAATGCATCCTAAGATGCGTGTTTTAACTGTTTTTGTATGACTCAGTCATACAAAAGAAAATAGTACCATGACTTCCTGTATTCCCTAGAAAGGAGGTGATCCAGCCGCACCTTCCGATACGGCTACCTTGTTACGACTTCACCCCAATTACTGACCCCACCTTCGGCAGCTGGTTCCTTACGGTTACCTCACTGACTTCGGGTGTTGCCAACTCTCGTGGTGTGACGGGCGGTGTGTACAAGACCCGGGAACGCATTCACCGCAGCATTCTGATCTGCGATTACTAGCAACTCCAACTTCATGCAGGCGAGTTGCAGCCTGCAATCCGAACTGAGATCTGTTTTAAGGGATTAGCTTCACCTCGCGGTTTCGCAGCCCTCTGTTCAGACCATTGTAGCACGTGTGTAGCCCAGGTCATAAGGGGCATGATGATTTGACGTCGTCCCCACCTTCCTCCGTGTTATCCACGGCAGTCTGCTTAGAGTGCCCAACTAAATGATGGCAACTAACCACAGGGGTTGCGCTCGTTGCGGGACTTAACCCAACATCTCACGACACGAGCTGACGACAACCATGCACCACCTGTCTCTCTGTCCCCGAAGGGAAAGTCTGATCTCTCAGATGGTCAGAGGATGTCAAGACCTGGTAAGGTTCTTCGCGTTGCTTCGAATTAAACCACATGCTCCGCTGCTTGTGCGGGTCCCCGTCAATTCCTTTGAGTTTCAACCTTGCGGTCGTACTCCCCAGGCGGAGTGCTTATTGCGTTAGCTGCGGCACTGAGTCTCCCCAACACCTAGCACTCATCGTTTACGGCGTGGACTACCAGGGTATCTAATCCTGTTTGCTCCCCACGCTTTCGCACCTCAGCGTCAGTATTTGTCCAGCAAGCCGCCTTCGCCACCGGTGTTCCTCCTAATATCTACGCATTTCACCGCTACACTAGGAATTCCACTTGCCTCTCCAATACTCAAGTCTTTCAGTTTCAAATGCATGTCACCGGTTGAGCCGGTACCTTTCACATCTGACTTAAAAAACCGCCTGCGTGCCCTTTACGCCCAGTAAATCCGGACAACGCTTGTCCCCTACGTATTACCGCGGCTGCTGGCACGTAGTTAGCCGGGACTTTCTTCTTGGGTACCGTCTTTTTTTCTTCCCCAATAACAGAGCTTTACGATCCGAAAACCTTCTTCACTCACGCGGTATTGCTGCGTCAGGGTTTCCCCCATTGCGCAATATTCCCCACTGCTGCCTCCCGTAGGAGTCTGGACCGTGTCTCAGTTCCAGTGTGACCGTTCGCCCTCTCAGACCGGTTACCCATCGTCGCCTTGGTGAGCTGTTATCTCACCAACTAGCTAATGGGACGCGGGTCCATCCTATGGCACCGGAGCGTTTAATACATCTGCCATGCGACAAATATATCTTATAAGGCATTACTCCCAGTTTCCCGAGGCTATTCCTTTCCATAGGGTAGGTTACCCACGCGTTACTCACCCGTTCGCCACTTTCTAAAAGATCCGTGCAAGCACTTCTCTTTTGTCTCGTTCGACTTGCATGTGTTAAGCATACCGCCAGCGTTCGTCCTGAGCCAGGATCAAACTCTCAATAAAAGTTTGTATTTAAAGCCGTTAGGCCTTTAAATGCTGTCTCATTTGAATAACTGTAGTTTATCCTCTACCGAGTTAATGTTTTTAAGAGTGCATCTCTCTGTTTCTATTTTAGCCGCCTTCATCCTTGCGGATGTTTTGGCTGTTTTACAGGTTTTATGGTACTATTCTCTTTTCTATGACCGCCGTTCTGCAATCGTTTCCGACCGAAGAAGCTTTTCTATTATATCGTCATTTCCCGATGTTGTCAAGCTGTTTTTTGAAATTCTTTTGCGTTAATTCCAAGCTAATTTCAATGTGTCAGCCCAATGTCCGCCGCCTCTGTTACGAGACAACTTCATTAGTATACGCTCTTTGTTCCTTCTTGTCAATGCTTTTTTAAAAGTTTTTTTGTTTTTCTTTTGTTTTAGTCAAAAGACCCTGGTATCTGTTAATTGTTTGGTTTCAAGGACAAAATTTAACTATTATTCCGAGAGGTTTTAATTATATCCCCTTATAATTACTGTTTAAACATTTTATTTTGAAAACCAATCTTTTTCTTATGAATTAAAGGAGCTCAGAATTTTAAAATTCTGAGCTCCTTGTCCATTAATTTATTAGTCGATGGGTTTCATTGTCGGGAAAAGAATAACGTCTCTAATACTATGCTGATTGGTGAATAGCATCACCAGTCGATCAATTCCGATTCCTAAACCACCAGTAGGTGGCAAACCCACTTCCAGGGCATTGATAAAGTCGGCATCGAATGGATGGGCTTCATCATCACCATCTGTTTTCTTCTGTACCTGAGACATAAACCGCTCTTTCTGATCAATGGGATCATTGAGTTCGGAGAAGGCGTTAGCACATTCAGCACCGTTTATATAAAGTTCAAATCGCTCCGTGTAGCGTGGGTCTTTGGGATCTTTCTTGGCCAATGGTGAAATTTCAACTGGATGCATGGTCACAAAGGTTGGTTGGATCAGTTTATCTTCAACAAATTCGTCAAAGACTTCGGCCATAATTTCACCGATACTGTTTTTCCCGTCCACATCCACATGCAGTTCTTTTGCAGCAGCCCGGGCAACATCGAGATCTGTCATCACATCAAAATCCACATTGGTATGTTCTTTAACCAAATCAACCATTCTGGCCCGTTTAAATGGTGCTGCCAGACTGATTTCCTTATCGCCGTAAATAACGATTTCTGATTTATTGACTTCCTCGGCCAGATAACTATAGAGCTCTTCGATCATTTTCATCAGATCGTCATAGTTCGCATATGCCTCGTAGGATTCTAACAATGTGAATTCAGGGTTATGGGTAGCGTCCATGCCTTCGTTTCTGAACACACGACTCATTTCATAAACCTTATCAAACCCACCAACAATTAATCGTTTAAGCGGCAGTTCCAGGGCAATTCGACAGTATAGCGTGATATCCAGAGCATTATGGTGAGTCATAAAAGGTCTGGCATTGGCACCGCCAGCCAAATTTGAAAGAACTGGCGTTTCTACTTCGATAAAATCACGCGAATCATAAAACTCCCGTATCTTTCGCATAATCAGCGATCGTTTTTGAAAAACATCCTTTACTTCGGGATTTACAATCAAATCAACATAACGCTGCCGATAACGCAATTCCATATCTTTTAGACCATGATATTTTTCCGGCAGAATTTGTAAAGATTTGCTCAGCAGTGTCAGTTCCGAAACTCTGACCGAGATCTGACCCATTTTTGTTTTGAAAATTTCCCCTTTAACGCCAACGATATCCCCGATGTCATAGGTTTTAATTTCGTCATACATATCAACCAGGGCGTCTTTTTTCAGGAATAACTGAATTCTTCCAGTAGAATCCTGAAGATCGTAAAAAGAAACTTTTCCCTGCCCTCGTTTAGACATGATCCGTCCTGCCATGGTCACTTCTTTTTCTTCATATTCATCGAAAGATGCTTCAACTTTTTTTGCGTGAACGCTGACACTATAACTGGTATTTTCAAAGGGATTCTTCCCTGCGTCTTGTAATTTTTTTAATTTATCTCTTCTAATCTCTAGAAGTTCACTAAGGTTTTCTGTTGTCAATGTCTGCTCCCCTATCTACGTATTTCTAAAATTTGATATGCTGCTTCACCGTCAGGAATTTGAACCTTTACCGTATCGCCTACCTTGGCTCCAAGCAGCGCAGACCCAATCGGAGACTCATTGGAAATGCGGTTATTCTTGGGATCAGATTCAGCCGATCCAACAATTTTATATTCGGCTTCAAAGTCCAATAATGGGTTTTTAATTTTAACGATACTGCCAACGCCAACGTCTTCCGTATGGATATCTTTGTCAACAATAACAACTGCTATTTTCAGCTTGTGTTCCAACTCCGAAATTCGGCCTTCAACAAACCCCTGTTCATTTTTAGCTTCATCATATTCGGCATTTTCACTTAAATCACCAAATTCCCGGGCGGTCTTAATGCGATCCGCAACCTCGTGGCGCTTAACTGTTTTCAAATACTCCAGTTCCTTTTTTATGGCATTAAAGCCATCCTCAGTTATCACTAATTCTTTTCCGTTTATTCCCATTTTATTCCTCCATCTGACACGATACTCATTCTTAATCACAGGTGTCATTAATTATTTTTTAACTTTTTTTCTATAACTTTTTTTCTATAACTTTTTTTCTATAGACATTATTTGCTTGGTTTACTTGCCAATAACAGTTTTTCCCCACATGTAATGAACCAACTTTTCAGGAACCAAAACTGAACCATCCGCTTGTTGGTAATTTTCTAAAATTGCAGCAAAGGTCCTACCCACCGCCAGTCCTGATCCATTGAGGGTATGCAAGAACCGGGTTTTTTTGGTTTCACCGTCTCTAAAGCGGATGTTAGCCCGTCGGGCCTGGTAGTCTTCAAAATTTGAACAGGAACTGATTTCTACATAGCGGTTGTAGCTAGGCATCCATACTTCAATATCGTAGGTTTTCGCCGAACTAAAGCCCAGATCTCCCGTGCATAATTCAACTACCCGATAAGGAATCCCCAGTAGTTTTAAAATTTGTTCGGCATTGTTTGTTAAAGCTTCAAGTTCTTCATAAGATCGATCGGGATGAACAAATTTAACCATTTCCACCTTGTCGAACTGATGATTACGAATTAATCCTCGGGTATCACGACCTGCCGAACCCGCTTCTTGTCTGAAACAAGGCGTATAGGCGGTAAAGTATTTTGGCAGTTCTTCTTCTGCTAATATTTCGTCGCGATAGATATTGGTTACCGGCACCTCTGCAGTTGGCACCAGAAAAAAGTCCTTGCTGGGCAAATGAAAGGCATCATCTTCAAATTTAGGTAATTGCCCGGTGCCAGTCATACTTTCCCGATTCACCATAAATGGTGGAGAGATTTCAGTGTACTGATGCTCCACGCAATGGGTGTAGAGCATAAAGTTAATCAAAGCCCGCTGCAAACGGGCTCCTTCGCCTTTAAACATACTAAATCGAGCGCCGGTTATTTTGACGGCCCGTTCAAAATCCAGGATGTCCAGATCTACCCCAATATCCCAATGGGCTTTAATCTCAAAATCAAAGTTTCTGGGTTCGCCCCATTTTCTGACTTCCAGATTGTCAGTATCGTCTTTCCCAACCTTAACTTGAGGATTGGGAATATTCGGAAAATTCAGCAATAAAACTTTGATCTCATCATCGATTGCTTTAACTGCCGTATCCAACTCCTTGATCTTGTTTGACAATTCCTTCATTTCTGCAAATATCTCGGAGCAATCCTTGTTTTCTTTTTTCAAAACCGGAATTTGTTTTGACACCAGATTTTGACGGCTCTTCATTTCTTCAACTTGAACCAATGTTTCCCGGCGTTTTTCATCTAAAGCGGTAATTGCGCTTAAATCGTATTGACCGCGTTTGTCCAAGCCAGCCTGAACTTCTTCTTTATTTTCTCTTATGCGCTTTATATCGAGCATTTTATCCTCCTGCTTTTATAACTTATGATCTTATCTCCTATTGAGTTACGCCAGAAAGTTGCGTAAGCTGAGCCAGAACCTGTTCCAACTCATTTATTTTCTGACCGTATCCTGCCCAGTTACCGGCTTTTTGGGCTTCTTGAGCTTCTTTAAATAGGCTATTAGCCTTAACCACTAATTCTGCATTAGTGGATGTGCTACCACCAGTGCTTTGAGGTACTGCGTTGTCATCTAGTATTTCCTGAATGTCAAAAACCTGTGCCAATGCCAGTTCCAGAGAGTCAGCCATGACAATTTCGTTCTGGTAACAAACCACCACTTTTTTTAATTCCGGCAGATTGTTGTCACCACCAGATGCTTGAATGTAGATTGGTTCCACATAAATAATCGCATTTTCGATCGGTATCGACATCAGATTCCCGCGCAGAACCCGAGAGCCCTGCTGACCTAAAAGCGTCAACTGTGGTGAAATAATCGTATCCTGATCAATCCGCTGTTCAATCTGCATCGGTCCATAAACCAATTGCTGTTTAGGGAACTCATACAGGATCAACTGCCCATAACCAGCACCATCCGACACGCCTGCCAACCAGGCAATCATATTATCTTTATCTTTAGGGGTAAACGGTACCGTCAGCATGAATTCTGCTTCCCGATCCGGCAACTTCATAATCGTATAAGCTGACCCTACAGGTACTTCCGACTTTTCTGATTCATAAAACTGGGTCGCGGTTTCCCACTGATCTTCTTTATTATAAAAGACCCGGGCATTTGACATATGATAGGTTTTATAAATATCCGATTGAATATCAAACATGGTTTTTGAATACCGCAGATGTGCTCTGATTCCTTCCGGCATTTCAGAGAGATCTTTTAAAAATCCCGGGAATATTTTGCTGTAGGTTTCCAGTACCGGTTCGTCATCAACCTTATAAAAGGTCACGTCGCCATTATAGGCATCAACAACCACCTTGACTGAATTGCGGACATAATTATTGCCGGCATTATCAAAGGGTTGTGAATAAGGGTAGCGATCACTGGTAGTGAAAGCATCAACAATCCAATACAGACGACCTTCTGAGATCACCATGTAAGGATCGCTCTCATAGCTTAAAAATGGCGCAATCGTTGAGACCCGTTCTGAAATATTCCGATGGATCAGCATTCTGCTCTCATCGGTAATTTCATTTGCCAAAAGCAGTTCTGATGACCCATGGTAGAGCGCAAATGCCAATTTATTAATAAAGGACATCTCTATTCCCGCTGTTCCCGTGTAGGTCACCTCCTGGTTATCATTCCCCTGAGGGTAATCAAACTCTGCTGTGGTACAGTTTGTAACCACATAGTCATAATCATTTTCGCCAAAGTATATCCGGGGTTCGTCAATAATCAGCTCACTCACATCCGTAACTGGCGGAATATCTTTGACAATTAGATCTGGTTGTCCGACATTATTGGTTTTATTTACCGGAGACACCGCCACGCCAAAGCCATGGGTATACTTCAAATGCTGATTAACCCAGGTTTTTGCTTCATCGGGCAGTAAGTTATTGTTCATTTCCCGGGTACCCAGAAAGACCTGGGTATAGACACCATTAACAAAATAGCGATCCACATCGACATCATAGAATTGATAGTAGTTACGAATCCCCTGCAGGGAATTATACATTTCCTGAGTTGGGATTTGATCATTAATGGGTATATTATCGATCGTAATCTGATTTTCTTTAATATCCTGAGCCGTTATTTCCTGAGTCCCTGAAAACTCTTTCGTTTCCACATTCGCCAAATCATAGGCGTGTTGCGTAAAATCGATATTATTGGCAATATACTGCTCTTCTTTTGTAAATTGGTTGGGGATAACAACCAGAGATTCGTAGATGCCCTGGGCAGCTCCACCCAGAATTACCACAACAATTAGTAGGACCGGACCAGCCCCCATTAATAAATACTTTTTCCGATAACCCGCAACGATCGATATGACCGCCAGAACCAAACATAAGACACCTTTAACGATGATGACCTTTAGTCCGATATCAATGTCTGCTGCACCGGCGCCATAGACAATTCCCGACGTCGAATACAACAACTGAAAAGCTTCCATAAAGCTTCCCAATGACAGGATTAAAAAAAGCACGCCTAAAAAGATACCAATCTGCTTGGATGCGATCTCAAGATAGGATTTGAATATCCCCTTGGCATTGTCTTTAATGGAATCCAGATCTTGTTCCCGGCTGAATTCGATTTTCTTTCCCTGATAAAGAATATATGCTGTATATAAAAACGTCAGCACCACAATGGTTGCGAAAAATCCAATAAATATTGAAAAAATTTCCTGGTATAATGGCAAACCAAAAAAATAAAGAGCCAGATCCTGGTTGAATATCGGATCTGTCAGATTAAATTGAGTCTGATTGACAAATTCCAGTATTTGGTACCAAAGCTGGTCGGCAATCATAATGGTAAGAAAAAATGCGACCAAACCACTCACTGCAATAGCAATGATATTTTGCTTTTTTGTCGCTTTCTGAACACTCCCAATATACTTTGATGAAATGCGATTAAGCAATTTTAAATAAAAAAACAAAATAAGTATCAATCCGATAAAGATCGGAATACCTATTTGTGTTTTTGTCACCAATTCTTTAAAGAAAATTTGCGTATATCCCATTTCCACAAACCAAAGATAATCAACATAAAATCGGTTCAGTGATAACAGAATGGCAAAAATCACGAATAACACACCTAATCCAATTAAGAGTGTTTTATTTCTCTTTCTCATTTTCTTCACTTCTTTCCTAATAATATCGTATTTTTCTCTAATTTTATCATTATATCACATTTTTTTGACAATTCATTAATAAAATGTAATATTTCCGATTAAAAGAGGATCATTTAGAAATTGAATCCCTTCTTTTGCCAGCCGATAAAAACAAAGACCACTCAGACTTGAATTGGAAAGTCAAAATAGGTTTCGGGATAAGGCTCTTCCGTGAGGGTAAAATGCCACCATTCCTGCTGTAGCGGTTCAAACCCCTCCGAACGCATCAGATAACGCAACAAAACCCGGTTTTTACTCTGTTCCAGGGTAAGATGGTCGTAATCGCTGTAGGAGATCTCTGAGAAAAAATCAAAAATACCACCCATGTCAATTTCAATCCCGGTTTTTATGTTTACCACTGTCAGATCCACCGTGCTACCCCGAGTGTGGGAAGATTCCGGGGCAATAAAGCCCCCTTCGAAAACTTCTTGTCGCGTCTTATCTGGATAGTAGATGCTTTTGGTCTTCCCATCTTCTTGCTGATTACCCCATCGCACGAAATGATCGACTGCCCGCTTGGGTCGATACCCATCAAAAACCTTTAATCCAAATCCGTCTCCCATAAGTTGCTTTTGCACACGTTCCAATGCGATTGTTGCTTTTTCAGTTAATAAAATCCTGGGCGTTTCATAACCATCGATTCGTTCACCGACAAAGTTATCCCCTGTAAAGTATTTCACATCCGTAATGATTCCCGGAATTTCCAGGGAAATATCAACAAAATCATTGGGACGTACAATCATAATTTTTTTCATTGATTATCCCCTAGTTTTATGCATGATCATTATCTATTTCCCTATTTTATACGATGATTGATCTGATTACCAGCAATAATTATCAAAATCAATAAAAGTAGCGATAATCCACCTTAATTATTGGATAACAAATGATTAAGTCGCCTATTTGGTACTAAATTTATCCATTATTTTACGATATCCAGCGAAATTCGACCATCCAAAATTTCGATGATCCGATCCGCTTTTTCGGCAACACGCCGATCATGGGTGATAATTACAAAGGTGGTTCCCAACTCCTGGTTGATTCTACGGAAGAGTTGATAGATACTGTCGGTAGTCTGAGAATCCAAATTGCCGGTGGGTTCGTCAGCAAGAATAATTTTCGGCTGATTCATCAGTGCTCTGGCAATGGCGGTCCGTTGCTGTTGCCCTCCCGACATATTTGTCGCTAAATTGTTCTCGACCTTTTCTAGCCCTACCAGGCTTAGTATTTCCTTTGCCCTTTCCTGACTTTTTTTATCTGCTTTACCCTTGGCGATCCGATAGGGCATCAACACATTTTCCAGGGCAGTAAACTCCGGCAGCAGATAGTGAAACTGAAAAACAAAACCCAATGTTTCGTTTCGCAAATCATCCAAACGTCCTTTTGACATATTTTTGGTGGATACCCCGTTAATAATCACGTCCCCTTTAGTCGGACGATCCAAGGTTCCCATAATATTGAGAAGGGTACTTTTGCCACTGCCGGACTCACCAATAATGGCATTAAACGAACCTGTTTTAAATCCAAGATCAAGTTTATCCAGTGCAACTGTCTTGATCGTTTTACCGTAGACCTTTGATACCCCTTTTACTTCAACCACACAATTATCCATTTTTAATTACCTCCATGGGGTCCAACTTGGACACTCGAATGGCCGGTATTAAGGCCGCCAGTGTCGAAGCTGCAATGGCAATTCCCGCTGAAATACCGATAAAATGCCAATCAATATAGAAAGGAACCAGAGAAGATCCATCCGGGTTGGTGACAAAGGTGGCAAATGACCAGCTTAGTCCGATTCCCAGTCCGATACCGACAAAAGCCCCTAAAATACCCAACAAAAATCCCTGAGACAAAAAAACCAGACTGGCTTTGAGATTATGCATTCCCATGGCTTTTAATATCCCGATCTGTCGCGATTTTTGTACCACACTGATCGCCAATACACTGGCAATACCCAAAACCACTGATATCAGCACAAAAACCTGAATCATCAGGCTTGAGGCGGTTTGACCTGAGAGTCCCGATAACAAGGCCTCATTCTCTGCTTTCCAATTGGATACAACTAAGGTGTTGTCTTTCAAACGCTGCTCCACCAACATTGCCACTTCATCGGCAGCAAAAACATCACTTACCTGCATTTCGATCTGCGACACGCCTTCTCCGGTTTCCAGGAATGCCTGTGCGGTACCGGCATTTGTCAGAATCCAAGATTCATTTAGCGATTTTACCTGTAGATCAAAAAAACCGGTCACCAGAAAATTTCCTGTCTTTCCTGAGGGGGTGAGCATCTCAATTGTATCTCCGATCTTCACACCCAGGTTTTCGGAAAGATCTTCACCTAAAATGACGTCATTTTCATTCGTTCCCAGCTTTCCTTTGACAAGCCGATCAGTTAATTTATAAATTCCCTGGGCTGCATCCCAATCAAAGCCTCTCATCACAATTGTTGTCGACTGATCGGCTGTTTTTACAATTGCCGGACCCTGAATAACCGCCACCGGGTGTATGATCTCATCTGGACTCGCAGCTTTAATTGTTTTGATTTTTGCCTGGGGGGCTAGAATAAAATTACCATCTTCTTTGGGAGAGACCGTAATCTGAGCGGCACTTCCGACAGTTTTATCAACCAGGCTTTTTTGAAGCCCTGTGATTAACGACCCAATAAAGATCTGTACCGATACCCCAATGGCGATCCCCAACACAATGAGGGCTGTTTGTGCCTTGCTTGATTTTAAAAAACGAAGGGCGATATCAAATGCCAGTTTCATCTATTTCCCACCCTTCCGTTATTCTTGCCACTGCATTGTAGCTGTCCACATAAAAATCACCGCCGATTTCTTTGATCACCGCCAGATTTTCTTTAAAAGCGGCTCCGCCTAAAACGATGCTGGTATCCTTGCCCAGAATTTTTCTGACATCTTCTATTGTTCTCTTGGCCACAACCAGATTAAAGTAATTACTGACCCCCATGGCAATGACCGCTGGCTGTAACCTGACCATCGCTTGTAAAAGGGCTTCCGGTGGCGTGTTGGCACCTAAAAAATAGACCTGATGACCACATAAGGTAAAAAAATCAGCGATCATCCGGGCACCAACATCATGATATTCTTCAGCTGGACAAAAAATCAGGATTTTCTTTCGCCCCTTTTTATCACTGTTTTGTAAGCCATCATTGACCACCCGGGGATAGCAGTATTCAATGACGGTCCGAACTACGGAAGTTCTAAAATGTTCTTTCCAGATTGCCACTGATTCTCTTCTTTCTTCCAGCTCCATTTTATTTTGGGCCGGCGTTAACCATTCAGTGTATAGCTCCACCAGTCCAACCTTCCCAGTTTCCAGTGCATCCAAAGCAATTCGCACCGCATTGGGTTTATCATCATTTTCCAGGCATTCTACGAATTTTTCATATAGCATATGTACACCATCCAATTAATATTACTTATTACTATTTTACCCCGGGGTCTTAAAAACAAACAGATTTATATATCAATTTAAAAGGAAGAATCCCTGTAATTTAAAAATTACAGGGATTCTTTTAAGCTTAAGCACGATTAGAGGTCGATAACCCATTTTCCAATGCTTTCCAGTTTTTCTTTTGTCAATCCACAGTCGAGTAAATAACCAAGCTCATCCAAAGTGCCTTGTCCCAGGGGAACCATCGTCGCGCCTGAGTCACTTCCCAATGCAATGTTCACACCCATTGCATCTGCTTTTTTTACCATCGACTGATGTTGTCTAAAATAAGCTTCCGATACTTTCTGATATTTTTTTAGTGGGTTCCCGTCATCACATCTGGCAATATTGGCAAACGGTGCCAGGGTCGGCACCCAAACAACGCGACTCTCACGCATCGCCTGGAGACAGTCATCATTTATCCCATAACCGTGTTCAATGGTATCTGCTCCGGATCTCAAAGCGATCATAATACCCTCTGGTGTATTGGCGTGAACCATGACTGATAACCCTTTTTGATGGGCATGATCAATCATCTTCGAACATTCACTTTTAGAGAAACCCACCGGTCCCGAAGCACCAAATGCGGTAAAACTCATGATACCGGTAAGAATAATCTTGATAAAGTCCGGCTTTTGTTTGATGAGTTGATTCATCTTTTTAATGCCATCCTCTAGATTATCTACGGAGTCCCCTAAAAAATCACCGTAATGACCTTTCTTATATAAAGCTCGGATGGGTGTCTTAACTAAAAGATCGGAATCTTTTGAAATATCTCTGAGAATTATTCCAATTCCTGAACCATCCCCACCATCACGGATTGCCTGTACCCCTATATTTTGATAGCTTTGGATATGTTTTTTCATCGTCTCTACTGCTAAATCATCGGCAATATCAGACCTGCGCAATCCTTTGAACTGACCCAAACCACAATGAACATGACAGTCGATTAACATCTTTTTATTTACGCAAACGTCTTATTATACTTGTGGCGTTATTGGTGCAATTCCAGCCATATCAAGAATTTCTGGGATTCTATTTTCCCAGCCTAATGACATAATATGAACGCCCTGGGCATATTCTTTACACTCTCTGATCAGACGTGCACAAATTTCTACGCCAGTATCGCCTGCTTTTGTTTTTTCCTTATCCGCTTTCAATTCTTCAATCATGTCATCGGGAACATGAACACCAGCTACGTTGGCATTCATATAGCGGCACATGCCGACATTTTTGGGGATGATCAGTCCAAGTTGAACGGGAACACCAAATTGTTTTGCCTGTTCCATAAATTTAATGAATTTTTCTGGCTCATAAACGCCCTGAGTCTGGAAATATTCGCATCCGGCTTTTACCTTTGCTTCCATTTTGGCCAATTGAACATCGACAGAGTCACTACATGGTGACACAACAGCACCCTTAGCAAACTTTGGCGGCACGCCATCAATGGCGTTGCCAGCAATGTCGAAGCCTTCTTCTATCCGTTTTACCGCATGAGTCAATGACACCGAATCCAGATCGAAAACAGGTTTTGCTTGTGGGTGATCTCCCAATGTGGTGTAATCACCGGTTAATAATAATAAATTCTCAATGCCTAGTAATGCCGCACTTAATACATCAGACTGTAAGGCAATACGATTTCGGTCACGGCAGGTAATTTGAAAGATTGGAAGCAGTCCCTCATCTTTTAAAACCTTACAGGTTGCCAGCGAACCGGTCCGCATGACTGAGGACTGATTGTCCGTTACATTCAATGCATGAACTCGGGTCTTTAAAAACTCATGGGCGTCTTTAATCAGGTGGTCAAGTTCAATCCCTTTTGGAGGTCCTACTTCTGCAGTTAATACAAACTCACCACGTTGAAACAACTCAGTTATTCTCATTTATAATTACTCCTAATCTTCTTAAATTATTGGTTCTTCTGCGTTTGGATTGCAATAGTTGCGCACCTTTGGGGTGTCATATTTCATGTTATCCAGCTTATTCAGTTTTTCCAGTTTTCGGTAAATTCGTTCCCATCCGCATTCCATTTCTTTATCAACTTCACACATGCCTTCTTTGGCGCCGCCACATTGGCCGTTGAGCAGACTTTTCGAACACGCGGTAATTGGGCAAATCCCGCCCGTACCATTAAGGTAGCATTCGCCACACTGTCCACAATCAACATTGAGTGGTGTGACTCCCTGGAATCCCGGTAATGGATAGGTATCGCAACAGGAATAGACTCTTTTGCCCTCAAATAAAGCGGCAACAGTCTGAACCCCAACGCCACAGGAAAACACCAGAACGGTATCGGCCGCATCAATGACATCGGTATGTTTCTGTAATTGTAATTTTAGATTATCCAGGTTACAGATGTAATCCGTTGTGATAATCTGAGTCACGCCGCTTAGGTCTTTTTGTAGTTCATCCGCTTCATGTTCAGCGAAATATACTTCTTTGCAACCATGACAGTTAATGATTACTGTTTTTCCTTTTGCCAGTGCTTCGATTGTTTCTTTTGATTTTAGTTGGGTAATCAGCATTTTATTTACCCTCCCTTATGGCAGTTTTTCCAATTTTAATTCGCTCAACAATTGGAATTTTTGATGAGCAGATATATTCACAACATCCACATTCAATACAATCCATGGCATTTTGTGTTTTCATACCTTCCCAGTCTTCTGAAAGTGCGTATTTAGTGAAATACAGTGGTCGCAATTCCATTGGACAGACGTCAACACAACGTCCACACTTGATACATTCAACCGCTTCTTTAACCGTAGTTTCAACAGCAATAATCCCATTGGAACACTTCAACATCGGAACATTAAGGTTTTCCTGGGCAAATCCCATCATCGGACCACCGATTTTAATCGTAACATCGTCGCCAACTACATCGCCGCAATGATTGACAATTTCTTTAATAGAGGTCCCAATTTTGACTAAGTAATTGCCGGGTTTATTCATCCGATTTCCGCTGACAGTCATCACACGCTCAACCAGCGGCATGCCTAACTGGATTGCATCTGATACCGCTTTGGCAGTGCTGACGTTACATACGATTGCGCCAACATCCATTGGTAAACCGCCACTTGGCACGGTCTTACCCATAACCCGTTTGATAAGCATTTTTTCAGCCCCTTGGGGGTATTTGGTTTTGGCAACCACGATTTCGATGTTATCAATATCCGCTGTTTTTGCCTGCAGTAATTCAACTGCATCAAGCTTATTGTCTTCAATGGCAATCACACCTTTTGGTGCGCCGGATGCTTTCATCATGGCTTTTAAACCATAGATCACTTCATCAGCATACGCCAATAGCACCTGATGATCGGCTGTCAAAATTGGTTCACATTCACAGCCATTAAGTAATACCAGTTCGATTGGTTTAGGTGATTTAAGTTTAACGGCCGTTGGGAATCCAGCCCCACCCATACCGACAACACCTTTTTCACGGACAATTTCAATAATTTCATCAGCTGAAAGTTTATCAAGTTCTCCAGCCGGTTTTACCGACTCGTCGAGGGTGTTCTTACCGTCTGATTGAATGACAACGGCTAAGCTGTCAAGACCGCTAATTGGATGTCGTCGCGGTTCAACGGCAACAACGGTACCGCTGACACTGGCATGAATACCACTACTGATAAGGCCCACTGCTTGAGCAATTTTCTGACCCATTTTTACCTGTTGTCCAACTTTTACAATCGGTTCAGCGGGCGCACCGGCATGTTGTGACATTGGAATTACGACATTTACCGGTTCCGGGAAACGTACCAATGAGCAGTGTTCACTTAACTCTTTCCACTCAGTTGGGTGGATTCCGCCATAGTAACCTTCATATCGTTCTTCCCGAACAGATTTCACATATTCGTCGATAAATTTGTAGTTGACTTTGGAATAATCCCGAAGTTCCACTGGCTGGTCCAATAATTCTTGCAAACGTCCTTGTTTCTTCAGCCGATCATAGATAAGCTGCCATCCGCAATCCATTTCTTTATCTACTTCACATTTGCCATTTTTGGCGCCGCCGCATTGGCCGTTTAACAAACTCTTTGAACAATCAACGATTGGGCAGATCCCGCCGGTCAAGTTCAAGTAACACTGTCCACATGCATCGCATAAGGTCGTTGTTAATGCCATTCCATGATGGCCATCAGCAATAACGGAATCGCTGCCAGCATAAACTGGGATTTCAGCCAATCCTGCAATTGTCTGAATACCCAGACCACATGAAATAACAAACACATTTTTAGCTTCTTTCGGAAGAAGCTCTTCAAAGCTTTTCGATGTCAACGGTTCGTTGCACAGAAAATCGATTTGAGCTGAGCCAATGATCGTCTTGCCTTGTTCTTTGGCAATCGCTTCAAACAAACCGCACTCCGGCTCGTCAAAGCTATCGAGTTCTTTAAAGCATTTGTTACAAGCGATAACAAACAAATCATCTTTGTCGGTTAGAACTGCCTCAAGCTCTTCCTTTCTCTTTAGTTTAAACTTCGTGTAATCCTCCAATTGTATACCTCCTTTGATTTTTGGAAATTTATAGTAATCCGCTTTGCATTTTACAAGCTTTAATGACATGAGCTGCCAGTAATGCTGTTGTGATTGGGCCAGTTCCGCCGCCGCATCCCGGTGTTGCCGAAGTAATCATTGCAACCTTGTCTAAACAGTCTACATGCGCATCTCCTGCACGGATTTTTTTGCCTTCTGCATTTAAAACAAATTCTTTATTTTCGTCTTTCATCTGAGACATTGCCACATCGATTAAAATACAATCTTCACTTAACATTTCTGGTTTAACTAAACCATAAATACCACAAGCGGTGACAACAATATCTGCTTTTTTAGTGAAGGAAGCGGTATCTTTTGTATGAACGTGACACATCGTTACGGTCGCAAATTCATTTGTTAACATAATTGTCAGCGGTTTTCCCAATACGTTAGAGTTATTAATAACAACAACGTCTTTACCTTTAACATCGATGTTATAGAATTTGAACATTTCCATAACGCCTTCAGCAGTACATGGGAAGAATCCTCTTTCATCGGCGATCATCAACTTACCCAGATTAGTCGGGTTAAGGGCATCAGGATCTTTTTCAGGGCTTAACATATATTTGATTTTATCAGCATCAATTTGATCTGGAAGCGGTTGGAAGATTAAAACAGAATGAATGTTTTTATCTGCATTGATTGCTTCAAGCTTCGCAATGAAGTCAGCTTCTGTTACATCAATTGGGAATTGAACAGATTCAACTTCGATATTTGATTTTCCCATTCGGGTGATAATGCTTTTTTCGTAAGAAATAGAACCGGCGTCTTCGCCAACTCGCATAATCGCCATTTTTACCTGAATGCCTTTGCCTTTTAATTCATTAGCATCCTTTAGTACTTGAGCCAATACTGATTCGCTTACTTCTTTTCCACTTAATAATTTTGCTGCCATAATTATAATACTCCTCTTGATTCAAAATTTTTTGACTTAACTCTTTATGAAAGTTGTTTTTCAACTTGCGCATAAACGCGATCACAGATTTCAATCCCTTTTTCTAACATTGGCTTGATTCTATTATTAACGTCTGCGACATAGTCTTGATCTTTTATTGTTTTAATGTTAATTAAAACATTTACCCAGCCGCTGATCATCGCTGCTCTTAAACATTGCACCCCACAGGCGACATCACTAATCGCTAAAGCAGAACCTTTTCCCACTAATTCTTCCTGGATTAAAACAGCTTTGTAACATACCTCAACAATTTCTAGCGGGATGCTACACGCTACCTTTGTACATTCTTCTAAAGTTTTTTCTTTAAAAGCTTTTTCTTCTTCAGTTTCTTTGGGAAGGCCATAAGCTTTGGACAATGGCAAAAAGTTTTTTGCGTCTTCATCGATCATTGCTAATAAACGATCTTGAAGAATCAACGATTCTTTTAAAATACGCTGAATATCGTCTTCATATTCCGCATATTTCTTCTTGCCAGTCGTTAGATTACCAACCATTCCGGCTAATGCCGTTCCGATTGCTCCAACTAAAGCAGCTGCACCACCACCGCCCGGAACAGCTGCTTTACTGTATAGGGCTTCAACAAATTCTGTACATTTTTTTTCTGATATCGAACTCAGATTGGTTCCTACTGCATCAAATTCCATTTGCTAACTCCACTTCAATCTTTTGTATATTATTTAGTCGTTCTTATTGAACCGACAAGGGTTCTGACAGAACCCTTGTCGGCATCATTTTTTCTAGAATAAACCAGCAATTACGCCGTTTTCATCAACATCAATTTTTTCTGCGGCAGGTACTTTTGGTAACCCGGGCATTTTCATGATTTCGCCGGTCAGGGCAATAATGAATCCCGCTCCGGCAGAAATATTAACCTGTCGAACCGTTACTCTAAATCCGGTTGGACGGCCCAGTTTGGTGGCGTCATCGGTTAAGGAGTACTGGGTTTTCGCCATACAGATTGGCACCTTGTCAAAGCCGAGAGCCGTTAAGCGTTCCATTTCTTTGGTCGCGATTGGGGTAAAGTCTACACCATCGGCACCATAAATACGGGTCGCAATCGCTTCGATTTTTTCTTTGATTGGCATATCCAGTTCGTAGCAGTATTCGAAGGTGCCTTCGCTTTCGTCAATGAGACGAACAACTTCCCGGGCCAGCTCTTCGCCGCCCTCGCCACCTTTTGCCCATACCTGGGAAATCGCCACGTTAACGCCAAGTTTCTGGCATTCGTCTTTTACTAAGGCTAACTCGGCTGGGGTATCCAGTGGGAATTCGTTGATCGCAACCACGGCTGGCAATTTAAAGACCTGGGTGATGTTTTCAACATGTTTTAATAAATTTGGCAGACCGGCTTTTAAAGCCTCCAGGTTTTCGTTATTTAAATCGGCTTTGGGTACTCCACCATTGTATTTAAGAGCTCGAACTGTGGCTACAATAATAACCGCATCTGGTTTTAAGTTGGCCATCCGGCATTTGATATCGAGGAATTTTTCAGCCCCAAGGTCAGCGCCGAAGCCACCTTCGGTAACCACATAATCAGCAAAATGCATCGCCATACGAGTGGCAATCACGGAGTTACAACCGTGGGCGATATTGGCAAATGGTCCCCCATGAATAAAGGCCGGTGTGCCTTCTAATGTTTGTACCAGGTTTGGTTTTAAGGCATCTTTTAACAAGGCTGCCATCGCACCATTCGCTTTTAATTGACTTGCCGTAATGGGATCTCCAGCAAAGCTGTAGCCAACAATAATGCGGCCGAGTCGTTCTTTTAAATCAGAAATATCACTTGCTAAACAAAAGGCCGCCATAACTTCAGAGGCAACGGTAATATCAAATCCATCTTCACGGACAACACCGTCTCCCGATCCACCTAAACCATCAACGATGTTTCGCAGCTGACGGTCATTCATGTCAACACAACGTCGCCAGGTAATTTTTTTAGCATCAATTTTCAGTTCATTACCTTGTTTGATGTGATTATCAAGCATTGCGGCCAATAAGTTATTCGCTGCTCCGATCGCATGGAAGTCTCCGGTAAAATGAAGGTTGATATCTTCCATCGGGACAACTTGGGCATATCCACCGCCGGCGGCTCCGCCTTTAACACCGAATACAGGTCCTAATGATGGTTCTCTTAAAGCCACCAGGGTGTTCTTGCCAATTCGTGATAAACCATCGGCAACCCCGATTGTGGTGGTCGTTTTTCCTTCACCGGCTGGTGTTGGATTAATGGCGGTAGTTAAGATCAACCGTGCTTTTTTGCCCGTTGATTTCTTTAACAGGTTATAGTCAACCTTTGCTTTATACTTACCGTATAAATCCAGATCATCTTCCGTTAAACCCAATTTCTTTGCTATCTCACGGATGTCCTGTGGGGTAGCCTCTTGTGCAATCTCAATATCTGATTTAAATCCCATTTTTTTCCTCCAATACTTTGATAAATTTTTAACATCTGCATTTATGATATATGATTTCAATCTAAAAATCAAATAATAAATGTGACAATTTTTTACTGAAAAAAAGCGAATAACGTTTACATTTACGGGGTTTACATCGATATTTAGAACAATATTTTACTCTGCAACATAAAGCAACACTTTATTTTGCCAAGTAGCATTATTTTGTCTCTATGATAATTCCTGCATTTCAATTATATTGATTTTTCAGGATAAATAAACCCTTAATTTGATCAAATTCCCATGTTTAGTAATTTGAAACTATTTTACGCTTTTTCATTTAATCCTCAAATTGATTCAATCCGATAAAACTACCTTTGTCTTTTGATCATTTACTGCGTTCACCTCCAGCGCTCTTTTTTGAATTTTCAACCGTCCAAACTGATGCTATTTCATTTGTCCTTCTTTTTTTGACCTACAAATAGTGAAGGGCAGCTAGTCCACTATTTACTTGTATATACAATTTAAGTTCAGATTATCATTATTTAAATGAAATGTCAATATTTTTCTAATTTAAGTCATTTTTTTCTCTTTCATTGTTTGTTATTTCTCAAACAATCCATCTTCAAGTAATATATCTCCATAATTCGACCTCATTAAACTTCCCAACCTGACTATTCCAGTCAATATTTTACACGCATTTTCCCTGACTAGAATAGCAATATTCTTTTTTTTGTTAATACTCAGGCAAAAAATAACAAGAATGCCGTGCTGATACCGCATTCTTGTTATTCATATCAACTCTTTACCAGTCTGATACCCCGGATAACCGTTAAGTTCTTTCTTCACAGCATTGTCCCATTATTTTCACGTTTAAATTATAATCCTCCTCATCTGTCTTGACTGATGTCGCATTTATCTTGCCTGTATCTGCTGACCATTTCTGATTTTCCCTGTCGATATTTTTCTATTTTGTTGAAAATCTAATTTTAAATGGTTATAATGAGTATAGTCTAGATAATATTTTATAGTTTGCCCAAATTTATGATTAAGGAAGGATAAATTTATGTCATCTTTGAATACTATTCGTGTTTTTTTTCCGTTGTTGGATAAAAACGTTATGGTTGAAGCCGGAAAAACAGTTGCCCAAGCTTGCGCTTTAGTTGGTTTTCCACAAAACCTGGTCTGTGGAGGCAAAGGAACGTGCAAAAAATGTCTTGTTACTATTCGTGAAAACGATTTAGTTTCTGAAGTCCTGAGTTGTCAACATCTCGTTTCTCAGGACATGGCCATTTTTATTTCAAAAGAGGCGGCGCTATCCCAAATACTGGAAACAACCAGCAATGGAGAGTTGAGTTTTAATCCCAAAACCAGAGTGGCTACCGTTCCAATCACGGCATTAAAAACCGAGATGTGCTCCTATGATCTTGAAACGATCCGAGCCGCCCTTGAAATGCCGGTTAAGATGCCTTCTATTAAAGTATTGCGAAAATCATCTGATATTTTTCATCAAAAGAACCTTCCACTGATGAATTTCATACTATACGATGATGAAGTCATCGATCTGATCCCAGCCACTGAGGCAATAAATGCTTACGGAATCGCCTTTGACATTGGTACCACCTCTGTTGTCGGTTACCTTTATGACTTGACAAACGGGGTTCTAATCCACCAATATTCTTCCCTGAATAAGCAAATTTCTTTTGGCGGAGACGTGATTAGTCGTATTGATTATGCTTCTACGTCTTCAGAAAACCTGATGAATATCCAACACGCCATCATTGAAACGGTTAACACGATTTTATCGAACCTTTTTTATGAATCCAAAATACCATCTGAAGCAGTTTACGAATGTGTCTTCTGTGGCAACAGTACCATGGCACATCTTTTTCTGGGTTTAAACCCCCTGCATTTAGGTCTTTCTCCTTTTACCGGCATTACTCGGGACATGGTTGTCCTGAAGGCCGAAGAACTTAATATCAACATAAATCCTAGTGGAAAAATAACCTTTCTGCCTTTATTGGGCGGGTTTGTCGGCGCCGATACTACCGCTGTTCTATTGGGGCTGCCAAAAGATGACGCCTATCGTCTCATGATTGATTTAGGAACAAACGGAGAAATTGCCGTAGGCAACGGTAGCCGATACTTTGTCGCTTCAACTGCCTGTGGGCCAGCCTTAGAAGGCGCCGGCATCCATATGGGGATGAGGGGCACCACTGGCGCGATTGAAAAAATTAATCTGGTTGACAATGAAATTAAATGCCATGTCATCGGCAACGTGGCTCCCCTTGGTTTTTGCGGTTCAGGTATCATCGATGCCATCGCCTTCCTCTATCGGGAAAAACTAATCTACAACCGCGGAAATTTTATTAAAGGTGAGGATCTTGATAATCATCCATTAAAGGATCGTTTTAAGATAGATGAAAATAATCAACGCTATTTTATTTTTGTTCGTCATGAGGATAACCCCAACGGCAAAGAGATGATTATTACCCAAAAGGATGTCCGGGCTGTACAATTGGCCAAGGCCGCCATTTTTACAGGTTGCTGTCTATTGACCGAAAAATACGGTATCAAAGCAGAAGATCTCAAGGAAATAACCCTGGCCGGTGCTTTTGGAAATTATATTGATATCGAAAATGCCCAATTTATCGGTTTGCTTCCGGAAATTGCCGGTGTTCCCATTCGTTCCATCGGCAATGGTGCCGGGACCGGTTCCCAGCTTTTCTTGCTTTCTCAGGATGAAGCCAAACGCTGTGAGCATATCCCGACGATAACCACCCATATTGAGCTCGCAACAGATCCGAATTTTTCCAACCTTTATATGCAAAACACCACCCTTGGTCAAAACGAAATGAAGTAACGCGCTCGTTTTAAATAAAGCTGACAACCATTTTAAAAAAGCAAACACGCATCTGATGTTTGCTTTTTTTATTCCCCTGACCATCATTAGATGCTATAATTATTCTAAATTACCGAAAGGATACTCAACTATGGAAAATACACCCAAGATCTTATTATTATTAACGGGGGGGACCATCGGCAGCGCTGTCAACGACCACTGTATCAATGTGGATTCCAGCCGCGGTGACGACTTGCTGTCTTATTATCGAGAACATCATAGCCGCGCCGTCGAATTCGACGTCGTCCGTCCCTTTAATATTCTTAGCGAAAACGCCGAACCAAAGCACTGGCTGAAGATCATCGAAACCTTACAATCCTATCGACTCAGCGATTATGATGGTGTCATCATTGCACATGGTTCGGATACCCTTCCCTATACCGCTGCCGCTCTTTCTTATGGCCTTGACTGTCCGTTAATTCCCATTGTTTTGGTGGCTGCCAATTACGCCATCGGTGAACGGGGTAGCAATGCCATTGCTAATTTTTCGGCAGTAGTAGAATTTATCAGTAATATGAAGCTGCCCGGTTTTTATGTCATTTATAAAAACAGTGACCACGTTATTTATGTCCATCTGGCAACCCGACTCCAGGAAGCCGATTGGCTCAAGGATGACTTTACCAGTTTTGGCGGTCCATTAGGGGTGTTTGATCATCGTGGTTTGTGTTGTGTCCCCACGGCTAAAAATCCAACCATGATGAAACTTTACAACCCCTCCCCGGATGATATCCCTGTAGTTAAAGAATTTCGCAACGAAGTCCTGGCACTGCGGGCCTATCCCGGTTTAAACTATGAGGTAATTGACCTCCAAAAACGTCCCATCCGAGCCATACTTCACTCTTTATACCATTGCGGCAGTGGAAATGTCGCTGGAGAAAACGGAACTTCCCTCTTAGCATTTATAAAGAACAACCCCCATGTGGATCATTATATGATCTCCTACAAAAATATTCATGGTGATCTTTACGCCTCCTGTAAGGAGCTCATTGCCGCTGGTGCAATTCCCCTGGAGAACATCTCCTTTGAAGCGGCGGTAACCAAACTGAATTTTGCCTATAATCAACAAGAATTCCTGCCACTTAACTATATGAAAAGAGAATTTTTCTATGAGTTCCTGAGAGAAGCACAGGAAAATGGGTATGTAATATAATAATTTTAGCAAGTTTAAGTACTTAAAATTTAGCATTAACAAAGGAGACTACTATGCATGATGTGGCTATTATCGGAGCCGGCATAATCGGAACATCGATCGCCCGGGCTCTTGGTCGTTACAAACTATCTGTTGTCATTTTTGATAAAGAAAATGATGTGTCCATGGGAGCAACAAAAGCCAATTCGGCCATTGTCCATGGGGGCTTTGCCGAATCCCACACCAAAGTAAAAGGGGGCTTATGCTACAAAGGCCGAAAACAATTTGACCAATTGGACAAGGAATTAAACTTTGGTTTTGAAAAAGTCGGTTCGCTGGTACTGGCCTTCGAAGAAGATCAGCTGGAAAAACTTAAATCCTTATACGAAAACGGTCTGGCCAATGGTCTGGATGATTTAGAAATCCTTGACCACGATCAGATCATGGCAATGGAACCGAACGTCAATCCAGATGTCAAATATGCCTTGTATTGTAAAGGTGCGGGCATTTGTTCGCCCTACGAAATGGCCATCGCAATGGCCGAAAACGCAGTTGCCAATGGCGTTGAGCTATTATTAAATACTGAAATTACAGCGATTGAAAAAACTGCTGATGGCTTTAATCTAACGGATCACAGCGGCAAAAATTATCAGTCCCGGTTCGTGATCAATGCTGGCGGAGTTTCCTCTGACACGATTTCACAAATGGTTGGCCTTGATTATTTCTCCATTACCCCCCGCACCGGAGAATATCTTCTTATGGTTCGCGGTTCTTCGAGCATTATTAATACCGTCCTGTTCCAGATGCCCACAAAAATGGGCAAGGGCATTCTGGTGGCGCCCACCTATTTCGGAAACCTGATCATTGGGCCAGACGCGGTCAATGAAGACACGGTTGATAAATCCACCCATTCCGAACGGTTGCTTAAAATTTTCAACGAGGCCAAACATACCACTGATAAATTAAATATTAAACAGTTTGTCCGCAGCTTCACTGGTGTCCGGGCGGTTAGCTCCACCGATGACTTTATCATTGAAGCCACTCCCGTTACCGGCTTTATTAATTGTGCCGGGATTCAATCACCGGGACTTACTTCTTCTCCGGCAATTACCGAGATGGTTCTGGACTTTTTAAAGAATCAAAACTGTCCCTTTGAAGAAGACCCCAGCTTCAATCCTTATCGGGCACCGATTATTACCCGGTCAGAATTAAAACCACTTAAAGAAATAACGCCTTTCGTGGATATTGATTCTAGCCCCGAGAAAATAATTTGTCGCTGTGAACAGGTGAGTGAAGCCACCATTATTGATGCTATGAATCGGGGTATTACCGTGACTACCGTCGATGGGATAAAAAGGCGCACCCGCGCTGGATTCGGTTGGTGCCAGGGAACCTTCTGCCGTCCCAGGGTTGCTGAAGTGATGGAACGCGTCCTCGGCCATGAAATTGATTCCGGTTTTGATGTCGAACACAGCGGTGTTAACCGGGTGGGAAAAAACGAAATCGTCGATTATATTTCAAAGCATACCGACTAGTCTTTCGTTCTCCTCAAAAAATTAGTCTCGCCAAATAAACGCTTCTCACTATCAACAGTGGCTCAAATTAAAATAACTGTGAGCCACTGTCTTTTTATTGCCTCAGAAAAACGGCTCGGACTCAAATTTATAATTCTGATGTTTTACTTGTTTTCTTTAAGAAAAAAACATAAATCCTACACATTTACTAAAATAGTCATTGACAAAAATGCTGCAACCGTTTATAATTGCAGTAAAGATAAGTGCATTTACTAAAATAACAGTAAATAAAATACTTAATACTAATATTAGTTTTTAATTTGTTCGCGACCAATCAGGCTTTTTATTATTACCCCGTCACTATTGCACTGATTATCCGCAACTTTGCCAGGAACTGATCAATTACTCATTCTATGTAAATTTTAAGGAGGCTACACACGATGTTAACTGTAAAAGAAAATTTGAAAGAAGTCCTCACAGGGGGAAATCCGGATCGTTTTGTTAAACAATTTGAATTTATGCAAATGATCATGAGCGTGCCATCTTGCCGAATCAAACCAGCAATGGGCGAAGAAGTTGTCAATGAATGGGGTGTCACCATTCGCTGGCCTGAAGGTCAACTTGGTTCTTTTCCTGTCCACGATGCCGATCACATTCTATTAAAAGATGTAACGGAATGGCGAGATTATGTCAAAGCGCCAAATGTTGTTTTCCCTGCTGAAGCCTGGGAAAAAGCCATTGCCGACGCCAAAGCTGTTGATCATGACAATAAGTACGTTACCGCATTTATTGCTCCCGGAGTTTTTGAACTGACTCACTACCTAATGGGTATGGAAAATGCTTTAATGAGTTTTTATGAAGAGCCTGAAGCTATGGTCGAACTAATTGACTATATTACTGAGTTTGAATTGGCCTATGCTAAAGAATTAGTGACTCACCTTAAACCAGAAGTCATTTTCCACCATGACGATTGGGGCAGTCAAATTTCCACATTCTTATCTCCAGCCATGTTTGAAGAGTTTTTCTTACCAGCCTATAAGAAAATTTACGGATTCTATAAAGAAAACGGCGTGGAACTGATTGTTCACCATAGCGACAGCTACGCAGCAACCTTAGTCCCTTATATGATCGAAATGGGTATTGATATCTGGCAGGGTGTTATGACAACCAACGATATGCCTAAAATGATCAAAGAGTACGGCGGAAAAATCACCTTTATGGGTGGGGTTCACAGTGGTGTAATCGATCATCCGGCATGGACTAAAGAGCAAGTTGAAGAAGAATTTACTCGCGCATGCCACGAATGCGGAAAGCTTTATTTCATTCCTGGTGCCTGCCAAGGTATGGGCGTCAGCTCTTTCCCCGGCGTATATGAAGCAAGTGATGTCGCCATCGATAAAATGAGCAAGGAAATGTTCTAAATACATCCTTCCCCAAGGAATTAAATTTTTATAAAACTAATATTACCAGGAGGTAAGAGTAAAATGATTATTATCGGAGAAAAAATTAACGGTGCCATTCCGTCTACCGCAAAAGCCATTGCCGCAAAAGATGGAGAATTCATCAAGAATCTGGCCAAGATTCAAACCGAAGCCGGTGTGGATTACATTGATGTTTGCGCATCAGTTGATGATGATATCGAACTGGAAACCATGAAATGGTTAATTGATCTGGTTCAGGAAGTCACAGATACCCCCATTGCGGTGGACAGCCCCAATGTGTATACCTGTATTGAGTCCATGAAATACTGTAACAAACCCGGTTTATTTAATTCCGTTTCATTAGAAGGCGACAAAATTGACGCTGCTTTTAAAGCGATCGCTGATACTAAATGGGACTGTGTGGCACTGCTTAACAGTGACAAAGGGATTCCTAAAACAGCCAAAGACCGTCTGGATGTATTTGCCGATTTAATGGTTAAAGTTAAAGAATATGGCATTGATCCTTCCCGGATGCACATTGATCCATTAGTTGAAATGCTGTGTACCTCAGAAGACGGGATTGCCATGGTCGTCGAAGTGATTCGCAGTATTAAAGAACAATATCCGACCATTCATGTTACTGGCGCCGTCAGTAATATTTCCTTCAACCTGCCCGCCCGAAAAATGGTCAACATGGGCTTTACCGTCCTGGCTATGAATGCCGGTCTGGACAGCGCCATTCTTGACCCAACGAATGGTGACTTAATGGGTATTATCTTTGCCACCGAAGCTTTGCTCGGCGAAGATGACTACTGCATGGAATACATCGGCGCTTATCGCGAAGGGATCTTCGGTCAGAAGAAATAGTCGATTTAATTTAACTAATACACCACAACAAATTCGGTCAGCGGATCACACAATTTGCTGACTGGCTATTGATACCATTTAAAAATAAATGACTGAACAGGAGAAAAAAGATGTCAAAAATTGAAGAAGTAAAAGCAAAAGTAGAAATTGGTAAAACAAAACTGATTCCCGGATTAGTTCAGGAAGCCTTAGACGAAGGCAGTCCAGCAAGCGAAATCCTGCAAGCAATGGTTGATTCCATGAGCGTTGTTGGCGAAAAGTTCTCTTCCGGAGAAATCTTCGTTCCTGAAATGTTAATCGCTGCTAAAGCGATGGCTAAAGGCGTTGATGTGTTGCGTCCACTGTTAGCCGGAGACACTTCCGCCTCCCTGGGCACCTGTATCATTGGAACCGTTGCCGGCGATTTACATGATATTGGCAAAAACCTGGTTTCGATGATGATCGAAAGCGCCGGATTCACCATGGTTGACCTGGGTGTTGATGTACCTGCAGAACGCTTTGTAGAAGCCATCAAAGAGAACGAAAACGTCACCCTGGTTGCTTGTTCCGGTTTGTTAACGACAACCATGCCAGCACTTAAAGAAGCGGTCGAAACGATCAAAGCCAGCGGTCTGGATGTAAAAGTTATTGTTGGTGGCGCACCTGTAACCCCAGAATATGCAGCTGAAATCGGCGCTGACGGATTTGCTCCTGATGCTGGTAGCGC
Organism: Acetobacterium carbinolicum; assembly: GCF_047456275.1. Lineage (GTDB taxonomy): Bacteria > Bacillota > Clostridia > Eubacteriales > Eubacteriaceae > Acetobacterium > Acetobacterium carbinolicum. Next base: position 3,259,533 of record NZ_CP173357.1, read on the forward strand.
GGCTGTTAAAGCCAAAGAAATGGTTGCCTAACACTTATTACAAATGCCTTTCCTTGATATTAAAATGATGTTTAAAAAAAGAAAACGCTAGACTAGCGTTTTCTTTTTTTATCGCTCATATTATTCCACGATTTTTCCTGTCACTGCAGCTCGCCGAACTTCAATTACAAAAGCTTTATATACCTGCTTATTCCCCGATCGATATATAATCGCCCCTGTTACTACATTAACTGAACTTTAATTTTATTTTAACACAATGCATTGGAACCTTGTCTTACAATTACTTTAATCTAACCTTTGACCATTCATCCGGTTCATTATAATGGTCTTAACAATTAAAAAACAGACAGAAATCTGACTAGCCATGATACAGATTATTTTTTATACCAGTCCAATCAGATTTCCGACAATCGGCAGCCAGAGTGTGGCTAATCCGATAAAAGCCAATTGGAGCCAGACAGTAGCCTTTGGCATATCGGTCATCTTATAATGGCCAGCTGTATAGGTAATCAAAGGAATCGTGTCAATCGGGAATAAATAACAGTTACCGGCACATAGTCCCAAGGTAATGATCAGCAGCGCCGGATTGATACCGGTGGTTGCTGCCAGGCTGATAATGACCGGCGTCAAAACGCCGATCAAGGCGGGTGCCACAGGAACAATCAGCATAATAACAAAACTCAGTACTGCTACAAAAAATACCCCTTCCATAATTGAAAATGATAACGATGATGGCAGGATATAGGTTACAAACCAATCGCTGACACCGTTTGCAACAATTGTGTTGGCAATACATAAAACCGTCCCAATCAAGATAAAGGAAGTCCAGCTCACTGCTTTCATGTATCGCTCCCAGGTGAGAATCTTTATGCCCGGTAAAAAGAAGCAGACACAACCAAATAAGGCTACTACAGTCACTTCAATAGCCGGAAAGAATGAGCTGAGCAGCCAGAACGTAATCATGCCTAATCCGATAAAAATAACTTTAAGCTCTCTGCTGCTGACTTTCTCCTTCACTTCAATTGTCGTCATGTATGCTTGAATCTCAGTCTGTTCAATTTCTGCTGGCGGAAATATTTTTGTCAGAACAAACCAGGCCAGCAGTACCATTACCATCACAATGGGAATGCTGCAAACCATCCACTGGATAAAGGTAATCTGGATTCCCGCCAGATTTTGCAGTAGTCCAATGGTTAATATGTTAATGCCGCTGCCAGCTGGCGTCATCAGTCCCCCCAGCATCACCGCTATCGGAATTCCTATCATTAATGATTTTGCTGTTTGCTGACGATCTGCTTTATTGACGAAAAGCTTGAGAAAACTGGCTCCGATACCCATAAAAACGACTACTGATGGTACATCCGTGACAATCGAAGATACGATAGCTCCAGCAACCATGATCGCCAGGACACAGGTTTTAACATCCTTACCAAATTTTTTAAGCAGAGCATGCAAGATCCGTTGGACAATCGGCGTTGAGGCCACCGCCTCCGCGAGTCCAAATGAAGCCAGGACAAAAAATAAGATCGTGTTGGTAAATCCACTTAGTCCGGCGGTCAGATTTTTTGTGACCCCCAGCATTGGTAATAGCGCCAGACATAGGAAACAAATAACTCCAACTGGCAGCGCCTCAGTAATCAACATGCTTAAAAAGAACAGCAGCAGGCCAATGGTTATCAGTCCCTTATCGGTCAGACCCATTGGTATGGGTAGAAAAAAAGCGGCCATCAGCACAGCAATGCTAATAATCAATCCGATGATCTGTTTTTTATTCATAATCCACCTCAATCATAGTTTAAAGATAATAGTTTTTTTTAGCCAACAGTATCGCTATTCATCTCATGAAATAAATAAGAAGCCTATCAATTGATTTGAATATGGCTTCTTATTTGTTATGTAATTATTTTAATGTCATCTTCTTTACGTCTACTATTCTGTTATTTTTTTCCTTGCGTCTATTTCATTCTGATATTGTAACACTTTTTCTGTCGTTAAGCGGTATCCAAAGGTTAACAGAACCGCACCAGCAAGGACCGTACAACCTGGGATTGTACAGAATAAAGTCGTAATACCAGCTTTTAATTCCGGTGTAGCAGTAGCCGGATCCATTTGTGCAACGAATCCTGCGGCAGCCAGCATTGCCGGTATGATTAAACCTTTGATGAAGATAGCAAGTTTCAATGGTAAATTCGATAATCCCATAACCCAGCTTGATGCTGCTTTTCCTGTTTTCCATTCACTGTATATCGATGCATCGCCGTATAAAGCAACCATCAATGCGTAAAGGAATCCTAAGAAGAACTGAGCACATGAAAGGACGATTAGGACAAGCATGATATTACCAACAACGAATTGACAGCCGATCAAGAATACCCCTAGACCGTAGCAACCAATCAGTGCCGCAGTTCGTGTTGACAGTTTTGCGGCAACATATTTACTTAAATATGAGCCAATTACCGCCATAATATTTGCAACCAACAAATATATACTAAACATTGCAACATCGTTTGCGACATAGGTAAAGAAGTATACTGCCGAACCGGCACAGACAAAGTTAACTGTCCAACGTGCGACATCTGCTAAAAGTAACACTAACAAATGTGGATTCTGAACCAATGATCTAGCCATATCGCCCATGGATATTTTTTCTTTTTTTGGAGTATTCGCATTTGCAGCAGCATTTTCATATGTTACTTCATATCCACTAGTCAGTTTGAAGTGAATGAAATAGCCTAACCAGTAAACACATGCCATTGCGAATGCCGAAATAGTGAACCCAAGTATTGGGTTTTTGACTAATTCACCAACCCATAAAATAGTGGCTAAGCCCATTGCTGAGAAAATAATTTTCCCAACATTTGCATAAGCACCTCGTGTTGCAGATAATTGTGTTCGATCTTCTGGTGTTGTTGATATTGTTGGAATTAGTGCTATATTAGCAACGTACGAGAAGTTCCAAGCCACATGTGAAGTAATGAAAGCGACACAAATGATAACCATTGGTACGATTCCAGTGCCAATAACCGTAAACATCATTGTATAGAGAACGACAACAATTGGTGGTATTACCAACAACCACGATCTGTATTTTCCCCATTTCATTGGTTTAAGAGCATCAATAAATCCACCATAAAAAGGTGACAATACCATATCTACTGTACTTGTTAAGGTCATAATTATTGCAGTAGTTCCCAAATCAAATTTTGCAATGTTTGTTAAAAAATATGCAAAATAAAATACTTCAACATTCGACATCAGTGTAAAACCAAGATCCCCAATACCAAATAATTTCTTAAGCCCTGAACTTAAGGGTTTTTTTTCCATAATAAGAGCCTCCTCAAAATTTTAAATTTTAACTAAAGTAAAATTTCCGGACTTTTACCTTAATTGTATCGTTCATTCAGTAATATTACGAAGACTTACTAAAATAGTAACCCTTTACAACGATTTTGTCAAGCATTTTTTATTAAATAAAGTTTGTTTTACTGTTTTTGTAGTAATATTGCTTTATTTTTTTTTTCTATTTAAATCTTTTGGATTTTTCCTTGTTTATTTTCTCACTTAATGCTAAAATTGCTATGCTACATATGCTTTTAAGGAGATTACTTATGCGAAAAATGACTAAGGGTGAGATGACCAAGGAACGTATCTATCAGAGCGCCAAAGAACTTTTTTACTCTCAGGGTTACAATGCCACTACGATTCAACAAATTGCTGATCGTTCTGATACAACTTTAGGTTCCATGACCTATCATTTTGCAACAAAGGACACCTTTATTGCAAAAATATTTGATGATTATCTCATTTCCATCCACGAGGCACTAAAAGAAAAATTGATCGGATATAAGCCCATTAATGCCTTTGAAAAGCATTTCTATTTAACCATGGTCTGGTATCATCATCTACTCAGTGATCCACACGTCAATAATTTTTATTATGAGATTTCTAAAAACGACTCACTTTATCCTTTTCTTCATGGAAAAATGGGTGAAATCTATCATGACTTTGTTAACGATTATAATTTACGTATTCGTCCCATTGAATTTGATGCCCTGCTAATTGCAGATTTTGGCGCTCGTCGCGAACTCACACGAGCTTTTTGTGAAGCCCGGATAAAAATGCCGGTGGAAGATTTTTCGATTCTTATTATCACCAATACTGCCCGCTGTTTGGGTGTTCCACAGAAGTCAATCTATCGTGTCAGCTATGAAGCGTTACTGTTCTTTCGCGAACACGATTTTTCAGAAATCAAATTGCTGATCTAAAAAAGGTCTATTCAGAAATACTCTGAATAGACCTTTTTTAATGATTACTTTGCTCTAAACGTGATAATCACACCTTCTGTAACACTGTTTGCCCAACTACCATCACTGGAAAAAACGATATGCTGCCCTTGAACAATGGGCACAATTGTGAAAAGATCATAGCCTTTTTCATCATAGTCGTTACAGACGACATCAATTTCCTGGGCCAATTCTTCTGCTCTACATTTCCGAAAACCTTTATTATAGTCATTTCCGGTTGATTCCACCTTATCACGAATGGCTACACTGATGTACTTCTTCATTTACTTTTTTCCCCCAACTAAATTTATTCTTCTATTCTATCATAATTGCAAAACAACTTCGAACAGAGTTTTCTTATGCCCATAAAAAAACCGCCTCTACTGGAGAGGCGGGAAAAAATAACGACTATTTGTATTTACCTTACGCTGTCGAACTGATCAAACAGCATCGCTCAAATATTGTTTTTTTCATACTTTATAATGTATCTTACGCGGCGAAATTAATCAGCCAACATTTTAGCTACAACACCAGAACCAACGGTACGACCGCCTTCACGAATCGCGAAACGTAAACCTTCTTCGATGGCGATTGGGGTAATCAGGGTGATTTCCATTTGCACGTTATCCCCTGGCATAACCATTTCAACACCTTCTGGTAATTTGATAACACCCGTTACATCCGTTGTTCTAAAGTAGAACTGTGGTCGATAGCCGTCAAAGAATGGGGTATGACGTCCGCCTTCTTCTTTGGTTAAGACATATACTTCTGACATATAGTGGGTATGTGGTTTGATGGAACCGGGCTTAGCCAGTACCTGTCCACGTTCGATTTGAGTTCGGTCAACACCACGCAGTAATGCCCCAACGTTATCCCCTGATCGTCCTTCGTCCAGTAATTTACGGAACATTTCGATTCCGGTTACGACTGTTTTGCGAACATCGTGAATACCGACAATTTCAACTTCTTCGCCGACTTTAACAATCCCACGTTCGATCCGTCCAGTTGCGACGGTACCACGGCCGGTGATTGAGAAAACATCTTCGACTGGCATCAGGAATGGTTTTTCAGTATCACGAACAGGATCAGGAATCCATTCGTCAACAGCAGTCATCAGTTCAACAATCTTGTCTCCCCATGGGCCATCGGGATCTTCCAGACCTTTTAAAGCCGATCCGGCAATGATTGGTGTATCGTCGCCTGGGAATTCATATTCGTCAAGCAGTTCACGCACTTCCATTTCAACTAATTCCAGTAATTCTTCGTCATCGACCATATCGACTTTGTTTAAGAAAACAACGATGTATGGTACGCCTACCTGACGGCTTAACAGGATATGTTCACGGGTCTGTGGCATTGGACCATCGGCAGCGCTAACAACCAGGATCGCGCCGTCCATTTGAGCAGCACCGGTAATCATGTTCTTAACATAATCGGCATGGCCCGGGCAGTCAACGTGAGCATAGTGACGTACTGCTGTTTCATATTCTACGTGAGCGGTTGAAATCGTGATCCCACGTTCTCTTTCTTCTGGGGCTTTATCGATGTTTTCAAATGCAACGGCTTCCCCTGTTCCAAATCGCTTATTAAGTACAGATGTGATTGCCGCTGTTAATGTTGTTTTACCATGATCGACGTGACCAATTGTTCCAACATTTACATGGGGCTTATTTCTTTCAAATTTTGACTTTGCCATTTGTTCTTCTCCTTAAAATTTATTTTATAGCTTTGCTATTATTTACGTCCTTCAATTATTTCTTCTGAAATAAATTTAGGAACTGCTTCATAGTGTGAGAACTGCATGGTGTAAACACCACGGCCCTGAGTTTTACTTCTTAGTGTTGTTGCATATCCAAACATTTCTGACAGTGGCACCATCCCTTTAATGATCTGTGCACCACCACGCATTTCCATACCCTCAACACGACCACGTCGCGAGCTGATATCGCCCATGACATCGCCCATGTATTCTTCTGGAATGACGACTTCAAGTTTAAATACTGGTTCTAAGATAACCGGATCGGCTTTTCTCATACCGTTTTTAAACGCCATCGACCCGGCAACCTTAAAGGCCATTTCTGATGAATCCACATCATGGTAAGAACCATCATATACGATAACCTTAAGATCGAGTACAGGATATCCAGCTAAAACACCATTACGCATGGCTTCTTCAATCCCCTGATTAATTGGGTTGATGAATTCTTTTGGAATCGATCCTCCAACGGTCTTGTTTTCGAAGATATATCCGGTTCCCGGTTCAACTGGTTCCATCCGGATAAGACAGTGACCATATTGACCACGACCACCCGATTGACGGGCAAATTTACCCTCAGCATCAACTGCTTTGGTAATGGATTCTTTGTAGGCCACCTGAGGTGCCCCAACATTGGCTTCCACTTTAAATTCACGAAGCATTCGGTCAACGATAATGTCAAGGTGAAGCTCACCCATTCCTGAGATAATGGTTTGACCCGTTTCTTCATCGGTACGCGTTCTGAACGTAGGATCTTCTTCAGCCAGTTTTGCTAAAGCGGTACTCATTTTTTCCTGGCCGGCCTTTGTTTTTGGTTCTATGGCGACATGGATTACCGGTTCCGGGAATTCCATCGACTCAAGAATAATGGGCGCCTTGTCTGAACACAAGGTATCCCCTGTTGAAGTATCTTTTAAACCAACCGCGGCAGCGATATCACCGGTATAAACAGTGGTAATCTCTTCACGGTGGTTAGCATGCATTTGCAGAATTCGGCCAAGACGTTCTCTTTTTCCCTTAGAGGAGTTGAAAACATAAGAACCAGATTCGATACTTCCGGAATATACACGGAAGAATGCCAGCTTTCCAACAAATGGATCGGTCATGATTTTAAAAGCGAGTGCTGAAAATGGTTCATCATCGCTTGCTTTTCGGCTGTCTTCTTCTTCGGTATCTGGATTGATCCCAGTGATCGCCGGAACATCCAATGGGCAAGGCATGTAGTCAACAATTGCATCCAACACTAATTGAACACCTTTGTTTTTATAAGATGAACCACAAACAACGGGAATAATATCAACATTCAAAGTCGCCAGTCGAATCGCTGCTTTTAATTCATCAAGACCAACTTCTTCGCCTTCAAGGAATTTTTCCATGATGCTTTCGTCATAATCAGAGATCGACTCAATTATTTTTTCACGATACTCGTCAGCCAGCTCACGCATGTCTTCAGGAATATCGATGATTTCAATTTCTTCGCCCAAATCATCTTTATAAATTATGGCTTTCATAATCAGGAGATCGATGATCCCCACAAAGTCACTTTCTTTGCCAATAGGTAATTGAATTGGAACAGGATTCGTGCTTAAACGATCCTCCATCATCTTCAGTACATTATAAAAGTCCGCTCCGGTAATGTCCATTTTATTGATATAAGCCATTCTGGGAACATGATATTTATCGGCTTGTCGCCAAACTGTTTCTGATTGAGGCTCAACGCCACCTTTTGCACAAAATACAGCAACCGCTCCATCAAGAACTCTCAAAGATCGCTCAACTTCTACGGTAAAATCAACGTGGCCTGGTGTATCAATGATATTGATACGGTTGTTATTCCAAAAACACGTGGTTGCTGCCGAGGTAATGGTAATACCTCTTTCTTGTTCTTGTTCCATCCAGTCCATTTGGGAAACCCCATCATGGGTTTCTCCAATTTTATGGATTTTCCCGGAATAGAACAGAATTCTTTCGGTGGTAGTCGTTTTTCCTGCATCAATATGTGCCATAATACCTATATTTCTTGTTTTATCTAAACTATATTCTCTTGACACAGATGCTTTCCTCTCTTATTTCTATACATGGATTACCAACGATAATGTGCAAAAGCTTTATTGGCTTCAGCCATAGCGTGGGTATCATCTTTTTTCTTAACGGCGGCACCACTGTTATTGAGTGCATCCATAATTTCTCCAGCTAAACGATCTTTCATGGTTTTTTCAGATCTTTTTCTGGAATAAGTAACTAACCAACGAAGCCCTAAAGCTTGTTTACGTTCAGTTCTGATTTCCATTGGTACCTGGTAGGTTGCACCACCAACTCGGCGTGCTTTAACTTCCAGTACAGGTGTGATATTAGCTAAAGCTTCCTGGAATGCTTCCAGGGCATCTTTGCCAGTTTTTTCATTAACTTTTTCAAATGCATCGTAAACGATTTTTTGGGCAACACCTTTTTTCCCATCTAACATGATATTGTTGACTAACTTCGTTACAACAATATCTCCGTAAATAGGATCAGGTAAAACTTCTCTTTTTGGAACAGGTCCTTTTCTAGGCACTTTACTTCCCTCCTTAACATTTTTTTATGTTCATCGGTACTCGACATCCAACATTTCGTTGTTGTGCGTATAGCGTCTCTAACATATATTTGGTCTCGATCGATTTATACGAGCGCTTGAATATGCAGCACTATGCACTACTACTTTTTAGGCTTTTTGGCCCCATATTTGGATCGAGCTTGTCTACGAGCATCAACACCAGCGGTATCAAGCGCACCACGGATAATTTTATAACGTACCCCTGGTAAATCCTTGACACGTCCACCCTTAATAAGAACAATACTATGTTCTTGTAAGTTGTGGCCAACACCGGGAATATAGGCTGTTACTTCCATTCCGTTAACGAGACGAACTCTGGCGATTTTTCTAAGCGCTGAGTTTGGTTTCTTTGGTGTGGATGTTCTAACTGCTGTACATACGCCTCTTTTTTGAGGGTTTGCTTTCAACGCTGGGGTTTTTGTTTTTTCTTCCATGCGTTTTCTTCCATTTTTTACAAGCTGATTAATTGTAGGCATTTAGTCCTGCACCTCCTTTTAATAAAAATATATCAATAATCGAAACGACTATTAATGACTTTTGATGGAACCAGGGCTGCGTTAAAGGCAACCCCGATTCGTTTTATTTGATAATGGCAATCACGGCTGCTGCCCGATCAATCCCACCGGCTTTTCCGAGTCCAACCTTGGTTTCAACCCGTTCGAGTGCGATCTGATACTGATCACAGCATTCTACAATGCTTTTTTTGATCTTTTCATCGGTATCTTCTGCCAAAATAACTTTGATTGCGTTGCCTTCTTTCACAGCCTTAAGAGTTTGCTTCATTCCAATCACTTTTGAAACATCAACAAATTGATTCATCGGATCCTCCTTCTTGCTGTTTGTGGTTTTTCTCTAAACACACCTAATAACTATACATGTTTGTGTCTTAAATGTCAAGAATTATTCTTTCGTTAAAAAATCCAGGTCAAAGATGTCCAAATCAGTAATGATCGCATCTTCTGTTTCTTCCTGTTCTTCTTCAACATAGGCGTTTAAAATATCATCATCAAAGACAATATCCAGTGATTCAGTGACGGTCTCTTCTTCGATCATATCTTCATATACATCTTCTTCTTCCCGTTCATAGACCAAATCAATGTCACCATACATCTTCACGCCGGTACCAGCAGGCACCAATTGTCCGATAATAACATTTTCTTTGAGTCCAATCAGTGGATCAACCTTGCCTTTGATGGCGGCGTCGGTAAGAACGCGGGTGGTTTCCTGGAAGGATGCTGCGGATAAGAACGAGTCAGTCGCCAAAGAAGCTTTGGTGATTCCCAGCAGTTCCCGACTGGCGGTAGCTTCTTCTGCTCCAGCTTCCCGGGCAGCCGTGTTTTCATCTTCAAAATTAAAAATATCAACCAGGCTACCGGCCAATAATGCCGTATCACCAGGGTTTTCGATTTTAACTTTTCTAAGCATTTGACGGATAATGACCTCCAAATGCTTATCGCCAATGTGTACCCCTTGCATCCGGTAAACTTTCTGTACTTCCTGAAGCAAGTATTGTTGAACATGGTCAATGCCCTGAATCCTTAAAATATCACTGGGGTTAATGGAACCTTCGGTTATTTCATCCCCGGCAATAACCTGATCGCCGGTATGAACCCGAAGTCGTGAGCCATAAGGAATGAGATAGACTTTCATATCACCATCAGCGCCAGTAACAACGGCTTCGGTTTTTTTCTGGGTATCTTGTATTTCTACCCGACCGTCGATTTCTGAAATAATCGCCTGGCCTTTTGGTTTTCGGGCTTCAAAAAGCTCTTCAATACGGGGAAGACCCTGAGTGATATCGTCAGCCGAGGCCACCCCACCAGTATGGAAGGTACGCATGGTCAGCTGGGTACCCGGTTCACCGATGGACTGGGCCGCAATAATACCAACCGCTTCACCGATTTCAACCGGTCGCCAGGTGGTTAAATCCACTCCGTAACAGGTCTTACAGACACCATATTTTGATTGACAATTAAAGGCCGCCCGAATGAGTACTTTTTCAATTCCGGCTTTATCAATCGCCTGAGCCATTTCCGTTGAAATGATCTCACCACCGGGAGCTAATACTTCACCCGTTTTCGGATCGATCACATCTTCAAAGGCATAGCGACCAACCAGTCGTTCCTGCAGAGTCTCAATAATTTCGCCGTGATCATTTATGGTAGATACTTCATAACCCCGCGTGGTGCCGCAATCATCTTCTCGGACAATCACATCCTGGCTGACATCAACCAGACGCCGTGTCAAGTAACCCGAGTCGGCGGTACGCAGAGCGGTATCCGCCAACCCTTTTCGGGCCCCATGAGTGGAGGAGAAGAACTCCAGTACATTTAGTCCTTCACGGAAGTTTGATCGGATCGGCAATTCGATGATGCGACCACTTGGGTTGGCCATCAGACCACGCATCCCAGCTAACTGCCGAATCTGGTTCTTACTACCTCGGGCCCCGGAATCCGCCATCATGTTAATCGGATTGAGCGCTTCAAGGTGATTAAGCAGAGCATCGGTAACCTCGTCAGTCGCTTTGTTCCAGATCTCAACAACGTTATTGTAACGTTCTTCATCACTGATAAAACCTTGCCGATAAAGCGTCATGTTTTCAGTAATCTTGTCGTCGGCCTGGGATAGGATTTCCTCTTTGTTCTTTGGAACTTCCATATCGCTGACTCCAACGGTAATGGCGCCTCTGGTCGAGAATTTAAAACCTAAGCGCTTGATTTCGTCGAGTACTTCAGATGTTTTAGTGGGCCCATAGGTTTTATAGCAGCGTTCAACAATTTCCGATAACACTTTCTTATTAACCTGCCGGTCAACTTCTAAGGCAAATTTTTCTTCAATGGTTTCCCGTTTAACAAAACCTAAATTTTGGGGAATAATGGTATTGAAGATAAATCGTCCAACGGTGCCATCAACCAGACGGGTCATCATTTCACCGTCAATTTCTTTAACTATCCGAACCTTAACCAGGGAATGAAGATCAACATCCTTGTTAAAGTAAGCCATTTCCATTTCATCCAGATCTCTGAAGACACTACCCGTTCCTTTACCATCTGTTTTATAAATGGTCATATAGTAGGTTCCTAAAATCATATCCTGGGTGGGCGCAACAACCGCTGTACCATCCTGTGGTTTAAGGATATTATTGGAAGCCAGCATCAGGAAACGCGCTTCCGCCTGAGCTTCAACCGACAAGGGCACATGGACAGCCATCTGATCGCCATCAAAGTCGGCATTGTAAGCCGTACAAACCAGAGGATGGAGCTTAATCGCCTTACCTTCAACCAGAATCGGCTCAAAAGCCTGAATACCCAGTCGATGAAGGGTCGGAGCACGGTTTAACAGCACCGGATGTTCCTGAATAACATCTTCCAGCACATCCCAAACCATGGGATCCAGTTTTTCGACCATCTTTTTGGCACTTTTAATATTTTGGGACAGATTTCGTCCCACCAATTCACGCATCACAAAGGGCTTAAAGAGTTCAATCGCCATCTCTTTCGGGAGTCCACATTGATACATTTTCAGTTCTGGTCCGACAACGATAACCGAACGGCCAGAGTAGTCAACCCGTTTTCCTAAAAGGTTCTGACGGAAGCGTCCCTGTTTACCTTTTAACATATCACTCAGGGATTTAAAGGGGCGGTTACCCGGCCCGGTAACGGCGCGGCCGCGTCGACCATTGTCAATCAAGGCATCAACCGCTTCCTGAAGCATCCGTTTTTCATTTTGAACGATGATATCGGGTGCATCCAGTTCCAGCAATTTAAGCAAACGATTATTTCGATTAATCACCCGTCGATATAAATCATTTAAATCTGAGGTGGCAAAACGTCCCCCATCGAGCTGTACCATTGGCCGCAATTCTGGCGGAATAACCGGAATCGTTTCTAAAATCATCCATTCTGGACGATTGGTGGAATTTCTGAATGCTTCTACCGCCTCTAGTCGTCGGGCTATCCGGATTTTTTTCTGACCCGAACTGCCTTTGAGTTCTTCTTTGAGCACTGCTGATTCCTGATCCAGGTCAACCAATTTTAACAGTTCCTGAATCGCTTCAGCACCAATGCTGGCGGTAAATTTATTGCCAAATTGGCCTTTTGCTTCTTTATATTCGGCCTCAGTCAGGATTTGTTTGAAATCAAAATTGCTTTCGCCCGGATCAGTGACCACATAAGCGGCAAAGTAAATTATTTTTTCCAGATTTCTCGGCGACATTTCAAGGATCAGCCCCATTCGACTGGGGATTCCTTTAAAATACCAGATATGCGAAACCGGAGAGGCCAATTCAATATGCCCCATCCGCTCACGTCTAACCTTAGCCTTGGTTACTTCAACCCCACAGTTTTCACAGACAATGCCCTTATGGCGAATACGCTTGTATTTACCACAATTACATTCCCAGTCTTTCTGAGGTCCGAAAATCTTTTCACAAAACAGACCCTCTTTTTCTGGTTTCAGGGTTCTATAATTAATCGTTTCCGGTTTTTTAACTTCTCCACGTGACCACTCTCTGATTTTTTCAGGTGAGGCCAATCCGATTTGTAAGGATTTGAAGGTGAATTCCTCGTTTAACAAATGGCTTCGCTCCCTTCTTTTATAAATTTATTGTTACTGAAATAAGTCGTCGTCTTCGTCATCATCAATGCTCTTAATCTGGAAGCTATCTTCCAATTTCACGTCATCTCCAGCTTCGGAAATTTCGGTGCTGCCAATTTCAATGGCCAATTCTTCCAGGGGATCCCGCTCATCCATCTCATCATCAAGAACCTTAATCATTTCCTGATCATTTAAGATGTTCACATCCAGACCTAAACTCTGGAATTCTTTCATCAGAACCTTAAACGATTCCGGTATCCCCGGCTTGGGAATATTCTCGCCTTTAACAATCGATTCGTAGGCTTTAACCCGGCCGACCACGTCATCTGACTTGATCGTCAAAATTTCCTGCAGGGTATGGGCGGCACCGTAGGCTTCTAAGGCCCAAACTTCCATTTCTCCGAAACGCTGGCCACCAAATTGAGCTTTACCACCCAACGGCTGCTGCGTCACTAAGGAGTATGGCCCGGTTGAACGAGCATGCATTTTATCATCAACCAAATGGTGAAGTTTAAGAATATACATATAACCAACGGTGACCTTATTATCAAAGGGCTCGCCGCTGCGTCCGTCATAAAGTTGAATCTTACCATCTTCCGGCAAACCCGCCTGACCCAGTAATTCCATGATGTCATCTTCATTGGCGGGATCAAAAACCGGAGTCGCAATATGCCAGCCAATGGTTCGCATCGCCAGTCCCAGATGGACTTCTAAAACCTGACCAATGTTCATTCGCGAAGGAACCCCCAAAGGATTAAGTACAATCTGAAGGGCCGTTCCATCCGGCATAAAGGGCATATCTTCTTCGGGAAGGATTCGGGAAATTACCCCTTTATTTCCATGACGACCAGCCATTTTATCGCCGACGGAGATCTTACGTTTAACTGCAATCAGAACCCGCACCAGAGTATTAACCCCCGGTTTTAAATCTTCATCTTTATTTTCCCGCGAGAAGACCTTAACATCCAGGACAATTCCGGATTCTCCATGGGGAACTTTTAGGGATGTATCCCGGATTTCCCGGGCTTTTTCACCAAAAATGGCACGCAGCAGTTTTTCTTCTGCCGATAGATCCGTTTCACCCTTAGGTGTGACTTTTCCAACCAGGATATCATCGGATTTAACCTCAGCACCGACAAAGATAATCCCGCGTTCGTCCAGGTTCTTCAACGCATCTTCACTGACATTGGGAATATCCCGAGTGATTTCTTCCGGTCCCAGCTTGGTTTCTCGGGCTTCGGCTTCAAATTCTTCAATATGAATCGATGTGAAAACATCTTCTTTAAGTAATTTTTCATTAATCAGGATCGCATCCTCGTAGTTGTAACCTTCCCAGGTCATAAAACCCATCAGAATGTTACGACCCAGAGCCAGTTCGCCCATTTCAGTGGACGGACCATCGGCAATGATTTCTCCCGCCTGTACGTATTGCCCTTTGTTGACCAAAGGTTTATGATTCATACAGGTGCCCTGATTGGAGCGTTTGAATTTTAGCAGGGTATATTTATCCAACTCGCCGTTATCGGTACGAATATGGACTGCCGCAGCTTCCACCCGTTCTACCGTTCCAGCATTTCTGGCAATGACACAGACTCCGGAATCCTTGGCCGCCTTATGCTCCATTCCCGTACCGATTACCGGCGCTTTGGGAATCAGCAGTGGTACCGCCTGACGTTGCATGTTGGCGCCCATCAGGGCCCGGTTAGCATCATCATTTTCAAGGAAGGGAATCAGCGATGTCGCCACCGAAACGATTTGCTTTGGTGAAATATCCATGTAGTCAACCCGATCCGGTGGAATTAATACAAAATCACGTTTGCTGCCGGCTCGACCGGTAACTTGTTTACGAGCAAAACGATTATTGTCATCCAGCGGCTCATTGGCCTGGGCAATGGTATAGCGACCTTCTTCATCCGCCGCCAGATAATGAATTTCTTCCGAAACAACGCCATTATGTACTTTCCGGTAGGGTGCTTCAATAAAGCCATACTCATTAACCCGGGCATAGGTACTAAGCGAACCGATTAGTCCGATGTTCGGACCTTCCGGGGTCTCAATTGGACACATCCGGCCGTAATGGCTATGATGAACATCGCGAACCTCAAACCCGGCTCGCTCACGGCTTAATCCGCCGGGTCCCAATGCTGATAAACGTCGTTTATGGGTTAATTCAGCCAACGGATTGGTCTGATCCATAAATTGTGACAATTGCGAGCTACCAAAGAATTCTTTTAAGGCAGCATTGACCGGGCGGGTGTTAATTAAGCCCTGAGGGGTTAATATTTCGTCGTCCTGAACCGACATTCGTTCTCGAACAACCCGTTCCATTCGCGATAACCCGATGCGGAACTGATTTTGCAACAGTTCGCCAACCGAACGCAGACGACGATTGCCTAAATGGTCAATATCATCAATGGCGCCGATATCATAGTCCAGACCAATAATATAAGAGATGGAGGCGTGAAGATCTGAAATCAGTACATGCTTCGGTACCAGCTCATCCATTCGCTTTTTAATCGATTTTTTCTTTTCCTCGTCGGTTGCATCCGATTCTAAGATCTCTTTTAGCACTTCGTAGCAGACATTTTCGGTGATATCCAAATCACTGATGTCAAAAGCCAGATCCTGGGCACTAATGTCGACAAAACCGTTTCCGATGACACGGACAATTTTGTCTTCCACTTTTACGTCAACGACGTTGATCCCGGTGTTCTGAATATCAATGGCGACATCGTTTGTGATGATTTCGCCTTCTTCAACATAGACTTCACCGGTTTCCGGGTTTACCACAGTATTCGCCGCTCGCTGGCCGGCAATCCGGGTTGACAGTGATAGTTTTTTATTGTATTTATGACGGCCGACCTTGGCCAGGTCATAGCGACGATCGTCAAAAAACATCGAATTAAGCAGGGATTGAGCACTTTCCACAGTTGGTGGTTCGCCCGGACGCAATCGTTTATAAATCTCGATTAGACCATCCCGGGTCGATTTCATATTATTATTTTCATCTTTTTTAATGGTTTCGATGAGTCGGTAATCATCACCGTAAAAATCAAGAATTTCCTGATTGGTTCCCAGACCCAGTGCGCGAATCAGCGCTGTGATCGGTAATTTACGGGTCCGGTCAATTTTAACGTACATGATGTCATTGGAATCCGTTTCGTATTCCAACCAGGCACCACGGTTAGGAATAACCTGGGCTGAAAATAATTTCTTACCCAGTTTATCACGACTCAAGGAAAAATATGCCCCTGGTGACCTGACCAGCTGGCTGACAATAACCCGTTCCGCTCCATTGACAATGAAGGTTCCGGTGTCGGTCATTTTATGCAAATCGGCCATATAGACCTTTTGCTCTTTAACTTCATTTTTTTCCTTATTTATTAAACGAACTGTTACTTTTAACGGTATAAAGTAGGTTTGATCCCTCTCTTTACACTCCTCCACTGAATACTTCGGTTTTCCCTCTATGGAATAATCCACAAATTCTAAAACCAGATTTCCAGTGTAGTCTTCGATTTTATCAATATCGTCAAAAACCTCTTGGAGTCCTTTTTCAATAAACCAGTTGTATGAATCTTTCTGAACCTCAATCAGGTTCGGCATTTCAATAACTTCTTTGATTTTAGAAAAGCTTTGGCGTGTTCTTAAACCATCTTTTTCAGGATGCAACATTACCATCCAATATCACCCCTCGCAAAAATACTCAGCAACGGACTATCCATATCGACTTGTATCGCCTAGGAGTACCCCAAATTTGCCTGTTGTGTTTCATCTCACCTTGTGTTATTATTAGACCGTAATCAATTTCATATTTACCGACTCTAATCGGTTTCCCCTTTGATCAGTTTAACATGACCGAGTCGCAAATGATTCGTTGATCGCCCAAAAATTGACGTCAAGGATGCATTATAATCTTGTTTTTAAAGATACCAATGCAATTTTAAATACTATCATAAAATTTCCAACTTGTCAAGCCTATTTTGTATCTTAAAAGCCTTCCCAGATCATCTGGGAAGGCTTTCTTTATCTTTGATAAATTATTCTTTCGCCCTGCGGTTTTTACTCAGCAATACTTTTTTAGCCGGTATTTTTTAGGAACCTTCTTTTTCTGATCTCTCAAAACGCTACTTAAAAATTCTTGCGTTCTTTTTTCTTTAGGGTGGATGAAGATGTCTTCCGGCGAGCCTTCTTCAAGGATCGTTCCCGAGTCCATAAAGACAACCTTGTTGGCAACTTCCCGGGCAAAACTCATCTCGTGGGTTACCACCACCATGGTCATGTGCTCATTGGCTAGGCTTTGCATGACACTCAGCACCTCACCAGTCAGTTCCGGATCGAGCGCTGATGTGGGCTCATCAAAGAGCAAAATATCGGGATTCATCATTAGCGCCCGGGCAATGGCCACCCGTTGCTTTTCGCCCCCGGACAAAGTCGATGGCATGGCATCAATCCGTTCCAGCAAGCCGACCTTATTTAGATAAGCTTCACAGCGCTGGTTCATTGCTACTGCTTCTTCTTTTTTGACCACCTTGGGCGCCAACTCCAGATTTTGACGAACGGTGAGATGAGGAAACAGATTAAAATGCTGAAAAACCATTCCCATTTTCATGATAATCGCCCGAATCTCTGGGGGGCTGGGGTAAACGCCATCCTTTAACAACGGTTTACCTTCCATAATGATATCACCGCTGTCAGCCTTTTCTAAATCGATCAGGCACCGGAGCAGGGTCGATTTCCCCGATCCCGATGATCCGATGATGGCCATCACATCGCCCTTCTTCACTTCAAACGAGATATCTTTTAAGACATGATTGTCTCCAAAACTTTTATTAAGTTGATTGACTTTTATAATTTCCATATGCTTCCTCTAAAACTCATATTTGGTTTCAAGCCGTTTAAATACCAATGTAATCACAAAATTAATCAACAGGTATAAAACCGCTGCTACAAAAAAGGCAAAGGTATCGCTGTCGCGATTAACGGCCGTTTTGGCATAATGCAAAATCTCCGCCACCCCGATAACGGTGACCAGCGCCGTATCTTTTACCAGGGTTATGGTTTCATTACTAACCGCTGGCAAACAGACCCGAATCATCTGGGGAATCACCACCCGGATCATGGTTTCTATTTTTGTGAGGCCTAAGACTTTGGCCGCTTCATACTGACCTTTGTCAATAGCCAGTAAACCACCCCGGAATATTTCGGCAAAATAAGCCGCATAATTCATGCAAAAGGCAATACAAGCTGCCATAAAGCGACCAAAAACAAGATGCTTCCCCACCACCGGTAGTAGCGGCAGACCAAAATAAACAAACATGATTTGTAGCAACAAAGGGGTTCCGCGGACCACATAAATATAACCCTTCGCAAATGACTTAACCAATTTCACCTTGCTGCGTGCCATTAAGGTAAACAAAAAACCCAGTGGGATCGAACAGACAATGGTGACAGCAAAAACACTGAGGGTAATCACCATCCCCTGCAACATCGGTATGGTAATATTTGATAAATAGATAAAAAATTCTGACATTTTAATCTCCTGAGGAATGAAATGATATTAATCGTAAAAGTCATAAAAAAATCGGATAGAAACTATCCGATTTCTAGAAACTGGTTGTTTTCTTAAGTTATGGTTTGTAAATGATGTCTTCACCAAACCATTTCGTTGAGATGGTAGCTGCCGTTCCGTCGGCAACCATCGCATCCATGGCATCCTGGATCTGGGTCAATAATTCGGTATTGCCTTTTTTGATCCCAACACCATATAGTTCTGGCGATAAGCTTTCGCTTAAAATAACAAATTCCGCACTTTCAGAGGTAATGTAGTAGCGGGCCACAATCGAGTCAACAATGACTGCATCCACACGGCCGATTGACAAATCGCTGAGGGCGGATACATTTTCAGGATATTCATTTAAGGCTGCGGCCTCCTTGCTGATTGGGTCAGCAGTGAAAGCATCATAGGCTGAAGAACCTTTTTGGACGCCGATGTTTTTTCCAGCCAGATCAGCTTTGGTCTTAATTGCCGAGTCTTTTTTCACCACAATAACCTGATCGTTTTCCAGGTAGGGGACGGTAAAGTCCATGGCATTTTTTCGTTCATCGGTTATGGTTAAACCGTTCCAGATCACATCGATATTACCGGAATCCAGTTCCAGCTCTTTTGTGTCCCAGTTAATCGGTTGAAGTTCTACTTCCATTCCCATCCGTTTTCCAACTTCTTTGGCTAAATCCACATCAAAACCAACAATTTCGTTCTTATCATCTCTAAAACCCATTGGTGGAAAGGAATCATCCAAACCAACAACAAAGGTTTTATCGTCATTATTGGCGTTGGTTTCTGTTTTTGCAGTGTTACTGCTGCATCCTGCGAATAAACCAGCGACCAGAACAACAACAAGCATCAGACCAAATATACTTCTTTTTTTCATTCCTTTTTGTCCTCTTTTCCTAATATAATCTGAGCCTATTATACACTTTATCACTGTGCATTGCTAGTCCTTTGCATCATTTTATACCAAAATTTATGCTCTCCCGTCTGTCACGACGACTTTATTCCAACCCTTATATCGCCTAAAAAAAGTCCGCACCTTCAAGCTATAACTACCGGAAACCCCGGTGTGACATGCTCGCTGTCATGTGCGGACATCATTTTGTCGCTTTATCGCAATTCTTTAGTTACGGCATCCGTTTATAGAAAATCTCAAGAATAGCGGCACTGGAGGCTGATCCTGGATCACGATGACCGATAGCCCGTTCGCCTAAACGCATCGCCCGACCTTTTTTGGCAATGATCGGGATCGTTGAATCGGAGCCGGCAGAACCCACTTCCAGGGCTTTTTTCATGGCATCTTTAGGTGCCATTTTTTCTTCAACGTACGCGACCCTTAGTGCATTTACCGCTGGCCTCAAGGTGTCAACCATGGTTTTGTCGCCAACGACTGCTTTTCCCCGTTTTTCGATAATGGCAACCCCAGCCTCCATCATTTCGATGAATTCGTCAAAGTTCACTTCTTCTTTGCCCTTGGCCGGCACGCCAAATTTTGAAAAAAAGCCACCATAAAGCGGACCCGATGCTCCACCAACCTTATCCAACAAGGCCGTCCCCACATTTTTGAAAAGCGTGTTGATGTCTTCGCCTTTCCAGGAGTCCAAATTTTTACTGACTTCCCGAAAACCGATACTCATATTCATACCATGGTCGCCGTCGCCGATGGCTGAATCTAACTCCGAAAAATAATCCTTCTTTTCTTCCGCCAAAACAATGAGGTCATCGATCACCTCAATAAAATAGTCTTTATTTAAAATATAATCGCTCATAACGTTTCTCCTGACAATGAATTAAAGGGCTGATGGTTTCCCATCAACCCGATTAGTTTTTGCTATCTTTGTTATTTTCTTTGGTAACTAAAACTGTTTAAAATAAGGGGTATCACAGGGATAATCGAGGAGCTCTTTCATTTCGTCGTCCAATTTTACCAGGGTCACCGACATACCCGCCATATCCATCGATGAGGCAAAGGAACCAATTAGTGATTTATAAACCGTAATGCCTTTTTCTGCCAAAATCTCGGCAACCCGACGGAAACAGATATGTAAATCCATCAGTGGTGTCGCACCCAGGCTGTTGACCAGAACATAAACTTCATCACCGCTTTCGTAGGGAAGATCCGCAAGAATCGGTGCCATGATCTGGTCGATGACCTTGTCCGCAGGCTCAATTTTGCCACGTCGTACCCCTGGTTCGCCATGAATACCCATACCGATTTCCATATCGCCATCTTCCATTTCAAAAATAGGACCGCCTTTTGACGGCAGCGTCGCTGAGGACATGGCCACACCCATGGTCCGGGTGACATCGTTGCATTTTTTTGCCGCTGCCACAACTGCATCCAAATCGCCGCCCATTTCAGCTTTTGCTCCGGCAGCTTTAAAAACGAAGAAATCTCCAGCGATCCCGCGACGATCTTCAATATTTTCAGAAGAAATGACATCATCGGTAACAAGCACGGTTTCGACTCGGATGCTGTCTTCTTCGTCAGCTTTCTCAGCACCCATATCAAAATTCATCACATCGCCGGCATAGTTTCCATAAAGATAGATGCAACCTTTGCCAGTATCCACTGCTTTTACCGAAGCATAACAGGGGTCAGGGGATGGTGAGGTATTAATATTTCCTATAACTGCCGCATCTGCAAATCCTTTTCCCACATATCCCAGGAATAAGGGTTCATGTCCAGATCCGCCGCCGATGATCACCCCAACCTTGTCTTTTTGTTTCGCTGTTTTGCTGACAACTACCCGACCCTGGGCTTCAGATGCCGGATCCAGAACCACATGATCTTTGTGGGCAGCCACATAGCCTTCCAACATTTCTTCAACTACATCATAGGGATCATTGATTAATCGTTTCATTTCTTCCTCCTGAAATTATTTTTGTATACGTTTACCTAACGCAAGAACCATGCCAGAGTGAAATCCACTCATAAAGCCAATTACAAATTACTTTTTCTATATAATGGGTATCTTTTCCCCGTTTGGGGAAAATTTCCCAAACAATAGACCTGTTAATGAACCTTTTTCAGGCTTGCACCTTCTTTGGCGGTAGCAATAATTTTTTCCAGATCATTGCAAATGGTGGCCTGAATCACCCCACCGATAACCCCTTCAACCAACGGCGCATCGACAATGTGCACCTTTTTCTCAAGTTCTCCATCCTCCAATAATTCAATGGCGGTTTCACTACAGATCACGGCCGATCCCAAATCCACAAAAATCAGGATCTGGTCCCGTTTGGCCAGGGTTTCGATGGCATTTTTTATTTTTGTTGTATTGGTACCAATCCGACCATCGTCAGCTCCACCGGCAGCTATTACTTCGACACTGCCATCGTTCATTTCCATAACGATGTCTCTTAGTCCCTCGGCCAACTTCTCACTGTGCGATACGATAATTACACCTGTCATTCGCTTCCTCCCACTCTTTTCTGTGTTACCTGATCTTATATGATCGCAATATTCGTGCCAACTGTCAAGACGCTAAAGACTAATCGAGTTGATATTTCCGGACTTTGGCTGAAATGGTCTTATGATCCAGTCCCAATGCCAAACCAGCCTGACGATAACTGCCGTGTTTCTCCAGGGCTCTGGCAATCAACTCCCGCTCCATCTCGGCAAATGTGGGGAGATTATCCCCATCCCATGATTGTATGGTTTTTAGTGCCGCCACCGAACCCATTTCATCGCATAAATAACCCGGCAAATCATCCAGGGTAATCCAATCCGTATTTGACAGGGTCATTCCACCCTCTATCATATTTTCTAATTCCCGAACATTTCCCGGAAAATGATACTGTTCCAAAGCGCTTAAAGCCGTTTTGGTAATGGCACAATTAGGCAAATCATATTTTTTACTGATTTTTTCGGTAAAGCATTCCACCAGCAAAGGAATATCGCCTTTACGCTGGCGTAGTGGCGGCAGCATCACGGTAATGACATTTAGCCGGTAATAAAGATCCCGCCGGAAACTGCCCTCTTTCATCATCTCTTCTAATGGACTGTTGGTCGCGGCAATCACCCGCACATCAATTTTTATCGGATGGGCCCCACCGATACGTTCAATCTCCTGTTCCTGGAGCACCCGCAGCAGTTTGGCCTGCATCGCTTTGTCCATGTCGCCGATTTCATCAAGAAAAATAGTTCCGCCGCTGGCAATTTCAAATTTCCCTCTTTTTTCCTTGTAAGCACCGGTAAAGGCTCCTTTTTCATAACCAAAGAGTTCACTTTCCAGTAAGTTTGAGGGGATAGCAGCGCAATTCATCCCCACAAAGGGCTTTTTGCTTCGAGACCCCGCCCGGTGAATAGCCCGGGCCACCAGTTCTTTGCCGGTGCCGCTTTCCCCTCGAATCAGTACCGCTGCATCGGTTCTAGCCGCCTTAGATGCCACCGTCAAGCTTTCAATCAAGGCCCCACTTTTGCCAATAATATTGTTAAAAGAAGAATTCAATGCTTCTTTTTTGGCCAGTTCATCCTGAAGAAATCGGGTTTTTTCAGAGAGTAGCTCAATTCGGTCAGCCAGCTTGGCAATCTCAGTCAGCTCTCTGGCCACAATCACATTGCCACGAAACTTGTTCTCAATAATAATTGGCCGGGCGGTCATAATAAATTCGCGGTTGTCTTTATTGGTGATAATCAGCTCGCCCTTCCCTGAAAAAAAAGTCTCGCCGAATTTTTCTTTGGGAAACAGATCCTGTATTTTCCGGGATAAAACCTGGGTTCCTTCTTTTCTAAACATCTTCACAAAGGGATGATTGACATAAGTCACTTCGCGAAGATGATTAATCATGCAGATCCCATCATCCACGGTTTCAAGGATATTATTGAGCTTTTCTTTTAATTCTTTAACAGAATGAAGCTCCCAGGATAACTCTTCAATCTGGGAGATGTCCTGAAAAACGACAACGCCACCCATGACCTCGTCATCCACAATAATAGGACTCTTATTTGTGATTACCCACTTTTTACCAATTTTATGTTTTAAACCAAGATTTTCTCTTTTTGAAGCGAGTAAATTGTTCAAATTAAAATCTGGCACCCATTCATCGGCCTTTTTCCCAATAATATCCGCGGCTTTGATGCCAGTAATTTCTTCTGCTGCGCGGTTGAAGATGTTAATGATCCCGTTGCTGTCCATGGCGATAAGACCATTATTAATGCTCTCAAAAATCTTCTCACTGGCCAGGGTATTCTCCTGCAGGATGCTGTCAATGGCTTCCGTATCCGGCACTTCCAACTCCGCCGTCTGGCTTAAAAAAGACCCCAGTTTAAAAACAGCCTCCTCACTTCCCGAACTCGAACTATAAACTTCAACCATTTCACCGTTCTTTACTTTCAGGGATACCAAAGGCAATACCGAATTACATGGCACGCCATCAATCGCATTAACCCGTCTCAGATATAACTGACAGTCCCAGATCTTTTCGATTTTTTGAGACTGTCTGGCGACCATGGCAGCCACTCGAGTATGAAGACCATTTTTATTCTTGATAATAATTCTTTGCGCTTTTTCCATAACCTCTCCTCATTGTGTTTATCTCTCATGGCAACATCTCTCCAAACTATTTTTACTTAATTTCTTCGTGGAGCGGATGAATATATACTTTACAAACCCGAAAACCTGTGTAATAATGATACCGTATACATTACCAGAATACCTTAAAAAAACTTATTTTTACACAATTAAAAATAAATATCCAAAATTAAATATCCAGGAGGATCATGCCATGAAAATTGCTGTTGACTGTGACGATGCTGCCATTGACTTTAAAGACGAGATTTATAATTATTTAAAGAAAGCCGGTTACGACATCACTGATTTGACGTATTCTGCAACCCACGATTGCGATTATCCGGAAATTGCCTTTAACCTGGCCGAAACAATTAAAAACAAGGAATATGACCGGGGTTTTATCTTTTGCGGCACCGGACTTGGCGTTGCCATGATGGCCAATAAGGTACCCGGAGTTTTTGCCGGTACCTGCCACGATGTTTATTCAGCCGAACGACTGGCTAAAAGCAACGATGCCAACGTGTTAACGATGGGGGCCCGGGTAATTGGCACCGAGCTGGCTAAAATGGTAGCCGAGGCATGGCTTAAAAGTGATTTTCAGGGCGGCGGATCGACTAAAAAAGTTGAAACGATGCGTAGCCTTGAAAAAACTTATCTGAAGTAGGTCACTTATGAATAAGTTTTTGTTGGGAACGAATTGGAAGATGAACAAAACCCTGACTGAAAGCATTCAATACACCAATGATCTAATGCCAATCATTGAGAAGTATCCACAGTTTGAGTTTTTTATCATCCCTTCCTATACCCACCTCTGGAAAATTAAAGAGACTATTGATGCCCAAAAAAGCCCCCTGAAGCTGGGCGCCCAAAACATGCATCAAGAAGACTTTGGCCAATTCACGGGCGAGATTTCCCCGGTGATGCTAAAAGAAATCGGTTTGGATGTGATTGAGCTGGGTCATAGTGAACGGCGACAATATTTCAACGAAACCGATGAAGCCGTCAACCAGAAAGCCCTGGCCGCATTAAAACACGGCTTCATCCCACTGATTTGCATTGGCGAACAGCTGGCAGATAAAAACTATGGGGTATCTAAGGAAATGCTGGCTAAACAATTAAAAATCGCCTTAAAGGATATGCCCGCTAATGCTATTTCTAATTTCTGGATTGCTTATGAACCGGTCTGGGCCATTGGTGTCAATGGGATCCCGGCGGAAACGTCCTATGTTGAAGAAATCCATAATTTCTTAAGAACCGTTCTGATTGACCTGTACGGCACCATCGGTCAAGAGATTCCGCTTCTATTTGGCGGTAGCGTCAATAAAAACAATGCCAGCGACTATGCCCGTCTTGAAAATGTCGATGGCTTATTCATTGGCCGCAGCGCCTGGGAGCCAGATCTATTTGAAGAGCTTATGGTTTTGGTTGGCAACGTGGTAAAATAATCACATCTGAATAACCGGAAGCTTAGGAGAGACCTCACGAGAGTGAGCTCTCTCTTTTTTGATTCCGTTAACTGCTTTTATTGCGTTTTTCCGAGCATTTTTACCAGCCATTGTCCTGAGATCGAAAGTTCAGATTCCAGCCAACTGCCAGTTTTATTGATATCGCTGCGGATCAGTGCCGAGGTTTCGTTTTTATTAGATAAATTCCAGGCGATATGACTAACACCATACTGGTTTAATCGATCCATCCACAGATTGGCTTCACCTTCGTTGATTGGGCCACTTCCCGAGGAATCACAAATACCGTATTCGCTGACAAAGATGGGGAGTCCCTTGTCAATAGCGGCACTCATCTTATTGCGAAGACTGTCCCGATGGGTGTCTGCATAAAAATGGAGGGCGTACATCAGATTGGAATAGCCCAAAATAGGATTGCCAGCAGCCTGATCCACATCCTGGGACCAGGTTGGCGTACCGACAATCACAATTGCATCCTGATTATGCGACTTGATCACCGGAATCACCGTTTCAGCATAACCTTTAATCTGATTCCATGTAGTTCCGCCATTTGGTTCATTGCAGATTTCATAGATTACGTTATTATGATTTTCAAACTGCGCTGCCATCTCGTTAAAAAAAGTGATCGCCTCAGCCTGATGGGTTAGCGGATTTCCGTCACTGAGAATATGCCAATCGATGATTACGTATAAGCCTAAATCCGTCGCCAGATTAACGCCATTGATCACCCGTTCTTTTAGCAGCGCCCGATTATTGTCATCCCCCACACAATAGCCATTGTAGCCTTCGGTATACATGGCCAGTCGAACTGCATTAATGCCCCAATCGTCGCGCATGGTTTGGAAGGCATCGGCATTAACATATTCCGGAAACCAGGAAAGACCATGGGTTGAAACCCCTTTTATCTGAAAAGGAAGACCGCTTTCGTCGGTGAGCTGTGTTCCGACCACTGATAATTTGCCATGCTCATCAACTGGTGTTCCGGTCGACGCACCTTCACGTTCAATTTTAATGCGAATCGATTCCAACCGTTTTGACTGACCCGTGACCCCGGCAATTTCGCCATCTTTTTTCCAACCTTGGGACCACCCATAATCCTGTCCGTGAACACTGTAACTGACCGTATAACTGGGTAATTGCTTACCATCTTCGCCCACCAGGATAATTTGAATGGCTTCAACCCGTTGGCCTTTTCCCTGTGATCCAGCAAAGCCGCCGTCTCCAATCCAATTGATAGCGGTGTCTAAACCGGTGTCTGAAAGCCAGCCCTGGTTTTGCACATGGACATTGTATCGAATACTGGCACCGGCGGGCAATTGATCGGTTCCGACCAGCTTGATCCAAAACCCTTCAATCCGTTTGCCTTCACCGGTGGTCCCCAGATTTTTTGCTTCACTCACCCAGCTTCCGTCCGTGGGATAGTCCCCATAATCTTCTACATGCCCACGATAAGCCACCCCAAGCGCTGATGCCTCATCTGAACCAGCACCAAAAACAGAGGCCGGCATTAAAATGGCGATCAATGCAAAAATCAGACTAACTAAAAATATCTTTCTCATGGTTTTACCTTGTTTTTCGCTTATCATCATTTTTTTCTCCTTTTTTACGCGTCCTTCCATGACGCGGGGACGTTTCATATCGTCCGGCTGGTCAAGGGCCTACCAGGTCCTCCATTTTTCCAGAATCAGTGATATCCATCAGTTCTTCCGGAAAGGGCGCCCAAATGGTCTGATCCAGCAGATAACCGTCATTATAGCGAATTACATAAGTTTTAAGCACATTAAGGGGAACACTTAAAGGAATT
This sequence comes from Acetobacterium carbinolicum, assembly GCF_047456275.1. Lineage (GTDB taxonomy): Bacteria > Bacillota > Clostridia > Eubacteriales > Eubacteriaceae > Acetobacterium > Acetobacterium carbinolicum. The sequence continues at coordinate 3,287,098 of NZ_CP173357.1, forward strand.
TTACCGCTACGGTATTTGTCAAAACTGTCCAGAATAAAGGTCTTTTCGCCGCTTGAAAGGGAGTCCGAAAAATAGCCAAAGATGTGCATCATCACATTGATGTAATTCCGATACCGGGGAATCCTAAAAAAGGCTCTGGCTAAGCCCTCTTTATAACTGCCAATCACCAGATTCGTCGCTAATTTTTCGTGGTTTGCCACAATCCGCCCTAACACTTTTTGCTCTTTTTGACTATAAGCCATCAGTAAATATTTATTATTGGCCTGAAATTCAACCAAAGCCGCCATGGTTCCGATTTTTTGCACCTGACGAAAGCTGCACATGGTATACAATTTCGTCAGAAAATGCTCCCGTATTCTGAAATTTGTCAAGCGCCCCTCTTCTTCAATGGCCCCATGAGGATAGTGTTTAAAGGCCTGGGCCGCAAAGATGCCCTGTCCTTTAACCGAACCGGCGACCTTGGTTTTGCCCAGATAGACCTTAACATCCTTGGTACCACAGGAAGGCGATCGCCCTTTTAAGATAAAACCATCCACTTCCGGAATCTTATCAAAGCAAGCCGCACAGAAATCAATCATCTCCTGGGTATATTCGGTATCGGTAGCGGGCTGATATAAAACCGTCTCGCCCTCTTCTAACACCAGCCGAATCGGATTTCGGGGAACCCCCAAGCCAATTTCCACCTCTGCACAGACCGGGTAATACTCCACATAGTCTTTGAGTTTTTCAACAAACTTATCCGGAAGAGTCTGCCCGTTATAACGACAGGCATCAAAACCGATACATTTACTGACAATCACCCGGGGCTTTAAATTTTTATCCATTTCGGCCTCCTCATTTTATTGATCATACATTGTTACTACCCCGTTGTGACGACGTTCAATCATAATACCGCGGTTTACTGTGTGCTTTCCCAGGCAATGCCTTGATTTCTTCTCATCATTACTCAACTTTAATGTTGAAATTCTATCATTTAATGAAGTATAATAGTTTAAAACTAATCATGCAAAGTTTAAAAACACCTTGTTGCTCCCGATTGGAATCAGGTCAAACGTGAATCGACTGATCACAATGCGACATTGGATTATTCAGGGCCGTAATTAAGAACATTTTAATCTTTTTATAAACTGGGGATCGATCCCACTGATCCCTTAATCAACCTAATTCACTATCGAATAATTGGAGGTATTGGTGATGAAATTTAATAGAAATTACCTCAGTGAGTATAAAGAACTTATCAAAACCACTGATTTACAAAAAGGATATCAGGAATTTATAAAGCTTTTTCGATTTTTGCGCACTGAGCTTAAGAAAGCCCTACCGGAGTATGATTTTTCCGGTCATATTGTTGAAAATAATATGGATTTTGCCTATTTTCAGCTTAGCGATGACGAATTGAGAGCGAGCGGTTTGAAAATTCAGGTCATTTTCATTCACAAGGATTTTCGCTTTGAGGTGTGGGTATCAGGCTATAACCGTAAAATACAATGTGCGTATTACGAAAAACTAAGAGCCAAGACAATACCTTACGCACTAAATAATAATCCTAACCAAGTAGACTACATTATCAAAACACCGCTAAATGAAAACCTTGATTTAGGTAATGGTTTTGGTGTACTTGAAGAAATAAAAGCAGGTGTTTTAGAATGCGTTAAGTATATAAAAACCGTATAACTACGGGTTATCTATGTGCTATCAATACAACCGTCTCCACATGCCATGAACAAATAAAAGATACCCTTAGTTATGTTTTTATATCTCAACTTCTGATAAAGTTAAATTTTTTGCACTCCCGCCCACCTTAACTTCGAGAATTTCCTTATTCTTAACGGTTAACGAGACCAGTATTTCAGATGGTTTTTTCATCGAATATCCTTGCTCAAACACAATGTTCGATGCCTGCTCGTTGTTTATTTTTCCATAATGATACAGGTAGCACCCAAGTGCACCATTTGAGGTTCCGGTTGCTGATTCTTCTGGAATATCATAAAGCGGAGCAAAGTTTCTGCAACTGGCGTAAGCGCCATATAAGGTTTCCATAGTAAAAACATGATACCCAACGGCATTGTATTTTTGGCTAATTGCCTTAATTTTTTCCATATCCGGTTTTATCGCATCTAAAATCTTAAGACTTTTTACGGGGACCATAATATCCCGAAGTCCTGTTGATACGACTTGGGCTGACAAATCCTCTGGCATTTGTGAAGCAAAAATATTCAACGAATCAGCAAGTTCATCTTTCTCAATAATCTCAGAAAACACGGGAATCGGCTGATTCATCATAACAGTTTTATCTTCTTTAATTTCGATGCCCAGGATTCCGGCTTTGGTCTCCTGTTTATACCTGCCTGGTTTTAACAATCCCAGACTTGCCATGGTATAGAAGGTGGCAATCGTTGCATGACCGCATAAATCAACCTCTTCATTTGGCGTAAAAAATCGCACTTTAAAGTCTGCTACGTCTGATCCCAATATAAAAGCGGTTTCGCTAAATCCCAGCATTGCAGCAATTTTTCTCATTTCCTTTTCCGATAACGTTTCGGCATTTTTCACAACACCGGCTGCATTGCCACCTTCTTTTGTTTTAGCAAAGGCATTTATTTTATAGACGGCTACTTTCATAATCAATTCTCCTTAGTTATCTTAAGTCCATTATGTGACTATATCATCATCTCAGTCTTAATGCAATTTCTGAATGAGCGCTTGGGCCGTCGCCTCATCGGTGATCAGAACCTTGATATAATGCTGTCTGGCGGCACTGATAATCGGATCTAGCTTCTCCTTGCCATGGGCAATGCAGATGACATTCTTGGTTTGTTCCAGTACTGATAAATCCATGCTTGTCATAAAATAATCCTCCGGTAATTGGAGTGATTCATGGTTTTCGTACATGACATGTCCTAAAAGATTGGCGTGAGATCTAAATAAAGCCTGAGTAATGTCAAATTTTTTTCGGAACAATGAAAATTCGTCAAAATATGGATAACTAATATTCATCGGGCCGGCAATCGATAAAACAACCGTATCCAGTTTTTCATAAGCCTGTTTCAGTTCGTCAAAGCGTTTCAAATCGTATGATGACATCATACTTCGCTTTTGACAAATGGTAAAGGTGTTGTAATGACAGCTGCCACCAAACTGCCTGGCGAAGTTATCCAAAATGACGCTGGGCTGTAAATAGGGATTATTGGTGCCGGATGATCCCACCACCGAGAAAAAATTAAGCGGTTTATCCACCCGTTTTTTTGTCAGTTGAGCCGCCACATGGTACAGCGTTTTGCCTAAGCCAATGCCGATATTTTTACACTCCGGCAGGATCTCTTCAAGTTGACGCGCCGCAAAAAAGTATAACGCCTCGGATTGATCCGGCTGTTTCGATAACGAAGGTGCTACAAAAACATCCTTTAGCCCTAACATTTCGCGGATCTGGCTGCCTAATCCATCAGCCGTACAGCTTTCCGGGGTGCTGACCCGAATTTTAACATATCCCAGCTCGCGTGCCAGTTTAAGGATACGTGAAATTTGAGAACGGTGAATGTTTTCTTTTTGCGCTATTTCCTGTTGACTCAAGCCATCAAGATAATAGTATTTTGCGATACGCAAAATGAGCAACTGATCATCGTTTAGTTTCATTTGTTACCTCTTCCTCTTATTCAATATCCGTGCTGCGTTGTTCCTATAATATCGCCTCACCTGTAATTTGTCAAGAATTCACATTTGTGCTTCTTGTTCCACCTTCATTGACATTCCTTATTCTAGAAAGATATAATGAGAATTAATAAAACACTTCAGCATTCACATTTGTGATATTTAAGGTGTTTTATAATCCTTTAAAGGAGAGCGAAGCTATGCGTGTTGCCAACTATCCCCCAGAGCGACTTGATTCCCCCTTGTTCACCAGCCGATCTTCTGAGATCTATGCCTGGGAAGGTTCCCGGTTATTAAAGCTTTTTAACCCCGAAGTCGATCCATTCCTCATTGAAAACGAAAAAATAAATACCATCGAAGCCTATGAAAAAGGTGTCACCAAGGTAAAATGTTATGGGTTGATTCAAATAAAAAACCGAACCGGGATGATCATTGAAAGTGTTCGTGGTCAACCCTTAATTAGCCTCGCGGGATCCTATCCCACCACTGCTTTTGGAGTCCCTAAACTGATGGTAAAATTGCAGACTCAATTGCACAATACCCAAACCAATATTATCCGTAGTTACAATGAGATGGTTATCACCACCCTCGATTCCCAACCCCTTTCTTTCTTAACCGAAACGGAAAAAGACAACATCTTAGTAAAGCTTTCGAAACTCCCTGATGGAAATGCCATCTTGCATCTTGATTATCATCCGGACAATATTATGTCAGATCGTCAGTCTGCAACGATCATCGACTGGATGACCGCTGCTCGTGGCGTCCCGGCGGCAGATGTAGCGGCTACCCTCTATCTCTTAAACGAAGGTGAAATGATTCCTGGTCTTAACAAGGCGGTGGCAATGGCTCTGGAAACGGTCCGAAAACTTCTTTGTAAACGATATCTAAGCGAATATCAAAAAATAACCGGAATGACCGATGCAGAAATTGCGCCCTGGCGACTACCGTTTTTAATTGTGCGGCTTGGGGTTTGGAACATCGACAGTGAGGTGCTGATCCTGCAAGAGAAAATAAGAGCGGCTCTCAATGAGTAACGAAAAAAATGCCCGAAAGGCTCTTAATCTCTGCCTCAGCCAATTAAAATCAGCCAACATTGAGCTAAGCAACGCCTTTCTGGCCCTGCGACTTTCAGACGATACCTTTTTGGCGACGGTACCCGTTACTCATTCACATGATTGCGACGATCACCATTTCAGCCTAATCAATCAGGAAGAATTACGCACCGCTAATCAACTGGCTTATTCAATTTTTCTTGCCGACCGCAAAAAAAACGCCGTTATTCTAACCCATTCACGATTTTGTTCACTGGCGGCCAAAATGGGGCAGGATATTCCTGCTGCTCTGGATGATATGGCTCAAATTATTGGTCTGACTATGAAAACTTGTGCCTTAGATGAATATAAAAAAATAAACCGTATTTTAAAGAAAAATCGCTGTTGTCTGATAAAAAGCAATGATCCCGACGAGCAGGGTGCTATCGCCGTGGGGAAAAATCTTAATGAAGCCTTGATCGTCACCTTATTGATGGAAAAAGCGGCTCAGGTTCATTTGCAGGCCATTATGTTAGGTGGTGCCAAAACATTAAAACCGCTTGAGGCGCAGATCATGCATCTGGGCTATGCGCTCTCCTATTCAAAAATTTCGGGATCGCTTTCTCATCAGACGCCTTCTGATCTTTCGCGAAGCCTATCAAATCATGAGCTGACCCTGCGCAATCAACTGGTTGATCTGGGACAGTCGCTTTCCCGGGAAAACCTGGTTCAGGGCACCTGGGGTAATATCTCCATTCGACTGGATCAACAGTACATGCTGTGCACACCCTCCGGGATGGACTATTTAACGCTCACACCTTATGACATGGTACGGGTTGAAATGAACACCTTAAAATACGAAGGAAAGCTCAAACCGACCGGTGAAAAGGCCCTTCATGCGGCCCTTTATGCCAGCCATCCGGATGTCCACTGCGTCATCCACACCCATCCCGTTTATGGCAGCGTTTTTGCCGCCGCCCACCAAAAAATAGTGCCCCCCAACCCGGAACTGACCGAATGCCTGGGCGGCGATGTGGAACTAGCCGAATATGCCTTCCCCACTTCCAAACAACTGTCGGTAAATGTTGTCAAGGCGATCAAAGACAACCGGGCCTGTATGATGGAAAATCATGGCATGGTGGTTTGCGGTGCCACCCCTGACGAAGCCCACGCACGGTGCCGGGCCGCCGAAAAAAGTGCCCGGTTAATTCTGGAAGCGCTCTACCAAAGCAGATGATCGCTACCACAAAACCAACCATGTTAAGCAAAGGAGTCACAAAAATGCGCCATTTTAATAAAATCTGCAAGCAGATTAGAGCTCTCTCCCCCCGGATCACAGTTTCCGAAGAACGGGGCTGTATTGTGCTAAGAGGGGTCGTTGATGACTGGGACACTGTCGTCAAGGCTGGTCAGCTGGCCGTGGATAAAAAAAACTATTTGGGTGTTATCAATGACATCCGTCTGAACGGATTTGAACAAAATAAACCGCTTCCCGCAGTTCAGGATCAAAGTTTAAATGGCGAAAAGCCGGATGTGCTGATCATTGGAGGCGGAATCGTGGGCTGCGCCATCGCCCGGGAACTATCCCGCTACCAGCTGGATATATTACTGGTAGAGAGAAAAGCCGATGTCGCCCTCGGTGCCACCGGAGCCAACGGCGGCGTTGTTCATGTAGGTGTCAATTTTTCTAAAAAATCTCAGAAGCACCGCTATAATCTCCGCGGAAACCAGATCTATCCAGCGCTTTCTAAGCAACTGTCGGTGCCCTTTGAGCAAAAGGGTCAGGTCATGCTTTGCGTGAAAAACTGGGAACGTATATTAGTCTGGATTCTTAAATTAAAGGCAAAGGCCATGGGAATTTCCGGGGTGACCTATTTAAAACGGGATGCCCTTCGGCAGCATGAACCCCACCTGCCGGACTTTGTGATCGGCGGAATGTACATGCCCACTGGCGGTATTACCAGTCCTTATGAAATGACCATTGCTCTGGCTGAAAATGCCGTTGCCAACAAAGCCCGAATCAGCCTGAATACCCAGGTTACCAGTATGGAAACAAGCAATCGTCAGATTATCCATGTGGATACCAACAAGGGCCGCCTTTATCCGCAGATCGTTATCAATGCGGCTGGCGTCTATGCCGATGAAATTGCTGAGATGGGCGGTGACCGTACCTTTACCATCCATCCCCGCCGTGGAACTGACATCATTACCGACAAGAAATCCGGCTATATGGTTCGGTCCAGCATGGGCATCTCCCCGTTTGCGATCCTGCCGCACCAGCTCTCTGCCTTACCCAAAAATCCCATTAAGCGGATGATTAACGGGTTTACCGGTAAAAGCCATACCAAAGGGGTTGGACTGATTCACTCAATCCATGGCAATATGTTAATTGGCCCCAATGCCATTGAAACCCCCGACCGGGAAGATACCGCAACCCATGGTAATGAGGTTAACAGCATTCTGGAGATGCAAAAGCAAATTGCCACGGAGCTTAAATCCAGTGATGTGATCGCCTACTTTACCGGAGTTCGGGCGGCCACCTATGAAGAAGACTTTGTCGTGCGCAAAGGCCTCTTTACCGACAACATCATTCATGCCGGCGGGATTCAATCCCCCGGTGTCACCGCGGCCCCTGCCATCGCTAAGGAGATTGCCGGTTGGTGTATCCAGATGCTTGGTCAGTCGATGAAGGTGGTGGTGAATCCGGATTTTAATCCGCTTCGGATTGCTCCTCCACGGCTTAATACCCTGGAGGATTCAACGCGAAATGCCTTAATTCGTGAAAACCCCGACTATGGGATGATCGTATGTCGCTGCGAAGAGATCAGCAAAGGCGAAATCATCGATGCCCTTAACAGCAGTCTGACGGTACCGACGCTGGACGGCATCAAACGACGGTTGCGCCCTGGAATGGGGCGTTGCCAGGGTGGCTTCTGTGGTCCCCTGGTCGCCCGCATCATTGCCGATCATTTTGATATCCCGCTATCCGCTGTAAAAAAAAGCAGCGAAAATTCTGTGATCCTCTATCATCAAACGAAAGGAGCACCCCAATGAAACAGACTGATGTGATCGTCATCGGCGGCGGACCAGCAGGTCTTTCCGCCGCTTTAGCCGCCCATCGAGCCGGTGCCCAAACCCTACTCATTGAACGTGAACCCCGTCTGGGTGGGATTCTCAAACAATGTATTCATGATGGCTTCGGTCTGGTCCGTTTTTCTGAAGCATTAACCGGCCCGGAATATGCCGACCGCGATATTAAAAGCTTTACAGAAGCTGGAATCGAAGCCCTGACCACCACCTTTGTGAGCCGCATTAAAAAAACAGCTGATGGCTTTACGCTAACGGCGGTCAATGAAACCGGCGTGATCACCATCGCGGCCCGATCTCTGGTGCTTGCTACCGGCTGCCGGGAACGCACCGCCCGGCAGGTCTTCATTCACGGCACCCGCCCGGCCGGGATATTCACGGCCGGAACGGCCCAGCATTACATTAATCTTTTAGGCCAGATGCCGACCAAAAAATGTGTAATCCTGGGCAGCGGCGATATCGGCTTAATTATGGCCCGTCGTTTGACCCTGGAAGGCGCCACCGTATTAGGGGTTTACGAAGCCAAACCGACGCCTTCGGGACTAACCCGAAACATTTATCAGTGCCTCCATGATTTTGATATTCCCCTGCATCTTTCTAAAACCGTTACCCGGGTTTATGGTGAAGAACGGTTGACCGCTGTTGAAGTCTGCGCCGTCGACGAAAACATGCAACCAATCAGCGGCACCCGTGAAAAAATTGCCTGCGATAGCCTGATTCTTTCTGTTGGTCTGATTCCCGAAAATGAGTTGGCCGAGAGTCTGGGGGTTGCGCTGGACCCGCGCACCAAGGGGCCCATTTGCAACGCCGCCCTGATGACCTCGGTTGATGGTGTCTTTTCCTGCGGCAATGCCCTTCACGTCAATGATCTGGTCGACTTTGTCTCCGAGAGCGGTGACCTGGCCGGAACATTCGCAGCTAACTATCGCCCCAAACAGCGTTCTGAAATTGCCCTGAAGACAGATACCAATTTTGCTTACCTGGTGCCCCAACGACTGGATCTAAACGATGATCTGAAAACCATTGTCTTTTTCCGAAGTCAACAGATTTTAAAAAAATGTGTTGTCATTGTCAAAGTCGATGAACAAGAAGTCTTTAGAAAAAGCTATTCCCATTTGCGGCCGCCGGAAATGGAACGCCTGGAAGTCGACTTTTCCAATTTTAACCTTACTTCAAACACAATCCTATCTTTTGAAATGGAGGTAAATTAACATGAAAGAGTTGATCTGTTTTCTTTGCCCCAATGGCTGTACCTTGACAATCACCCAGGAGCAATCTGAATTTAGTGTCACTGGTCAAAAATGCAAACGGGGCCAGGAATTTGCCATTAACGAAGCAACCAACCCCACCCGAACCTTATGCACAACGGTGAAGACCAACTTTACCGAAATGCCGGTGCTGCCAGTGCGAAGTGCCCGAGCTATTCCCAAAAACCATATTTTTGATGTCATGGCGGCCATTAATCAGGTGGTGGTAACAGAAGTTCTTTGTTGCGGTGCACCCGTGATTACCAATGTTTTAGACCTGGGGATTGATATCATCGCAACCGCCTCCATGGAAGCTACTCGGTAAGGCGGTGGTCTAAAGTCGCATAAAGCGCTTAATCAAAAATCGGGTTGGCTTATAATAAAAACCTTCCATCGCTTTGGTGACGGTCGTTAATTCGTCTCTGATTTTTATATTCTGGGGGCAATGACTCTCGCATTTGCCACATTTCGTACAGCGGGAAGCATTACTCGTCTGGCTTTTTACACTGGTTTGCATAATATATTTGCTAAGTGCCGCTGTTTTGCCTTCAATCTCACGGTCATTATAGGTTGAAAAACAGGTCGGGATGTCAACCCCCATAGGACATGGCATACAATAATTGCAGCCGGTACAGGAGATTTTAATCTTTTGATTTAAGATGTCAGTAACCTGGTTAAACAAATCAAAGTCGGCCTCGGTAAAGGCGTTCGCTTCTGCCTGAGAAGCCACGTTGATATTTTCTTCAACCATTGCCTGAGAATTCATTCCCGATAAAACCACCGTGACTTCCGGGTGATTCCAGATCCAGCGAAAGGCCCACTCCGCCGGTGATCGCTTCACATCAGCCTTGTCCCAAACCTTATAAACCTCCTTGGGCAGATTAGTGACCAGTTTCCCGCCTCTTAAAGGTTTCATAATCATCACCGGCAGCCCTTTGGCCGCCGCATATTTAAGCCCTTCTTTGCCTGCTTGCCTGTTTTCGTCAAGGAAGTTAAACTGGATCATGCAGAATTCCCAGTCGTAGATATCGATCAGCTTTTTGAATTCGTCCCGGCCGCCGTGGTATGAAAAGCCAATATTAATAATCTGACCCGCCTGTTTCTTTTCCTCAATCCATTTAAGGATGCCCAGATTAACCAGTCGTGTCCAGATATTAACATCCGTCAGCATATGCAAAAAATAATAATCGATATGATTGGTTTGCAAGCGCTCCAGTTCGGTCTCAAAAAGCTTATCCAAATCTTCATATTTTTTTACTAAGTATGGGGGCATTTTGGTTGCAATCTTCACCCGATCACGATAGCCCTTTGCCAGCACCCGTCCCAATATTGCTTCGCTTTTGGGATAAATATAAGCGGTATCAAAATAATTGACCCCGTGCTCAATGGCATAAATAATCTGCCTTTCCACTTCTTGTTCATCTTTGGCAAAGCGCATACAGCCAAATCCCAGGGCTGAAAGCTTGTCGCCATTTTTAGGGTTGATCCGATATTTCATTTTCGTAGCTCCTTCATTCATTTTATTTATAATTAAATAATTTGTGATCGTTTTATTTGTGATCATTTTATTGTGTTCGTCGCTAATCATTGCTCTCTTAATCTCAGTGATTTTTGTTTGATTCACTCTTTACAATGCTGAAATCACCAGGAAAAATGACTGATTAGTCATTCATTCTTAAAAAAATTACTTTTTAATACTATCCCACAAAAAATTAAACGAGGCTTCTAAAAACTCGTCTTCGGCCACCAAATTGGGATTATTAATAAAATAATAGCTGTTCGCATTGAGAATCCCCATCAGCAGATTGCTCATGTATTCCAGATTGACATTTTTAATAATTTCCTGCTCAATCCCTTCAGAAACCAACGCTATAATGTTATTGAACTTACTTAATCCTTCTTTTCGGGTAGTTTCGCCGATGCAGGAAGCATTGCAGAACTGCTGAAAAAACAGGAACTCATCGGTATGATCAAGGCTCCAACCGATGTAATTTATATAAATCCGTTTAAGCTTGCTTCGATAGGTGGTCTCCTGATCAAGCCCATAGGATAAGCGTCGGTTCAAGGATTCTTTGCAGGTTAAATAAAGAAAATTAATCAGTTCTTCCTTGCTTTTAAAATAATTAAACAATGTTCCCGTGGCGACTCCTGCCTCTTTGGTAATTCGTGCCGTGGGGGTATTATCGAAGCCATATTGGTTGAAAAGTTTTAATGCGGCTTTTAATATTCTTTCCCGTTTATCCATTTTTGCCTCCTGAGCTTGCTGATGCGATTATACAATAAAATGACTAACTAGTCAATGGGTGTTTTTAATCTCTGATATTTGGGCTTTATTGATGTCTGCTTTCTAAAACTACGAATTTTTATCAATTCGCAGTTTTAAATCGCTTTTGATTTATTCACTGCCGCCACCCGGTTATTGACCTCCAGCTTGCCGTAAATATTATTGATATGAGTTTTAACAGTGGCCAGTGATACACACAGTTTTTCTGCAATCTGTAAATTGGTACAACCCTCTGCCAGTTCCGCCAGCACTTCTTTTTCCCGCTCAGTCAATGCGTCGATCTGCTTTTTTGCTGGGCCTTTCGTTTTTTCTGAAAGGCCGCACTTGGGATCAGCTGCCAGCACCCTGACGATAAAACTGTAAGCTTCTTTAGAGAACTCATCCTTAAATACTGTCTGCCCTTCCTTAAAAACAGCCATCACCGATTGGTATTCAAACCAGAAAGGATTAGCGATGCAGTTTTCGGTGGCATAGGAGACCGCCTCAATAAAGAGATTCTGGATAACCCGCTGATCGCCATTGGTCGTAACCAGTAGTCGCAGTTTTAGTAAATCTCCCTCCACAATTTTTAGCTTATTCTGCATTTTTCGGGCTTTAGCGATCAGGTTTTCAACCAACCAAAACGCCTGTTCCCGCTTCCCCTGTTCAAACAAAATACTGATATAAAGCAGCTCACAGTCCATGTTCTCCACGAAATCCTTGGAGTTTTCATAGATTTCGACAAACTTTCGGGCCAGTTCCGGATGCTGCCCCCGATAGATGGGATAGCGCAATAAGCGGGCTGAAAAATAACTGTTTTCAAAGGCTTCCTGACCAATGACTGACAGTAGCAACTTTTCGGTCTTATTATCTTCTCCAATGATATAATAATATTCGGCCAGCGTATACTGATAGGCTCGGAGGATGTTGGTCGGCAGAATAGCCATCATTTTTCGGGTGTTTTCCAGCATTTCAAAGGCCTGTTCCAGAGCCAACTGACGGATATAAACCCCGGCAATGCCAATATAGTAAGAACAGCACAAGGATTTTACCTGGCCGATCATTTTTTCAACTTCCCGATAAAGCTCCTGACAGCGATTAAACTCTCCCAGGTCTTCATAGATCTGTGCCTTTTCCGTACGCACAAAAAAACCGATATAGATGTTGCCGGTTTTCTGATAAACTTCTTCGGCCACCTCCAGGTAGACAATGGCCTCGTGAAACTGGGAATTGGCATACAGAAAATAAGCCTCTTTAATCAGCAGAAAAGCAATCGTAATCGGATTAAGCGGCAGCTTCCGGATCTCTTCCAGGGACAAAATTTCAGCGGCACGAAAATCCCACTCACTGCTGTAAAAGAGATTGGATCGCCGGAAGGCCGCAAAAGACTTCTCGGTTTTCAGATTTGTTTTAATAAAAGTGTAAATCTCTTTGCAGGCTTCTTCGTCCACACTGGCATAATAATAGAAAAAATACTGATAGGCAAAATCCGGATTTTTGCCAATTTCCGCCATCGGCACCTTCATCAGATAAGAGAAAGTCAAGGCGGTCTGCGGCATTTTGAGAATCAAAGCCATGATCTTTTCATAGGCTTTGATTTCAAACAGATGATGGAGGCATTCTTCATGATCCCCGAGATTTTCATAAATAGTTGCGGCCAATTGATGGAGTTCGTACTTAGTGGCCTCCGCCTGTTTTTCAAACAAGCTTTTCAGGTATTCCGCCAGAATGGCGTGATAACGGTAGATCCCGGCAACTTCGTCAATATTGATAACAAAAAGATTTTTCCCCAGGATGGCTTCCATCATCGGGATAAATGGGGTTTGCGGCAGGTACAGTTTGCAGATGTTGCCATTGAAATAGCGGAGTATCGCGGTTTTGACAAGAAATTGTTGTTGATCTTCAGACAAATAACCAAAAATCTCTTTGGTTATATAATCATTTAAAACCCGATCCGACAGTTTCATACTCCCGATGGTGGGAAAGCTTCCATATTTTTCAGAAATGGCCAGCAACTGCAGGCCGCCGATCCACCCTTCGGACAGTTGAATCATTGCAGAAATCGTATCTTCATCTTTTTTAAGTTGCAAGGTCTCCACCAGAAAGTCCCGACTTTCTTTTTCAGTGAGACGGATATCGTCCTCTTCGATCAACAACAGTTTGTTCTCAATCGCCAGTTGGCCCAGATAAAGGGGTGGCATTTCTCGGGTCAGCAACACCAGATTCAGCTGACCCGGCATATTTTCAATGAAATAGTCAATGGTAGATACTAAAAAATGATCCGCCACGACTTGAAACTCATCCAGCACCAGCACAATTTCTTCATCGGTCTTCAAGCGACTCAGAAAATATGGGATTATCTGATAAAGCATCTCCTTTTGCATATTGCTGTCAAGGAGATTCTGGCAATCGGTTTGTTCATCCATCAAGTCGCTGAGAGCATTAATCAGATAATTCCAGAACACAAAGACCTGATTGGCATGTTCATCCAACGTGACCCACTTCAGGTTTTTAATTTCCCGTTCAATAGCAAAGCTTGACAACAGGGTGGTTTTCCCGCAGCCAGCTCCGGCTTTGACAATGGCCACCTGGTAATCGGACAACTGTTCGAGTTGCCTGAACAACTGAGCTCTGATCAGATAATTCTTTCGTGGTGCCGGCATTTTATGTTTGATGGAACTAAACGGCTGGGCATAATCCAATGGGTTTCACCTCCATGGTGTCATTAGCTTGCTAGTGCAAAAGCATTTTTTACTTTCCATATAATCGCGCAATTTATCACTTGCTCTATGTTTGATTAAAGAATTTTGCAAATTGAACTGGAAATTGTGCACTGTGCGGACGAGGGTCTGACCCCTTGGTCGTTAATAATCGCCCCTACATAAATGTTAATTCAACTTATATATCATTTTACTTTTTAATAACCCCACCGTCAAGACCGCTTCAGAGCTACCGATTAACTGTAACGATAATCTTTGCGGGTGTTGACTATGGCAATGGCCAGAAAGACTCCCGATAAAACCACCACATAAACCAGTTGGTAATAGGTGCTCTGACTGAGGTCGCTTTTTTCCAGCGCATTGACAAAATTGATAAAGTCTTTTTGTGGTAGCAGGTGCAGCAATTTGTCAAACAAGGTGGCCTCTTTTGACAGCGAATAAAAAGAACCGGCCAGGATGGAAGTCAGGATGATGATGGCGGAGCCCAACATGTTGGCGGTATCGGCGACATCAAAGAAGGAATTCAGAAATAGCGCAAAGGCCGTGGAAAGCAATGCCAGAATGCCAATGAGCCCGGCATAAAGTGGCAGTGAAAAACCAATCTCGATCCCGATCAGGGCTGCTGCCCCCAAAACCAGAAAACTGGGTACGGCAATCATGAAAAAGATGAACATCCCCTGCCCGAGGATATAGTGAATAAACGGAATTGGCGACATGGCAATGCGCCTGATAAGATGCTTTTCCTTGTCCTCGGCAAAAAACCGGGCATAGAGCACTCCCTGAATGAGCAGAAACATCATCATAAAACCCAGAATATTGGTTCCGGTCTGTCGGGCCTGACTGGTGTCCGGGACAAAACCAGTCGGGTTCGCAAGCGCTGTTTCAACCATCGTTTTGAAAGCCGGATTTTTGATGGTGGTGATCGCATCGGTGCCATCTGCTGTGATCGTAATGACGGCATCATAGCGACTTTGCACCAATGCTGAAGTCGTCGGTGCCACGTCCAGAACCGTCACATTAAAATAAGGGTTCGCCATCAAGGCCGACTCGTGCTCCGATAATACCTGCTGATTGGGTACCACCAGGGCGATATTACCCTTTGTTTCGATGCGGGTTGTCAGCAGAATCGCGGCTGATATGGCCGCGATCATTAAAATCAACGAGATCACCAGATACATTTTTTCTTCCCAGAGTCGGTTACAATTGTTTTTAAATACTGCTAGCATATGCAATCCTCTTTTCTGAATGTTTTTGCACAAATAGTGAAAACGACAATGGTGGCCACAACCAGCCCCATTACCGTGGGATAGAACCAGGCATAATTGTGATCATAGATCATCGCAAAACTGGTATTGGCCAACCACTTAGCTGGTGACAGATAAGAAAGACTTCGCACCACCGCTCCGTAGCCATCCATGGGAAATAAAAGCCCTCCCAGAATGGCAAAGATATTGATAACAATACTGAGGATCTGATTTGCTGTGGCTTCGGTTTTAAAAATACAGCAAAACATCACGCCCAGACTCACCGAGAAGAGCTCCGTCAAAACCAAAAGAATTAACAATTGGGGAACGGCATCCACCTGGATCTTAAAAATCGTAAACGTCAATACCGCAACCGCAAGATGACAAAGCAAACAGAATAAAAATGATGAAAAGATCTTGGACAGATAGATCAATCGTTCATTTCCCGGAGCGTAAATAATCCGCATGTTGGGTTTGCGGATCGTCACTTCCATAAAGGCATTGGCCGAGGTCATCCCGCTGGAAATAACCGTATAGATCATCAGGGTAATACCATAGTAATCAAAGGCACTGACCGCCCCGCCGTAGCTATCTTTTTGCAGGAAGCCCAGCACGACAATCAGTAAAAATGGAAAGACCAGATTGTAAAAAAGCCACATCGGATTTTTAAACAGGTTTTTGAAATCTTCCCGGCTGATTAAATAAAGGTTTCTTAAATTGATCGCAGTCATTATTTTACCCCCTAATCTCTTAGACTTTTTCCGGTTAAACGGAGAAAGACATTTTCCAGACTGGCGGTTCGGCAGAACAGATTGCGGATTTTTGTTTTGCTGGTGATTACCAGCGCAATGATCTTATCCAGGTTCTCAATGTTCTTCAGGGTCGTAATGGTCAGCGTTTGAGCCTGTTTTTCGACTCTCTTGATGCCTTCAATTTTATAGAATTCATCCACATTCAAGTCATGATCTTCTTCAATTTCCATAATAAACTGCCGTTCATCAAAGATATCCTCTTTCAGACTTTCCTTGGTGCCTTCGGCAATGATCGTGCCACTGTCCATAATCAGAATTCGGGTGGAGATTTCTTCGACCTCTTCCATATAATGGGTAGTATAGAGAATGGTCATCCCATGCTGACTCAACTTTTTGATGGAACCAAGGATATGATTCCGGGACTGGGGATCAATTCCTACTGTCGGCTCGTCCATGATCAACAGCTCCGGCTCATGGGCGATGGCACAGGCAATATTCAGCCGCCGTTTCATCCCGCCGGAAAAAGTTTTGGCCTTGTCTTTTCGGCTTTCCAACAGACCCGAAAAATCCAACGCTTTAGTGACCTTTTCGTCAAGCTCACGACCTTTTAAGCCATAAAGGGATGCAAAAAAGCGAACATTCTGCTCGGCACTGAGATCCTCATAAATAGCCAGATCCTGGGGCACGACCCCGAGATTTCGCTTGAATTGGTTCAGACAACCGCTAATGTTTTTCCCCTGGTAGCACATCTCGCCACCATCATGGCCCAAAATACCGCATAGTATGTTGATGATTGTGCTTTTCCCGGCCCCATTGGGCCCCAGCAGACACAGAATCTCCCCCTTTTGGACTTCAAATGATATTTCCTTGACAACCTGCTTTTGATTATAGCTTTTTTTTAGTTTATTTACGGATACAATCGCGTTCATTTCTTTTTTTCCTTTCCTGTCATGTTATTGTCTTTATTCTATCGGAAAACAAAAAAAAGAAAATCAACCGAAAGGTTGATTCTCAGGGTTGATTTGCGGGGTTTAGTTTCTATTCCTCAGTGTGATCCTGAGTGACACTTTTGAAGTCGTTAATATAGTGTTTCACTTTCCCTCACCTTTAAAATAGTATGAAAAAGCTGTATTTCCGTGAGTTCAGTCCGTTTTGGCAAGAATTAATCTGTGAGTCGACACCATTACCAAACGGATGATTAACTGCCCTCAGACTGTTAAAACAAGCTTTCGGGCACCAACGTCAATCATCAGGTGTTGTTCTCCATGAGAAAGCAGATAAAAATTGGAAACCGCCATCTCCTAGTGCACCGTGAACGAGAAAATAATAGCATTTTCGTATTAACCTTATAAATAACAGAATTCGACAGAAAAATGCGTCCGATATCTGATATAATAAGATATAAGGTTGAGTTTCCCAAACATTTTAATCAACTAGTTGAAATTTGTTTAATCAGTTAAAAGGAAGGATTACCGGTTACTTCCTTCGAGCTGAAGAAAGGCGCTAAAATGTTAGCAAAACTAAAAAGTATTCTCCACGAAAACTCTCTTTGTGTTTTATGTACTGAAGCAGATGGAAAACCCTATTGCTCATTGATGACCTATCTCCTGATGGAGGATCTCAGTGTTCTTTATCTAGTTTCCACCCGGGAATCCCGGAAGTATCAGAATCTTCTAACTAATCCCCGGGTTAGTGTCTTGGTTGATACCCGTCAGAAACTCGGCACTTCCGCTGCAGAAAAGATCATCTCGATTACTTTTGAAGGATTATTCCAACCCCTGGCAAATTCTGAAGCCCAAAATATCAAGGCGAATTTAGTCAAGGATCATGGGGAACTAACAGAAATTTTCAATCATCCAGACGCTGTTGTCTTTGCTATAAAATTAAAGTCATTTTTACTTTTAGATGGACCAGTCGATTCCTACAAGGGGAGTTTATAAGACCTTTTTAGTTTTTTTACCTCGATCTTTAGTATACATTACTAAAGTAATCCCATTTAATAAAATCGTTACCACAAGTAGCACTCCGGCTACAAAATTTACAGCGCCAGTGGTATCCATTAACGCCGACCAATCCTCAATCTTAACCAAATAATGATTGTAAATCACCTGAAAATAAATCGCAATCCCACAAGCACTAAGACTCAAAATAGAGCGCATCGGCCAACTATTTTGAGTCTTATTTCTATATTTCAATAGGTTAATAATCGGCAGAACCCAAGCCACCAACCCTAATACCAGACTACCTATATTGAATAAACCCATTAATACGACACCTCCGTCTTTGATGCTACAACTTCATTATTGTCATTATACTTCATTTTCCAATGATTTTATAAATATTTTTCACAGCCGAGTAGAAATTTTACTCTCCAGCTGCTATCTATCGAACATCTCATTTTCAAACTGCATTCTTTCTTGACAATTCAGCTATTATGCATTACCATGTAGATAGTAACTTGTAATACATAATAGCATCGAAAGGGGGGGGGAACCGGTATGATCCCATCGCAAATGCTTAAGGGTACCCTAGAGGGTTGCATTCTCAAAGTGATCAGTTATCAAGAAACTTATGGCTACGAGATTTCTCAAGCCCTCCAAGAATATGGCTTTCAGGACATTTCTGAAGGAACGATCTATCCCCTGTTGTTAAGATTGGAAAAGAACGGACTGGTAACAACCCAATACCGGGCATCTTCTCTGGGACCAAAGCGAAAGTATTTTCAAATTTCTTCTGAAGGAGAAATTGCCCTGACATCTTTTTTTGCAAATTGGAAAGAGCTGGAAAATGCGGTTAATCAGCTTTTTCAAAATGGAGGACAAAAACATGAATAAACGCACACACGAACTGAATCGTATTAACAATGACTTGGATAAACTGCTTGATCCCGAAAACGAACCCGCCATGACGGATATTGTCTGCTATCTGCGTGGTGCCAGTATCTCTTTATATAATCAGGAAATCATTCGACAGGATCTACTCGAAATGGTCTTATCCGCACAGGAACGAGGCGAAAATATTCAAACTGTCATCGGAACGGATTACAAAACCTTCTGCGATGAGATCATCGCCAGTTTTCCTCCAAAAAGCAACAAGGAAAAAGTGATCGATTTTTTTGACACTGTTTTCCTTAGTCTTTCCATTTTTTGTGCCATCAATATTATAATGGCAAACGAAACCCTTGTTTTGATCCACAATCTCATCGTTGGCGAACCGCTCAATTTTAACATCTCCATTACGTCTGGTTTAATCGTTTCGTTGCTGATTGCTTTAGTTGCAGCCTTCGCAATTGTAAACTTTATTATGAAAAATTCTTTCACCATCGGAAACCTTTTTCACAATAATCGGCCGACTGTTTTACTCGTTTTGGGATCTTTCCCAGTATTCCTGATAATTGCGTGGTTCGGACGAAACACCGTTTTTACTGTCAATATCTTTATTGCCTTACTCTTTTCACTCGGTCTCTATTTAGCCCATTGCGTTTTGTCCCGTCTCTGATAGTCATCGCCAAAAATACTGGTAGTCCTGACATTTATGGATCCCTTCGATGACAAGTATTTCATCGGAACCAACTTACAGTTGCCTTGTTCGGGCGAAACGACGGCCGATTTTGAATCAGATGCGTTTCTCGCATAGCCATACCTTTTTTCGCTTTAATTAATACTATATTATTGCGTATCTTCATATCAGAAATTGGTTTGAGTGTTTTCTTGCTTGTTTATATCCTCGCCAAGGCGTACTTGCTCATTTCATGGTTAAGCAACTTCATAATCGTCAACTCGTCGATCGCATCCGTTAAAGCGTTGTGCAACTCGCAGTATTCTGACTTCGCACTTAACATCCGGTATACGCTCTCCACGCCGTAGCCGCGCTTCAATCTGCCGGTGCCATAGCATTCGGCACAATCAGGAATGCTGGGATTGTGTTGTCGATATGCCGCCACCTTCATAATGTCATACCAGGCAAGATGTTTTAATTCTGGCAGATGACGATGGTCAAACGTGGCATTGTAAGCAAACATCGCCGTGGCTTGATGATCTGAAAGAAAATACCGCAATTCGGCCATTGCCTTTTCCCGTGAACACTCAAGGTCAGGTTTGATGCCGTTGGCATACAGTGCGTATGTGTACATCCCGCCGTGATCTTTAAACGGTGTGAGGATGTAATATCGTTTGTCGACCAACTCAAAGGTTACAGTATCGGCGATAACAATCCCAACCGACATAACTGCATCACCCCAAGTCGTCTCTGTATCAATGACAGCGAATTTACTCATTGTTTTCTCCTTTTTTTGCAATGCTCGCACTACTTTCCGTCAGCTCAAGGTTTTTCATATCAATTCGGTCAACTTCTCTAAACTCATATCCACTATGAAATAATTTCTGGGCTTCGGCAGTTATACATGGAATTACCCGGCCTTCAAATAATGCCGTCGAGAACCATTGTGCTTCTAGCTGATACCAACCACCTTGCGGATCAGCTTGCCTCGCACTGCCATCTTCATTTATTATTAAAGGATGGATATCTAAATATCCCAATTTTGGATGATGCAACTCTATCCGTGATGGGCGCCAATCTGTTGTGATCGCAAAACCCTTTCTTTTTAATGCATCAAGTAAGACTTCCGTAAATTCGGCATCAAAATCGACATCGATATCGCGATGCTCTCTATTTTCCTGGCCGATTAAAATATCTACGCCCCACCCGCCTTCTATCCAGTATCTCATTTTTAAACTGCCCAGTAAATTCAAAACTTCGATCAGGTCTTCTTTCGTTACACTTTCTTTTTTATTCATAATTGCTCCCATTCAAATTAACAATATGTCCTAATTGAGGTCCACCAGTTTCATGAAGAAGAAGTTATTGGTGGCGAAGCAGTCGACGCCATTGCCAATTAAATTTGACACTATTTTATAATTATACGCCTCAACTACTTAATTGGCTAGCAGAAATCACTTTTTTCGCCACGCTGCTTACGTCTATCCACTTTATTATTTCCCATGATAAAAGCTAAAAGCACACCCAACAGGATATGCTCTTAAAGTTGTTCTCATGCTCAAAACTATTATACAGCTTTTGCAAATCATCTACAGCACCAACAAGATCCGCGGCCATTTCTCCGAGACCTACAATTGTTCATCTTTCGAATCATAAACATTGATCGTAATCGATAGCTGCATGCCAATCCAATTTATAAGGCCCTGGCATTCTGTAGCAAGATAGTGCATTAATTAGCATATCCAGCTAAAACCCTAAAAAAGATGACACCGAAATGTCATCTTTTTTTTATTATTGTTTTCTTAGTTTGCTTTTCGTTATTCCACAATAACCGCCACCCCATCCGGGATCACTGTAACTGTTGCTTCTTCATTTTTTAAGTAATCTCTGGCCAGCGCCAAAGCCTCATTGACATCCTTAGCCGGAGTCATTTGAAACGCTTTAATCATTGTTTCCGGTGCTGCTGAGATATAAATCACCTTGGCTTTTAATAAAATCCGGGCCAGAATCTGAGCCTCCCACTGATCGGGGATGGTTTCGTCTCGGGGGGTATTGACAAAGCCATTAAGCATCTTCTTAAGGTCTTTCTCATCTCTAAAGGTGTTAAAGAAAGCTTCTCCGCCATGGCCATCGTTGGACTTAGCCAACATGATGATCACCCCGTCTTGCTTGACAGCGGCTTCGGCAGCAGTCATGCCTTTTACCGCCTGATAGATGTTCTGATCCAGAGGATAACCACCGTTGCTGGTGATGACAATATCGCTGGGGGTGGCCTGAACCTTGCAGAGCTTTTCCAGAAACTCCCGGCCCTTGATATGGGCGGCATCACAATCCCCAGCTACGGCATGAATCACTTCTTTTTCAGAATTGATCACCACATTGACGACAAAGGCCAGCTTGGCCGTTCTGGCGGCATAGAGCATATCAATATGGAGAGGGTTTCCCTCAATGACGCCGGTGCGGGCTTTGGGGTGGGCAATAAATTCGCCGCAATGATTGGCCAACACACTGACCCGACTGGCAATTCCCGGCAGCACGCTTTTTCGTCCGCCCGAAAAGCCGGCAAAAAAATGAGGTTCAATAAAACCTTCAGAAACCAGCAGATCGGCTTCGGCGGCCAACTTGTTGATAATCAGCTCGCCACCGGAAGGCAGCGTGCCAATTTTTACCAGGCTGCTTTCATCGCCTGAATCATGGACCACAATCTTCTCTGTATCAACGATCGTCTCGCCAAATTTACCCACCAGTTCTTCACGAGTGGTCAGCCGATGAAACCCGGTGGCAATCAAAATGGTAATCTCGGCCTCGGGATTTCCTTTACGAATTTCACTAAGCATCAGCGGCATAATAATTTTACTGGGTACCGGCCGGGTATGGTCACTGGCAATAATGACAACCTTTTTTTTGTCAATCGACAATTGGCGTAGCTTTTGCGAATCAACGGGATTTTGAATCGCCGCTGCCACCAGCTCGGTTTGGGATTGTTCGGGATGGTAGTCTTCAATTTTGGATACGAGAATGTCGTTGAGACAGGACTTATCCAGCTTTACAATCTGTTTTGCTTTTCCATATGGTAATCCAATTTCCATGGTCTTATCCTTTCTGATTAGGCGAAAGACACTAGAGAGGGTTACTCCCCCTAGTGTCTCAACTTCCAAGTTTGTCAATAAAGACAACTTATACTAACGATCTTTATTAAGTTTCTTACCTTTACCCAAAGGTGCTTAGTAACCCTTCAATTAGTGGGGCGCCGAAATAAACCACCAGTCCGATGATTAAAACGTAGATGG
Source organism: Acetobacterium carbinolicum (assembly GCF_047456275.1). Lineage (GTDB taxonomy): Bacteria > Bacillota > Clostridia > Eubacteriales > Eubacteriaceae > Acetobacterium > Acetobacterium carbinolicum. The sequence goes on from NZ_CP173357.1 coordinate 3,309,878, forward strand.
CACAGACCTTCAGGGTTGCCTGAAGAATCTTTCCTTCGCTGCCGATGATGCCGGTAGCCGCAGTCGCGACAGCAATACTCTGAGGCGAGATCATCTTACCCGCGGTGGCACCAGCGGTATTGGCCGCGGCCAACCAGTAAGGACTCATGCCAATGGCGTTGGCGGCCTCGACCTGAAGCCCACCGAAAAGCACATTGGCTGAGGTATCGCTACCGGTAACAAAGGTTCCCAGGGCACCGATGAGTGGGGCAATCAGAGGATAAAAATCGCCGGTAACCAGTACTAGAATCTGGGCAATAACCCCGATCATACCACTGTAACCCATCACCTTGGCCAGAGCCACAATTGACATGATGGTAATTGCCGATTTAAACATTTGTTTAACCGTTTTTCCTAGAATCGTACTGATCTCTCCGAATTTAACACCTTGAATCAGTCCGCCCAAATAGGTGGCAATAATAATCAAGGTTCCCGGGGTGGCCAGCCAGTAGAAGGTCATCGGCTTGCCGTGGGCTCCGGTATAGATCTGAACCGTCGTACTGACTTGTTTTAACAACCCGTTTATCATCGGGAACAGGGATGAACAGAGAATGATAATGGCAAATACCAGAATAAATGGCAGCCAGGCCATGACGGCCGTTTTTACGGGGATTTTTTCTGCATCTTTAGCCGCGGTATCCTTATAAAAGACCTTGGCCATCAAAATCATCACACCCATGCAGATTACCGATCCGACAATCGCCGGCAATTCAGCACCTAAGTACTTGGCCACAAAGATCTGCGGTAAACCAAAAGATAATCCGGCCATTAGGGTAATAAAGAAAACACCTTTTAAAGCTTTCACGCTTTTCCCGGTAATCATAACCAGGATAAAAGGGATAACCACAATCATAACAAAAAGCTGGATCGCGATGGTAAAAGACAAATCGTTTACATTAAGCCCCGTAACTGATGCCAGGGTGCTCACCGGCAAACCGATGGCGCCAAAGGCAGTGGGAGTTGTATTGGCAATCAGACAAATAATGGCGGCGAACACGGGGTTAAAACCCAGGGCCGCTAGAATGCTGGCGGGAATGGCGACGGCGGTGCCAAATCCGGCAATCGCTTCTAAGAAACCACCAAAACCCCAGGCCAGAATTAATACCAGAATCCGCTGGTCTGTAGAAACCGAGCTCATCATTTTTTTAATCGTTTCCATACCACCGGTATGGGTCACCAGGTTATAGGTGAAAACAGCAGCGACTATGACCAGAAAGATTGGCCAGAGGGCCATGGCGGCCCCTTCAAGGGCGCCAGTGAGACTGTCGATAACTGGCATCTGCCAGACAAGAATACTTAAAACAACAGTAATTGCCAGAGCAATGGGACAGGCCTTTTGCCCGGGGATCTTTAAGACCCCCAGGGAAACAATTAGCCAGGCCACCGGGATCAGTGCAACAAAGAATAGTAACAAGTTATCCATGATTCACCTACATCTGACAGACTTTTTTAGGATTCAGCAGATTCTTGGGATCAAAGGTTTGCTTGATCCCGGCCATCAAGGCCAGATGTTCAGTTCCGAAATCATTAAGCAAATATTTTCGTTTGGCATAGCCGATGCCGTGTTCACCAGAAACGAGTCCGCTAAACGTCAGGGCCTTGGCGTACATCCGATCCATCGCTTCTTCGAGTGTAGCTTCCCATTCTTTTTGACCCAGCTTGTCCCGGCATACATAGATATGTAGGTTGCCATCACCGGCATGACCAAAGCTGGGGATCCGAACATCCATTTCCCGAGCCAGATCATGGGTAAATTCAATAAACTCGGCAATCCGGTTTCGGGGTACGACTACGTCGCACTCATCCATTTCGGTGGTGGATGCCTTAATGGCTTCGAGGAAGGCACCCCGTGCCGACCAGACTGATTCTTTACGTTCAGCCGTATCGACAATATAAACATCTTTGGCCCCTTCAGACAAACAGAGGTTAGCGACTACTTCATATTCGGCTTCGACCTGTTCCTTGGTGTTGCCATCAAAGGTTAGTAAAATATAAGCATTACTGCTGGAATCCGGAAATTTTTTCCCCAGGAAATCTTCGGCAAAAAGAATCGTTTGGCGTTCCATAAATTCAATCGCGGTGGGTATTGCCTTGGATTTGATAATCTTGGGGACAATCCCGGCGGCGTCGCTGATATTATCAAAGGGAATCAGCAGGCTTAAGGTCATCTTGGGCAGGGGCAACAATTTAAGGATCGCTTTGGTGATCACACAAAGGGTTCCTTCGGAGCCGACTACCAAATCTTTTAAGCTGTAACCCGAGCTGTTTTTAACAATTTTTCCTCCTAATTCGATGATCTCACCGTTAGACAGCACGACCGTCAGGCCTCTTACATAATCCCGGGTAACACCGTATTTCACGGCCCGCATACCACCGGCGTTGGTGCTGATATTGCCAGCAATGGTGGCGGATTTTTCACCGGGATCGGGAGGATAAAAGAGATCACTTTCTTCTACAAATTTGGACAGTTCCATTAGCAATACCCCGGGTTCAACCGTCACGGTCAGGTTTTCGGTATCCAGCTCGAGAATATTGTTCATTAGCGTGGTTTCAAGCATAATCCCGCCAAACAGCGGTACACATGCCCCGACCAGCCCGGTGCCGGAGCCCCGGACCACCACGGGAATATTATTTTCATAGGAATATTTCATGATTTTTGATACTTCTTCGGTTGAGGTTACCTTGATTAGCACCTCCGGATAGGAATGGATGCTGCCCAGCTCATCATGGCTAAAATCTTCGCCGATTTCATCACCCACAAAGATCCGTTCGGCGGGAATCAGATCCTTTAAAAAAGCAATATGCGCTGCTTCTACTTTTTTATAATTCATTTTAGATAACCATCCTTTCTGGTGTTTCTATGGCTTCAGGCATTGCCAGGGTTTTCCCTGCTTCCATGCTTTCGGGTTCGTCAATCATTTTTAGAAGTTCTGGCAGGACCTCATATAAATCCCCCACCATGCCACAATGGGCAATGTTAAAGATTGGTGCCTTGGGATCGTTATTTATAGCAATGATATATTCCGAATTCTGCATCCCGGCAGCAAACTGAACGGCACCAGAAATACCCAGGGCGATGATCAGTTTGGGTTTAACGGTTCGGCCACTGAGGCCAATCTGCAACCTGGCATCAAACCATCCGGATTCGATTCCGGGACGGGTGCAGGCCACGGTAGCGCCGATTTTTTGTGCAAACTCACGGATCATCTCCAGATCTTTTTCACATTTCACACCCCGACCAACGGCCACAATGGTTTCTGCTTCAGACAGGTCGACACCCTTTTCTTTTTTAATTACTTCCAGTACTTCGATGGCTGAGATCAGTTTGTCTTTTCCTATTTCCATCACTTCAATACTTCCCCATGGTTCTTTGACTAATTCTGGCGCAGTAAATACTTTATAACGAACGGTACAGAACTGCGGTCTGGTGTTTTCAGTAACAATCTGAGCCATGATATTACCACCAAAGGCTGGCCGGATCTGAACCAGATCGGTATTCTCTTTCATTTCTAAAATGGTACAGTCGGCGGTGAGGCCAGTCCAGTAGCGGGCCGCCACGCGTGGCGCTAATGACCGTCCCACGTTAGTGGCACCGACTAAGATAGAAGACGGTTTAACTTTTTCAATAAAGTCTTCCAATACATTAGCATAAGGTTCAATAACAAAATCTTTGAGCTCCGGTTGGTCATAAACAAACACCTTATCGACCCCGTAATTTAATAGTTCATTGGCTTTTTCTTCAATATTAGTGCCCATAAATAGGGCGTACACTGGATGCCCGATAACTGCTGCCAATTCCCGAGCTTTACCAATCAACTCAAAAGTAACCGGATGAATCTTGCCTTCAATGTGATCCACATAGACGGTAATACCGCGGTACAGGCTTTTGTCAATGGCAACTTTTTGATCTTCTTCCAGTACTAGCACGCCGGCTGGTCCGTTTTTTAAACACATCTTGCACATCTTACAAGCGGCGGTAACTTCTAATTTAGCGTTTTCATATGAGAAGGCATCAAAGGGACAAATTTCTGCCAGTGCCTCAAAGGTTTCGCGATCGACATTTTCTTTGATTATTTTAATTCCTGCCATGATTTTTTCCTTTCTATCCTAACTATTTTTTCCTAAATATTTTTTTTCGGTTAAAATTCCCATCAGTGCCTCTGCCAGAACCTTGCCATCACCGGAAAAGCTTGTTTTTTGCACGTTGCTTTCTGGTGGGAAGATCCGTTCTACCTGGGTAGGAGAGCCGCTGAGTCCATATTTTTTTTCGTCGTTATCGTACATATCTTTTAGCGTTAACACCTTAATTTCGGGATTTTCGGAGATTTCCAGTTTGCGTTTATAAGAAGGTAATCGCGGGGTATAAATATCCTTATCAACGGTGATCAGGCAAGGGTATGGTACCCGCTGGATTTCCAGGGATTCTTCCATATTCATTTGCAGGGTCAGTCCCTTTTCATCGGCAACTAGAATTTTGATCACATTAGTAACGTGGGGAACTCCCAGAAATTCGGCCATTTCCGGGCCAACTTGGGCAGTATCACCATCGGTGGTCTGCTTGCCACAGATGATCAGATCAAAATCGCCCAGTTTTTTAGCACCTTGGGCTAATGTATAGCTCGTCGCTACTACATCGGCACCACCGAATTTTCGGTCTGATAATAAACATCCCTCATCGGCACCCATGTAAAACGATTCAAAAAGCACCGCTTTGCTTTGCATCGGCCCCATTGACAAGGTCGTAATCGTACCGCCTAATTCTTCTTTTAAACGAAATGCCGTTTCCAAGCCATATAAATCATAGGGGTTCAACTTTGATTCAACCCCATCCCGAATCAGGACCCCTGTTTCCGGATCCACTTCCACATTGGACGTTCCAGGAACCTGTTTGATACATACCAGTATTTTCATACTCACCCTCCATAAAATAAATTAAATTGACATTTGTAAGTGACTCATGAGCTTTGTGTTCCGTTTTGCAAATGCCTAATTATGCACATCATTATCCATGCGAAATTTTTTTGCTGCCGTTTTTTTTGCAAGCGGCAGCAAGACACTGATCGCTCATTATAAATTTCGCTGTTACCTGTTAAACCCTCTTAAACCCATTCATAAACCGCTTGACAAAAATTCTGATAAAATTTGATAAAATTCTACTATCATTGGTCTAGTGGTCAGACCACTAACCTGTTGCCATTATATGCGTTTCGTAAATCCTTGTCAAGTGTTAAAATAACGTTTTCAAAAAAAACTTTACGTTCCGTTTTTTTATCCTTTTGAATTTTAAAACCGGCTATGGTATAATAATGTATTATGACTTTTATAAAATTGAATGAAAAGAAGTGTTTAGATGTTTAAAGAAATTGCACACACCAAAATATATTTGCAGATTTACGAGCAAATTAAAGAAAATATTGTCAAAGGTAATTTAAAAAGCGGTGACCGGCTGCCCTCTGAACGGCAATGGGCCGAGCAATTAGGCGTATCCCGGGCCACCATCCGTGAAGCCATTCGCGCATTGGAGATGATTGGTCTGGTGGTCTGTCAGCAGGGTGAAGGCAATTTTATTGCTGAGGATTTTGAAGATACCCTGACCCAGCCCCTGACCATTATGTTCTGGCTGAGCAATGGTCAGCTCAGAGAGGTCCAGGAGCTCCGCCGGGCGCTGGAAACCGAGGCGGCCAAACTGGCGGCAAAAAAAATGACCCCTGAACGTTTTGCCAGTCTTGAAAAACTCTGCGATGCCATTGAAACTGAAACCGATGAAGCTATTCGGGCAGAACTGGACAAGCGCTTTCACTATGAGATTGCCATGGCCTCGGAAAACAAGATGATTCATAACGTTTTATTATCGTCGGCAACACTGATTGAAGCGTTGATCAAGGATATTCGAATTGCCATCTTAACAGATGAGGAACGCGGCCCGGTGATTGATTTGCAACACCGTAAAATCCTCAATGCCCTAAAAGCTAAAGAACCCCTTAATGCGGCCTTTGCCATGTCTCAGCATATGGATCTGATCGACGGATTTGTGGCCGGATTAGAGATTGATAAAAATTGAGAAACGTGCGGCATGAATTCGCTCATGTTGCACGCTTTTTATTTTTTGAACGAGTGCTATTGGCGTCTTTTCCCAACCTGAACGCGTGATAAACCGATCGTCTTGCGGCGATCCGGCACCAACTAAAAAAGTTACCGACTATTTTTAAAAAAGTCTTGAGGTAAGCAAATGAAAAAGGCTTTGTATCTGTTACTGGGGTGTATCAGTCAGGTACTTAGGGTTTTTCTTTGGTATTAAAACCATTGCTGTAGAAGATTCCTCCACCGATATAGAATAGCCGTAAAAAAAGCACTGCATTGTACAATGCAGCGCTTTTTTTTGATTCTTATTTTGTATTAAACAACTATCGCTCATATTGGGCCGTCAGCATGGTTGCAAAGATGCCCTTTTTCTCTTTAAGTACCTGAGGACTTCCAGTTTCAGCAATCATGCCATCCTTGATGACCACAATTTTATCGGCCCCTAAAACAGTTCGCATGCGATGGGCAATAATCAGCACGGTCTTGTTTTTTACCAGCTCGCCCAGGGCACTTTGAATCTTGCTTTCATTTTCAGCGTCCAGGGACGCGGTTGCCTCATCGAGCAGAATAATCGGTGCATCTTTTAAAATCGCCCGGGCAATCGAGATTCGCTGGCGTTCGCCGCCGGACAATTTTTCGCCATTTTCCCCGATCCGGGTATCATAACCCTGAGGCAGTTGCTTGACAAACTCGTCGCATTGGGCCAGTTGGGCTGCTTTAAAAACTTCCACATCAGAGGCATCTTTTTTTCCCAGGCGAATGTTCTCCAGAACACTGGAATTAAACAGGGTAACATCCTGAAAAACGATCGAATAATGATTAAGCAGGGCCTCCGGGTCAACCTGGGAAATGTCATTGCCACCCAGGGTAATGGCCCCTTTTTCAATATCCCAGAAGCGTGCCGCCAGCTTGGCAATGGTGCTTTTTCCGCCGCCGGAGGGTCCCACCAGAGCGGTGACTTCTCCCTGGCGGGCGGTAAAACTGATATCTTTCAAGGTTTCTATATCATCCTGATAAGAAAAACCGACATTCTTAAACTCGACATGATAGTGTTGCGGATTAAATGCGGTGACTCCTTCCTGCTTGGGCATCTGGGCCATCTCTTTCATCCGGTCGATGCGGACATTTAGATATAAGAGCAGGGCCAGGTTATTCATCACATCCATAATCGGGTTATAGATCCGAGCGGTAATGACCATAAAAACCAGATAAGCAAAAACGTTGATCGTGCCCTGGGCTAACAGCGTGGCCCCGTATAGCATCACACTGGGAAGCCCCAGCTTAAGCAGCACATAGGAAAGATTAATGGCCGCCCCGGTTAACAGCTCCCCTTTAATCATGTCGTTTTCCAATTGATCAAGCAATCCCCCCAGTTCTTTTGAAAAGGTCGCTTCCTGATTGTAGGATTTTATTTCCTGAGCGGAATCGAGCCCTTCCTGCATCTTATCTGAAATCACTCTTTTACTCTGATAAAGCTCGTTGTGCACCGTACTCTGGTATTTTCTGGACAAATAAAAAACCAGCGCCGCCACTGGCACAACCCAGAAAACTGCCAGGGATAACTGCCAATTATAGAAAAACATCATGATCCCCATCACCATAATTGTGATCACAGAGGCATAAATCTGGGGAACCGCATGAGAAAAAAGGGTTTCAATCTGGGTTGCATCTTCCATGATGGTTGAACTTAAATCGGCAATGTCCTTTTTTCCAAAAAAAGCCAGCGGTAGCTTGCGCAGTGTTTCAGCCAGATTGATCCTACTTTTGGCACTTTCCTCATAGATCTTGGTGTAGGCCAAGCGGTACTGAAAATAAGCGATCGCAAACATCACCAGGAACAATACCACCGCCATGATCACATAATACCTTAAACTGTTTTGCGGTGAAGTCGCTGGTGATAACAGCACCTGCATGTATTCATCTAAAAAGATAAAGCCAAGAACCACCGGTGCCATAAAGGAAAATTCCATAACAATTGTCCAGATTATGGCCTTTAAAAGATCGCTAGCCCCTTTTTCCGACAAGGCATATTTATTTTGAAAGTATTTGATCATCTTGACCTCCATTGTTTGCACTGCGGGCGTCGATTTTCCACGCCACGGTTTGTTGATATTCATCCCACATTCTTCGGTAACAACCACCTCGCTCCAGCAAGTCCTGATGACTGCCCTGCTCGACGATTCGACCATTGTCAATCACTAGAATCCGATCCACATTTTGAACGCTGGTCAGGCGGTGAGCGATCATCAGTGTTGTTTTTCCCTTGCTCAGGGCTTTAAGGGCTTTCTGGATTAAATGCTCATTTTCCGGATCGGCAAAGGCAGTGGCTTCATCGAGCAGCACAATCGGCGCATCCTTGACCATGGCCCGGGCAATCGCAATCCGTTGTTGCTCACCGCCGGAAAGGTAGGTCCCTTTTGCCCCGATCACGGTATTCATACCCCCGGGAAGGTGATCAATGATTTCCCGCGACTGCGATAAATCAATGGCACGGTTAATTGTTTCGCTACTAACGCCTTCTTTCCCGAAGACAATGTTTTCTTTTAATGTGGTCTTAAAAAGCTTGGTGTTCTGGAAAACCAGAGCAATCTTATCCATTAGTTCGTTTTTGGGAATCGCTTTGACATTAATTCCGCCGACTAGCACTTCCCCCGCATCGACATCCCAAAACCGGGCTGCCAGCCGCGCAATCGTGGTTTTTCCGCCACCAGAGGCCCCAACTAAAGCCATGGTTTCTCCTGGTTTTAATTTAAAACTGATTTTATCAATGGCTTTTTTATCGGCCCCTTGATAGGAAAACACCACGTCTTTAAATTCCAGACTGTATTCTTCGATGCGTTCGGTTTTTTTTGCCTCCGCCATTGCCGGATATTGAATCAGGTGATCAAACCGATCGATGGCCTGTTCGGCAATCATGGTGTTTTGCTGAAAGTGCATGGATTTCATTAGCAGCATCGAAAATATCGGCGTGATCAATAAATAAAAAATAAAATCTGCCAACACCATCGGCAGGCTATCCCCTCTGCCAATGAGCAAAATTGCCATCGGGATCAGAAAAAAAACAGCCGACTGCATCACCACGGTATAAAACGACATCGGTTTTTGCCAGAGTCGGGTGTAGGCCGCTACCATCTCTTTATATTTAACAATACTGTCATAAAACCGCTTAAACGAAAAAATGCTTTGACCAAAGGTTTTCACTACCGGAATGCCGCGAATGTATTCCACCGACTCCGAGCTCATTTCTTCCAGGGCATCATAATAGCGCTTCTGAAATTCCTTGCCCTTATCGCTCATCATAAAGCTCATAGTGATAAAACCAATTATAATCGGAATCATCGAAGCCAAACCCATCCGCCAGTCGACCGTAAAAATCAGTACGATCAGTACAATAGGAGAAACCACGCTGCCGGCAATGTCCGGCAATTGATGGGCTAAAAAGCCGTGGGTTGTGGCGGCACCATCATTGACAATCTTTCTGATTTTCCCACTGGAATGCTGATCAAAAAAGCCCAGCGGCATGGCCATAATTCTTTCCATACCCAGCTTCTGCATTCCGATTTCGACATGAAAAGCCGCCAGATGAGAGCTTAACAACGACAAAAAATAAATAACCACGCCCAATATGGCGCACCCCAATGCCAGCCAGGCATAAAAATCGATATTGCTCAGCTGGGTCATCTGCGGATTTAGCAACAGCTCCCGGGTAATGAACCAGACAAACACAAAAGGTACAATATTAAGCACCGCTGATAAGCCTGACAAGATCAGCGATACGGGCAAAAGCACTTTCTTTCTTCCCATATAGGGAGTAAACCTTTTTAAAATAAACTTCTTTTTTTCTGTGTGCATACGTTTATCCTTTCTTTTTCCAAAAAGTACAGCCTTGTTAGGAATTCCTAACAAGGCTGATTATATGCATTCTATCTCCCCTTCTCTACTCCAACCGGATGCTTCCGACTCCAATTAGACAATTTTTTTTATATTGCATTGGTGATACGGCCAACTCCTTTTTAAAGGCGGCAGCGAATTTGCTGGCATTACTGTAACCCACTCGCCCGGCAATTTCAGTGACATTTTCTTTTCCTTCTAAGAGCATCTGGGCGGCAATCTGCATGCGATAGCCCCGGACAAAAGAAAAAATGGTTGTGCCATAGACCCCTTTAAAACAGGTTTTCATGGCCGTTAATGAAATACCAAATTGGCGCGAAAGCTCATTTAAGGTAAATTGCTGATCCAGATGACTAACCAGATAGTGCTTGATCTGTTTAACACACTCCACCTGAGCACGACTTAAATATTGCGGCACCTCAAAATTCTGACTGACATCAACGGTGCTAAGAAACAAAAACAGCTCCAAAATTTTTAATTTAAAATACCCCCGTTTAATTTCATTCGGAACGGTGTAAAGCTCCGAAAAAATATGATTAATCGCTGTCGTAGCCCGCATAATAAAACAATGATCCCCGAAACAGAGCCGCTCCCGCAACGCATAAAGATCGATTTCGATATCCTCCATCAAATGATTCGAAAGTGTTTTGGCCGCTTCTAAATCAATCACCACCGAAATGCCGTAATAATGCTCCAGCGGAAAACTGGAATTTTTTGTCCGCCTTCCTAACATATTGACGGAAAAATCTCCCTCTTTCAAATAAACAAAGGATCCATCCTGCAATTCCGTTTCAAAACGTCCCTGATTACAATGATTGATTTCCATGACATTTTTTTTGGGATACCGATTGTCAAAACACTCCCCCATCTTAAAGTCATTATAGGTCAGCTCAATTCCCGGAAAGACCTCATAGCTTGTCATGGTTCCCTTTCCGTTTTCTGCAAAAAATTCATAAACGGTACAGTGTTCGTTTATCGCTACTATTTTTATATTGCTATGATAGTGTTTTAAATTCTCAAATAGAAACCCCATTTCAGTCCCTCCATTATTGTTATATAAGTATAACACTTTTCTAAGAAGAATCACAAGCTTTTCATTTAATTGACATCAAAAAATTTAATAACTCTTATCTGCCATTGAAATTTTTGTCTTTTTGGAGCCTTATTAACGAATCAGAGTGGAAATAATCATGATAAATTGCTATGCTTTCATTGAATCTATTTAAATAACCGCCAGCAGGCGGTTTATTTTGGCAGATTCAGTTAGCTTTATCTAACTATTATGTGCTTTACTTCAGGAGGTTTTTATGAACAACAAACTGCAAGCCAAGGATTTAATTAATGTCGGTATTTTTACAGCAATTTATTTTGTAGTTTTCTTTGCCACCGGTATGGTCGGTTATATTCCCGTTTTAATGCTGGCGATCCCCTTTCTTTGCCCGATGGTTGCCGGGATACCCTTTATGCTTTTTCTGACCCGAGTTAATAAATTCGGGATGGTCACCATTATGGGTACTATCCTAAGTCTGCTGATGATGCTCACCGGCCATCCCTGGATTGGTGTTCCCTTTGGGGTGGCTTTCTCACTAATCGCCGATGTGATACTCAAATCCGGCAATTTTACCGATTGGGGGAAGATCCGCATCGGTTACGTGGTTTTTAGTGAGTGGTTAATCGCTCTATTCATTCCGATATTTTTTATGCGGGACAGTTATTTTGTAACCATTCGCGAAGGTTATGGGGATTACTACACTGATACGCTGATGGCCATTACCCCAACCTGGGTTTTCTTTCTGATGATCGTGTTCATCGCCCTGGGCGCATTAGCTGGGGCCTATCTGGGCAAAGCGATCCTGAAAAAACATTTTAAACGGGCCGGTATTGCCTGATGAATCCATCAACCTTTGCCAATGAGCGACGCAGTCATTTCTGGCTGGACCCCAGAACAAAAATTCTGATGCTTCTGGTTGTCAATATTGTCCTCATCGGCGGTGGCTACAGCGGCTTATCCGCTGTCATACGGCCACTTTTAGCGTTGTTTCCGCTGTTTCTACTCCTTGCTGAGCGTCAGTATCGGCCAGCTATTTTTTATTTTATTTTTATTGCCCTGGCCATGAGTGCTGAGATCTTTCTGGTCACTCAGACCCAGGGGCTTTTAAATCTCGTTTTGGTCATTGGTTCCGGCCTGCTGTCCCGGTTGATTCCACCATTAGTGATGGGCTATTATCTGGTTACCACCACCAAGATCAGCGAATTCGTAGCGGCCATGGAACGCATGCATCTACCGCCCCAGATCATTATTCCTTTTTCGGTGATGCTTCGCTTTTTTCCCACTGTGGCTGAAGAAAATGCCGCCATTTCTGACGCCATGCGGATGCGGGGAATTCGTTTTGGCGGCAAAAATATTGGTACCATGCTGGAGTACCGGGTTGTTCCCGTACTGATGTGCACCGTAAAAATTGGTGAAGAACTGTCTGCCGCTGCCCTGACCCGGGGACTGGGGAAGCCGATTAAACGAACCAATATCTGCCGGGTCGGGTTTGGTCTCATCGACTGGATTTTAATTGCCGTAACCCTGACTTTGTTTTTTGCCTGGATTCTTTTATAATAAAGGAGATTACCATGATCCAATTAAGCCATATCAATTTCACCTATGAAAACAGCGAGGGCGGTGGTTGCCTTCATGATCTTAATTTAACCATCAATCGGGGGGAAGTCATTTTACTGTGTGGCGGCTCCGGTTGTGGCAAAACCACCTTGACCCGTTTGATCAACGGTCTGATTCCCCACTTTTACAGCGGCCAGCTTTCCGGCGAGGTTTTAGTAAACGGCAAGAATGTTTCACAAATCCCCCTCTATGATACTGCTGAACTGGTTGGTTCCGTTTTTCAAAATCCCCGAAGTCAGTTTTTTAATGTCGATACTACCAGTGAGTTGGCTTTTGGCTGTGAAAATATGGGCTTAGCAGCCGATGAAATCGGTCGCCGAATTGACGATGTTTCCCGGGATTTATGTCTTGATATGTTGCTGGAGCGGAGTATTTTTGCCTTGTCCGGTGGTCAGAAACAAAAGATCGCCTGTGGCTCGGTGGCGGCCCTAGAGCCTGAAATAATCGTACTTGATGAACCCTCTTCCAATCTGGACGCGAAAGCTACCCGGGAACTCCAATCCTTAATTGCGCTATGGAAATCCCAGGGGAAAACCATCGTCATCGCTGAACACCGACTTCACTATTTGCAGAAGCTGGCCGATCGCGTTGTTTTGATGGATAAGGGGCGGATTATCAAAATCTATCCCGGCACGTCCTTTTCACTTTTGCCCAAAGCCGAACTGGAGCGGATGGGGCTGCGGATTCTAAAGCTTAAATCATTGTATGGGACACCCTTGGCTGTTCGTCCCGCTTTTAAGAGCACTTTTTCGATCTGTGATTTTAATTATGCCTATCGCCATTGTGATCCATGCCTGAAAATTGCCAACGCCTGCCTGCCCAAGGGTGCTGTTATTGCAGTAATTGGCGAAAACGGCTGCGGGAAAACCACCTTTGCCCGATGCCTATGCGGACTCGAAAATAAGTGTTCCGGTACCCTTAACATCAGCGGCTGTGATCTAAAGTCTCGGGATCGTCTAAAAAACTGCTTTATGGTGATGCAGGATGTCAACCATCAGCTGTTTTCCGAAAGTGTTCTGGATGAGCTGCTGATTTCCATGAACGAAGAAAACGAAGCCGAAGCCCTAAAAATCCTGGAGAGCCTTGATCTGTCTGAGCTCAAAGACCTGCACCCGATGTCTCTTTCAGGCGGACAAAAGCAACGGGTTGCGATTGCCTGTGCTGTCGCTTCCTGCCGTCCCTTTATCCTTTTTGATGAACCCACCAGCGGTTTGGATTTAAAACATATGCAGCAGGTGGCAACTAATATCCAGCAACTTTCGGATCTGGGGAAAACTCAGTTTGTTATCACCCATGATCCCGAACTGATTCTGGCGGCTTGCACCCACGTTCTCCACCTGGATGATGGCGATATTAAGAAAATTTACCCTCTGGATGATGGCGGTGTCACTGAAATGCTATCTTTCTTTATTGCCGATGATGGCCTTTCTAGTAGGGTATCTGATGGTTCTGGTCTTTATCCTGGCGTTGAGCTTTTACAGCCTGCCGATTGGGCTGATTGCCCTGTCCGGTATTGCCCTTTCCGGCCTCGCACTGATACTGATCTGGATGGGGCAGCGCAGCAAACGCAATTCAACGGTCCACGCCAGCTCCCAGGAGGAAATGGTCGGCGCGGTGATTGAATATGTCCGGGGCATTTCGCTGGTCAAGGCCTTTTCACAACAGGGGGTTTCAGTTGCTGGGATCCGAACAGCCTTTGAAAAAAGCCGCGGATCAATATTAAAATCAAAAAGGACTATATCCTCTGTAATTGAGAAAATATAAATTATCTTGAATGTGTTGAACTGTAAGCGTATACTTTATATAAGACTAATAAGAAAGCGAGAAAAAAATGAAAAAAAGTATTCGCAAATGTTTTGTCGGGATGTTAGCCTTATTGTTGAGTGTCGGGATGGTTCCGACAACTGTGTGGGCTGAAACGACTCCCAATGTCCGCTATCGGACCCACGTTGAAAATAAAGGCTGGCAAGAATTTGTTTCCGATGGCGTTCTCAGTGGGACAACCGGCGAAAACTTACGGTTAGAAGGCATACAAATCGAACTTGAAAATCAGGTCGCAAATCTTGACGTCGCTTATCAAACCCATATCCAGAATTATGGTTGGGAAGATCAAGGCGATAACACCAACTGGAAAAAGAACGGCGAAACAAGCGGAACCACCGGCGAAAGCTTACGGTTAGAAGCCATTCAAATTAAACTGACTGGCGATACTGCTGATCAATTTGATATCTGGTATCAGGTTCATGCTCAGAATATGGGTTGGCTTGCCTGGACTAAAAACGGCGAAAGTGCTGGCACCGAAGGATTTGGCTATCGCCTTGAAGGCATCAAAATTCAGATCCTGCCGGCCGGTTCAAGTGCCCCCAGTGGCACAGTGGATCAAGACGAACCGTTTTATAAAAAATTGATTCAAAGCCCGCATGAGGCGATTACCTATTTAAAACAATTGCTGGGTCAATTAGGGATGCGCGTAGATGAAGATTATAAATATACAGGGTATTGTAACAAAGGATTTAAATTAACTGCAGTTAATAGTCCTATTCAGGCACAACCTTACATTGTCTCTCCTAAAGGAAGTCTATTTAATGATTTTAAACAAATCTACTTATTTCAAGCCGCAGGTGATGAAACGATCTGCTATCTAGCCACTGAAGACGAAGCTAGACAGTATCTTGATGACTATCTAATCACATCCGAAACCGATGTTCCTGAAATCATCGAGTTTCAAGGAACCTTCATGCAAGGTGGCTATTGGTTTTATGGCTATGATGAAATTGAAGGTAAAAAGACTACCATCTTCGAGTATACCGTTTACCCCGGCGGCAATATTTACGACAATATTTTAAACCAATACATCTATGAATACTCGGTCGTTTAAACTTTAATCGATCCGTTGGCAATCGTTAATCCGATTGTTTCCGATCGTCAAAATACCTCAGCTCCGGCGATTCCTAACATTAACGAAGTAAAACAAAAAAACAGGATGGTTAAAACCCTTCCTGTTTTTTAGTACCATTTTTTAATTAAACTAAGGCTTCAAATTTTTGTAGGTATTCTTTCAGCACCGTCTCAATGATCACACAGCCCCCGACCGTATCGGATTCGATATTAAGGGGCATAATCGGATCGTGCAGAGACATCCGCAACAGACACCAGCCGTTACCGGCCGTTTCATCACAGCTTACCCGAACCCCTTCATAATTAGGCGCTACCACGGTCCAACCGGGTTGGCTGGCGGCAAATCTTTCAAAATCGGCCAGCACCTTTTGTCCATAGTCTTTAAAATTCTCAGTGGCTATTTTATAGCGTATCTCTTCGGCTTCGACCGGCTCTTTCAGTCCTGCCAGAAACGAGCTAATCGGTTTGCCAGCCTGGTGGAGTTCGGCAAACTTAATCAGCGCCATAGTGACCAGATAAGCGCCATCGTCGAGAAAATAGTTTTCTTTAATAGCGCCGTGGCCGCTGGTTTCCATGGCTAAATGGGTTTCGATACCTTCTTCATTTAACCGGATCGCTTCGTTGATGACATTTTTATAACCGCGTTTAAAACGATGATGTTTCCCGCCAAGGCTCTCAATATACTCGGTTAACCCGGTGGAGGTAATCGAATCCGTAACGATGGTTGACCCCGGATAATCCGCTAAAAGCAGACTGGCAATAAAAGCAATAAAGCCATTGCGGTTAATAGCATTCCCTTTTTCATCAATAATCGCCGCCCGATCCACATCGGTATCAAAGATGATGCCCAGATCGGCCTGGTTGTCCAACACCGCCTTGGAGATATGGGCAATGGCCACGGCATCTTCCGGGTTGGGCACGTGGTTGGGGAAATGGCCGTCGGGCTCCAAATACTGGCTGCCGCTGGTATCAGCACCCAGCGGTTTTAACACCTGGTCAACAAAAAATCCGCCGGCTCCGTTACCGGCATCAACCACAATCCGGGCTCCGGCCAGCGGTTGCTCCGTTTTTGTTTTTTCGCGGATAAACGCGACAATATTTTTAGAATAGGACGGTAAAAAATCATAGTCCTGTGCCTGTCCGCCGGGCGTGAAGGATGTTTCAATCGTTTCGGCCAGTGCCAGAATCTCGCTGATATCGGCTTTGTCAAGGCCGCCATCGCGGGTGAAAAACTTAAGTCCATTTCGGTTAAAAGGCAGATGACTGGCGGTTACCATTATCGCCCCATCAGCCTCGATAACCGGATCGATGGTAGTCATAAACATCGCCGGGGTGGTGGCAATCCCGCATTGATAGACCTTGTTGCCCTTGCTGACCAGACCCAAAGCCACGGCCTGCGCCAGGTGGGTTCCAGACAGCCGGCTGTCTCTTCCGACCGCAAAGGTCAGCGGTGCTTTGCCTGATTTTTTTTCCAGCCAGGTGGCAAACGAAAAGGCTATTTTCATGGCCATGTCCTGGGTGAAATTAACGGCTTCGCCGGCAATCCCTTCAAGTGCCACCCCCCGAACATCGGAGCCATTCTGCAATTTTCTAATATCTTTAATCTCCATTTATTGTTAATCTCCTGGTATGAATCACGTACTAAGATCCGGGCCGTTTAGGCTATGCTGTTCTGGTTGAGCGAAACCTCGAGTACTCGGCGGATTAATTTATTAAAGCCCGCCGCGTATCAATAATACGCAAGGATTTGAATAAATTGATCCAATAACGTAATCGGGCATTTTAGCCAACCAGAGACGACACCATCACGGCTTTGATCGTATGCATCCGATTTTCAGCCTCATCAAAGACCTTGGAATGTTTACTGCGGAAGACCTCATCAGTAACTTCCATTTCAGTTAGCCCGAATTTTTCCTTAACTTCCCGGGCGACGGATGTCTCCTGATCATGGAAGGCTGGTAAACAATGAAGAAAGATCACCTCATCATTACCAGTCGCCTTAATCATTTCCATGTTCACCTGGTATGGTGATAACAGCTTGATCCGTTTAGCCATCTGATCTTCTTCACCCATGGATACCCAGACATCAGTATAGATGGCATCAGCACCTTTGACCCCGGCTTTAATATCGGCAGTCAGGGTAATGGTTCCCCCGGTTGTTTTGCAAAGTGCTTTCATTTCAGACACCAGTGTTTCTTCCGGGAACAGGGATTCAGGGGCCACCGCCACAAAATGCATCCCCAGTTTGGCACAACCGATCATTAGAGCGTTGCCCATATTATTCCTGGCATCTCCCACATAAGCCAGTCGTTTTCCTTTAAGCGATCCGAAATTTTCCTGGATGGTCAGCATATCGGCCAAAATTTGAGTGGGATGATCTAAATCGGTTAAGCCATTCCAAACTGGCACTCCGGAATATTCGGCCAGCGTTTCCACTGTCTTTTGTTCAAAGCCGCGAAACTCAATACCATCATAAAAACGTCCCAAAACGATGGCGGTATCCTCAATCGATTCTTTTTTGCCCATTTGACTATTGGTCAAAAAGGTGACATTAGCTCCTTCATCAAAAGCCGCCACTTCAAAGGCACAACGGGTTCTTGTTGAAGTTTTTTCAAAAATAAGAACAATGTTCTTACCTTTTAGCAGGGTGCCCACCTCGCCTGATTTTTTCTTTGCTTTTAGTTTAGCTGAATAATCAATGAGATACTGTATTTCAGCTGGGGTAAAATCTTTTAATGTCAATAAATGACGACCTTTTAAATTCATAACGCTTCCTCCGTTTATCTCTTCTTTCATCTATTTTAACTGATAATCTTTACTTTCACAAGATAACATCGTTCATCTACAATCAATTCTATAAAACCAACTGCTATGACGATCGGATTTGTTTAAAACGCGTCCCGATAAAGGGGCATCGTCATACAGCGAGGGCCGCCCCGACCCCGTACCAGTTCAGATGCTTCAATACCAATCACTTCAATACCATTTTGACTGAGCACCTCATTGGAGCGCTCATTTCGGGTATAAGCAACAATGACACCCGGGGCAATTGCCAGCGTGTTGGTACTGTCATTCCATTGTTCCCGGGCGGCGGCAACCGGGTTGCCGCCGCCACTTTCAATGAGGCTAATGGCCGGCAAATCGAGCACTGACTTAAGTGCCTCAATCAAACTGTCTTTTCGTTCATAATGCAGATAATCCGCTTTGCCAGGGGTCATAATGACCGTTTCCACCTGTTCAAGTATCCCCGGGTAGACAATAAACTTGTCAACGTCTACCATCGTAAAGACGGTATCCAAATGCATAAAGGCCCGGTTGCGAGGGATTTTTACTGCCAACACCTTTTTTATGCCCAACTCTGCCTTAAATAGGTTTTTAGCCAGTTCTTCAACCCCCTGAACCTCAGTTCGTTCACTACACCCCACCGCCACTGCAGTGGGGCTTAAAATCAGGACATCGCCACCTTCCACTGAAAAGAAGTTGGTATCCTGGTAAAAGGTTTTATTTGCACAACTTTTAAAGATCGGATGATGTTCATAAATAGCCGCTAAATAGCGACTCTCACGTTTTCTAGTCCGGGTGCCCATGGCAGAAATGCACATGCCATCATGAATAGCCACAGCTGGATCGCGCATAAAATACAAATTTGGCACGGGATTTAAATAAAAAGCATAGGGTTCCGGGCCTTTTAAATAATCAGTCAGCACCCGGTGCCGATCGATATGGTCAAGTTCTTTTTGCAGCACCCCGGCAATTAGGGCATCGCCCAGGGCATTGCTGTCTAAGGACATCAGGTATTCATTTAAGAATCCATCAATGTAGTTTCCCGATGAGGGATTCTTGTCGATGACTTCAGCGATGATATTCTCCCGAACCGCGGTATTTTTTAAAATATCTTTTAATAAGTCCTCGACATAAAGCACCTCGGCCCCCCGTTTTCTAAGGATCGTGGCAAAGGCATCGTGCTCCTCCTGCATCCGTGCCAGCCAGGGGATATCCTCAAACAATAATTCCTTAAGGGAATCCGGAACAATCCGTTCTAGTTCCTTTCCCGGTCGGTGAACCAGGACCTTCTTCAGCTTTCCAATTTCAGATTCTATTCTTATATTTTTAACCATCTATTTACTCCTTTTTCAATACCACTCATTATATCATCGGTGATAAAAAAATCCACCTATTCTTAACGAACTACGTTTTTCTATTTTTCAAATAGTTATTGACACCGCAAAAATTTAATAGTAAAATAAATCCCACAATATAACACTGTTATATTATGGGGAGGTATCCGGTATGTGCGAAAAGAAACAATCCACTCTGGACAGAATCATGGCTGAAGGCAAGAAAGAATTCTTAGACAAAGGTTTTAAAGATGCTTCTCTCAGGAATATAGTAAAATCTGCCGGTGTGACAACTGGAGCCTTTTACGGCTATTTTTCCGATAAAAAAGCTTTATTTGAAGCGCTGGTTGATCCTGCTGTTAAAGGGTTTAAGGAACAGTTTATCGCCGTACACAAAGCATTTGAGCAACTCCCCCGGGACGTTAAAATGCGAGTTGCTTATGATGACTCTTCACCCCATCAGAAAGAGCTCATCACCTATATCTATGATCATTTTGATGCTTTTAAACTGCTAATCAGTTGTGCTGAAGGCACTGCTTATGCCGATTTCATAAACAGCCTGGTTGAAACTGAAGTCGCAGCCACCCTGGATTTTATCCGGGACACCGGTTGTGACGCCCTGATCTCTGGACGGGCCTCACCCGAAATGTTGCATATACTCTCGAGTGCCTACTTTGCTGCCGTTTTCGAAATCGTTGTTCATGACATGCCTAAATCAGCGGCCGACAATTATATTGAAAACATCCGGATTTTTTTTACTGCCGGATGGAAATCAATATTATATTTATAAAACCGAGGTTCCTTGTGAACCTCAAAAAAACATTTTCGTGTTAGACATTTCTAACTTAAAAGGAGTTGCAATGAAAGAAACAGTTGTAAATAGTAAAGAACGACAAAAGCAGTCAATCTTAGCCGACAACCTGTGGAAGGTCATGTTTAATGTTTCCTGGCCGGCCATCATCGCGATGGTTCTTTATGGCTTGAATTCTATCCTGGACGCAATCTTTGTCGGCCAATTTGTCGGCGAAGTCGCTCTGGCTGGGGTTTCAGTGGCCTATCCACTTGCGCAAATCAGTGTCGCTTTTGGCTCCCTTGTTGGCGTCGGCGCCGGTTCTGTCCTCAGCATTGCTTTAGGCAAACAGGACAAGCAAGTCCAGGAAAAGCTCATGGGTAATGTCAACTTACTCGCACTGCTAATAACGATAATCTATATGGTCATCACCCTGATCTTTTCAAAACAGCTCCTTACCTTCATGGGTGGCAGCGGCGAATCCCTTGTCTTTGGTGACGCTTATTTCAGAGCAACAATCTGGGGCGCATTTTTCTGGATTTACGGTTTAGCAGGCAATATGATTGTTCGTGCCGAGGGCAAAATGAAATCAGCCGCTGTTATGATGGGTGCCGGATTAGTTATTAATGTTATCGCCAATTATATCCTGATGGGCGTATTCAATTTCGGTGTGGTCGGCGCTGCCTGGGGCACCAACATCGGGATGCTTGTTTATACGTTAATTGGCTGGTTTTACTTTGGCAAGGGTTTTTCAACTTTCAAAACAAAAATGCTGTCCTTAAGCTGGGATAAAGAGATTGGAACAACCATCATCCGCCTGGGTCTGCCTTCCCTGATTATGAGTTTTATGAGCCTTATTCAGGCTGTATTAGTTTTTAACGCATTGGCTAAATATGGTACCACTGCCGATATAGCCTTTTATGGGGTCGTATATCGTATTTTCACCTTCCTGATGACCCCTATTTTTGGATTAATGCGGGCTTTACAGCCGGTTATCGGGATCAATTATGGTGCCGGTCAATATGATCGGGTGATCAGTTCCTATAAAATTTTTGCGCTATCTGCGATGTTACTGACACTTCCATTTTGGATTATTTCTATGATCTCCCCTGAGTCAATCTTGGGACTGATGCTTGCCGATCAGGTGTTTGAAGTTACGCTACTTGGTTATTTCAGAATTTACATGGCCATCCTACCACCATTGTCGATTATCTTTATGGCGATGACCCTATTCCCTTCAATCGGCAAGGGAAAACCAGCCGCCTTAATCGGAATCGCCAGACAATTGGTTTTTTATGTTCCAGTCATGTTATTTTTACCGGGAATCGTCGGTGTCGCTGGTATCTATTACGGCTCTTTTGCCATTGACGTCGTGATTGTTATCTGGACAGCTTTTATGGTTCGAAAAGAATTTAACTTATTGCGAACCCGCGCTCAGGAAGTCCGTTTAACGACATAATTTAAAGAAAACCACTTCGAGAAGAACTAAGTTCTTTGTTCGCTTCAATCGAGAGACCTGTGAGCATTGACATAAAAAAAAGAAGAACCTGAGTTCTTCTCTTAATGTGGTTATTTTATGTTGTCGTTATGAAACTAACAGTGCGCCATCCGTTTCATTCTCATCTAGTAATACAATTTTTACACTTTGAGTTAAAAGATCAGAATAACTAAAAGACAATTTCTGTTCTTTTCTTTTATCTTCTTGAACTCGAACGGTAAAAATACTGGGATAAGTGCTTTCAATTACCCCTTCTTTTTGGTAGAGTTTTTTCTTGCTTTTATGTGCTTCAAGTTTGACTCGTTTACCAAGACAATTTTCCACCTCGCGTCTAATGTCCATAATGGTTGCTTTTGGCATGAACTTCACCTCTCTGTGGTTTTCTCTTTGTTAGTATACCACAGTTTTGATCAAAAGTAAAATTTTTTATTATAACAAGACCTGGTTTTTTTGTCAATATGTAATTTTGATTTTCGTTTACAGCTTGTTTATCGTTTACAGTTCTGGCGTTTTCAAGTCTTTGCTCATTTTACTTCTAATCCCACCAGCTCATCCGTGTTTTTTCTTATGAGCATTGGGGTTAGGTTCTGGGGTTTCGTTAAAAAGCGAATACATTTCCTTCCCATAGCGCAGGGCTTCCACAATCCGCATCGGGTTATGTAGCCAAATGGCATCATCCAACTTGGTCAACACTTCAAAGGACTCAAATCCCCAGGTACATAAAACCGGCAGCATTTCTGCTCTTAAGGCGGTTTCATAATCAACGGTGGAATCCCCGACAAATAGACACTCATGGGGTTTTACACCCATTTTTTCAGCTAATCTTAAGGTTGTTTCCGGATTTGGTTTTCTCAGTTCATCTTTTGTAAAACCGACCACATCGACAAAATCGTAGTCTTTGAACAAAGCACTTACCAACGCTTTTGCTGCCGCATCTGGTTTGTTGGTGCAAACGCTAAATGGGATTTCATGGAATTTTAAATAATCCAGCAGTTTTGTAATTCCCGGATAGGGCCTGGTTTTTTTTATGTAGTTTGAAGCATACTCCGCTTTTAGCATTTCTGTTAATTCATCAACAAAAACATCATCACTCCGATATTTTTCCGGTATGGCATCCCGGGTCAGATTTCTTAAGCCTCTGCCAATTAATTTTTTTCCCTCGTCATAGGAGTGAACCGGAAATCGATTGTACTTCAAAATCCCGTTGACCGAATCAATCAAATCTTCCAGCGAATTGACCAGGGTACCGTCTAAATCAAAGATAACGCCCTTATACTTATGCATGTTGTCCTCCTGAGATATTACATATTTTTTATTATTATACCCCATTTTTTTAATAAATTTTGTTTTTTTAACAACTTTGGATTATAATAAGATTATTAATTTTCTCTGGAGGTATCATTTTGGGTTACAAGGAAGATAATTATCTGAATCTCAGTAAATCTTTAATTAAAAAACTTGAAAAACGAAATTTTAAGGGCTATTTTTGCAAAACCGCCCATGAAGGCCTAGAACTGGCTTTATCGATGATTCCTAGCGGCGTCAGTGTGACCCATGGCGGGTCTGAATCGATTAAGGAAATTGGTCTGCTTGATGCGGTTAAAAATGGCAATTACCAATATATTGACCGCAGTCTGGCTAAGACGCCGCAGGAAAAAAGAGAAGTGGTTGCCCAGGGAGTACTCGCCCACACGTTTCTGACCGGTACCAACGCCATTACTATGAACGGGGAACTGGTCAATGTGGATGGGATGAGCAACCGGGTAGCACTGATGTGCTTTGGTCCGGAACAGGTAATTGTTATTGCCGGGATCAACAAGGTGGTTGCCAATACCGAGGCCGGGATTTATCGGGCCCAAAATATTGCTGCACCAGTGAATGCCATCCGTCACAATGCCAAAACGCCTTGTTATGATACCGGCAACTGTGCCCACTGTCATAGTGATGACTGTATGTGCGCCAATATCGTGGTCACAAGACACAGCCGAATCCCTGATCGAATTAAGGTTATCCTGATCGGAGAAAATATTGGCTACTAAAACAAATCATGAAGCTAATGCCTTAAATGCGTTAAAACAAGCCTTTTTGGTCTATCCTCAAACCATCAAGAAAGAACCTCGGGTAGCTTATGCCGGAACCCGGGGTTCTTATGGCGAAGAAGCCAGCCTGGCTTTTTTTAAGCAGCACTGCGAGCTGTTTCCCTTTAAAACCTTTGAGGATGTTTTTGTAGCCCTGAGTCAGGGGTCAATCGATTACGGAGTACTCCCGATTGAAAACTCATCCACCGGGTCCATTGCCGCTGTTTATGACCTGCTGTCCCGTTATCAGTATTATATCGTCGGCGAAGAAGAGATCAAAGCCCGACACTGTCTGCTGGCGCCAAAGGGAGCCAGCTTTGAGACCATTGCCGAGGTTTATTCCCATCCCCAGGGATTTTCACAATCCCAGGAATTTCTAAATGATTATACCCGCTGGAAGTGCATTCCCTATTACAATACCGCCATTGCTGCGGCTTATGTTGCTGAAAAAAGCGACCCCACCATGGCCGCTATTGCCAGCAAACGGGCCGCAGAAATCTATGATCTGGAAGTACTGGCTGAAAACATCAACTTTTCCCAAACCAATGTAACTCGGTTTGTCGTTATTTCCCGGAAGATTGAACTCTTTAAAAATCCTACCCGGGTCAGTATTGCCTTTCGGCTGCCCCACCGTCCCGGATCACTTTATGAAATCATCGGGATTTTTTCGGTTTTCTCTCTAAATCTCTGTAAGATCGAATCTCGCCCACTTTTAAAAGAGAATTGGGAATACCTGTTTTTTATCGACTTCACCGGCAATATTTCCCAAAACACCCTGGTGAACCTGTTGCCGATCATCGAAGAAAAGGCGGAATATTTTCAATTCTTAGGGTATTATCCGCAGTTTGAAGAAAAATAATCTTTATCATGACTAAACCAATAAAACCCCAGATTTTAGACATTAAACCGTCTTAAACCTGGGGTTATTAATATTGAACCTTAATCATAGAAGGTCATTCTGATCTCTCCATTGGCGTCTGTCACGGCGCTGTAGTCGTCAGATTGACAATTCGGACAGCGGGCTTTTGCCTTAATCCGATAATGGCCATCGTGACATCGTCCAGCTATGGCTTCCACCTTTTCATTAAAAGAAAACGCTGGATCCTGCTTTTTTATTTTTTCCAGTACTTCTTCCTGGCGGATAACTTTTTCTTCGCCACAGGTATCGCAGTGGAGCAGATAAAAATCCAGTCCACCACCTTCCCGGACTTCAAACTCGGTTTGGCACTGATTGCACCTGGCCATAAACTGTCTACCCAATTTTTCCGCCTCCTTATTTTAAGCTAATCAGCTACTTTAGGCTAATAGCTGCAAGACACTCTGTGGTTGCTGATTAGCCTGAGATAGCATTGCCTGGGCCGCTTGCTGCAGGATATTGTTTTTGGTAAAATTCATCATTTCCTTGGCCATATCCACATCCCGGATCCGGGATTCTGATGAGCTTAAGTTTTCTGATGCTGATTCCAGATTTCTGGTGGTATGCTCCAATCGGTTCTGGTAGGCACCCAATCGGGAACGCTCGGCAGAAACTCGGGAAATCGCCGAATCACAAGAACTAATGGCATTGTTTGCCAATGTATAACTATCCACCTTTAAACTGGAAATGCCCAGTGCCGCTGCCCGCATATCGCTCGTGAGCAACTCCATGGATTGCCCCGTATTGGCACCGATTTGAATAGCAAATGACTTGCCAACTGAAGATGCCAGATCCGGCCAGGTAATGTTAAAACCGCTCATCGGTTGATCGACTTCTGATGCACTGGCTCCGCCTGTTTCCGGCATGATCGATTCGGCCGTTTTTGCGGTACCGGCAGCAGCATCTGAACCGGTGGCTGAACCGGTATCGACTTCATTTCCGGCATCTAATACAACACCGGTTGTCGCACCCAAACTGCCCGTTGTTACATTTGCTTTAAACTGAGCGATCCAAGTCGAGGTGCTGTCAAAACTCAGTCCAGCATGTGTCGCCTTTACCGATGCCAAAGCCTGATCAAGATTATGCGTCGGATTTGCAGCCAGATAAGTGGTTACTTCTCTAATGCCGGTTGCCCCACCATTAAGGCGTATCTGCTTATCCAGATACCGCGTCGCTAAATAGGCTGATGCATAGTCATTGGAATTTCCATCCCAGGCCCCATAAGAGCCGTCGCCGATATTTGACACCACATTTTCTATACTGCCCAATAATGCAATGCCCGATTTAAGCCGCTCGTCGCCACCATGGGTAAACTCCGCGATCCCCTCATTAAACCAGATTGGTAAATCTCCAAAATTCATCGTCGACATCATCACCGCATGAGTAATCTCATGGGCAATCACCCGATCCACATATTGGGGTGCCGTCCCCCCATCGATAGTATCGGTGGGTTGGGAATAAGCCAAATTAATCTTTAACGACAGATTTGATCCTTGCCCAGTAATACCAGGGGTTCCTACCATATTAGCGGGGTCCGAGGTAAAACTGCCTTGAACATAGGCCGCATAGCTGCTGGACGGATCATTAATAATTTCCACACTCATATTAATCCCACTGGCCGTTAAGCCATAGCTACTCGTTACGAGATCTTCCGCTTCTTCTAGCCACCACTTTTTAAGACTGGAAACCAGATTCAGCTGATCTGACGCACTGACCGAGGCATTGCCCTGATTGAGCAGCTTCATGGTATTAAATTCGGTGTCATTGCCTATCCGGTCAACTTCCTTGGTCAGTTGATTAATCTCGTTTTGAATGGCTTCCCGGTCTTCCACAGCATTGACATCATTGGCCGCCTGCACCGACAGCTCCCGCATCCGCTGGATTAGGGAGTGCGTTTCGCTCAAAGCCCCTTCAGCGGTTTGGATTAGTGAGATGGCATCTCTGGCATTATTGCCAGCCTGATCCAGCCCTCGGATCTGTCCCCTCATTTTTTCAGAAATAGCCAGTCCCGCCGCATTATCCCCGGCCCGGTTGATACTCTGCCCGGAAGATAATTTTTCCAGAGACTTGCTGACATTATTACTATTATTTGTTAATTGACGATAATTATTGATTGCCATGATATTATGGTTAATTCTCATTTGGTCACCTCCTTCCACGCTAAATCTACCAGGTCATCATGATCAGATAAAAATACGAAGCGAACTTGCTTAAGTGACAATACTTACTAAACACCAATATTCAACATTCGCATTTCAATATATATCGGTCAAAACGGAGACAACCATTAGTTTTTTTTAGTAATTTTTTAACATTTGCTAAACATTTCTTTTTTTTGTTTTTCTTCTCTCCATTTTCATAAAAAAACGACGGTACCAGCGCACCGTCATTTATTTATTTCTTTATAAGCTCAATCCTTGTATCATGTCCGTTCAGACTAAACACTTCCCCCACACCGGCTGCTATACTAATCGTATCCGCCAGGGTTTCGGTTTTAATAAAATCAGTAAAGATCTTAATGGCCCGATCCATTTGTGCATCACTGCTATAGCTAATGTCGATGCGGTCCATGACTTCATAGCCGCTTGACTTTCGTAGTTGTTGAATGCGAGAGACAAATTCCCGGGCACAGCCTTCATCGAGCAAATCCTGATTTAAGCTGGTATCGAGAATGATAAACTTGTTGTTAAACATCTGCACATTAAAGCCTTCTTTAGCGGAAATTCGAATGTCAATGAAATCTTTGCGCAGTTCAAGACTTTGTCCATCCAGCTCAATTACAAAGCTGCCATCGGCTTCAAGCTTGGCTACCACCTCACTGGCTTCTACCGATGCCAGTGCCTTGCCCAACAGCTTGACATTTTTGCCGAGCACCGGGCCGGCCACCTTAAAGTCCGGTTTTAGGGCATAGTTCATAAAATCACCCAGATTTTCTTCAAAGACAACCTGTTTAATATTTAATTCTTCTTCGATCAGGACACATAAATCGCCCAGCGTTTCCCGGTATTTACCATCCACAATAATTTTAGACAAGGGTTGTCGCACCTTGATCTGGGCTTCTTCGCGGGCACCCCGACCAAGGCTGACCAGTTCTCTGACCAGATCCATTGGTTCTTCAATGGCATCCTCAATTAGCGCTTCATTGGCGGTGGGATAATCGGCCAGATGGACAGAGATACCATCAGTCAGTTTTTGGTACAGTTCTTCGGTGATATAAGGCGCAAAGGGGGCACAGAGGCGAACCACGCCTTCTAATACTTCCCAGGTGGTGTTGTAAACCGCTTTTTTATCTTCCGTCAGTTCGGTTCCCCAGAAGCGGCGACGATTGCGGCGGATGTACCAGTTAGATAAATCTTCATTGACAAAGTTCTGGATTTTTTTGACTGCTTTGGTTAAATCAAAGACTTCCATTTCTTCCCTAACTTCTTTAACCAGTCGGTTATATTTAGACAGAATCCAGGCATCGATTTCCGGACGCTTGGCATAGGGCACAAAAAACGCTCTTGGGTCAATGTTATCGGTGTTGGCATAAAGGGCAAAGAAATGATAGGTATTTTTCAGGGTGTTAAAGAACTTGCTTTGCACCTCTTTGATTCCCTTAACATCAAAACGGGTCGGAGTCCAGGCTGGTGATACATAAAGCAGATACCAACGCAGCGCATCAGCCCCGTATTCAGCAAACATTTCAAAGGGATCAACACTATTGCCCTTTGTTTTCGACATTTTCTGTCCTTCAGCATCAAGAATCAGGTCATTGACCAATACTTTTTTATAGGGTGCTTTTCCGGTTACAAAGGAGGAAATTGCCAGTAATGAATAAAACCAGCCGCGGGTCTGGTCAATCCCTTCACAAATGAAATCAGCCGGGAATTGTTCTTCCCACAATTCTTTATTTTCAAAGGGGTAGTGATACTGGGCAAAGGGCATCGAGCCGGAATCAAACCAGCAGTCAATGACATCTTTGACCCGGGTCATTGTTTTGCCACAATCGGGACAGGTGAAATGGACATCGTCGACGTAAGGGCGGTGCAGCTCTATGCTTTCATCGATGTTTTCAACAGCCCGCTCGACTAATTCTTTGCGGGAACCGACGGTTTCCAGCTTACCACATTCCTCACAGCGCCAAACTGGCAGTGGTGTTCCCCAGTAGCGGCTACGAGAGATGGCCCAGTCGTTAAGGTTTTCCAGCCAGTTGCCAAAACGTTTTTCGCCGACAAAATCCGGGTACCATTCGACGCCATTATTGTTTTCAATTAAACGGTCCTTAATCTTGGTCATTTCCAGATACCAGCTTGGTTTGGCATAATAGAGCAAAGGGGTTTTACAGCGCCAGCAATGGGGATAATTATGGGTGACTTTTTCTTTTTTAAACAGTTTTCCTTCGGCCTTCAGCCATTTGATAATATCCAGATCGGCGTCGATGACAAATTGTCCCTTCCAGGGGGTGTCGGTGTATTTTCCGTCCTCGGCCACTGGCTGCAACACCGGCAGGTTGTACTGACGACCAACCTTGTAGTCATCTTCCCCAAAGGCGGGAGCGATATGAACAATCCCGGTACCGTCTTCGGTGGTGACATAATCGGCACAGGTGACAAAAAAGGCTTTTTTATCGGGAACCACGAACGGCATCAGCTGTTCATACTCAACGTATTCCAGCGCCGAGCCCTTCATTTCTTCCAGAATCTCGTAGTCTTCACCCAATAACTTGGGTGCTAAAACCTTGGCGCAGATATAAACTTCATCATTGCTGCGGGCTTTAATGTAGTCGGCATCGGGATGAACGGCCAGGGCGACATTGGCCGCCAATGTCCAGGGGGTGGTGGTCCACACCAAAAAGTATTCGTTGGCATCGCTTCGTTTAAATGCGGCCACAACGGTATTACTTTTTATTTCCTGATAACCCTGGGCAACCTCGTGCGATGCCAGACCGGTACCGCAACGGGGACAATAAGGCATGATCTTGTGACCTTCATAAAGAAAGCCTTCTTTATTGAACTTATCCAGAATCCACCAGACGGTTTCAATATAATTATTATCCAACGTAATGTAAGGATCTTCCATATCGATGAAATAACCCATTTTGCGGCTCATTTCTTTCCATTGGCTTTCATAATTAAAGACCGATTCCTTACATTTTTCGTTGAACTTATCGATGCCGTAAGCTTCAATTTCCAGTTTGCTGGAAAGACCCAACTGTTTTTCCACTTCGATTTCCACCGGTAGGCCATGAGTGTCCCAACCGCCTTTACGAATGACCCGATAACCATCCATGACCTTGTATTTACAGACCGTATCTTTTAGGGTTCGGGCCAACACGTGATGAATCCCGGGCCGACCATTTGCAGTTGGGGGCCCTTCATAAAAGACAAAATTTTCTTGTCCTTCCCGATTATCAATGGTTTTCTGCAAAAGATTCATGGCTTCCCATTGCTTAGAGATCACGTCTTCTCTTTCGCCGATTTTTCCTTCTATTAATGTTTTGAACTGTGCCAAATTTCTACCTCCATAAAGTCTCTTTCCTTGAATTAAATGATTTAAGTTGACTGTGTTGTAAGCGTATGTTTTGAATTAAATACCCAAACTATGCGCTTATCTCGTTGCTTTGATAAAATAAAAGCTCGCGCGTAAATGTGCTAAACGGTGCTAATCAACAAATACAAAAAACGCCCCCTGAAAAATCCAAGGGACGAAAAATCGCGGTACCACCCAAGTTGGCAGAAAACTGCCCACTCTATGAATTTAACGGTTCCCCGGAATTTCCTATTCTGATTTAACCAACGGTTAACCAGTCTTCAAAAATTCTGTTCAAAGGTGATCTCTCTGAGGTGTCTTTTAATAATCTTTCACCAAAATGATTATCTCTCTGTTAAAGCATTCCCCACAGCGTCCTTATCTTCACATTTATATTCTTCATTTCTATTTATATCGATAAAAGCGTAATAGATTTCTTTTATATTCTATCCAATATCCTTAATAAAATCAAGTTTTTTGAAATCTTTATTCTAAAATTTAAGAATCTCGGTTATAATGCTAATAAGCACTCAATCGGTAATCAGGTAATTAAGAAAGCCCGTTAGCTTTCGTTATCGTTTCTCGATTGCCTGCCAATTGCATTTAAAAAGGAGTTATTTATGAAAATACGTTATGTCCTTCTTTCGCTTTTACTCATTGGCGTTCTTATCACTGGTGCCGCCCTGCTGATGCCAAAGCTGATAAACGATGAAGAAACAGCGACTAAAGAAACCAATACCACGACAACAACTAAGCAGCCGGAACCTATAAAGAACAACGAACCAGACACAACAGCAACAACTGCCATCGTCGTACCTGAAGAAATGCAAACCGTTATTGAGGAAAATAATGAAGAAATTTATGTTGATGAAGCCGGTCTTCTCGCTGGCAATTATCCCACCCAAATGGTACCTCTCTATGGTGTAACCAGTCTTTCTCAGTCTCATCAGATTACCGGTGTATCCGGACAGCCGGGCTGGAAAACGTCTTATGTTTCTGACTATTCCACCGACGAAATCCTTGTTTTCTATCAGAACTTGCTAACGAGTGCCCCGGATTATTCTGAGGAAGTGGTTTCAGCAACAACCAACCTCAAGGGAACCGTCAGCGGTTATACGATCAGCATTTCAATTTCACCCAACAACCCGGACAAAACGGACCTCCCGGGGAACAGTGCCGTTAATATCTTTATTGAACAGGTCTGATGGGTTCAGATTTTTCAAAAAATCGACGAATTCAAGCCCTTGTTTTTTAAAACAACTATGAGATAATTTTATACTAAGTCGACTGTTTATCGTTGGCTTAGTATTTTTTTAGAATTGAGGTACTTAAAGATGAATGACCAAACCAAAAAAATCACCTACACGGCATTAATGATGGCACTCACTTTTGTGATGACATCCCTTGTGAAGATCCCTCTTCCCACGGGCTATATTCATCCCGGTGATGGTGCAGTTCTTTTATCCGCTTTTATTTTAGGTCCCTGGGGCGGCCTGATTGCCGCTGGAATCGGATCGGCCAGTGCTGACTATTTCGGGGGCTACGGGGCCTATGTGCTGCCCACCTTTATTGCCAAAGGCTCAATGGCCTTTATTTTCGGTTACCTGATGAAGCGTTTTCCCGAAAAGAATTTGCTGTTCTTCGCTTTTCCCGCCGTCATTGCCATGACTGCTGTATATTTCGTTTCTGAAGTAATCATGTACGGCAACGTTGCCGGCCCTTTGGTGAACCTGCCCTTTAGTGTACTGCAAGGCCTGGTGGGAATTGTGCTAGTCACCATTCTCTACAAACCACTGGAACGCTTTCGCCTTAACCCCGTCAAGTTTTAGCAACTAAAAAAGACCCAAGGGTCTGAGGTTATCAAAAAAAATAACCCAGTACCGACAATTGTTACATCATGTTGTACGCATCGGAGCGGACACGGCAGAGCCTGTCGGATTCTGCGCGAAGGCAACGAGCCAATCACAAGCTTGCTTGTAGTTGGCGACTGCCCGCGACCAATGCGAAAGGAGCAAAGCGGATTTCGCATGGCGCGGCGAACAACAGATTAACAATTGGTCGGTACGGTAGTTTATCACTAACCTCAAAGACCCAAGGGTCTTTTTTAGTTGCACCGTGTTTGCAGACGGTTTACATATAGCCCTTCATCGTATCGAGGTATTCTTCGGCGTTGTCCCGGATGCTCTGAATTTCTTCGGGTTTCAGGGCTCTGGCAACTTTCGCCGGGCTGCCCATAATTAAAGAATTGGGCGGGAATACCTTTCCCTGGGTCACCAGTGAACCGGCTCCAACAATCGAGTTGTCACCAATTTTTGCGCCATTTAAAATGATGGCACCCATACCGACTAAGACATTATCACCAATTTCGCAGCCGTGAATCGTGGCATTATGGCCGATGCTAACCCCTGCCCCGATGACAGTGGGATAACCCGAGGCCACGTGAACCACCGTACCATCCTGAATATTGGTCCGATCACCAATGGTGATGCTATCGACATCACCCCGAATGACCGCTTGGAACCATACTGAGATAAAATCCCCAAGTTTTACTTTTCCTGCAACATCTGCACTTTTTGCTATAAAAATGGTTTTACCCAACATCATTTTGTACACCCCACCTTAATTTGTTACTACATAATACTATTTTCAGGACTTTTTGTAAAGTTTTTCCATGATTCCTTCCCATTTATGTTAAACTATTAGCAAAATGAAAACACAAAGGACAAGTCAATGAATATTGCCAGTATTGAAAATCTCAAAAAAACATATGGGGTTAAAACCCTATTTAACCATATCTCATTTTCCATTGCCGACACCGATAAAATCGGGGTGATTGGCGTCAATGGATCGGGAAAAACCTCAATGTTGCGAATTATTGGAAACCTCGATAGCCCGGATGCCGGGGAGGTTAAATTTTTCGGATCCCAGCGGGTTGAAATTCTTTCCCAGGACCCCGATCTTGACCCCGATACCACCGTGCTTTCTCAGGTTTTTTCAGCTAATTCGCCGG
This sequence comes from Acetobacterium carbinolicum, assembly GCF_047456275.1. Classification (GTDB taxonomy): domain Bacteria; phylum Bacillota; class Clostridia; order Eubacteriales; family Eubacteriaceae; genus Acetobacterium; species Acetobacterium carbinolicum. Next base: position 3,343,376 of record NZ_CP173357.1, read on the forward strand.
AAATGAACCTGGTCCGGGATTATGAGTCTACCCTGGCCGCATTGGATATCTCGCCGGAGGAGGTGTCGCTCCAAAAGCGGCTGATGTCTTTATCCCAACGCATCGATGACGAAAATCTCTGGAATCTGAAATCCCAGGTCGAAACGATCCTCTCACAACTGGGCATTCATGACTATCATAAACAAATTAGTCAGCTTTCCGGGGGACAGCGCAAGCGGGTGGCGATGGCCTCAGCCCTGCTGACACCCTGTGATCTGCTGATTCTCGATGAGCCCACCAATCATCTCGACAATGATACTATTGCCTGGCTTGAAAACTATCTACTAAACCGTAGAGGGGCGCTGCTGATGGTCACCCATGACCGCTATTTTCTGGATCGGGTCGTAACCAAAACCATCGAACTCGATATGGGCAACCTTTATGAATACACCGGAAATTATTCCGACTTTTTAGAACAGAAAGCCAACCGTCGGGAAGCCCAAACCGCGATTGAAGAGAAACGTCAAAACCTCTATCGTCGCGAACTGGCCTGGATCCGCCGCGGTGCCCGAGCCCGGACCACCAAACAAAAAGCCAGAATTCAACGCTTTGAAGAAATCAAAGAACGGGCCACTGATCTTTCTGAGAACCAGATGGAAATCTCGGTCGGTTTTTCCCGTCTTGGTAAAAAGGTCATTGAAATCGAGCATTTGAGTAAATCTTTTGGTGCTGGAAAAATCATCGACGATTTTTCGATGATCCTGGGGCCCAGCGAACGGATTGGAATCATCGGGAAAAACGGTTATGGCAAATCCACCTTACTTAATTTGTTATCCGGAAAACTACAGCCCGATCGTGGCACCATCATTCTGGGCGACACCGTCAAACTCGGTTATTTTTCTCAGGAATCTGAAGATATGGATCTAAGTCTGCGGGCTATTGATTATATTCGGCAGAAAGCCGAAGTGATGGAAAATTCCCGGGGCGAAATTGTCACCGCAGCTCAGATGATGGAACTATTTCTTTTTGATAAAAACAGCCAATGGGTTTATATATCCGAGCTTTCCGGCGGCGAACGACGGCGGCTCTACCTGTTGGGGATCTTAATGATGGCTCCCAATGTGCTGCTTTTTGATGAACCTACCAATGATCTGGATATTGACACCCTGACCATTCTGGAAGCCTACCTGGACGAGTTTCAAGGATCAATGCTGACCGTTTCTCATGACCGTTATTTTCTTGATCGCACCTGCGAACAGATTTTTTCCTTTGACGGTCACGGTCATATTACTACCCAAACCGGCAATTATTCGGATTATATCAGTAAACATCCGCTAAGCGGACTGGGTAACCGGGAAGACGCCCCGAATCAAACGGTTAAAAAACCCGAACAGCCCCCGCTTGAAAAACCTAAAACCCGCAAGCCCGGTCTGACCTACAAGGAAAAACGAGAGCAGGAAACCCTCCTGCAGGATCTGGAAAGCAAAGATCATCGGCTGGATTTTGTCACCCAGAAGCTGACGGAAATAACTAAGGACTACACCGTCCTGCAGGAACTGGCAGAAGAAAAAGCGATTCTGGAAGAAGAATTATTAGAAATCATGGATCGTCTGGAAACCCTCGAAAGTCTGGAAAAAGGGGAGTAATTTGATGGCCCTGGTTTGAAAATAACCGGTTTAATAGTTAAATTTAATAATATAGGAAGGTAACATATGAAAATTATCTCGTGGAACGTCAACGGCATTCGGGCGGTAGAAAAAAAAGGGTTTCTAACCTTTATTTTAGAAACCGATCCTGATATTCTTTGCATTCAGGAAACGAAAGCTCACGACCATCAGCTAGAAGACAATTTGCTTAACATCCCCGGCTATTTTGCCTATTTTCACTCCGGTGAAAAAAAAGGTTACAGCGGTACCGCGGTTTATTACAAAACAAAGCCGCTGGCCATCCGCACCGGTTTATCTGACGCTGTTTTTAACAACGAGGGCCGCACCATTATTATGGAATACCCGGATTTTATCCTTTATAATGTCTATTTCCCCAATGGCCAGAAAGATGAGCAGCGGCTTGCTTTCAAGATGGATTTCAACCGCTGTCTTCAAGATGATATAAAAGAACTCCTGGCCGCCGGCAAAAACGTCATCGTCTGTGGTGATATCAACATTGCCCATCGGGAAGTCGATTTGAAAAATCCCAAGGAAAATTCCAAGCGCTCTGGCTTCCTGCCCGAAGAACGAGCCTGGATTGATGATTTCCTTAGCATCGGCATGGTTGACAGTTGGCGGGTGCAACACCCCGAAACAATCAAATACAGCTGGTGGTCCTACCGCTTCAATGCCCGGGCCAACAACGCCGGATGGCGGATTGATTCTTTCTTTGTTTCTGAACGCTTCATGCCCCAGGTCGCGTGCACCGACATCTTAGACACGGTAATGGGCTCCGATCATTGCCCGATCGTTTTAACCCTAAAATGATAAAAAGCTCCCGATAACTCTAAACATAATGCTAACGCAGTACCGACAATTATTAATCTGATTGTATGCATCGGGGCGGACCTGGCAGCGCCTGTCCGATCCCGCAGCGAACCACAGCTTAAAATTGGTCGGTACGGTAGATCGCCGACAACCTAAAAAGCACCCGATCGGTGCTTTTTTTTGTTAAGCTTTCAGTTTTAACCGGGCAACGGCTTCTCTGGCTGTGTCCCATTCATTATAATAAAGCGTTTCATCTTTCATGATTTCCTGCTTTTCATGGCCTTTTCCAGCCAGCACCAGTACATCTCCCGGCTGACATAGCGATGCTCCATAATAGACGCCTTCATGGCGGTGTTCCACAGTAGCGTATTGATCAGTTTTCTCACGGACGCCCGCAACCACAGCGCCGATGATGTCCATAGGATTTTCGCTGGCTGGATTGTCCGAAGTTACCACGACCATATCGGCATTTGCGCCGGCGATCCGGCCCATGATCGGCCGTTTTTCCTTGTCCCGATCGCCATTACAGCCAAAGACCAGGACAATCCGCCCCTTAAATATTTTTCGTACCGACTGGAGCAGTTTTTCCAGAGAATCCGGAGAGTGGGCATAATCGATAATAACATCAAAGGGGGCCTCAACTTCCAGAATTTCCATCCGGCCTTCTACTCCCGGCATTGTTGCCAGTGCTTTCCGGATCACTCCCATTGGCACCCCTTCCGCCACTGCGGCTATAATGGCGGCCATGGCGTTATAAACCATAAACTCACCGGGGATATTTAAAAATAATTGCTCTTCTGAATCTGGCGTAACGAGCGTAAATTTCGTTCCTTTGGGCCCAAAGATCAGGTCTCTGGCAAAATAATCATGAGCCGGATTTAAGCCGTAGGTGATCACTGGTAGTGCTGATTTTTCATCCAACAATTCACACAACTTACCGCCCCAGGTGTCATCGCCATTGATGATATTGGCTTTTTTTACCTGAAAAAAAAGTTTCGCTTTGGCCGCAAAATAATTCTCAAAGGTTTTATGATAATCTAAATGATCCTGGGTCAGATTGGTGAAAATGCCATAATCAAAATCGACTCCATTGACCCGATCGAGGGCCAGACCATGGGAAGAGACTTCCATAAATAAGTGAGAACAGCCCCCATCCTTCATTTCTTTAATAATCTCCTGAACTTCCAGGGATTCCGGGGTGGTTCGTCCCCGATTGTCAATTACCTGATCCCCGATCAGATTATTAATGGTCCCAATTAAGCCACATTTTTTTCTCTGCGTTTCAAAAATATGTTTAAGCATATAGGTCAAGGAAGTTTTCCCATTGGTTCCGGTAATGCCAGTGACTACCATGGATTCTGAAGGTTTTTCATAAAAACAGCTCCCCAAGATTCCCAGGGCATAGCGGGAATCTTTTACTTTTATGTACACGATATCTGGTTGATAGTCAGTCAGATCGTCCTGGTGGACCACGGCACGAGCGCCCTGACTAATGGCATTGCCAATGTACTGATGGCCGTTTGTCACATAGCCGGGTATCGCTACAAACAGGCTATCTGCCACGGCTTCCCGGGAATTGTAGCAAATTTTTTTTATATCACAATCAGGCTGATTGTTTCTAATCTCAATTATTTTTAGTTCATTTAACAGTTGTTCCAGTTTCATTGCTTTTCCTCTCTTTTAAAAACTGATTTAAAACCCTTTTGTTATTATACCGTTTCCCAATTTATCTGTCTATATTTGTGTTTGACTGCTATTATTTTCTCTACTAAGATTCAATAAAAAAAGAGATACTTTTTTAGTATCTCCCGCGAAAATAAACGTCATTTTGAGCCCTGTGCATTTTTCACATTTTAAATGTATTTGCACAGGATGCCACCATACATTCCACCCCAAAATCATCCTTGGTTACTTTAGTTCCTGCTTCAATCACCGCCACCCGATGATCCCAGTTAAGGGAAAGAAACATTTCCAGCAGTCCCACATCCCCCTGGGTGATAATAAAATCCAATTTCAGAACCTGGCTTAAATGTCTGGCGCAGTGCGTCCAATTCTCCAGATTATAAGCACCGGAATCAATCATCATTAGGGTTTTATAATTCTTAAACATAATTTCCATAATCACTTCTGCCCGTTTAGGACCATACTTATTAATGGCATAATGATATTCTTCTTTTAAAGATTTTTTCCCCATCATCCACCCTTTAGTAATAAAATAGGTTTCCCCCCGGATGGATTTGAGCTTATCTTTATTGTGGAGCAGCATTTGAATGCAATCTTCAGCGCGTAACAAGGCCAGCCTGGCGTGGTCACTTTGCAATCCAATCAGTGCTTTTCCGCAGTTTCCGTAACCCAAAAGGATCATATCGTAGTCCTGATGGTTATCGATCTCTTTTTGTAGTTCTAAGTTTAGCACATCCGGGTTGTTATGAAGTTCTGCACTCATCCAAATGGTATCATAATTAATGTCGGTATTCTTCATCGCTAAGCTCATCTCATCCTGAATCATCCCACATGCAATTAATAAGATACTCTTTTTCATTCTATACCTCAGTTATTCATAACTAATCGAAGGAGGCAACTGCCTCCAACCCGGAATCATCACCCGTAAAGTACATAAGTCCCCATCCAATGGGGTGATCTTTTTCATCCAGCAACTTTTGTTCCACCACTAAAACCGGATCACCGTCCATGATATCAAGCACCTGACTGACTTCTCCTTTTGCGGCCATTGCTCGAATTTTGAGCTTTTTACTCATCGCAAAAATGGAGTTCTTTTTTGCTACCATCTCGGGAAATGTAGCATAACGAATCTCTTTTTCGACAATCGGAATACCCCGATAATAAGGAATATATTTGACATCAAAGGCCTTAACCACCCCATCGCTGACAAAGACACGTTTCACCACAATGACGTGTTTATTTTCCGGAATTTCCAGATTGAAACCCACTTCATAACTGGGTTTCACCACATTTACTTCAATCAGCCGGATTTCCTCGCCTTTTTTTTCAGTTGTCATCATTTCGTCAAAATGAAGTGTATACGAATCCAGATTAGGCTCACAAACATAGTTGCCTTTACCCGGAATGGAGTAGATATAACCCTCATTGACAAGAACAGCTAGCCCTTTTCTGACTGTCATTCGACTGACATTAAACTCTTCGCAAAGAAGATTTTCTGATTGTATGGCATCACCCGGTTTTATTTCTTCACTGGTTATTCTATATTTTATTGCATCAACTATTTTTAAATATTCGGGGGATCCCATTTTTCTACCACCTTGGTCTATTTATCATTATTTTTTTTGCCCGTTTTTTTCGATCATCCACAATTTGCATTTTTCGACACCGGTCATTACATCTTTGGTTGCAAAATCTGCGCCGACAATCTGTGCTGCTTTTTCATCAATGACGGCACCGCCGATAATCACGCGATAATTATCACGGATTCCCCGGTTGACCAATTCGCAAACAACCGCTCGCATTTCGTAAATGGTTTCTTGTTGCATCCCGCTCATTCCGATAATATCGGGCTTGGCGGTTTCAATGGCGGCGATGACCTGATAAAGGGAAGCATCGGTTCCTAAATCAATGAGTTCAAATCCCGCGGTTCTGGCAAATGACCCAAAAATATTTTTACCGATATCATGGCAATCCCCAGATACTGAAAAAAGTAACAATCTGCCGATTTTATTTTTAGGAGTTACCTTCGTAACTTCCTTCAGCTCTTCCAGTTCCATCACTTCCTGAAAAATAATCCCGGCAAAAATTAAATCAGCGATAAAATAGTCACTGGTTTCATATAGCTTACCCACCCGCTCCATTCCGGTTTGCAGCCAATCAAAAATATCAATCGGTTTAAACCCTTTTCGAAGAGCAATTCGAACGAGCTCCAGGGTTCGATCTTCATATAATCCTTCAATGGATCTTACAATGCTATGTTTCATAATTTAAGTTTCACTCCCTCAAAGGTGTAGATTTAATATCACTGCCATGTTCGGTCGCCATGCCTTATCTTAATGATCACACCTGGAATTACAGATCTGCAATTTCTACAATTCTTTTAATTATAACCTAAATTGTTTTTTTTGATAATAGTATAATTAAAATAAATCTTATATTTTTACGATTTAAAGTTTAGCGGCCTTTGCTCTTCTAAATTGAAGTGCAAAAACCAATAAAAGCACCTGAACAAATGCACAAAAAAAACATTTTCAATCGTGGCGCTGTGGTCCGGTTCTTTTAGAAACCCTTTTTATGGCGTCGCTAATTTCTGCCGGGATCAAAAATTATTAGACGTTTTCCACCTTCAACATTTTCCGATTCTCTTGAAATCGTTTGTCGAAATTATACCATACTTATATCGACCTGTATATACAATTATCTACAAATCTACTGCTTCAGGGTAAAAGCGGCTGTCTTTTTGATATAAAAAAAGGATAAAAAGCCGAGCTATTGCTCTTCTACTTATCCTTAATAATCTATTTATTTTTAGGTTGTACCGACATTCCTATCGGCGTTACACCCAACCCTGACAGATTTTTACACCTTCAGCGGCATTAGTCGTAAACTGGTCAGCACCTACATACTCACAGGATTCTTTCGTGACCGGATTTCCGCCAATAATCACTTTAACATTAACACCCGCTGCTTTTAGTGCATCCACGGTTTCTTTCATGGAGTCAATGGCCAATGTTAAGACCCCGCTCATTCCGATGATTGCCGGTTTGCAGTCTTTGGCTTTTTCAACAAAGATCTCTGGTGCCACATCGATTCCCAAATCAATCACTTCAAAACCAGCCGCTTCAGACATACTTTTAAAAATATTTTTCCCGATATCATGTAAATCGCCATGAACTGTTCCGACAATGATGGTACCCGCAACAGCCGAATCTTCACTTCCTAGAACGGGCTTTAAAACATTGATTGCTTCGGTTAATAATTCTCCGGCAAAGATCAGATCGCCGACAAAATATTCACCTTTTTCAAAAAGATCGCCTACAATTGCCATACCACCTTGACAGGCCGCAACTGCTTCTTGTGCTTCAGCTTCTGAAGGATTTGTCGCTACGAAATCACTTAATAATTCCATTACATCTTCTTCTTCTAAATCTCCAACTGCCTGCGTTAAAACCTTTAAATCCAGCATTTTAATACCCTTCCTTTGAAAAAAATCATCTCATAAAAACTTGTGTGACATGTGTGTACATGTTTGTATTCATATGATACACCTTAACGGACTCATTGTCAAGTAAACGCTGTCAATTTATTGTCGTTTTATTTAAGTGCCGACCAAACCTTATCCATCCTAAACCTTAACTTCTCGACGCATCGATTGTACTAATTTAACCTCGTCTAACACTTTTTTTTATTTCTGAGATGGTCTTTTAATTCTCTCGGCGTGTTTAGATTACAAAACATTTCCCATTCCGGGCTGTAAAGCCGCCCCATTGACTCATCGATATAATATAGCTTTTCCTTTTCAAAACATTTGTAGATGCTCTTTCTTCCGGTGTCTAAAAATGTTTTTATTGACGGTAGTAAATCCACCTTATAAAAGGCATTAAACGGTTCAATCCATTCTTCAAAACGCGTCACACAACCCGAGATGTCTGGATTTTCCACAATTATTTTTTTCATATAGGATACATAATCACTGTTGTAAAATGGCATATCACAAGCCGTGACATAAAGATATTCAGACTTTGACTGTAACAGCGCTGTATAAATTCCCACTAACGACGCCGATAATTCCAGTGTATCGGGATAGACACCCCTTAAACCTTTAATACCCGGAATATCGTCCTGGGTACAGCCAATCACGATGATATCCTCAAAGTCCGCAGACAGTTGATTGACAATCAGTTGTAAGATATTTTCCCCGCCTACACGCAATTTTTTCTTATCATATCCCATTCGCCGGCTGAGTCCGCCAGCAAGGATTGCTGCAGTTTTTATTTGTTCCACGACCATCCTCCTGTGCAAATTGGCACCCTGTCATCTTATTGAATCTTTTGATTCCTGCCGCGAAAATTAATAACCTAAAAAAGGGGAGCTTTCGCACCCCTTCAGTATTGCAAAAATTTTAGCTTTATTTAATACTTTTTCTATTTTGTGATTCGAACTTTTGACACTTTCAATGGTGGAATTTTCGCAATGGGATCGACCGCACCACCAGTTAAGCAGTTTGCTCCACCATCACCATAATGGAAAGGCATAAATAGATTGTTCTCCATGATCCCATCATTAAAACGCGTTTTGGCAGAAACACTTCCCCGAGGTGAGGTAACATGAATCATATCACCTTCTGCAATTCCATATTCCAAAGCTTTTGCCGGATTGATTTCAACAAATGCATCGCCTGCAATCGCTTCAATTCCTGGTGTTCGTTTTGTCATGGTTCTTGTGTGGTAGTGTTCAAGAATTCGGCCCGTCATTAATATCAATGGGTATTCGTCATCAGCCTGATCTTCTGGCGGGATATAATCGGCAATCATAAACGCACCCAGTCCTCTTGTGAATTTTCCGGCATGAAGGAATTTTGCACCTTCAGAATCCTTACTCAAACACGGCCATTGAATACGATCACCATTACTTAGGCGTTCATGCGATACTCCGGTATAACTTGGGGTTACTGACGAAATTTCTTCCATAATTTCTGAAGCACTGTTAAAATCAAAGCCCTTAACACCCATTTCTTTTGCTATCATCCCAATAATTTCCCAGTCATTTTTAGCAACGCCCGGGGCATCAACGGCCTTTCTCAACAACTGAATACGTCGCTCTGTATTTGTAAATGTTCCATCTTTTTCAGCATAAACATGGGCCGGTAAGACAACATCCGCATATTCAGTGGTCTCAGTCAGGAAAATATCCTGAACAACGATGAAATTGGCATTTTCCAGAGATTCCTTGACATGATTGGTGTTGGGATCTGAAACCATCGGATTTTCACCCATAACATATAAAAACTTAATCGTTTTATCCCCTACGCCGTCAATAATTTCGGTTAAGGTTTTGCCTGTGTTTTGCGGCAGTTTTGCGTCCCAGGCCTTTTCAAACTTTTCAACCGCTTCAGGGTTTGCTGTTTTTTGATAACCTGGCAAATCACCCGGCAGGGCTCCCATATCGCAAGCTCCCTGAACATTGTTCTGACCGCGAAGCGGATTTACGCCGCAACCTTCGCGACCAATTTTTCCGGTCAGCATAGCCAGATTGGCAGTCGACATAACCCCGTCCGTGCCGGTACTAAACTGCGTAACACCCATGGAATAAAAAATTCCACCACGATCCTTTGTTGCATAAAGAACGCCTGCTTTTCGCATTTCCTCTGGATCAACGCCACATATTTCAGCGCATTTTTCGACCGTGAGCGTATCCATAAATTCTAAAAATGCCTCAAAACCTTCAGTTCGTTCATTAATAAAGGTTTTATCTTCAAGACCGGCATCCAAAATGGCCCGCATCAGTCCATTAAATAAGGCAACATTTGTTCCTGGTTTGATCTGTAAATAAACATCGGCATAATTCGCCAGTTCAATCTTTCGTGGTTCAGCAACAATCAAAGCTGCTCCCTGAGCTTTTCGTTGTTTTATTTTTGCACCGATAACAGGGTGTGTCTCGGTTGTATTTGAACCTGAGACAAGTATCACGTCCATAACGTCGATTTCTTCGATACTGTTGGTCATGGCACCACTACCAAAGGACTTAGCCAAGCCAGCAACTGTGGAAGCATGACACAAGCGGGCACAATGATCGACGTTATTTGACTCTCCTACCGTTCTGATAAACTTCTGGAAAACATAATTATCTTCATTGGTGCAACGTGCCGATGACAATCCGGCCACTGCCTGTGGACCTTCTTGCTTCGCTTCTTTAAGCTTTTGAGCTACTAATGAAATTGCCTCTTCCCAGCTTGCTTCTTGCAAAACGCCATCTTTTCGAATCAACGGCGTTGTCAATCGATCGGGACTGCTAACAAAATCATAAGCAAAACGACCTTTTACACAGAGCAAATTATCGTTTACATTTCCCTCGGTGCTGAATACATCGGTAATTTTATTATCAACTACTTTTAAATTCAAGGTACATCCGACACCACAATAGGGACAGACTGTTTGAACATGTTTGGTGTAGCCAAACGGCTTAAACTTTTTAGGTGCCAGCGCCCCGGTTGGACAGACAGCAATGCAATTTCCACAACTGACACAATCGGTATTACCTCTTGGCAAGTCACCGAATGTTTTAATAATATTATCCTTTTCAGGATCGAATCCCGCTAAAATATGACTGCATTGTAAATGATCACATGCTTTTATACAGCGGCCACATAGGACGCACTTACCTGGATCATAAAAATAAAACGGATTAGAATCATCAATTTGTCGATCGGCATACCCTTCTGTTCCCACCGCCTTGTATGTATCAAAGTCGATTAAATTTGCATTGTTTTCCACAAAGAAACATGTCTCATATTTATAACAAGCCATGCAATCAAATTTATGATCGACCATCAATGCTTTTAGTGCCTGACGTCGCTCGTTTCTTACTACAAATGTGTCGGTATAAACCACCATACCTTCAGCAACTGGAGTTGAACAGGCTTTTTCTAATTCCTTTGAACCGACTACCTCAACCAAACACATCCGACAGGTTCCATCCGGACTGAAATCTTTAAAACTACACAGGGTTGGAATTTCAATGCCAATGGAACTCGCTGCTTTTAAAATTGTTGTTCCAAGTTCGGCACTGATCGCCTTCCCATCAATTGTTAAATTAACCATTTTTTTTCCCCTTTCTTTGAGTAATTCCAATTATATTCGAAAAGGAGTCATTTGTCATTGATACTTTTTTAACATCTTGTTTTTTTTACATTTAGTATTTTGTCAGTCGCTGTCATGCTGACACTGCCGAATACCCTTGTTATTCACTATTTCAAGCAGATTCGACGGCGCTTTGTACCGCTCTTTACATAACTAAATTATTCTACTATTTTTTCTTTTCGGCTTTTTTAATAATTTGACGATACTTTATTGTACTTAATCTGAGAAAACTGGTTCTTTAAGTTTCTTAATCTAAAAAAGAACAAAAAAGGTCAACTGCACTCAACCCTTTTTGTTCAATTCTTAACGACTATTTTTTTTAATTTGGCCTTATTTATCTGTTCTTCTGCCAGAATCCCCGATATTTTAAAATCCGGGTCGTATTTAGAATGGTTAAAATCGCAGCACCTACATCGGCAAAAATTGCCAGATACATTTCGCCCATGCCAAAGAAGGTCAGCGTAAGCACAGTGATTTTAATGCCAAGTGCCATCACAATATTCTGAATCATAATCCGTCTGGTGTATTTGGCAATATCCACTGCTTTGGTAATGTCCATCGGATCATCCTTCATCAGAATGATATCCGCAGCTTCAATGGCGGCATCGGAGCCCAAAGCTCCCATTGCGATACCGGCGTCAGCCATGGCCAGAACCGGTGCATCATTCATACCGTCACCCACGAAAATGGTTTTACCATCCTTGTTTTCGACCTTTATTTTTTCAAATGCGGCCACTTTGTCCTGAGGCAAACAATCGCCGATCACCTCGTCCAGCATCAGTTTTTTCCCAACCTGGTTGGCAACGCCAGCATTGTCGCCACTGAGCATCACTGTTTTTTTTACGCCAAGCCGTTTTAACCCCTGTAAGGCCGATAAGGCATTATCCTTGATCTGATCCCCTAATACGAGGTAACCGGCCAGTTTGCCATTAATGGCGATATAGACAAGGGTTCCCTCTTCATCGCTGTCGGCAATCTCAATCTGATGATCTCGCAGCAGATTTCTGTTTCCAGCCAGGATCATCTGATCATCTACCTGCACCTGGGTTCCTTTTCCGGGAATTTCAGCGTAATTTTTTAACCGGGTTTCATCGACATCCTGCTGGGCATAAGCCGTGATGGCCTTGCCGATGGGATGGTTGGAATAGTGTTCCCCGGCTGCAGCGGCCACCAACAGCTCGGTTTTTGTAAATCCTGTCGCTGACACGGTTTTGATCACCTTGAATTCGCCCTGAGTCAGGGTTCCGGTTTTGTCAAACACAAACACATTACTCTGATAAAGAACATCCAGATAATTTCCACCTTTTATCAAAACGCCTTCCTTGGATGCCCGACCAATGCCCCCGAAATAACTGATCGGTATCGATAACACCAGGGCACAGGGGCAAGAGACCACCAGAAAGATCAGACTCTGATAGAACCAGGTTTCCCAGAACGCTCCGGGAATAATAAGTGGCGGAATGATAGCCATGGCAACGGCTGAAAAAACCACAATGGGGGTATAGTAACGTGAGAAGCGGGTAATGAATTTTTCAGTCTTACCTTTTTTATCGCTGGCTTCTTCAATCAGCTGCATAATTTTCATGGCGGTGGAATTTTCATAGTCTTTGGTAACCAGAACTTTTAGCACCGCATTGCCGTTAATCATTCCACTAAGAATCTCATCACCCTTTTTTACTTTGCGGGGGTAGGATTCGCCGGTGAGGGGGGAGGTATCCAAATGAGAAACCCCTTGCATGATGATTCCATCGGCAGGGATTTTTTCACCCGGCTTGATTACCAGAACATCCCCCACCTTGACTTGTTTCGCATCAATGACGACCTCACCCTCGGGTCCAACCCGATTGGCAGTGACGGCATTAAAGCTAATCGTTTCGGCGATGGATCGCCGGGCATTATCCACGGCCCGATCCTGAAAAAATTCACCAATACCGAAAAAGATCATAACGCCGGCGGCTTCCGGCCACTCGGTTAAGACCAGTGCCCCAAAGGTGGCAATGGTCATCAGAAAGTTTTCATCAAAAATCTGACCATGTCCGATATTTCTAAAAGCCAGCAAAATAACCCGATAACCAGCCAGCAAGTAGGCACCCAGAAAAACGCCAACACTGACCATTTCCAGATCGGCCGGGAGAAACGCCTGCAGTACAAAACCTAACAGAAATAATCCAATCGCAGTGGTGAGTTCATACTTCTGCCGTTTATCCATATCTCCCAGAGCCCCTGTATGCGAATGTCCCAAAGACTGGGATTCTTCCGCCTGATGGTGACCATGACTGTGTTCATGGTCATGTCCATCACAGCTACAGGGCTCGGGCACTACCAGCGGTTTCCGATTTTGGGAAACCACCACATGCGGTTCCAGGGAGTGGACCAGTTTCACAACAGCATCATAAGTTTCTTCCCGCGCGAACCCTTCATCCTCCTCTATAACCAATGATCCCGTCGCCAGAGATATACTCGCTTCCCTGACATTTGGCATTTTGCCAACCAGCTTTTCAATTTTTCCTGCACAATTCGCACAGTTGAGTCCTTCTAAAAATACTTTCACGCTGCTAACCTCTTTTCAATATACCTAGTGATGACTTAAATGGGTAATTGTTAATAACACAATCACTTCCACATGGGCGTCATCCAGGTGATAAAATTTCATTTGCCCGTCTTTTCTATAACTGATGATCCGTTTATCTTTTAAGATCCGCAATTGATGCGATACCGCCGTCCGACTGACATCCACCAGGCTGACAATATCATTCACACACAACTCGCCATTTTCAAACAGCGCGCTCACAATTTTTATCCGGGTGGGATCGCCCAGCACCTTAAAAAATTCAGCAACCTCAAACAAGGTTTCTTCGGTATGATCGTTTTTTAAAACTTTATCCATCTTTTCTCCTTAATATGTGAACACTTACTCACTTATTGACACTATAGTAGCATATTTTTTTTCTGCAATCAAGCACTATTTTCAACTTTTAAATTGTTGACAATTGTCAAAAATAATGATAATTTGAACACATATAATATTTTAGAGGATTTTAGTTCAAAGGATAAAGGTCGATATAAATGAGTGATGCCAAACGATTATTGGATCAACGATTGATTCGTATTGAAAAAGCAATTAAACTGGAAAAACCAGACCGGGTCCCCATTTTTGCCTTAAACGGCCCCGAGGTGGCGGTGGATTATTGTGGTCGTCATCTCAAATCGGCCACCTGGAACCTGGAAATTGTTAGAGAATGTCTGCCTATTTACTACCAGGATATGAAGGTAGATGCGGCTTCTTCAACTTTCTTACGTTGCCCGGGGATGTATACAACCATTGGTTCCCAGAATTTCGTTCCGAACAAAGACGGGTTTATGCAACATCCCGAGGTCTGTGGTATGCTGGCCAGCGAATACCACGAACTGATTAAGGATCCCTTCAAGACCCTGGTGGATAAGGTCCTCCCCCGGCAATATAAAGCCTTTGATCAGCCCGGCGGGTTGGGTGGACTCAATCTAGCTAAAGGTGCCCTTAGTTATATGCGCCACACAAAACTCCTCCGGGAAATTGATGCTCACTGCAGTACCACGGTGGGAGTCTCAATTATTACGGACAATATGATCGAAGCACCTTTTGATTTTCTGGCAGACCAGCTTCGCAGTTTTATGGGGATCTCAGTGGATATGCATCGTTGTCCCGAACTGGTGGAGCAAGCCTGCGAAGCCCTGTACCCGCTGATACTTCGTTGGGGGGTCACTGGCTATTCCGGACCGCCAAAAAAAATCCCGGCTATCTTCATGCCTTTGCATATGCCTTCATTTTTAAATCCCAAGCAGTTTGAGCGTTTTTACTGGCCCAGCTTCTCCCGTCTGGTCAATACCCTTACTGGCATGGGCTATACAGTAATCTTGTTTATTGAAGGAAACTGGTCAAAATTGTATGACTATCTGGGGAGCTTAAACCCGGGTGTGGTGGGAATTTTTGAATATGGCGAAATGAAGACCATTAAAGAAAAGGTGGGTAAGACCATGTGCATCATGGGCAACTACCCTATTGAAGCCTTGAAATCCCAGTCTACCGAAGCGTGCCTTGACATTGCGAAAAAGATGCTCGACGATGGGGCTCCCGGAGGCGGTTATATTTTTACCACTGGTAAATCAATTCTCCGTGGAAAGGGATTAGATCTGGAAAAACTCCAGGCAGTTCATCAATATGTAATCGATCACGGAAGCTATTAAGAGAGGTATCATATGGAAACCATCAAATCTGACTATCTGGACTATTTCGAAACCTATGCGGCCCGACATCCGGAAATAACAACAGAAGATGCTGCGATTATGGCTGATCCCTGGGATGTTAATGAGGATATGCTATTGGGTTATGTGTTGTCTTTGTTGATTTAATAAAACATCTGGCCGTTTAATTATAGCGCAAAAAAGCAGCGATGGATGCCCATCGCTGCTTTTTTGGTGTTGTAATAAAATGATTTCAGGACAATCAAAAGGATCGCAGTAATTCAATTTCCTTTTGATAATCCCCGGTATCCTCCTGAGGCGTTTCCAGAAAAAAAGGTAAATCTCTCAGTTGGGGATGGGTTACAATCCACTTAAACGTATCAATCCCCAGGGTCCCAAAACCGATTTTTTCATGGCGGTCCTTATTGCTGCCAAAGGGCATCATGCTATCATTTAAATGGATACACTTCAAATAATTAAGGCCAATGATCCGATCAAAGGCTTCGAGCACGCCATCCAGATTTCCCACCAGATCATAGCCACCGGAATAAACATGGCAGGTATCCAGACAAACTCCGATCTTATTGGTTAAGGCCACCTGATCAATGATCATTTTTAATTCTTCAAAGCGACTGCCAATTTCAGTCCCTTTTCCTGACATGGTTTCTAAAAGCACCGTGGCTTTCTGCTCTGGCCACATTTCCTCATTAAGAATTTGAGTAATCCAGGCAATCCCCGCCGCAACCCCTTGGCCAGTGTGGCTACCAGGGTGAAAATTATAGAGTTCACAGGGCAGTTCTTCCAAACGCATCAGGTCTTCTTTAAAAACCATCCGAGCAAATTCTCGGGTTTCTTGTTTAGCAGAACACATATTAAGCGTATAGGGTGCATGGGCCAGTAAAGGGCCAAACCCATGATTATCCATTATCTGCCGAAGTCCGGCCACATCATCGGAGTCAAGGGCCTTGGCCTTTCCACCCCGGGGGTTTCGGGTAAAGAACTGAAAGGTATTGGCCTCAATTTTCACGGCTTCTTCACCCGCTTTTTTAAATCCACCTGCAATAGACAGGTGGGGTCCAATCATTAACATTTTTCGTCTCCTTATAATTTTATTGCCATTTAATATCTTTTTATGAATCAAATTTTCTCATTTATTTTTCGTGATTCCCAAAATTCTACATTTCTTATAATTAACTTGATTATTCTATCTTAATATTGTAAAATACCCTTGAACTCATTAACTCTAAATTTAATTTTGAAAGGAACAAAAGATGAATGATTTTCTAAAAATGTCCAAAACATTGGGGATTATTGTTGCCCTTCTGATGATCGTCCTCGGCGGCCTGATCTTTTTTGCACCGATGTTCGCAGCCCAAATGATTATGTGGTTTTTTATTGCCGGTCTGCTTATTTTCGGTATTTTTCACATCATTGTATTTGCCAAAAGTACGATTAAAAATGGCTGGAGTCTGACCTCGGGTATCATGGCCGTATTGCTGGGGGTTCTGCTGATTTTCTCAGACCCATTATCCCGGGCCAGTACACTCGCGTTTATGCTTGCCTTTATTGCTTTATCCACCGGAATGAATCAGATCGCTGCCTCTTCCGTAATGAAAAAGCAAGGTGCCACTGGAACTGGCTGGTTACTGGCTTCAGGAATCATTAACATTTTCTTATCCATTTTCCTTATTTTCAACCCCTTTGTTATGCTTCTGGGCTTTGGCATCATCGCCGGGGTTTATCTCATCGTTGGAGGAATCGCCCTCTTTGCCGAAAGCATGTCTACCCATATTTTATAAATTTAAGGATGTCTACATGTAGACATCCTTATTTTTTTACCCTAGAGCAACATCTAAAATCATCATTAAGGTAAAACCGAACATGACACCGATGGTGGCAATATCCCCTTCGTGGCCCAACCTGGCTTCGGGAATCAGTTCTTCCGCCACAACATAAATCATGGCACCAGCTGCAAAAGCGAGCGCAAAAGGCAGCATCGGCGCAACCAGGACCACTGCCGCAGCACCAATCACCGCTGCAATAGGCTCCACCATCCCTGAAAACTGACCCATTAAAAAGGCTTTTCTTCGGCTCATATTCTCACGCCTTAAGGGAATCGATACTGCTGCTCCTTCAGGAAAATTCTGAAGACCAATCCCCACTGCCAGCGACACGGCACCGGCCAGGGTCATCGCCGATGAACCGGAAGCCAAACCGCCAAAGGCGACCCCCACTGCCAAACCTTCAGGAATATTATGAAAGGTGATGGCTAAAACCAATAGCACACTCCGTTGCCAGGAGGTTTTGATACCCTCCCGGTGATTCGTACCTGGATGGACGTGAGGTAAGATCTTATCCACAATCCACAGAAAAAATCCGCCACTCAGGAAACCTAATGACACCATCACATATGCCGGCATTTGGCCGCCCTCGGCCATCTCAATGGCCGGTGCCAGCAACGACCAGAAACTGGCAGCGATCATAACGCCAGCCGCAAAACCAAGCATAGCATTTAACACCTTGATATTAATTTCTTTAAAAAAGAATACCAGAGATGCCCCCAGGGCAGTTACAAACCAGGTAAACAACCCGGCAAATAATGCCAGTAAAACTGGCGGATACGCCAATAAAAATTCCATTTACTTTCCTCACTTCCTTTCGACTTTGATAGATAATTTTAATCATTCTTATTTATTTATCAGTATACTATAAATAGGCATGAAAAATCCATTCTTTTTAATACCCTTCATCTTGAAGTTTCTTGCTGATTTTACAAATAAACCTTGTTTATTTCAGCTTGCGCTTTTATAATTAATTTATCAGCTCAATGTGGCTGAAATAACGCAAAAGAAGGTAATACCATGAAGAAAAGCGAATTAATTACAGTCTTTAACACGGTACAGGAAAAATTTGAAGATGCCGTTACCGAAGAATTTTTTCTTCAACGTCTGCAACCTTATGCGGATGAAGATGGCTTTGTCGATTACCACAAATTAGCTATGTTCGCCCATAATGAGTCCCTTGCCTCGGCAAAAGGATTCTTTTTCGAAATACTTTCTGAGATTCTAGTGGATGAAGACGATGTCGTTCTTGAAGAAGACCTTGGCGAAACCACCGTTGAATCCCCTGAACCAACCCCTGAATAAGAGCCAGGTGCTCCTCTTTTGACGCTCTCTTCCCTCACTATATTAGCGATTATGTCTTAAAAGGCCGGACAGAAATTTTTTCTGTCCGGCCTTTTTTAAAACAAGAATCGCGATGGTGGGAATCGACCGCGTTATAATGAATTCTGCTAATCAGACTAATTAAAAAAGGTTCTTGCTAGTAATTGTACCTGGTTAAGACCGAGTTTACCTGTCCCAGCAAAATGGTATAAATTTCATCAAACAGATACCTAGCTGTTGTTCTGTCAAAATCGGTGTTAAAATACCCATAATAAACGGTTGAAAATTCCCCAAAAACACGGTATGTTTCTTCTTAAAGTATAAGGAGGACAACCGAATGATAACAATGGAGGAATATTACATGATCAAAGGTTTAAAAAACAAGGGAATGTCAATCATGCAGATTTCCAAAGAAATGGGTGTTGATCGAAAAACGGTCAGCAATTGGCTTAAGCGCAACGAACCGCCAGCATATCGGATACATCAGTTTCGGCAAGGAAAGCTTGATCCGTTTAAAGATTATATTCTGGAACGAATGAATGAAGGCTGTGTCAATGCCGCTGTGATTTTTGATGAAATTGCAGCCGATGGGTACCAGGGCAAAATGACGATTCTTCGGGAATTTATGAAGCCATATCGCAAAAAAGCGTTAGCCAAAGCATCGATCCGCTATGAAACACCCCCTGGCAAACAGGCCCAGGTTGACTGGGGAGAATTCGTTGTCACGATGCCCGATGGAAAGCTCAAGAAATTGTATGCCTTCATCATGGTTTTAGGGCATTCCAGAAATTATTATCTTGAATTCACCGAGAATTCGAAATTTGACACATTAATCGGCTGCCATGAACGAGCATTTGCCTATTTTGGTGGTGTAACAGAGAGCATTCTGTATGACAATATGAAAACTGTTGTTGCCTACAGTCACAAAACCGGCAACGATAAATGGAATCAGCGGTTTTTGCGATTTGCCGAGCATCACCATTTTATTCCGGTTCGGCATCGGCCTTATCTGCCCCGTTCCAAGGGCAAGGTGGAACGCGGAGTCCAATATGTACGCGGCAATTTTTGGCCGAGAGTCAAAAGCTTTTCAGATCTGGCCGAACTCAATGATCAGGCTCGGCTCTGGCTTGATACGAAATGCAACACCCGGCTACATCAGACGATTCACAAAATACCCCATGAAATCCTGACGGAAGAACTGCTGAAGCCGATGAACACCGAACCGTTTCTTTCTGTGGATCTGGTCAGCCGGAAAGTCATGAATGATTGTATGATCAGTTATCAGTCCAATTATTTTTCCGTTCCCTTCCGCTTTGTTGGTCACCGTGTCGGTGTGCGGGATCTGAGAAATGGAACGATTGAAATCTATGATGAAACTGGTGCTTTGATTGAAGGTTACCGGAAACCGGCCCAAAAACATCAGGTTCAAAAAATGAAAAAGCACTTTGAAGGATTGAACAGTCAAAACCATAAAGCCAAAGCCCGCAAAGCACCGCTTATGATTCCAGATCAATCGCCCAAAGTGCATCAAAGACCGCTCGCAGTCTATGATTCTTTAGTCAGTGAGGTGACCATATGGTAACCCATCACCTGAAGGAAGCTTTTGATCGTCTGAATCTCACGCATATGGCCGCCGTTTATGACCACCATGCTGAAGAAGCTTCCAAGGATAGTATATCCTATTTGGAGTTTCTGGACAAGCTGCTTTGGGCAGAAATTGATGCAAAAAGAGAACGGACAACTACGACGAACTTGAAACTTGCAAAATTTCCCTATATCAAGGCCATCGATTCATTTGACTTTGATTTCCAGCCCAGTGCCAATCAGCGTAAGGTAAATGAACTGAAAACGCTCGCCTTTGTGGAACGTTCCGAAAATGTCGTGTTTTTGGGCCCGCCCGGCGTTGGCAAAACTCATCTGGCCGTAGGTCTGGCGGTTTGTGCGATCAAAAGTGGCTATACTGCTTATTTTCTCAGTGCACATGAACTGATTTCAATGATTCAGGAAAATATTGTTTCCGGGCGCATTCATCGCAAACTTAAAACACTGAATAAACCCAATATCCTGATTATTGATGAAGTTGGCTATGCGGCCATGGATGATGAAGTGGCTCATTACTTTTTTCAGATTGTTTCCAATCGCTATGAAAAAGGCTCAATCATTCTGACTTCCAACAAGTCCTACGGTAGTTGGGGTGATGTGTTCGGAAATAATGTCGTTGCAACGGCGATCCTGGATCGACTGCTGCATCATTCCACAACGATCAATATCAAAGGTGACAGCTATCGGATCAGGGAAAAGAAAAAGGCTGGCTTTTATGATGTCAGTCTATATGAAAACGAGTCGAACGATGCTAATGGGTAATTTTTACCGTTTATTTTGGGAAGTTTTGAAACGGTATTGACAGTTCTTCGTAATTATCTGTTTATGTGATTATCCCGCTCTTTCCAGGGTAAACAAAAGAGTAGAAATATTAGGATTTGGTTGTCGCTTCGAGCGACACAGCAGGACCTCACTAATTTCTAATATTCTAGTCGAATTAAACGAAAGGATGGGTTAGTCAAATGAAAAAAAGCAAGTGCTTACTGATGTTTTTTGTAGTGCTGGCGATATTCATGCTCGCAGGCTGTGACAATAATGATGCTGCTAAAACCGATGAAAGCCAAACAAACGGAGAAGAAACAACTACCTTGAATGAAGCTCTCAGTGGTGCGGAACTCCTGAAAAGTTTGAATTTCACTTATCCGGATTCCCTTAAAATAACTACTAAAACTACCGTTACTGACAGTCTAGATACCTCCTCTACCACCTATACCAAAGGAGATAACTACCGGATGGAAATGGAATTACCAGAAGTCGGCAATCAGATTACCATCTATAATGCCGCTCAAGGGATAACCTACCAGTATACCGAAGGCCAAACCACCGGGTTCTCTTTCAAGGATCAGGAGATGACCTCCGATTTAGGAAATTTAAACATGGATGAAGGAATTACCAGTATTGATGAACTTACCGATATTTTTCCTGACAACATGATCGCCCGGGTAGAAACCCTGGATGGCGAGAAAGTGATCTATATCGAAACCACCGAAAATGACGGTCAGAATGGCACGATCGATATGCGCATGTGGTTTTCCACCCACTTTGGAGTACCGTTGAAAACTGAGATTATTAGCAATGGCACTGTCACCATGAGTTCTGTAGTTACCGACATTTCGGCCGATAATATTTCAGACAGCCAGTTTACCCCACCAGCGGATGTTGTGTTTACCGATTTTTCATCCATGAATATGGATGATCTGACAAATATCCCCAGCCCATGATTTAAGTGAAGTTGATCTTACCTCATTTATCCCTTACAATACCTGATTAAAATCCCCAGCTCCCACTGGGGATTTTGGTTTTCTATAATATTTTTTTGCTGACGCAACTTGCTGCCTTGCAATACGCTGGCGTACACTCTTGGAACACATATGCTATAATTAAATCATATCACCTGAAGCAGATTCATTGGAAACGATTATATGGGAGGCTCTAATGGTAACATACCCTAAAGACTGGAAGCAAAAGCTGAATCAGATCATCAACGGCATTGATACACCCCTGGGCCGTGCCTTTGATATCGCCTTGATCGGCTCCATTTCGATCAGTTGTTTTTTAATTATCATTGACAGTGTCGCACCCATCCACGTTGTTATGGGGACTGTCATTTCACTGTTGCTGAATTTTTTTCTGCTTATTTTTACCCTTGAATATGTCCTGCGACTGATTGTAACACCAAAAAAACGGGACTATCTTTTAAGTTTTTATGGCATTGTGGATTTTATTGCCATTGCGCCTATTTATCTCAGTTTTTTTGTTTCGTTTGGCAGTTTTCTCCCTATTGTTCGCATCCTTCGTCTATTTAGACTCTTTAGCGTCTTTAAAATGGGTCGCTATGTTGATGAATCGGGCGCCTTGTTAAAAGCTCTTCGTGCCAGCAAAACAAAGATTAGCGTCTTTCTCTTTACCCTTTTGTTTATTGTCATTATTGTAGGAGCATTGATGTATATCATCGAAGGCCCTGAGCATGGCTTTGTCAGCATTCCTGAATCCATGTATTGGGCCATTGTAACCATCTCAACCGTTGGGTACGGGGATATTTCTCCTCAAACCGAGATGGGCAAATTTCTTGCCAGTGCCCTGATGCTGGTGGGTTATGGCATCATCGCTGTACCCACCGGTATTATTACCAGTGAGCTTTC
Source organism: Acetobacterium carbinolicum (assembly GCF_047456275.1). Lineage (GTDB taxonomy): Bacteria > Bacillota > Clostridia > Eubacteriales > Eubacteriaceae > Acetobacterium > Acetobacterium carbinolicum. The sequence goes on from NZ_CP173357.1 coordinate 3,366,280, forward strand.
TAATGCTTCAAACAAGAAAGAACCTCTGACAGATCAAAAATGTCCAATCTGCGGCAATTCAAAACATGCCAAGGATTCCCAGTACTGCAATCAATGTGGTAAAAAGCTGACTTAATTAGAATCGATTATGACAATCGGTTAAATTTAGATTATAACTAAATAAAAGCCATTTGCATACATTCAAAAAGTTCGGAAGCTATCTAATTTGCGGGAAATCCGCGGGAAAAATCATGCCTTATTGAAAACACTTCATAAAAACTATTACTAACTGCTCTGAATATTATTTGATACGTAACGCTTGAAAAGCCCCTCATAAATTTCCAAGAATAATTTCAAACAAAAATCACAAAAACCTCACACGCTCCCAAATGGTTTCGATTATTTATCAAGAAAGTCCAAGTATTTATTATAACCTTTTAATATATCCGTTGTAACAAAATAATGTGGTTGAACTTTAGGTATTATTTTATTTGACACATAGCCTGCAATATCTTCATCTGTTATTACTGCGCCGTGGCTTTCAGCCTGTTTAATTGTGTCATAAATCGTTGAAGATAATATTTCCACAACATGATAAGGACCTTTCTTTGAGTATCTTTCCTCCAGTTTAATAAGTTTAATAAAGTTTTCTGAAGCTAGTGTCTTTCCATGTATGTGTATTTTTCTATTGATAATATCTGGCTTAAAAATAACTTCATTGCCTATCAATTCATAAAATGGCATGGTCATTGGATTTATTGTTCGTATCCCTTTTCCTGTTGACGGCCGATTACAGGATTTACAAGTTGAATATAAATTAAGCGGACTCATTGCAAGAAATGGATATATAGATTCTGGCCAAAAATGTTCTATTTCCAAATTTCCATTATCTGACACATCAGTTGCATCGCAATAGGGACAGACATAAATATTATTATCTTCTTTAAAATTATCATGAAACTTTTCTCTGGTATACTCCGTTCCATCTAACCGTTCCCAAACCTGTGGCATATTGAAAAATTTTTCGTAATAAAAATTTTTAAATACTACCCTCCATTCATCTGGCACGTTTTGTACATCTATAAATGCTTTTCTAGATTTTAATGCATTATTTTGATAATAATACGTATACAAATGTTTTCTTATTTCATTCTCTGAATACTTCGAGAGTAATTGCGTTACATTACTGGAAAAAGAAACATTATTATTAGCTCTCTTATAAATATATACTAGTAATGTCGCTACTTTTATATCATTCTCAAGTGTTTCCTTCCTTTGAATCAAGCTTGTTAATTTAAACAATTCTGCGTGTTTAGAAACATTTTTTAATTGTGATGTACTTGTTTTTATTATTTCATCTAAATATTTATCAAAAGGTATCGCTATCTCTTCATGTTTGTACGCAATCATGTGCTCAAACAATGGAATAATTAATCTATCTCTAAACAGACGTAATTTTTTACCATTTTGAATATTAATCACATACCACATAAGCTAATTCTCCCATGTTTTATATAACATATATTTTATATATGATTCTCCCAAAATATTCATCATTTCTTTTTTTTCACTCTTCGAAGCATCTTTCATCTGATTTAACACTGCCGTTTCAAAGGGATTTATTTCATCGTCTTCAAATAGTCTCATATTTATTTCTGTATCATTTGCTAAGAAAGTATTAAAATTGGGATTTCTAATATTGTTATCTTTTAATAAAAGTATTTGATTTTGAAATAGATTTTTTATCATATAACCACTATGTGAGCTAAATAACCACTGAACGTCGTCCTTATTAAATAATTCTACCAAAAGTGGTATTAAATTCTTCGACCATTTCATATTGAGATGAGTTTCAGGTTCTTCCCAAATAATAAGTGCATTATCGGTAACCTTCGAGCACACAGAAAACAGATCAAACAAGAATGATTTTTCACCTGTGCTCATATCGCGAATAGATATTTCCTTTCCATTTCTTCTTATATAAAATTCATTTATATATATAATTCTTCTATTGATCAATTCAACTAATGTTTTATATCTTGTCTGATTTTTTAAATAATCTACGATCATGAATCTTTCGTTATATTCAGAATCAATTTCAACTAGATAATTTTCTATTTCTGAATTAAAATAAATTTCTTGACCTTTAATGTATGTTTCTTCCCATTGATAGTTTTCTTCTTTTAAGATCGGTTTCCTATTTTCAAGGCGGTCTCGAAAATCTTTCTCATCCTCCACATTTGTACAAACATCTACAAACCCTGATAACTCCAACCCCCAAAATTTAAAAGTATTTCTCAACTGTGTATTTGTCGAAAACACATGAAATAAATATGCAATTCCTAAAGAGTTTTTATTGCCCCTTGAGGTTGTTGAGTAATCTGCTGAAATATCTCTATAATCAACTAAACGATCACCAATATAATTTGTACCATATGTCAAATTTTTATATGCTGCATCAAAACCTATAACATATACTAATGGTGGTAAATAAAGCTTTATCTCGTCATAAGTAACTTGATCAACTCCACATATTTGTGAATTAACACAATAACCCTTATCACTACCTTTTCTATATTCTTGAATATAATTCCATTTTTCATCAATACATATATAGATATTATTTTTTTCTTTTCGAATAATAACATTATGAATAACTTGATTAATCTTTATATCATAAGAAATACTATAATCAGAGTCCAACCGTTCTCGAAATCGCTGAATAAACTTAAATATTTTTGCAATAAAACTTAAAATTGCAGTTTTTCCTGAACCGTTTTCTCCTGAGAATAAAACAATACTCATATTCCCGTAGATATGTTTTTGAAGCTCTGATATTTCATGCTCATTTTCAAAAACAATTTGTTGTTCATGATATTTTTGGTAATTCTGAATCCATAAATTTTTTAATTTCATTTTCTTATTTCCTAGTCTCTCATTCTAAGTATCCTTTTCCACCTATTAGCATTTATTGGTTAGCATTTGAAACAATCTTATTTAAACAATTAAAAATAGGTCTAAATTTGCTAAAATCAATACTTTTATAATTTTTTTCAATGAATTTTGAGAAATCATCTTTCCCATAGCAATCTTTTTTTTCACCTTTTCTATCAAAACTTCTTCCATTAATTTTATGCTTCAATACTTTTTCTTCAAATAAATCTTCAATTTCACATTCAGTTTTACCATCAACCAATGGATTTGTTATTAAATATAAATTATCCAGAACATTTGCGGTTAACTCTTTTTTTAGCTCTTCTTTTAGTTCGTCTCTTTTCTGTTCTATTAATTGTTTTTCCAACTTTTTTTTATTCTCTTTATTTTCATCTGTCTTTTTTTTCAGCTCTTTATTTTCATTTCGAGATAATTTTATATTAGAAATAAAAGCGTTTATCGGTTTACCAGTAGCCCCAAGTTCGTTGTCAAAAATTAATAAAACCGGCTGTTTAGGCATAACACTACCGCATTCTTTGAAAATTTCATTGTAATTTGGATAGTTAACAGAGTCTTCATCGTGATAATATTTATAGAATTGTTGCATAGTATCAGCACCATCTAAAGCAACATTCAAAAAATATCTAGCTCTTTTACTTCTCTTAAAAAATGAAATTTTAAATTGAAATCCCCGCTCAGTCTTTGTAATCAAATCTGGATATTCATTATATAAATTTTTTAGCGCTGCTTTAAGATATCGTATATCTGTTTTTCCTTCTGTTACTACCAGTGGTTTTTCATTCGCAAAAAAATACTTATAAAATAAAAATTTTTGATATTGTTTTTCTTTAGCACTAAGTTTAAAAAATGTATGGTTTTCATTGTCAACTGAATTATTGAACTTCTCCAATTGATCAATGAAAGAAAATCGTCCTTCTAATTGATTCATTGTAGCAACATTGGTATTTATCTCAAAAGATCCAGAAGTATAAAGAGAATGAGCCATAGCTCTAGTTTTTTTATAGTAATTTCTATCTACATTAATTCTTTTATTAACAATCAATCCAGTTACAACTTGTTTTGAATCTCGAAATTGTAAACTTGTTTTTGATTCATTTACTGAAAACCCAGCACTAAGAATTTCCTGAGATATTTTTGTTGAAAAATCTTCATACACCGAAAGAAAGCTTCTATTGTTCGTCGAAAAGGTTAAATCATCAGCATATCTAGTATAATCAAGCCTGTACTTTTTTGCAATTTTCGAAATACGATAATCTAAGATATTGCATATTAAATTAGTTAAAATCGGAGAAGTAGGTGCCCCTTGAGGAAGCTGTCCTTTATAACAAGAAAGTTGTGCAATTACAGTTGCTACTTCTGTAGACACCTTAAAATCATTATTCTTTTCAAAAAAACCTTTAACTCGGCCAAAATGAATGCTATCAAAAAAGTCTTTTAAATCAAGGTTTAGAACATATCTTTTGTTTTTATGAACAATTGCATTTGTGATAATGCTTTTCTCTTCTTGAAAGGCATGTGAAATATTATTTTTTTTATGTTTGGTTTTATTAATTAATTGTTGGTGTTCCCATAAAACTTTAGCTAATTTCCGTTGAATATCTTTTAATTCATCAGCAGGTGCATTGATTTTTCTAGGTTCACCATTCTTTTTAGGAATTTCAAATGAAGAATACAAGTTATCAACATTTGCTTTGTATAGGATATAGGTCAACTTTTTTATTGGTACATTTAGAATTCTTGCTAAATCATTTCGTGTTTTCAACTCATTGAATTTCGTCATACTACCCACCTAAAAAATATGCGCGTGGCTACTCATTATGTCGCTAACGCAAAGCGCTTTCACGAGGAAAATTGATGCGGGTAAAACAAATCTACCTAACATTTTGTTCAAAAACAGCGAAGCACTGTTCAAAAATCTAGCCACACGCTATTCTTAATTATATAGCAGATATAATTATTAGTAAATAAAATCAGCTCTCTAATCAATAATTTATTTATTAATCATTCACATTGTTTTGTTTGGAGTAGCTTCTCGCATAACTACCAAATTTGGGACTTGACTCAAATAGTGTTCGTTAATCGATCTCAAAAGGATTCTTTGAGAAATAAAATTCATTACACCGGGGCATCATAACTTTTAAAAGAACAATTTTGTATATTCCGACCGGCAAACTCCATTTGCACGGTCATTTCGACCCAGCTTCACGGAGGATGAGTTCCACCCTCACGGAAGCTGAACCAGTAGTAACTAAATGCTAATACTCAGAATCATCGTGGCCATGAGCGAGGCGACAGATATGTTCGCACCACGCATCGGTTTCCATAGGATCCTGGTTATTATATAACAACTGAATATAGAGCTGATAAGCGGGATGATCACTGTATCGCCGGCCCAGATCGGAGAGAATGTCACTTCTGAGATACTCATCATAAGGATATGTAAGATGACGGCTCAGCTCATAACGGGTTCTGACCGTTTCAGATTCGAGATGTTGGATGTCTTTTATCAGATCATCAATTAACTGACTGAATTCGTATTGGCAATCGCAGTGGCAGCTGCAAAAGCGTTCATTCTGATCAACCATGGCTTGCACCGCTTTTGGAAGAAGCCTTGAAGCTGCGCCGTTCCCGCATCGAAATTTTGCCGCCAATCCGGATGTCATAGGCATTGTGAATGATGCGATCCATGATTGCTTCAGATATCGGGCTGTCATTATCAGGATCGGGATTGATGCGTTCATACCAGCCTTCCATCTCATATTGTGTGCAGAAGATAATGGAACCTTCCTTACAGCGGGTTTCGACAATCTCAAGCAGATCATAGGCTTCCTGTGGTTCCAGGGTGCGGATCAACCATTCATCGAGAATCAGCAGTTCAACCTTCTGGTAGGACTTGATAGTCTTACGGAAGGTGCCACAGCCCTTGGCAACATTCAGATCATCCAGCAATTCCGGCATCCGGATGTAGCGGACGGATTTGAATTTCCGGCAGGCGGCATTACCCAAGGCATTACTGAGGTAGGTTTTACCATTGCCGGAGGCCCCTTTTAAAATGATGTGATGGCCGTCTTCGATATATTGACAGGAGGCCAGCCGGAGAATCTGGGCTTTGTCGAGCTTCCGGTCTTCGTGGTATTCAATCCCTTCAATGGTGGCACCGGGCTCAGCAAAACGGGCATTCCGGATAAAGCGCAACAGTTTATTGGACTTCCGGCGGTTCCACTCCGCATCCACCAGCAGCCCCAGCCGGTCTTCAAAACCAAGCTGGCTGTAGGTGGTCTGATCGGTAAACTGGGCTTCCAGTTCATCGGCCATGGCCGTCAGTTTCATGGCTCTTAATGCAGCAATGGTTGACTGATTAATCATTCCGGCTCACCGCCTTTCTGGAAGTAGGCAGCCCCACGGGTGATCCCATAACTGCTGGAAGTTTCCGATTTTAGTTCACGTCCCGTTTTGATTTTATCCTGACCATTTTTTAAAATGGTGCTGATGTTGCGAATTGTCGGTGAACTGCTGTAGAGAAGCACCCGCTGGCAGGCGTTTTCAAGGCGTTCATGACCATAACGGTCCGCCAGTTTTGTCAGGCTTGCACAGGCTTTGTAACCCTGTTCCGGTTCCCGACCGGCAGCTAGAAAGAGCTTGATCACGGTACTAGTTTGTTCGCCCACTGTTTGAGCCCATACCTGAAATTCTTCGGCACTATAGGAAAGATACTTCTGGTGAGCCAGCGGCATGTGTTCGAAACGGACAACTGGCTCCCGCAGTTGCGTTGCTGACCGGGGATGGGATGCCACCCGGGAACCGTGAAAAAAGACTTCCACGGTTTTCTCTGTCAGCCGGATGTCGACATCTTCCCCAATCAGATCAAACGGCACCGAAAACTTGTTTTTTCCATCAGAGATCAAGTAATCCCGGGGAACCCTGGCGGTGGACCAGATGGCCGGTTCATATGGGGTAAACGGAAGCGGCTTCATGAAGTCATGTTCTTCCTCATAATAAGCGCGGTGGCGATTGCCTTCCCGCTTTTTAAAAGGAAAATGGTTCAGCTCTTCGAGCTTTTCACTGACCGCTTTTTTGACTTCGGCGATTGAAAAGAACCGGCGATTCCGAAGTGCTGCAATGATCCAGGTGGAAGCATACTTAACCGTTCCTTCCACGAGGCTTTTATCCTTAGGGTGGTAGACCCGGGCCGGTACGATGGCAGTATCATAATACTCCGCCAGTTCCTGATAACTGCGGTTCAGAATGGTCTCATACCGGGTATTTTTGACCACGCCGGTTTTGAGATTATCCGGCAGCAAAAGCCGGGTGGCACCACCGAAGTAGCTATAGGCATTGGCATGGCAGCAAAGCCATTGACCCGAAGTCATATCGGAACACGCTTCTGCATAGGCATAGCAACTGCAGGGAAGAACCGCTACAAACAGATAGGCTTCGGTGGTATCACCGGTAAAGGGATCCTGAATGGGAATGGTATTACCCGCCCAGTCAACCTGCATCACATCACCTGGCTTATGCCGGATCCGCATGGTTGCCTTTGTCACTCTGGCCCAATGGCGATATTTGTCACAGAACTGCGAATACATATAGGGCGTATTGCCATTGGTGTAACAGGTTTCGCAGTATTCGCTCCAGAGCAAAGAAAGATTCACTCCCGGCTTGGCCAGTTCTTTGTGAATGGTGCTGTAATCAGCCTCCTTTCGGTGATTATTTGCTGTCAGCCGATCGGGGTAGAAGGTGGCCATCAGAACTTCGTTGGTTGCCGCTTCGTCCAGTGGCCATTCAATACCTGCTTTGGATGCAACTTCAAGCACTTCCCGGATCGTATTTCGCGAGCTATGAACGCTTGCAGCAATCTGTCGCTGGGTATAATTGAGACTGTTCAGTCTCAAGATTTCTCGATAATTCACCATAATTATCGACCTCCTGTAATGATAGTCACACATTTGTGTGCCAACTTCATTATAGGTTCAATTTATATGAATGGCTCACCTTTCGTTAAGGTGGGTCAGTTCAATCGTGACGCTGGGTCGGTTTGACCGTGCAGATGGGATTTCACTGTCGGAATATACAATTTAAAAAGAAACATATTTCATTTCTCCTCTTTATTAGCCGCTCTTATCTTTGTGATGCATAAGAACAAATATATAAAATCATTCACTAGTTGCATATACCTTCCACCCTCCACGTACTTAGCTAGACATGTATGTATCTATATCACTTTTCTCTTAACACATAATAGAATAAATAAAACAGATGTTATTATTTCGTATTTCTTATTTTAATTTCCAATTCCGTTGAATACTTAATCCTGCAATTATTGAAATTATCTTTCTTTTCCATAGACCCTAAAAATGCCATATCACAAATCTTTGCCCCATTAAATTTCATGCTTTCTTCAATATATAAATAAATATTTTTTGAAATTGCTATTGAACAGATATAATTATTTCTATTTGGATTTTTAAGCCTTAAAAATTTCACATCAGCATTTCTTAAATCCCATTCCAACAAGACAGTGCCATAGAATATTATTGGTAAATTATAATCCTCTTCAGTAAAAGGAACAGTTAACTTTTTTCTTCGAATACTCTTTCTTTTTAAGTTAATCTCAATCGTACAATAATTAGGATTGTCTATAGATCGCCTATTTCCCAGGCTTGTTTTACCTCTAGTTGCCTGTTGACCACATAAAATTAGTAGATCTAAACAATATTTAAGTTTTCTATTAACCGTATCACGGTTTTCCGGATCATTACAATAATATTCTATTTCTTTTCTATTTGCACGGGTAAAGTTATACGAACAACCTTTATCATGGATTCCATTAGACCTAAAATGTGGTGTTTTTGCGTTCGGGTGAAAAGAAAGTTGTGCAACAAAACATTCTGGACAATAAAAATTATCAAGATACTGCCTTTCATAACTTCCATCACGCTTATCATGGATTTCTTTTAAATCTTCTACTGAAATATTGTCCTCCATATTTTTAAGAAAACACTCCTCAAATTTTATATTCTTCAAATTATAACCTCCTTTAAGGATAATATTACTTTAGCAAGTTTTTTACTTCATTTTTTCATTTTATCTAAATAATCATACTCTTTCCAATCGTTATCTAACCACTCCTTATAAGATGAGAATTCAAGACGGTTTTGTATTTTAATAAGTCCATCAATAAAACTTAAGCAAAGTTCTTTTAAATCATCAAAAACCACCACGAAATCCTCTTCAGTTTCAGGCGTACAAGTATTATGATAATTTCCTGGTAAATACATAATGTATTCCACTTCAGTGGGTGTTTGCTGCAAATATTCATTCATTGAATTATAAACAAGTAAACCTATAGAACTGGCAATATTTGAATGTTTTTCCTTGAAAATATAAAGCAAATCATTTTGAACAAATTCATTTAATTTTTTATTTAATTTTATAGTGTTTTTGTCATTAAAATATCCTAAATAAGCATTTATGAAATCATATTCAATTTCTGAATATAGTCTTCCAATAGCATTACAATAAAGCTCTTCTTTATCAGCAGATTCAATAATCCAATCAGAATAATAAAAGGTAACCCATCCCCTACTAACTTCTTTACCTTCTAAAAAATCCTCTTTATTTCCTATAAACCCATCTTCTTTCTCTAAAAAATCTTCTAGGCATTTATTTTTAGCAAATGGTGCATATTCAATTAAAAGCGATGTAAGGATTTTTTTTATTGAACTATCAGATGCCAATATTTCTTTAATCAACAAATAGAATAAATATCCACTATAACTCTTGAATTCAAATTTATCTCCCCACAACATTTCATTCAACGTACTAAAGCCTAGATTTTTTTGTATTTCATCAAAATATGTAGCAGTAATCAAATAAGGATTCTTTTTAGAAGTACGTTTGTTATTTAAAATATTAGATGCAAGTTGCGGATCATTTGGTAAAATCTCATAGTTTTTTAAATTATAATAATTTTTTCTAATTTTAAATCTTTTTGAAATCATCTCATAAATAAATTCTTCACTTTTCTCAAATTTAATATTATTATTCATTTCCCTCCCCTTTTTTATAGGGGTGTTTTTTTGTATTTAGTTTCTAATTACCCTATATACACCCCTATGCAGACATGATAAACTAAACTCAAGAAGAAATCAAGAGGAATTTTAAAAGGAGGAAGTTACTATGAAATATATCTATTTTCATGAATCAATTAATGTTTCGATTTTAAAAATCTAGAATTCACTAAGAACTTTTTCAAGAATGAAACAATAGTCTTAAAAGAAAGGTATTTTCTCAAAAGTAATGTAACAATATTTTTCTTGCTAAATAATTTAAAAAAGAAAGGTAAAACAATTATGCGATATTTAAATCAATTTAACTTATTCGATATGAACAGCTTTATGGAAGGTAAAGTGTTCATGTGCACAGCTTGCCGTGAATGGAAAGATTTTGAGACCAATCTTCATCGAGGGACGGTTGTAGATGTTGTCATTACCCAAGACAACACCGTTTACAAACAAAAAAATGGAGAAACTGTGACTAATTTGTACGAAAAGCTGTCATTTAAGGTTGCAAAAGACATAGCCGTTCCTGTTAAAACTAATATTATGCCTGTGAATTCTACCGCAACCATTTTTGGACAGTATCGGAACCAATTGAGTATTAAATGTGATGATATTAAGGTCATTTCAAACTCAGATACTCCCCGCAATCAAGTTGAGGAAAAATCAACATTGCAAAAGTAAGTATGATGAAGTACAAAAAGGAGGCTTCATATTACCATTTTCTAACTCCTAGTGCAAAAATAATAGTATTAGGTGTAATGACACTTGTAATTTCTGTTGGTTTACAATTACTTAAGTCGAGTTTAAGCAATATTTTCAGTTCTTTCGGTTCTTCAAATACTTCCTCGATTTCTTCGTATTCTACAACCGGAATAATACTGTTTATTGTTGGTATCATTCTAATCGCAATTGGAATAAGAATGCATATGCATTTGAGAAATTCAACTCGTATAAAGTATATCGTCAAAAAAGGCTTGTTTTATTATGCTTACGGTAATCCTCTGCACTTAAAAGAAGGTGAAAAACTTCCTGCTTTACATTGTATAAATACAGAGGTTGGGAAATACGAACTCATATTAAGTACAGGAGTGGCATCGGTTGAGGATCTGCAAAAACTTTCAACTAATATATCTGCTTGCCTAAACAATAGATATAAACGATATGCCGTAACTCAAACAAGAAGTGATCTAGCATTTAATACAGTTTCTTTTCTCATTGAAGATGTAACAATTGACAGAAACCTTAGAATAAAAAGCTCAATTCAGCTCAAGTCAGGTGATCCAACTCGTCTACCAATTCAACAGGGAATGTTTATTGATCTAACAACCAGTGGTTCTATTTTAGTTGCTGGAAAAACCCGCAGTGGAAAGACAACGGGTATTATCTCAATCTTACTCTCAGCTCTTTCATGGGGACGTGATCAATATGGATCTGAAATAATCATTATTGATCCCAAGCAAGCCGAACTTTCACGCCTACCATACACATATACATTAGATCACAACGGAGAAGCTCAAGGAATTCTTCATGCCATTTCTAACTTTGAAAGTACAATAAAAAAAAGACAACAGATTTTAAACGATCTATCTATGGAAAGTGGTGATGCGGTCAAGTGGTTTGAAATTGGAATGCATGCATCTTTTTTATTTATTGATGAATATGTTTCTTGCAGAAGTCTTTTTCCGCGCAAAAACAAAGATACTGCCAATTATAATATTGACCTATTCGATAATGCCATAAAACGCATCGTAACAATGGGTGCCAGTGCGGGTTGCTTTGTGATTCTCAGTATTGCTGAAGCCAGTGTTGAAAGCGGTGGCTTACCATCTATGCTTCGCAGTGCCATGAGTACAAAGATATTATTTCGTCCAACTTTGCCTGAAGCACGTCTACTTTGGGACAGTGAATTACTAAATAATTTAAACACTGGTCGTACCTTTCAACCTGGTGATGCGTGGTTTTCTTCAACCGATGGAGTTAATGATACGCCATGTTGCGTTCATTTCCCTATAATGGAATTTCCCATTTATAAGGAATTGGGTAAACTAATTGAGCATTATTACAAGATCATGTAAAATTTTTGCACCGTCTTGCAAAGCAAAGACGGTGTACTGTTCCAGTTCTATTTTTTAAAATTTCCCTTTATACCGTTGGGGTAAGGGCTTGTTATCCCAACGGTACAATATAATTAATTGTGCCAAAATTTTCGAAAATACGCACAAAGTCAAGAAAGGAGTTGACACAAATAAGTAAGAAACAAACAAATAAGTGCCGCAATATGATGTACACTCAATCTTTAGAGCATATCCAAACTAATACAATGGACGAACTAGTTAACGTTATCGAGACAAAGTTAAAACCCCAAAAATACGCTTGTATTCTACACGATAAAGACATCGACGAAAAAGGTAGCTTCGTCAACCCGCACGTTCATCTAATGATGACATTTAAAAATGCTCGTTCTATTGCAAATATTGCCAAGCTACTAAATGATAAACCTCAATATATCGAAATGTGGAAAGGAAACGCAAATAATGGTTTCGCCTATTTAACCCACAGAACAAAACAATCTAGAACAAAGCATCAATATGATCCAAATCTTGTAAAATCCAATTTTATTTATCAAGCTGAACTGGATAAAATTCGAGAAGATGTAATGAATTCAAAGCAAATATTATCCGTGTCTGTTCTGCTCGATGCATTTTACGATGGTTCAATAAGTAAAGAAGAAATTGAGAATAAACTAACCGGTAGCCAATATAGTAGGACAAAACGACAGATTGATGATATCTGGTCAAAACGGATGCAAAAACAAGCAGAGATTTGGCGAGCTAAAATGATTGCTGCCGGCGAAGAAATTAAAGTAATATGGATATTTGGCACCGCTGGTGTTGGAAAAACCTCTTTTGCTAAAGATTATGCTGAAAAGACGAATCGCCCATATTATCTTTCTGGATCAAGTCGAGATATCTTTCAAAATTATGCTGGTGAACATACATTGATTTTAGATGAATTCAGACCATCTGTTTTGCCCTATCAAGATCTACTTCGTATTCTTGATCCATTTGGTGAGCAAGTTATGGCACCATCACGTTACCATGACAAAGCTCTATCTTGTGATCTAATTATTATAACATCACCTTATGATCCTCTAGAATTTTACAATGTTATATTTGGTAAACCCTCAACCCATACAAAGAATAAGATACAGGTTGATAGCTTTGACCAACTATTAAGAAGATTAATGCTGATAATTAAAATGGATAACCATTGGATCTGTGCGATGGAGTTTAATAGGAAAAATTATAACTTTGCTGCCTTACCTAATGCAAAAAAGAAAAATCCATTTTCTAACATTAATAGACCAGAAACTAGTCCCTTAAATAAAGTTGACTTATTTAATAAGATGTTTAACTAATAATACTTATCATTAAGTAAAATTTGAAAATAATAAAGCGAGGGGAAGTAAAATGACAGAAAAATCACCATCAACGTTTGATATTATCACCACAAAGGAAGCCGCCAAAGCTTTACAAATCAGCAAAAGCAAACTCTACCAGATATTGAAATCCGATCCATCTTTTCCAGCAGTTCAGTTAGGCCGAAAATGGATCATCTATAAGGCCAAATTACCACAATGGTTTGAAAGTAAACTTCCAAATCAAAAACATCCTATGCTATAATCATGTTATCAATAAGGCATGGTTGGAAAGGTTAAAAAATAAACCATGAAAATGAATTACCCATATCGAATCAAAAACAATAAGCGTTATTACTACTGGGAATACCGGGATGAATACGGAAATAGAAGTGAAGAATCCAGCCCTTCAATTGAGGGGCTGGAAAAGAAAATTGAGAAGCGTCGGAAATTATTGGCTTTTGGTGTCAATATCCCCAATATTTCTTTTGAAGATTATCTGCTAAACTATTTAACAACCGTCCATTTTTTAAAGCTAAAACCCAAAAGCAAAGAAAGATACCTTTATGTTTACAATAAAAAGGTAAAGGGCGGTAACCTTGGTTCTATCAAAATGTCACACTTAACCATTGAAGTAATCCAGAAGTACTATAATGACTTTTTTGAATTAACCAATTCTTCTAATCAGGTCAAAGAGCTTAATAAAATAATCCGCCCTTGTTTAACGTATGCCTACCAAAAAGGCGACATTTTGAGAGATCTTTCTTCAATGATTCAAATACCCTTTGATTCTCCCGAAAAGCGTCTAAAAAAGGCAACAGGTAATTCAGTTAAGCCTTTAACCAGAGAAGAGCATATCGCTTTTGTCAATGGAATCAGAGGACATGAATTAGAAGCGTTGTTTAGAACCGCAATTGATACCGGCGCGCGTCAGGGCGAGTTATTTTCATTAACTTGGCTGGATCTTGACATGGACAAACAAATCATTGTTATCAATAAAAGTTACAGCTACAGCAAAGGCGCAACGGATACTTTCATCGGTCAAACGGGGCCAACAAAATGCAATGAGATTCGCCGGAATAAATTGGCTCATGTCTTAATCGAAATATTACAGCAGCATAAAGTCAATCAAAAGAAAATATTTGACAAATTCGGTGTCATTCAAGATGAGAATTCTCTCGTTTTTTCTACTCCGATTGGAACCCATTTAGATCCTTCTAATGTCTCCAAGAAATTAAAAGCGGTGTTTCTGGAATTGGGAATAAATTCTGACGAGAAGGAATATAGCAAATCTTTTCATGATCTACGCCATACCTATGCAACACGTAATTTTGAGATGGGAACCGAACCGCTGGTCATTTCCAAGCTTTTGGGGCACTCAGATATTAATACAACTTTAAGAACTTATATCCATGTTCTTAACTCTTTGAAAGACGCTACTGCTGGGTTAACTGATGCCTTTTATAATGAAATGACTGCGGCAAATACCACTGATAACATTGTTAGAATATACAGTATTTCTTCTTAATTTGATACTGATCGTCGGATTGTAAAATAATGATTGCGGGAAACGTGCGGGAATTGTTAAAAAAGAGTAAAATAAAAAGCCTCCGAAAGAGGCTTCAATACTTAATAAATGGTGATCCCGAATGGACTTGAACCATCGACCCCTACCATGTCAAGGTAGTGCTCTGCCAGCTGAGCTACGAGATCACTTTTGCTGCTTGATCATTTTACATGAATCTTTTCAAAAAGTAAAGCCTTTTTTAAAAAGTTGTTTCCGCAGTGAGGTTAAAGTAATTTCGTTTGATATAAAATTCATTGTAGCTGATGGGCATATTGTCTTCCATCGAAATAATATTCTGAGATACTAAAAAGCAACAGTCGTCATGATCAATCTGCAGATTTTCTCTTACTTCCAGCGGCGGATGGACGATATCGATGTTTAAAATCTTCTTATGCTGAAACTGGAGCTTTCCCTTTTCCATAAAACCATGAAAATTGGCAAAATTAATAACGTCTTCAACAATTGGATTCCCTTTCTGATAAGGCAAAAAGATGGTTGAATACTGAATCGTTTCATTTTTTATTTTTACTGCCTTTTGAATTTTAATAACCTTTTCAAACGAGCCGATTTTAAGCTCCCGCATCAGTTTACGGCCGGGGGTGATAACCCCCACGCTCACCAGCTTGACCTCTTCGACTTCCCCTTTTAAGCTATCAATTTCGTCAAAATAAAACTGGTACTGATTGGCCGTTGGTTCACACACATAGTTGCCTTTACCAGGGATGGTGTAAATATATTTTTCGTTGACCAGCAACGCCAGACTTTTACGCAAAGTAGTCCGACTGACATCAAACTGCTCAGACATCTCATTTTCAGATGGCAGCAAATCTCCAGGTTTCAGGATGCCTTTTTCAATTTTCCCTTTGATGTCATTAACGATATCAAGATACAGAATTTTTCTCATTGCCCATCACCATTCATTTCAAAAGCCATTGCTTGCAGATGTTTACTCCTTCGATGGCATCGCTGGAGTAATCGTCGGCGCCTACATATTTCGCATAGTCCGTTCCTGCCAATGCCCCTCCCAGAATAATTTTCACTTCATCACGAAGCCCCTGGGCAACAATTTCGTCAATGACTTCTTTGATGTTCTCCACCACCGAGGTAAGAATCCCACTGATTCCCAGAATGGCTGGTTTTTCTTTTTTAATGACTGCGATAAACCGTTCAGTGGAGACATCTGTCCCTATATCAATAACCTCAAACCCCTCGGCCCGTAACATACTGATAAAAATGTTCTTGCCGACATCATGGATATCGTCAAAAACCGTTCCCACTACAATTTTCCCCAGGCTTTTGCCATCGATTAATTGGGTGCTGTCCATGCCCATCATACTGAGCAAGTTAGACACTAACTCACCAGCCATAATCAGGTCGGCAATATAATATTCCCCTTCTTCGTAACGGACTGCCACCCGTTGCAGGGCAAAATTCAACTGAGTTGCAATGTCTTTCTTGTCTTTTCCGATTTCAAGCTCGGCTGCCACCAATGTGATTGCCCGTTTTTCGTCAATTGCCTCAACTGCAGCAATAATTTTTGTCTCCATCTATTTCACCTGCTCGTTTAAAACTAATATTTTTAGTCATTTGCCCGGTCTTTTAACCAGATCAGGTATGTTTGTCTATTCTTTTATTTTATCACTTAATTGGTCTTTTGTCTTTACCTGCAAAAGATATTTTTTAATGGCTTTTTAATGCTTTCAAGTGTATAATCAGGACGAAAACATTTACATTTTTAATTCGAATTTAGAAATAGAGGTCGAGATGAACAGTTATACAAAAACACAACTCCAAGAAAATCAAAAATATCTGGAACTCCTTTCCCAAAGCTTTCCCAACATAACCAGCGCCGTGGGTGAGGTGGTCAATTTAAAAGCGATTCTAAATCTCCCTAAAGGAACCGAGCATTTTCTAACCGATATTCACGGTGAACATGAAGCCTTTAACCATGTGATGCAAAATGCTTCTGGTGCCATCAAACGCAAGGTCCACCAGGAACTGGGGAACACCATAGCCTTTGAAGAATTGGAAGAATTATCCACCCTTATTTATTATCCTGAAGAAAAAATTGATCTGATTAAGAAGGAACGAAGCCGGGAATCCCTGGATAACTGGTATAAGCTGACTATTTACCGACTGGTTAAGGTCTGCCGGGCAGCGGCCTCAAAATACACCCGTTCCAAGGTACGAAAAGCTCTGCCTAAAGATTTTGCCTATATTATGGAAGAACTGCTTCAAGAAGATGAACACCGGTTTAACAAACGGGAATATTATCAGGAGATCATTGAAAGCCTGGTTAAACTGGAACGCGCCCAGCACTTTATTGTCGAGATTTCCGGGGTTATCAAACGGTTGACCATTGATCACCTGCATATTATCGGTGATATTTATGACCGGGGCGCCGGTCCCGATGAGGTCATGGACACGCTAATGCGTCATCACTCCCTGGACATGCAGTGGGGCAACCATGATATTCTCTGGATGGGTGCTGCTGCTGGCAATGCCGCCTGTATTGCTAATGCAGTGCGAATCGCCCTACGTTATGCCAACATGGATGTACTGGAAAACGGCTATGGTATCAATTTATTGCCCCTGGCTTCCTTTGCTAACCGGGTCTATAATGACGACCCCTGTGCCAAATTCGCGCCTAAAATTTCCGACAATCACACCGTCTCCGACCAGGAAACGGCGTTGATGGCCAAGATGCACAAAGCCATTGCCATGATCCAGTTCAAGTTGGAAGAATGCATGATCGATAATCACCCCGAGTACCATATGGAAAAGCGACAACTGCTCCGCCACATTGATTTTGACAATGGCACCGTGAATGTCGAGGGAACTGTTTACCCTCTTAATGACATCAACTTCCCCACCCTCAATCCGGCTGATCCTTGTGTCCTGTCAGAAGAAGAAACCCTGGTGATGGATCGCCTGGTTTACGCTTTTCTCCATAGTGAAAAGCTCCAAAAACATATCCGTTTTATGTATGCCAAAGGCAACATGTACAAGGTTTTTAATGACAACCTGCTCTTTCATGCCTGTGTGTTGTTAAACGAAGATGGCAGTTTCAAAGAAAAAGAAATTGATGGAAAGCTCTACTCCGGCAAAAGTCTGATGGATAAATTCGATCAGATGGCCCGGGAGGCTTACTTTGGCAAAACTGATAAAGACGAAAACCCGACCCGAACTGATTTTCTCTGGTTTTTGTGGTGCCATCAAGATTCCCCACTATTCGGAAAAGACAAGATGGCCACCTTCGAGCGTTATTTTATTGACGACAAGGTGCCCCACAAAGAATACCACGCCCCCTTCTACCTGCTGATCGATGATAATGAGGAACTGGCCCGAAAAATTCTGGTGGAATTCGGAGTTGACCCCGATCAGGGACACCTGATCAACGGTCATATTCCGGTAAAGGCCACCTCCGGGGAAAGCCCGATCCGGGCCAAAGGCAAGCAGTTGGTCATTGACGGCGGCTTTGCCCGAGCTTATCAGAAAACCACTGGTATTGCCGGATACACCTTGACCTACAATTCCTATGGGTTGATTCTGATCAGCCACGATCCCTTTGAATCCGTGGAAAAGGCGATTTCAGATGGGGTCGACATCAAATCCACCTTGATGGTCGTGGAAAAAACCACCGAGCGAAAACGGGTTCGCGATACGGATACCGGAAAAGCTATTATGTCTCAGGTTAACGACTTGGAGATGCTAATCACTGCCTATCGCAAAGGACTCATCAAAGAAAAGCAATACTAAGGCAAAAAAACAAACCCCAGTTAACTGGGGTTTGTTTTTCATTGCAGATATCTTTATTGGCTATTGTGCTTTTTTAGCATAAGTAAAATGATAACTAACAGGAATGATAATTGCGCCACCGATAATGTTACCAAAAGTGACCGGAATAATATTATTCAGAAAAGCTTGTGCCCAGGTTACATCCGCACCACAAAAAATTCCCATTGGAATAAAAAACATGTTGGCAACACTATGTTCGAATCCAGATAGTACAAAAAGCATAATAGGAAACCAGATGGCAAAAATCTTACCAATGATATCTTTAGCGCCGGATTGCATCCAGACTGCCAGACATACCAGCATGTTACAAAAAATTGCTCGGATAATTACCGGCATAAAGGGAATCGCTACCTTTGCTTCAGCAATACCAATAGCTTTAGCGCTCATGGCTTCACCATAGAGACCACTTTGTGATAATAAAAAAGCCAGCAAAACCGATCCAACCAGGTTGGCCGCCCAAACGACACCCCAATTACGTAACATCGCGCCCAGAGTAATTTCTTTTTTGAAAACCGATAAGGTCATCAGGTTGTTTCCGGTAAATAACTCAGCCCCACAGATGACCACCAGCATCAGCCCAACCGGGAATACGCCGGCTCCGATGAGTTTGGCAATGGTAGCTTCAAAACCGGTGCCCGCTCCGGCAAGAATTATAGTAAAGCCATAAGCCCCAAATCCAATAAAAACGCCAGCAAAAATACCAAGAACAATCATTTTTCCGATTGGCAATTTGGCTTTATTATTACAACCTTTAACCATGTTATCACAGATTTCGACAGGACTAAAAAAGTTATTCATGTTTTTCTCCTCTTTCAAGTTTTTATTCTTAAATTTTTACTACGATTGATTAATCGTTCACACTTGACTGTTTTAAGTAATCAATTAAGAGGAATCCCGAAGGATCCCTCAATTTTTCTGATTCCAGTTATCTCTAGAATAAACCTGCAATTACGCCGTTTTCATCAACATCAATTTTTTCTGCGGCAGGTACTTTTGGTAACCCGGGCATTTTCATGATTTCGCCAGTCAGGGCAATAATGAATCCCGCTCCGGCGGAAATATTAACCTGTCGAACTGTTATTCTGAATCCAGTTGGACGGCCCAGTTTGGTGGCGTCATCGGTTAAGGAGTACTGGGTTTTCGCCATACAGATTGGCACCTTGTCAAAGCCGAGAGCCGTTAAGCGTTCCATTTCTTTGGTCGCGATTGGGGTAAAGTCTACACCATCGGCACCATAAATACGGGTCGCAATCGCTTCGATTTTTTCTTTGATTGGCATATCCAGTTCATAGCAGTATTCGAAGGTGCCTTCGCTTTCGTCAATGAGACGAACAACTTCCCGGGCCAGCTCTTCGCCGCCCTCGCCACCTTTTGCCCATACCTGGGAAATCGCCACGTTAACGCCAAGTTTCTGGCATTCGTCTTTTACTAAGGCTAACTCGGCTGGGGTATCCAGTGGGAATTCGTTGATCGCAACCACGGCTGGCAATTTAAAGACCTGGGTGATGTTTTCAACATGTTTTAATAAATTTGGCAGACCGGCTTTTAAAGCCTCCAGGTTTTCGTTATTTAAATCGGCTTTGGGTACTCCACCATTGTATTTAAGAGCTCGAACTGTGGCTACAATAATAACCGCATCTGGTTTTAAGTTGGCCATCCGGCATTTGATATCGAGGAATTTTTCAGCCCCAAGGTCAGCGCCGAAGCCACCTTCGGTAACCACATAATCAGCAAAATGCATCGCCATACGAGTGGCAATCACGGAGTTACAACCGTGGGCGATATTGGCAAATGGTCCCCCATGAATAAAGGCCGGTGTGCCTTCTAATGTTTGTACCAGGTTTGGTTTTAAGGCATCTTTTAACAAGGCTGCCATCGCACCATTCGCTTTTAATTGACTTGCCGTAATGGGATCTCCAGCAAAGCTGTAGCCAACAATAATGCGGCCGAGTCGTTCTTTTAAATCAGAAATATCACTTGCTAAACAAAAGGCCGCCATAACTTCAGAGGCAACGGTAATATCAAATCCATCTTCACGGACAACACCGTCTCCCGATCCACCTAAACCATCAACGATGTTTCGCAGCTGACGGTCATTCATGTCAACACAACGTCGCCAGGTAATTTTTTTAGCATCAATTTTCAGTTCATTACCTTGTTTGATGTGATTATCAAGCATTGCGGCCAATAAGTTATTCGCTGCTCCGATCGCATGGAAGTCTCCGGTAAAATGAAGGTTGATATCTTCCATCGGGACAACTTGGGCATATCCACCGCCGGCAGCTCCGCCTTTAACACCGAATACGGGTCCTAATGATGGCTCTCTCAAAGCCACCAGGGTGTTCTTGCCAATTCGTGATAAACCATCGGCAACCCCGATTGTGGTGGTCGTTTTTCCTTCACCGGCTGGTGTTGGATTAATGGCGGTAGTTAAGATCAACCGTGCTTTTTTGCCCGTTGATTTCTTTAACAGGTTATAGTCAACCTTTGCTTTATACTTACCGTATAAATCCAGATCATCTTCCGTTAAACCCAATTTCTTTGCTATCTCACGGATGTCCTGTGGGGTAGCCTCTTGTGCAATCTCAATGTCTGATTTAAATCCCATTTTTTTCCTCCAATATTTTTTTAAAAATTTAAATATCTGATCTCAATAAAAAATCAGATAATTATTAAACAATTTTACAACTACTTAAAAAACGTTTACATGCTTTTTTACTGTCACTCATCTTCGCATCCACAACTTAACGTTCGCTTTATACTCAAATGATCGACTATTTGACGATAATGAATTCACTCACCTCCTAAACATCTTTACAATCATCAACTTGCCACATCTGTTTATTTTAATTGCCCCAAGTGACTTTGATACAAATCCCGGGCAGATAGTCAACTGTCTACATGTATATACAATTTTTTTTAGATTATCACTATTCTTCGACAATGTCAATATTTTTCTACTTTAAGTCAATTTATTTTCTTTTATTGTTCGTTATTTCTCAAACAATCCATCACAAAGTAAAATATCGCAAGAAAATAAGCGTGCATTCACTCTATTCCATCTTAATTCAGTCGAATAATTACACTAATTAATAATTGCTTTTTAGCTTTTTCTTACCATGCCACAATTCAAAGAATAAAAATATCATCGTCGTTTATCACACATTCAGCTAAATTGTGCCTTTCTTACTTGGATTTCACAGCTTTGATATTTTTTTAACAACTACATTCAGTTTAAACCATTTCTTTACAAAAATCAAATAATTCATATGATAAAATATTAACAATTATTTCGGTGTTTTTGATTGAATACTTGTTAATTTTGTATCATTTTTTACTCATTTATCATGATAATCATCATATCAGAAAGAAACATTCAATTGAACAATCATATTGTAGTAAATTGCAATTTAATTTATTTAAATTTAAATAAATCTTATTAAAAGAATTGTTATTTTTAATTTTATTTTTGTAAATTATACTATATATACTATTTTTGATGTCGATATGCTCCCATTCTTAATTCCGTATCTGTTTTATCTGCTTTTTGAGGGGTATTGTCATAAAAAAAACCTTCGCTGACTAGGCAGTCGAAGGTTTTCTTTTATTCAAGGATTAGATCTAACTGACACAATATTGTCTCGTCCTGATTGACAACATCAATGCGATAGTGATCATCTTCCACCTGCTCACTTAAAGCGCTCACCTGGTCACCATAAAAACACTGCGCTTTAAAAACCATCCGGGCTTCTTTTAATTGCTTTTTCTTAACAACCTCCAGTGGCAGCACTTCGATCGCCCATGCCAAATACTTGACATGATTCACATGCTGATTGAAGTCGATATCCAGAAAACGGACAGAAAAGTTTTTTTGAGCATCAACCCGATTTAATTTCCGGATCTTTTTAAAAACCGGCTC
Source organism: Acetobacterium carbinolicum (assembly GCF_047456275.1). Lineage (GTDB taxonomy): Bacteria > Bacillota > Clostridia > Eubacteriales > Eubacteriaceae > Acetobacterium > Acetobacterium carbinolicum. The sequence continues at coordinate 3,388,977 of NZ_CP173357.1, forward strand.
GCCTTTTTCGAAGCACTGATACCGCTCCATTTCCGGATAGGCATCGATACGCTCCATTTTTCCAGTTTTCCGGTTAACCAACAACCATTGCGTATTTGCAATTACCTTTACTTCTCCGCTAATATCTTCTATGGTAAAACGGCGTGTTGCACGAAATTTTTCCATACCCGTGGCCTGCGTTGTTACCTTTACCACGTCTTGATACAGGGGGAAACACTTAAACTGAACGCTGTATTTTACTAAAAACCAGGCGAGATCCTGTTTTTTTAAGTACTCCCCACCGATATCCAGCGCGTCGCCCTGGTTGGTGGACGCTTCCTGAAAATAGTTCATGGCAGTAGTTGGTAGCATTTTTCCAGTCGAGTCGGATTCATAACAAGCAATTTTCTGATTCTCAAAATAAACTAGGCTCATGGCAATCGCTCCTACTCAAAGCTTCTTCGATATAAGCTGATACCGTCAAGGCTCCAGTTGGGTTCGGTAAAGGTCCCCGGTTCTACCCGATTGAGGGCCTGTTCCATGGTGTACATCCGAGCGTCAATCATATCAATATGGTGAAGCAGCTCAGCTTCAGGGAACATCGGCCGTTTGGGACTACCAAATTCCGGCTGGTAATGATGGGACAAAATCATGTGCTTGAGCATCATTAACACCTCAGGGGCGGTGCCCAGTGACTGACCCACTAGTTCCAGTTCCACAATTTCCTGGGTGATGTGTCCCAGCAGTTTTCCCTCTGGTGTATAATCAGAAACTGATCCATTTTCATCAGAAACCATTTCATTAATTTTACCGATATCGTGGAGGATGATGCCAGCATAAAGCAGATCCCGGTTGATAAAGGGATAAATCCCCACCAGGCCTTTGCCGATTCGCAACATCGAATAGGTGTGGTAAAGCAGCCCACCTTTAATGGCATGATGGTGCTTTTTTGCTGCTGGAAAATAGCTCAAAATCTCAGTCTGGTCACTAAATATTTTTTTTGTGATGGCGGCGATGTCGGTATTGGCAAAATCATCGATGGTATCGCTTATATAGCCCAGCATTTCATTGATGTCGACTGGTACAGTTTCGATGAAATCATCGATCTCCACCTCATCACTTTCGTCGGCCAATCGCATTTTTTCAACGATCAGTTGGAGCCGGCTGTTGAATTCCTGGACCTTGCCTTTTATTTTAACCAGTTTGCCATTGGTGAAGATTTCCTCATCTTCCGGCTTGACATCCCATTTTTTGCCATCAATTTCGTCAAAATCGGCATCATTCAATACCATGTTAAAATAACGGCTGCCATTGGTGGCAGTTTTGGTCATCTGCGACTTTATAAATAAAAAGCCAAGGTAATCCTGACCTTTTTGTACGGACTTAATTTTCAATTTGTTCTCCTCGTGGTTTTATTATTTACATTGCTCAGGAAAAACTTTGGCATAAGCGGTTAAACCGCGCTTTAGAATTTCCATACTTTTTTTCATCTCATCGCCGTTTAATACATAGGCGATGCGCACCTCATCGGCGCCATCCTGGGGATTTAAATAAAAATCATTGGCCGGCGATAAGAGTACCGTTTCGCCCTGATACTCAAAGTCGTTGATCAGCCACTCGATAAAATGGCAGGCCTCTTTGATTGGCAACTTGGCCATAAAGTAAAAGGCGCCCCGGGGTTCTTTGCAGATGACACCGGGAATTTGCTGCAGGGCCGCATAAACGATCTTCCGACGGCAAGTATATTCCTTTAACACCGCATCAAAAAAATGCCCATCCAATTTAAGCAGGGACACCGCCCCAATTTGATCTACTGTGGAAACCGACAGCCGCATCTGAACCAGCTTTTTGAGCTGATTCATCAGGGTTTTATTTTTTGACACAATAAAACCGATCCGGGCTCCGCAGGCACTATAGCGTTTGGAAATACTATCGATCAGGATAAAATGCTGAGCCAGCTCCGGGTACTGGGCTGGACTTAAATAGTCCTGACAATCGTAGACAAACTCCCGATACACCTCATCCGAAATCAGATAGAGGTTGTGTTTGATGGCCAGTTTCACCATCACCTCAATTTCTTCCTTAGAAAATACCTTGCCGGTGGGATTCCCGGGATTAGTCATTAGCAGAGCTTTGGTCCGCGGAGTAATGGCCGCTTCAATCACCGCCGCATCCGGCAGGGCGAAGCCGTCTTCGGCATAGGTTTTAAAACCGACCAGGGTCACATCGGTAGCCGCGGCCATTTCCTTATAAATACTATAAAGCGGTTCGGCGGTGAGAATTTCATCCCCGGCATTACAAATCCCGATAAAGGTAAACAGCAGCGCTTCACTGCCACCGTTCGTAACAAAGAGATCGCTGGTGTCGTAACTAAGACCCAACCGCCGGTAATAATCGCAGGCCGCTTCCCGCAGTTCGATGATCCCCTCCGGGGCTTGATAGGATAAAACTTTCTGATCAATGCAATTGACACTTTCCAGAAAACCGGCTGGCGTTTTGATATCTGGCTGGCCGATGTTTAAAAAATAAACCTTCTTCCCCTTTTTCTGCGCCTCGCTCACCAGAGGATAGTATTTTAAAAGGGCGGGTTCTCCCATTTTTTGGATACGCTGAGATGTTTCCATTATAACTCCTGCTTGTTCGTATTATTACATGACTCTGTAAAAAATTATAAACTTTATCAGAAAAAATTGCAAATTTCTGAGGACTATTATATTGTACAGTCCTTAAAAATCATGTTAAACTAATTAGAATACAACATCATTACGGAGGCTTTATGAAACGTTCAAAACCAAACATTCTCCCCGATCTGGAATTCACCAGAGATTTACCATCACTGGTGGCCTGGGCCCGGGAAGAAGAAATAGATATGGAAGATAAGTATTTTAAAGACTTGACCCTAACAAGCATTGATTTTTCCTACCTGTCCTTTCGGGGCTCTGTTTTTGAAAACTGTGAGTTAACCGATTGTCACTTTGAGAAAGCGGATTGTCGGGATCTCCGTTTTCAATCCTGTAATCTATCCAACAGTGACTTTACTGATGGTTATTTTAATCGCTGTGAATTCAATTTTTGCAAAATGATAGGGGTTGATTTTCATCAGGCCCAATTGGAGAACCTCGGCTTTTCCAGCAGCAATTTCCAGTACGCCAATTTTAGCAAAGCCAAACTCAAAGCTCTGGAAATTTCACAGTGCGATTTCAGTTATGCCTCTGTTTCCGAGTGCAAACTCACCCAGTTAAAACTCGATGGTATCAACTTTGAAGCCACCAGTTTTTTCAAAACGCCGCTAAAAGGACTGGACTTCACCACCTGCCAAATCGATGGCCTACGTGTCTCTATTGAAGCATTAAACGGTGCCGTTGTCTCCGCCTATCAGGCCGCAGAACTGGCCAAGTTGTTGGGCTTAATTGTGCGCTGATAACTCAATAAAAGAAAGAGGACTTATGGAAACCATCCCTGCTAAAAACATGCTGACCCGGACCAAAAATAATTATTGGTTTGGCACCGACTATAATATGAATATCTATCGGGGCTGTTCCCATGGCTGCATTTATTGTGACAGTCGTAGCGACTGCTATGGGATTGAAGCTTTTGACCAGGTCCGGGCCAAAGAAAATGCCCTGGCCATTCTGGAAGACAACCTGCGACGCAAGACCTTAAAGGGCGTGGTGGGTACCGGTGCCATGAGTGATCCCTATAATCCCATGGAGCAGAAACACCAGCTCACCCGCCAGGCGCTAGAGCTCTTCAAAACCAACGGTTACGGGGTAGCCATCGCCACCAAGAGCCCCCTTGTTACCCGGGATAAAGATCTGCTTTTATCGATTCAGAAACGGTCACCTGTCATTGTCAAAATTACCATTACCAGTGCCGACGATTCACTGGCAAAAATCATCGAACCCCGGGTAGCCCCCAGTTCTGCCCGCTTTACCGCGATCAATGAGCTGGCAGACAGCGGCATCTTTACAGGCGTTCTGCTGATGCCAATTCTCCCCTTTATCAATGATACCCCGGCGAACATCAAAGCCATTGTGACCAATGCCGCCGAACATGGCGCCCAATTTATTTATCCCGCCTTTGGGGTCACCCTCCGGGATTCCCAACGCCTTTATTTTTACGACCAGCTCGATGCTCATTTCCCTGGCATTAAAAAAAAGTATCTCCGCAATTTCGGTAATTCCTATAGCTGCGCCAGCCCCCAGGCCAGAAGCCTCTGGGCCACCTTCACCCGGGAATGTCAACGCCATGGGGTTCTTTACAAAATGGAAGACATCGTCTCCCGGTACAAACTGGAACACGGCAGCCAGCAATTGTCATTTTTGTTTTAAAACGTGCTTTTATTAATGGCTGTAAACAACGATAATGGTAACCCCAGACCAGCACAACGCTGAAGGATCAAACCAATTAAGCCTTACCCGGTACGGCAGGCTCCCCCCAAGGGTCTTTTCCAACCAGCAGACAATCACTGTCTGCCTATTATATCGTTCTTTATGCAATATATACTTGACATTGTATCTTATATACTGTACTATATGTCATATAGGGAGTGATCAAATGAAAAACATAAAATTAAAGGTGGCTCGGGCCGAGAACGATATTTCCCAGGAAGAGCTGGCCAAACGGGTCGGCGTCACCCGGCAGACAATCGGCATGATTGAAGCCGGTAAATTCAATCCATCTTTGCAATTGTGCATCGCCATCTGTAAAGCTTTGGGAAAAACATTAAATGATTTATTCTGGGAGGAAAATGACAATGAAAAAAATGAAAAAAGTAGTTGATGAGCGCCAGGAACTGGAGCTGTATAAAATAGAACATCTCTGTTTCTGGATTGTTTTCTGGCTGTTGCTCGGCAGCATTATTGTTCAGTCGATGTTTCTAAATGCTCCCTTTAGTCAATGGGGTTTTGAATGGGCCATCTTTATGATCAGTTGTGGCGGGGTTATCGTTGGCTGTTATAAAAAGGGACAATGGGATTTTTACAGCAAACCCACCACCAAAAACTATCTGATTTACAGCCTCATTGGCGCTGGTGCTTTTGCCATCATTTACGCCATTACGCTGTATATGAACCACGCTTATTTAAAAGGCCATCTGCTGGCACTTGGCTCACTGACTCTCCTTATCTTTGCCCTGCTCTTTGCCCTGATTTTCGTTGCCCTGTTTGTCAGTGGCACCCTGATAAAAAAACGTCAGAAAAAACTGGAAGACCAATTCAGTGATCATGACCCGCAATAGCTTTATCTTTTCAGGCAAAGCATGCCCCTGATTTTTCAGGGGTTTTTTGTTGTTATATTTGACAGCTTTTGACACCACTAGCCAGCCCGCGTTTTTAAACTGCAAAATTTCTGCAATCGTTTTTTTACCGATTTAGTGCTAATTAAGTCGCACTTTTTTGTTTCTGTGCTATACTACAACTAATTTTAAGCAATTCTGTTTTAATTTAGCAATCCGTATTGATTCAATTCTAAGAGGTGAACAAATGAAAGAAAAACTAAATCTAATGGCTGTTTTTTGTGATGACAATGGCCGGATTGCCCGGTTCGATGAGATGACTAATTTTGTTTTCTACACCAAAGAAAAAAGCGGTTGGCATAAATCCGAAATGATTCCCTTATGCCCTGATCTTTCCGGCGGGCTGGCCGCCATCCGGGAAAACATTAAACAGATGCTTGGTGTCTTCAACGACTGCCGGATCATCATCACCAAATCCATCATCGGTATTCCCTACCAGGTTTTTGACCGTTCCGGCTTTATTATCTGCGAAACCGAAGACTTTGATCTGGAATTACTTGATGCCATTGCGGCCGACCTGGCCAGTCAAGACGCACAAGCGAAAGAAGTTGCCCGTCTACTAACTAGAACACCAACCGAAACTGATGTCCCTGGTTATTACCGCTTTGATTTAACCCAGGTGCAAAAAAAGTACCCGGAGATGAGTTCAAAGATGGCCCTGCAGCCCTTTTTAAAAGAAGCTCCCTTTGACGCTCTGGAAGTGGTCTGTAACCATATCCCGCCATGGTTTGAACACCAATTACCAAAAATGCACTTGCAATACCACATCGAAAATAAAAATGATTCCACTAAGCATGTTATTATCACCCATGTCGTGTGTGAATAAAAGGAGATCGTTATGTCAACCTGCCAAACGCAAAAATATGGCCCCCTCACCGGGATCACCTTTTTTGAAACCTATACCGATGGTTCGCCAAAAGGCTGTGCCTTCGACGAGCCCAACACCATCAATACCCCTGTGGGCATTCTGGTTCCCAACTACGGCCCCTCAAACCTGAGAAATCGGGAAGGGTTAGCGCTGGAGTTTTTCAAAAACGGCCAGATCAAAAGCATCGATCTGGAAAGCGCCACCGCAGTCATCACCTCGCTTGGGAGCCTGTCCGCCGAACGGATCAGTTTTTATGAAAACGGTCGAATCCACCGTTTATTTCCGCTAAATGGCCGAATCAACGGCTACTGGACCGAGAATGATGAATATACCCTGGCTAAACCGATAGACTTTGATCTGGCTGTGGGTTCCTTTTCAGCCAAGATTGTAAGCCTCTGCTTTTATGAAAGCGGTGCCCTGAAAAGTTTGACCATGTGGCCTCAGGAAACCATTGAACTCAATAGCCCCGACGGCCTGGTGAAGGTGCGTTACGGTTTTTCCTTATATGAAAACGGCAAGCTGAAAAGCTTTGAACCCGCCCTGCCCGAACCCATTGTCACCCCGATCGGGATTGTGATCGCCTATGACAGCACTGCCCACGGCATTAATTGTGACGAAAATTCAGTCAACTATTCGCCTACCGGGGTGATCCGATCCCTGATCACCGGCAATAACGGCCTGATGATCACTGAACCGGAAGGCAAAAAATTTATTCAGCCCCTGATGAAACCAGGCACTCTGGACCCAGACGTAATGGTTCCCGAACCAATGACGATCATCTTCACCGATGGTAAAATGGAGATTCTCCAGGATGAAATCGTAACGGTCGATTTACAAACCGCCACGATCCGGGCTATTCTGGTTCATGATCCAATGAAAAAATCCTGCGGCGACTGTTCTTCCTGTTCAAGCTGCGGCTGATCTCCCGGATTTCCCGTTTGTTTAAGAATTACTTAAGTTTTATTTAAGCAAGAAAACGGCATTCCAGGCTAAGAACATTCTAAACCCCTGAAAATGATTTCACCCCACCTATCAGATGAAAAATACATCAGTTAACTAAAGTACAATCCCGATTTCCGGCTAAAAAAACCTGTCGCCGATCTCTTTTATTCGTAAACCCATTTCACTTTGAAAAGGGTTTACAACCAAACCTGCTTGACTTATCCTCCTATTCCATGGATAATAAGCCCATAGAAAACAATGCAATACGGATTTGACAAAGACAATGTGGTCTCAGCTCTTTACAATTAGGTAAGCGCTGAGACCTTTTTTGTTCCCATCATTCCCTACTCCATTTAGACAATGAGGTCTTAATTTGCTGCTCAATCAATGCAGCCGATTAAGATCTTTTCGTTTATGCAAAACAAAATAAGTTTTTTTAGACAAGGAAGTCTTACCTTTTACGCTTTTGCGAAAGGCAAAGGCTTCTTTACTTTTTGCAGAAAAACTTGCATTGGATCTTAAAATTTTTCACACTCAGGAGGAAAGATAATGAGACAAATCGCTATTTATGGTAAAGGTGGTATTGGTAAATCGACCACAACGCAAAATCTCACGGCAGGACTAGGACTCATGGACAAAAATATCATGGTCGTCGGATGTGATCCAAAGGCCGATTCAACCCGATTGTTGCTTGGTGGTCTGGCACAAAAAACGGTACTCGATACTCTTCGCGAAGAAGGTGAAGAAATTGAACTCGATGCCATCCTGAAACCAGGATTCCGAGGCATTCAATGTGTTGAATCAGGCGGACCGGAACCAGGGGTCGGCTGTGCTGGTCGGGGAATTATTACTTCCATCGGAATGTTAGAACAATTAGGTGCTTATACCGATGATCTGGATTATGTATTCTATGATGTTTTAGGTGATGTTGTTTGTGGTGGTTTTGCAATGCCAATGCGTGAAGGGAAGGCTCAAGAAATTTACATTGTTGCTTCCGGAGAAATGATGGCCTTGTATGCAGCTAACAATATTGCCAAAGGTGTTCAGAAATATGCTACAACTGGTGGTATTCGTTTAGGCGGAATTATCTGTAACAGTCGTAATGTTGATGGTGAAAAAGAATTGGTACAAGCCTTTGCCGAAGAACTAGGCAGCCAAATGATTTACTTTGTCCCACGTGACAATATGGTACAGCGTGCTGAAATCAACAAAAAAACCGTTTTAGAATTTGATGATACAGCTAATCAGGCTCAAGAATATCGTAATTTAGCGATGGCTATTGATACGAATAAAATGTTTGTCGTTCCAAAGCCCATGCATCAGGATCGACTCGAAGAAATCCTGATGGAACATGGAATTATGGATATTTAGTCTATATTGTGAAAGGAAGTAAAAAAATATGTTAATGATCAGAGCAATTATCAGACCCGAAAAAGTAGGGGTTGTATTATCCGAAATGTTATCCGCTGATTACTCAGCGGTTACGAAATTAGATGTTTATGGACGTGGAAAACAAAAAGGGATCAAGGTTGGAGACGTTCACTATGATGAAATTCCAAAAGTGATGCTCCTGTGTATCGTCAACGATGAAGACAAAGATGATGTTGTTAAAATAATCATGAAAAATGCAAAAACTGGCAAGGATGGTACTTTTGGAGATGGTCGTATTTTTATTTCTCCGGTAGAAGAAGCGTATACAATCAGTACTGGAAAACCGGGCCTTTAAAAGGAGGAATTGATATGAAAGAAGTTATGGCAATTATTCGACAGAATAAAGTAAATCAGACCAAAGAAGCCCTTGTAAAAGATGGCTATCCCGCTTTTACCTGTTTAAAGGTTCTCGGACGCGGAAAAAAAACGATTGATCTATCCATCGTTCAGGATATCGTTGACGCAGGAGAAATGCCCATCTCACCGATTGGTGAATCCTTAACTGAATCATCCCGCTTAATTCCAAAACGATTTTTTACATTAATCGTTGAGGATGAAGATGTCGCGAAGGTCGTTTCTATTATTATTGACAACAATCAGACCGGAAATCCCGGTGATGGTAAAATTTTCGTCATCCCAATTGAAGAGTCCATTCGGGTACGAAGTGGCGAAAAAAATGCGGATGCATTTTAGAAAGAGGTGATTAAAATGGATTCAAGAGATAAAGTGCTCGATCAATATAGCTCTAAACTCTATAAAAACAGAAAAGAACATGTTATTCAAATTGAAGACGGTGAATCGAATGTCATTGCCGCTGATACTCGAGCCATCCCGGGAATCATGACCAACCGTGGTTGCTGTTATGCAGGATGTAAAGGGGTTGTTATTGGCCCACTAAAAGATGTTGTCCAAATCGTTCATGGCCCGATCGGATGTAGTTACTACGCCTGGGGAACCCGACGAAATAAAGCCAAAGGCGATGAAAACACGAAGAACTTTTTAGAATATTGTTTTTCGACGGATATGCAAGAAACCGACATTGTCTTTGGTGGTGAAAAGAAATTAAAAAAAGCAATTAAAGAAGCGGTTGAAATCTTTGATCCCGCCTGTATTATGATTGCTTCAACGTGTCCAGTCGGACTGATCGGTGATGATATCCACGCCGTCGCAGCTGAAGCTGAAGAAATGTACAATATTAAAGTAGTTGCCTTCAGTTGTGAGGGTTACAAAGGCGTTAGTCAATCCGGGGGACATCATATTGCCAATAACGGTTTAATGAAAAATGTTATTGGTACCGGTGACGCAAAACCGGTAAAATACTCCATTAATCTTTTAGGGGAATACAACATCGGTGGTGATGGTTGGGAAATTTGCCGGGTTCTTAAACGGATCGGTTATAACATTGTCTCGGTCATGACTGGTGATGGGAGCTACGCAGAAATGAAAAATGCGCATACGGCCGACCTGAATCTTGTTCAATGCCATCGTTCCATTAATTATATTGCTGAAATGCTAAAGACGAAATATGGAACCGAATGGCTTAAGGTCAATTTTATTGGCATCGAAGGGATTAAGCAGTCACTCAGAGATGTTGCCGCATTTTTCAACGATCCTGCTTTAACAGCCAAAACAGAAGCAGTCATTGCTGATGAAGAAGAAGAAATTGCAATTGGAATGGTTTACTACAAATCGATGCTGAAAGACAAAACTGCCGCCATTTATGTTGGTGGTTCAAGAACTCACCATTATATTAACTTATTAAAAAGCCTCGGTGTCGAAGTTATTTTAGCCGGTTATGAATTTGCCCATCGTGATGATTACGAAGGTCGTCAAGTGCTACCACTTAAAATGGATGCCGATTCTAAAAACATTGAAAGCATCACGGTTGTAAAAGATCCTGCTAAATACCGGACTTTCCACACCGAAGAACGCATAAAAGAATTAAAAGAGGCCGGTTTACCGATTGAATCCTATGATGGTTTATGGGCCGATATCGCCGATAAGGCCATGATTACCGATGACTATAACCAGTTTGAAACCGAAGCATTTTTAAAATTATTAAAACCAGACATCTTCTTTTCTGGGATTAAGGATAAATATATTGTTCAACGGTCAGGCGTGCCATCGCGACAATTACACTCCTATGACTACAGCGGTCCGTATGCTGGATTTAAAGGTGCATTAAATTTTGCCAGAGATGTAACCTTAGCTGTTAATACACCAGCTTTTAGTTTAGTTCAAGCTCCCTGGAAAAGCGAGCCGACATTAATTGGCAATTTAGGAGGTATGGAATAATGTTAGATGTTACACCAAAAGAAATATCCGAACGATCTGCTTTGCGCATTAACCCACTAAAAACATGTCAACCGGTCGGCGCCATGTATGCTGCGCTGGGCGTCCATAATTGCATGCCGCACAGCCATGGCTCACAAGGGTGTTGTTCATACCATCGAATGTTTTTAACGCGACATTTTAAAGATCCGGCCATTGCTGCATCCAGTTCATTTACCGAAGGTGCTTCCGTATTTGGCGGCGGTTCAAATTTAAAAACAGCCATAAAAAATATCTTTGACCTTTATGAACCCGATATTATTGCCGTTCATACGACCTGTTTAAGTGAAACCATCGGCGATGACCTTGTTACTTACATCACTGATGCGAAGATTCCCGAAGGAAAAATCGTTGTTCATGCCAACACCCCAAGTTATGTCGGGTCACACATCACTGGATTTTCCAGCATGATCACGGGATTAATCCATTACTTATCAGTAAACACCGGTGAAAAAAATGGCAAATTGGCTCTTTTCCCCGGCTTTGTCAATCCTGGCGACATGCGCGAAATGAAAAAACTGATGACCCTGATGGGGGTTAAGTATACCATGCTGCCAGACACCAGTGGTGTTATGGACTCACCAATGACCGGTGAATACACCATGTATCCTAAAGGCGGAACCACCATTGATGATATCAAAGATCTTGGAAATTGCGAGCTCTCCTTGGCATTAGGTGAAATCACTTCGACACCACCTGCTGAATCTTTAAAAACCAAATGTAAGGTTCCCTTTGCTACGCTTCCGTTGCCAATTGGTATTGAGTTAACGGATCAATATATCATGGCGTTAAATCGTTTTTCTAAAAACGAGGTTCCTTACATCATCGAAGAAGAACGTGGTCAATTAGTCGATATCTTATTAGATTCACATAAGTATTCTCAAAATAAAACCGTTGCCATTTACGGCGATCCCGATACCGTCTTAGCTTTGGCACAATTCACTTTAGAAATGGGTATGATTCCAAAATATCTGGTCACCGGGACACCCGGTAAAACATTTGAAGCAAAAGCCAATGAACTTTTTGAAAAGTTTGGTGTGGAAGGCTGTACCGCTAAAGGGAATGCTGATTTGTTTGAACTCCACCAATGGATTAAAAACGACAGTGTCGATCTGATGATCGGCGGCACCCATGGCAAATATGTCGCCAAAGCCGAAGATATTCCTTTAGTACGCGCCGGCTTCCCCATCGTTGACCGCTATGTTCACTCTTACCTGCCTTTGGTCGGATATAAGGGTGCTATGCGTTTAGCCGAAATGATCTTAAATGCCCTCATGGATCGTCAGGATCGTGACTGTGCAGATGAAGATATGGAAATGATTATGTAATTATTGGGGGGAGGTTTTCCTCCCCTTTATTTGAAAGGAGGCTGTAAAATGAAAAATGATGCGGCAATTTTACCAGAAAGAGCCCAGTCAATCCGTTTTTCGGAATGCAGCGGAGACGGAATCAAGTGTGAGTCAGCAAGTGTCTCAGGGGCCGTCAGTCAACGAGCCTGTGTTTTCTGTGGGGCCCGGGTTGTTTTGAACCCCATCACCGATGCCTTCCATATTATCCATGGCCCGATTGGATGTGCCAGCTATACCTGGGATATTCGCGGCAGTCTATCCAGTGACGAAGAAGGCTATCGAAACAGTTATTCAACGGATCTACGCGAACGCGATGTTATCTTTGGTGGACAAAAGAAATTAGCTGCTGCTGTTGATGAAGTCATGGCTATCCACTCACCCAAAGTTATTTTTATTTACGCCACCTGTATTGTTGGTGTTATCGGTGATGACATTGACGCTGTCTGTCGCGAAGCCGAAGAAAAATACCAAATTCGTGTGATTCCAGTTAAATCACCAGGGTTCTCGGGAACCAAAAAAACCGGCTATAAGATGGCCTGCAACGCTATTATGAGCCTGGTTACCCCCAAATTCTTACCTAAAAAAACGCACGGTGTCAACATTCTCGGCGATTTTAACCTGGCCGGGGAAATGTGGATTATTAAAAATTATTTACGACAAATCGGCGTCGAAGTGGTTGCTAATATTACTGGCGATGCCAAAGTCGAAGATCTCAAAAAAGCCCCCGCGGCCCAACTCAATCTGGTTCAATGTGCCGGTTCGATGACCTACCTGGCTAAACAGATGGAAGAGGTTTTCTCAATCCCTTTTATCAAAGTTAGTTTTTTTGGTGTGACCGACACCTCCGATTCACTGATGCGGATTGCCTATGCCGTCGGTGATAAAGAAGTCATTACGCGAGCCAAAGCCTTTATTGAAGAAGAAAAAAATAGAGTCATCCCTCTTTTAAATAAATATCGTAATAATCTTGAAGGAAAAAAAGCCGCTATCTATGTCGGCGGCGGCTTTAAAGCAATCTCCCTGATCCGCCAGTTTCACGAATTTGGCATGAATACCGTGATGGTCGGCACCCAAACCGGGAGCAAGGATGATTATGAAGTCATCCAACATCTGGTCGACGAAGACGCCGTCATTTTAGACGACGCCAACCCGGCTGAACTGGAAGCCTTTATGAAAGAAATGGGAGCCGATATATTAGTAGGCGGCGTCAAGGAACGGCCGCTGGCCTATAAACTGGGCATCGCCTTTTGTGATCATAACCATGAACGCAAGCATCCCCTGGCAGGCTACGAAGGCACCCTGAACTTCGCCTCAGAAATCAATCTGTCAATGAACAGTCCTGTCTGGGAAGTCATAGGAGGTATGAAAAATGTCTAAAAATTTAGTCAACCTAAATGTCAATCCCTGTAAAATGTGCATGCCGATGGGAACCGCCAATGCCTTCTACGGTATTCAAAAATGTATGAATATCCTCCATGGTTCCCAGGGATGCAGCACCTATATCCGCCGCCACATGGCCACTCATTACAATGAACCGGTTGATATTGCTTCTTCTTCCCTCACTGAAGAAGGCACTGTCTACGGCGGTGAGAAAAATCTGATTATCGGGCTGGAAAATCTGATTAAATTGTATGAACCTGAGGTCATCGGCGTTTCGACCACCTGTCTGGCCGAAACCATTGGTGAAGATATTGAATATATCATCAAGAATTTTTACGCCGCTCATCCTGACGAAACGGTAAAAATTATTCCCGTTAAATCGGCTGGGTACGGCGGTACCCAATTTGAAGGATTTACCCGGGCGCTGCGAGCGATTGTCTCCCATGTTGAGATGGACGCCACCAAACACAATAAGGTCAATATCGTCACCACGATGATTTCCCCGGCGGATACCCGTTATTTAATCGATCTACTGGACCAGTTTGAACTGGAATACATTCTTTTGCCAGATCTTTCCGAAAATCTCGACGGCGTCCATCAGAGCAGTTATTATCGGTTGCCGATGCATGGTACCCCCATTTCGGAAATCCAGAAAATGGCTGGCGCCCGGGCCACCATCGAAATCTCTGACACCATCAAACCCGATGAATCTCCCGGGGTTTACCTGTATGAAAACTATGGGGTTCCTTACAAACGCCTGAACCTACCGATGGGACTCCGTGATACCGATGCCTTAATCGATCTCTTAGCTGAATTGTCAAAAAAAGCCATTCCTGAAAAAATTGCTAAGGAACGCGGTCGTTACCTTGATGGCATGGTCGACTCCCATAAATACAACGCCCTGGGTCGCATTGCTATCTTCGGTGAACCGGATTTTGTCGTTTCGGCAGTCCGACTCTGTTGTGAAAATGGGGTGATGCCGGTGATCGCGGCTACTGGTTCCAATTGTCCCCAGCTTAAAGGAAAAATCGAAGCCGAGCTTTCCAAATTGGCGGATGTTCTTTTTGTTGACAATTACGTGATCTTAAATGATGTCGACTTTGAAACCATTGAAGAAGAAGCCCTGCGACTCGGTGCTAACCTGATGCTGGGAAATTCCGACGGCCGCCGGATTGAAGAAAAACACGGGATTCCACTCATCCGCTGTGCTTTTCCAATCCATGACCGCGTCGGCGGCCAGCGGGTTCGGACCTTGGGCTATGAAGGTTCCCAGGTGCTCCTGGACCTGATCACCAACACCATTCTTAAAGCGGTGGAAGGCGGTTTCCGGGAAACCCTATATAACACCTACTATAATGAAGGACCAAAATCCAAATACGGATTAGAGCCGGAAACGGAAGCTAACATGAAAGTGCTGGAAAAAATAAAGACAAATAACCCGTTAACACCCCAAGCCCAAACCATTGAAGAAAAAACCGCCAATCATCCCTGCTATAGCTGCGGTGCCTCCCAGAAAAACGCCCGGATGCACCTCCCCATTGCTCCTAAATGCAACATTCAGTGTAACTACTGCGTTCGTAAATTTGATTGCCCCAATGAAAGCCGTCCCGGCGTGACTACTGAAATTCTTTCCCCGGAAGCGGCCTTTGAAAAATATAAACTGGTTAAAGAAAAGGTGGAAAACCTCACCGTCGTCGGAATTGCCGGCCCCGGAGATGCCCTGGCAAACTTTGAAGAAACGAGAAAGGTCCTGACCCTAATCCATGACTATGACCCCTCTGTTACCTTCTGCGTCTCCACCAATGGTTTAATGCTGCCCTACTATGCCAAAGAACTGGCAAAACTGGGTGTTTCCCACGTTACCGTCACCGTCAATGCGGTTGACCCGGCCATCGGTGCCAAGATCTACAAACATGTCGATTTTATGGGGAACCGCTACCGTAGCGAAGCCGGTGCCTCTATTTTACTGGCTAACCAGCTTTCAGGGATCAAGCTCCTGATCGATGAAGGGGTAATCGTCAAAATCAATACTGTCACCCTGATGGGAATCAATGATACACACATCGAAGAAGTGGTCAAAACGGTAAAAGAGTTGGGCTGCTTTATCTCCAATGTGATGCCCCTGATTCCGGTTAAAGGTTCCGCCTTTGAAGATCTGCAAATTGCCACCAACCACGAAATTAATGCGCTTCGCGATAAATGCGGGGTTCATTTAAAACAGATGTATCACTGCAAACAATGCCGGGCCGATGCCATCGGCAAACTGGATAGTGATATCTCCCTGAATTTCCGGGAAACTGAAGCTAAAAAAGATGAAATGATTCTGGCAGCACCAACGGGATTGCGCTTTGCGATCACCTCTAAAGGCGGGATGCTGGTGGATCAGCATTTCGGCCAGGCTTCAGAGCTTTATATCTATGACTACCTTGACGATGAGGTCCGGTTTAAAGAAAAACGGGTAATCGGCAAGTATTGCACGGGCGCCGAAGAATGCGACGAAAAAGAAGATAAGATCGGCACCATTCTAAAAGCTCTAAATGACTGCGACGGTGCCATCACTATGCGCATTGGTGATCTGCCCACCAAACGGCTGGAAAGCAAGGGCATCAAGGTCATCTCAACCTACGACCGCATTGAAGATGCTGTTAAAACGGCAGCCCAGGAAATCTTAAAGTCCGAACTGTCAAAATCTCAGAAATTATTAAACGTATCAGGAGGAATTTAAAATGGTTAGTCCCAAACATCATCTTTTTATCTGCACCAGCTGCCGGATCAACGGCACCCAAAAAGGGTACTGTTTTCAACAGGATTCAGTGAAAATCCTGCAGACCTTTCTTGAAGAAATCGACGAACGGGATTTATCGGGCGACGTGATGCTAAACAACACCGGCTGTTTCGGGATCTGTGACAAGGGCCCGATCGTGGTCGTTTATCCCGAAGGCGTCTGGTATGGCAAGGTCACCGTGGACGATGTGGAACGGATTATGGACGAGCACATCGAAGGCGGCAAGGTGGTCGAAGACCTGGT
The DNA here is from genome assembly GCF_047456275.1 of Acetobacterium carbinolicum. GTDB lineage: Bacteria > Bacillota > Clostridia > Eubacteriales > Eubacteriaceae > Acetobacterium > Acetobacterium carbinolicum. The sequence continues at coordinate 3,405,581 of NZ_CP173357.1, forward strand.
TATTTAACCCTCTTGGGTAGTGCCAAACTACCGTACCGACCAATTGTTAATCTGTTGTTTGCTGCGGAATCGGACAGGTTTATCAACCGGTTCGCTCCGATGCAAACAACATGATGTAACAATTGTCGGTACTTGGCTAATCTTCTGTTTTTATACTTCACCGATTGATGCTGCCCTTACATTGGCAGCATCAATCTTTAATTAAAACAAACGAAAGCGGGGTACACAAATGGTTACTATTATTGATCGGACCTTGACAACCTTTAATACGGCCGGAATGACCACCCGGGATCTTAACCATTTCTGTGACCTGCTTTTTACCTGTGGGGTCACAAAAATCGAATTAACCCCGGATCTGCTTTCCCGGCTGGGTTTTCCGGCTAATGCTTGCGGTTTGAAGCAATGGTTGGGGAACCGAAATTTTTTTCTGACCCAGATTCATCCCGAGTCCCTCGCTTCAGGCAGCCCCGGGATGAACGAACCGAAACCCCTCTGGAAGCTGGAGCCCAATGATCTGGTGCAAAAAAACATTTCTGTTGGCCAATTAGATCCCTATCAACATCAAAAGATCCGCATCACCGGGCTGGAAGACCTGATGACCCGAGACTATCCGTCAATTTTTAAAGCCCTGCTAGGCAGCGGTGCCCAAACCCTGGACCTCTGCCCAAGCAACCAGCAGCACTGCGCCACGGCCATCGCCCTGGAATGGGTGTTGGCCGGCGGAACGAGCATCAGTTGCGGTTTTACCAACCACCATAATTTTCCACCGCTGGAAGAAGTGCTGATGGGACTGAAGCTCCATTTGCCCCACACGTTTAGCGGTGACTTATCGGTTTTAAGTGAACTGCGCCACCTTTATGAAGCACTTGCCGGCCAGCCGGTGGCAAAAATGAAGGCCATCATCGGAGCCGATATTTTTAAGGTGGAATCCGGGATTCATGTCGATGGGGTGTTAAAAAATCCCCGTACCTACGAACCCTTTAATCCCCAAACCGTCGGCAACCAACGTGAAATTGTGTTAGGCAAACACTCTGGTCGGAAAAGCCTGTTGTATAAATTAAACGATTCAGATTTATCCGAATCGATGGCCCATTCCATTTTAAAACAAATCAAAGGACGCTGCACCCAGCTCGGCCGAAACCTGTCCGAACTGGAACTGCGAACCCTTGCCAGCGAGGTCCAGAATGACATCAAAACAGAAATATATTGTTGATACCACCTTAAGAGACGGTGAACAAAGCCCGGGAATGGCCTTTTCCGTCCGGGAAAAAGTCACCATCGCCAAATCTCTCGATGCCCTGGGGGTTACCCGGATCGAAGCCGGTACCCCCGCCATGGGTAAAGAAGAATGCCGGGCCTTTGAAAAAATCAAGCTGGCCTGTAAAAAGGCTCAGATTATTGGCTGGAATCGGATGAGTCTCTCTGATATTGACCAATCCATCGGCTGTGGTGCCGATATTATTCACGTTTGTGTCCCCGCTTCGGATCTGCTGATTCGCGAAAAACTGCGTCAAAGCCGCTCCCAGGTGTTAGAAACTCTAAGTACCTGTGCCGCGGCCATCCACACCGCCAAAAGAGAACTGACCATCGGCCTGGAGGACGCCTCCCGAGCCGATTGGGATTTTGTTGTTAAACTGGTTGAAACGGCCCGGGATCTGGGCGCCACTACCCTGCGTTTTTCGGACACCGTGGGGATCATGTCACCCAGCCTCTGCAAGGCCACCATCAGCCGAATCCCCCCCAACATCGACATTGAGGTACACATGCACAACGATCTCGGCATGGCTGTCGCCAATTCCATCCAGGGGCTTCGCTGCGGGGCTAAATATGCCGATTCCACCCTCTTTGGGATCGGCGAGCGGGCCGGCAACTGCAACCTTGAGCATCTCCTGATCGCTACCCAGGGGCAACTGGACTTCGGCATCAGTTTGGAGGAACTCCAATGGTGTCAGACCGATTTAAAATCGATCATCTATAAAAGCAAACTGCTTTATGCCTGATTTTAAACGTTAAAAAAACACCTGACGGTGTTTTTTTAACGTCTTAGAATCATTACACTTCTCCAAACCCACTGCCAACCAGGGCGACCAGAGTTTCCACCGCCAGCATTTCATCCTCACCCTCGGCACTTATTTCAATCGTATCCCCTTGGCCCAAACCAATTGACATAATCCCCAGTAGCGATTTTGCATCACCTGTTGCTGGATCCTCATCCATTTTTTTGATCTGGATATTTGCTCTGAACGCTCCAGCCTTCTGGACAAACTCTGCCGCCGGTCGTGCATGTAAGCCGGTGGGATTAATAATGGTAACCTGTTTTGCATGCATATGACTACCTGTTAATGAATCCTTCATTCCTTTCTTTTTTATTCTTTATCAGGTTGAATAAATATGAAAACCGCATCCAATCGCTAGCGTTGGTACTCCATCACCTGATAATTCAATCTGTCCCGGAATTTGAACCTCACTCTTTCCGTTAAAGCAAAATGTGCAATGCCCCATAGTATCCAAGGTGTTATTCGCTTCATGACCCACAGCTGTCACTAAGTACTCCTGATCGCCAAACACCACAATATCATCCACCTTAACTGGATGACGCAAGGATTCGATGGTATGCATGACGGACATCTCTCTTAATGCTGCCGGGGCGTTTTCATTAAATACTACCAGCATCCCCCCGCCGATCAATTCATAAGCCATTGGCCCAATTTCAGTTATGATTGTTTTATACATTCTTTGTTCCCCTTTTTATTTTATATAAACATATTTATAAAAGTCCATACATGCCCATCGCAAAAAAGTAGGCAATCACAACCGCGATGGGGCCGGTAATCAAACGGGATAATAGCACCGATGGCACACCAATATCCACGGTATCGCTTTCGGCGTCTCCCATCGATAATCCCACCGGGATAAAATCACAGCCCACCTGTGCATCTACAGCAAAAAACGCCGGCAGTGCCAGATAAACTGGAAAGGCTCCTAAAGCGATACCCAGTCCAACCAGGACACTTAAAACCTGCCCGATTAATGCACCTGAACCAACCAGAGGTGAAATCATCGGTAACGCACAAATGACAACCAGAATCAACAAGCCGGGCAGTGTTCCCAAATAGGGATAAACATAAACGGCCATTAAATTCCCCAGACCGGTATACATAATGATCCCCAGCAGTAAAGCATAAAAAGCCATAAACGGAAGAATATCCTTAATTGTAATGTCAACGGCTTCCTTCCCGCCCTGGACACATTTTGTGGCAAAGCCGGCCAAGGCTTTACCACCTCTGGCTACCCAGTTATCATCTGAGCGATGCTCCGTAACCGCTTCAACGACCTCTTCAACCACCGCTTCTGTTTCAGGAGCCACCTCAGAACCATCTGCCAAGCTAATCCCTTTATCAACAACCCCTGACACATAGATCTCTTCTTTAATATACTCTGCCAGTGGACCCGACTGTCCGACTGGCGTTATGTTGACGGTCATAATGCCTTTTTTGGGATAAACCCCACATCGTAAAGTGCCTCCACAATTGATGACAACACAGGCAATTTCATCATCAGGCACACCATTACTGAAGCCATCAATGGCTTTTGCACCAGTAATCTGGGCAATTCGTTTACTCAACGGATCAATTCCACCGCCAGTAATGGAGACAATCTTATCCTTCTTTTCCGTCGGCTGTATAACCAGTGGACCACCCCAGCCGCCATGACCCTTTTCAATTTTAACTGCTTTAAACATGCTTACGCCTCCTTCTTTTCTGCGGTGCCGTATTTTTTCTTGTATTTGGCATTATAAATAAGCTGAGTTACTAAACCGCGAATAAAGACAATTAAAATACCAATCAGGAAATAAGAAATAGCCAAAAATCCTAAATCATATCCGGCCAGAAAAACCCCCGTGGCGATACCCAGGTAAACAAATAATTCCCCCGGGTTGGCATGGGGAAACAAACCGGTAACCGGATGACAGTATGAAATAGAAGCATCAAAAAAAGCAACTTTCTGATTCTCCGGTAAAAAACGGGCATAGGGATAGGTCATCGGGTTTCCTGAAAACATCATGCATAGCATGGGCATCAGAGACCATCGCGTGATGGGGTTTTTCCCCAATAATTTTGCTAATTTTTCAATCCGTTCCAAGCCAATGAGTTTAAATAATATGTGCATAAATGTGATCATCAAAAGAATCCAGGGGATAAAATCAGTGATATAGATCATCAGAAATTGGCCACCCGCCTGATATAAGCCATAAAAATGATTGCCGATACTTGCTAGTATTTCCATAAATAAGTTCTCCCTTTATTATTATTTTAAAGCCTGACAAAAATGATTGCCAATACCTGTTGCCGCTGTATCTTTGACGCTCACCCAGCGCGCAATTTTTATCTCTTTCCTTGTTCTATTTCTATTTATTAATTATAACGTTTACAGCGCACTATTTTATCAAAGCAGTTTATGTTGATCTGGGCTGTTTGTTTCCCATCGCTCTTTCGGTTTCCCGTCTTTTAAGATATTGTGCATTCTTTACGTCCTTTTCCAATCGCTTATCGATGGCTTCAACGGCCTGAATCAAGGCCCCTTTTTTTCTTTTTTTATCCAAACCATTGGGTGCGTATGGTTCCTTTATTCGTCTTTTTTTATTAATCTTTAGATCTTCTACCAGACCTACCTCGCGAATTTCTGATAGCGACAGGCCATTATAATAATCGGTTTCTAAAAACCGCTTCCATAGGGCGATCCCTTCTAGTTTCTTACACCCACAAATACGTCCGCTACGACAATCCATGGCTAAAACAATAATCGCCCCTCCTTTTAAACGAAAACCACCCTTACGTAAACCGATACCCAGTATGGTTCCCTGACTTAACAGACTATTGACCGCCTGCTGATAATTTTTATACTGAAAATAAGTTAATCCACTCTGTAAGATCATCATCACAAACGCGACCAATGCTAAATAAATCAAATGATTCCCTCCTTTATAAGTAGTCTGTCATTTCCTTTAGCGATTCAAAAACGCAATCCGGAACCACATCTGAATTTTTTATATCCGCTATTTTGGTCTCCCCGGTCAGCACTAAAAAACCCTTACCGCCGTTGTTGACGCCGGTGGCCACATCAGTATAGATCCGGTCTCCGACAAAGGCCACATCTTCTTTTTTATGCCCGGTAATGGACAGAATCATCTCCATCGTTTCAGCAAAGGGTTTACCTAAATATTTGGGTTCCACACCGGTGGATTTGGTAATCAGGGCACACATGGAACCGCAGTCGGGAATAAAACCGGTTTCCGTAGGGCAAACTAAATCCACATGGGTCGATAAAAAAACTGCGCCATTTAAAATAAAGGTACAGATTTTCTCCAGCTTTTCGTAGGTCAGGGTGGTATCAAAGCTGGCCACTGCTACATCTGGCTGTTCCTGGACCAGATTGATGCCGTGTTGTCTAAAACTCTCTTCCAACAGCGGTGTACCCATTAAATAGACCGATTGTCCGGGGTGATACGTTTTTAAATATTCAATGGTCACATCTCCGGAGGTGATGATCCGATCTGCTTCTACAAAACAGCCCATTTTTTTTAATTTTTCCTGATAAAAGCTGGGCACCCGGGATGAATTATTGGTGATGAAAATAAAATCCTTTTTTCGGGTTCGCAATTCTTTTATAAAGTCCAGTGCTCCGTCGATTAAACCATTTCCCAGATAAACCGTACCATCCATATCCAGGGCAAATAACTTAACATCTTTTAGCGCTTCTTTTTTTGGCATGATCATTTTCCGTAAATCCTTTCGGTGATTATCCCGGCGATTTCTTCTAATCGCCCTTTATCTTTTGCGTACTGAAAAACGCTGTAACGTTTACGTACTGTATTCGCCTCCATTAAACTGCGATAAAAAAGATCCCGGTCGATACCAACTTCTTTTGGGGAAATCATCGCTCCGGCACTTTCTAAAAGAGCTTCCACGACTTCACGTTGGGGAGCCAGGGCCTTCGTTTCTGGTGGTAGCTCATCGTCTAGCAGCTGATAAATTTCGGCTACGATGGGGGTGGCGATGCCGACCTTTACCCCATGGAGTTCCGGGTATTTGTGACGGGCGATAAAATCCATTTCCCAGTAATGTGAAAGCAAGTGTTCCGAACCGGACGCCGGCCGCGATACACCAACGATGGCCATGGTCACCCCAGTTAATGTCAAGGCTTCAATCAGGTAGAGAATCGCTTCCTCATTTCGTTCTTTTAGGGCTGGGGCAAACTCAATGCATTTTCGCAGGGCTTCCTCAACCAATTTAACACAGGTCTCACATCGGTATTCATCAATCATCGCAACTGCCAACGACCAGTCAGTTAACGCCGTTAATTTCCCCAGTACATCGCCCAGCCCGGCATGAATCATATGCATGGGTGCCTGTTTCATAATATCGGTGTCACCAACCACGCCGTAGGCCAAAGTTGCCACATAGGATATTTTTCGTCCGTTGCAGATTAGTGGTGCCCCATCGGCAACATACCCATCCATCGATGGCGCTGTACACACAATAATATAGGGAATCCCGGTCCGCGATGACAGGTATTTGGCCATATCATTAAGCGTACCAGAACCCACAGCGACAATTAAAGCGGTGCCCAGAGGCATTTCCAGAAGCATTCTTCCCATTGCTAATTCATCGGGAATAAGTATTTCTGTACCGGTTTCAAACTGATGGCTTTTTACCTCAAAATTTGAATCACTCAAAATTTTAAAGGCCTGCTCGCCAGCCGCCTTCCAGGTATTGTTATCGCTGATCATGTAGAGTTGTTTTCCCTTGAATTCTGCTGCAATATCGGGCAGTTGCTGAATTACACCTTTGCCAATGGCGATTTTTTTTATCGACAGCGAGTGGTGTCGTCCACATGAGCAATCAAAATCTGCTTCTGCCATTTCATTCATAGACATTTTTAAAATTTCATTCATTTTTACGCTTCTTTCTTTTTTAAACCCGTTCCGATGCTTGCTCAATCGCCAGTAGTTTTTTTCCGCATTCCGCATCAGTAACTAAAACATTAATATACCCGCCTTTTATGGCACCCTGGATAGCCAGCGCTTTTTCAGGACCACTGGCAACCCCAATCGAATGTGGAACCCGTCGCAGCTTTTTAATATCAACCCCAATCACACAATTGTCGGCAGCAAATGGTTCGGTGCTACCATTGATATCAAAAAACTGCATGCAGACATCCCCCACCACATTTTTCTGACGCATTGTTTCCATATCCTTTTCATCATAATAACCGGTGGACATAATGGCCGAACCACGATTAGGAACCCCGATTCCAACTACCGCCACGTCCAGGCCATCGCCCATTTTAATGATCCGTTTGATATCCGGTTCCTTCATCAGTTCCTCTTTAATCTTGACTCCTGACACCCGAGCTGGCGCATGGAGCAAATAAGAAACACCACCAAAAGCCTTGGCCAGAGCTTCCACAATCGTATTGGAGTGGAGTTCCATACCCAGATGTCCAATTCCACCAATCAGCGGGATAAAGGTCACCCGCTTTAAGGTTCCCTTTGACACAAAACGATAGATCTGGCCGATAGAAGAACCCATCGATATCCCGATAATGGTATCATCTTTGATCAATCGTTCCAGATAATTGGCGGTCGCCTTAGCCAACTCATCTTTCTGATCCCGGTTATCCTGTTTGCTATCTACGATAAAAACCTCTTTTAAACCATATCGGCTTTCCAGTTTCTTTTCCAGATCCACGTAATTGTTGCCAAAAATTGGATCGATGACAATTTTGACAATCCCGCGCGCCTTGGCATTCTGAAGAATCCGCGACACAGTTGGTCGTGAAAGCCCCAATTCCTTGGCAATCAACTTCTGATTAATATCCTGATTGTAGTACATCTCACAAATTTTCACCATCAGACGCTCATCATCAACTACCTTTTTCATTTTTATTACCTCTCTTGTTTCCGGCTAATTACTTTTGTTTTTATTCGCATCTGAAATTTTGTAACTATAATCCTTATTATATTTATTTTTATAGAAAAGTCAATCATTTCGTTGTTTTTTGTAAAAAAGAATACACTAAAAGGCCATATATGTTTACACGTGTAAACATATATGGCCTTTTTTAGTTCTTGACGCTTGCATCGTTTATAGGGCAATATCCCCTCTTTCTCCAGTTCGGATTCGAATACATTCTTCCACAGGCTTGATAAAAATTTTTCCGTCACCAATTTCACCTGTCCGAACCACGCTCATAATCAATTGGACGATTTCTTCCACCTGATCATCAGCCACCACTATTTTAATTTCAATTTTTGGAATCATATTCATCATCACGGTGGTACCCCGATTATGGGCAATCCAGCCATACTGATTGCCACATCCCAACACCTGACGAATATTCATACCGTTGATCTTTGCCGCCAAAAATGCGTCCTTCAAAGGTTCCAGTTTTTCTGGACGGATAATCGCTTCAATCATTTTCATAAGTTTTTCCTTTCTTTACTAAATGAGTAACCCTGATTTTCTGGTTACCCTACCGTACTTCAACACTATTTTACTGATCAATACCAGAAAATGCTGGATAACCTTGTTCACTATGTTCACTGATATCCAGGCCCAATGCTTCAGCTTCAGGTGTGACCCGTATTTTCATCACTTTTTTGAGCACCGTCATAATCACTGCTGTCATAACGGCTGAGTAGATAATTGAAATACCCACCGCCGTCAGTTGAGCAACCAATAATTCGGTGGCTCCAAAAAACAGACCATCCCATTGAGCAATCGGGTTAATGGCTGATTGAGCAAATAGCCCGGTGGCAATACCGCCCCAAATTCCACCAATCCCATGACATCCAAAAGCATCCAGCGCATCGTCATACCCGAATTTATGTTTGACCTTTGTCATAAAGAAGAAGCAAATCGGGCTGACCAATGCACCAATCACCAGTGCGGCTGAAAAGGCTACAAATCCCGCTCCTGGTGTAATTGCAACCAGACCAATAATTGCGCCAGTGACTGCTCCCATAACGGTCACTTTTTTATAAAGCACCGTTTCAATTGTCATCCAGCTTAACATTGCTGCGGCTGATGAAATCATTGAATTGACAACGGCCTGAACCGCCAAACCATTGGCCGCCAGAGCAGAACCTCCATTAAACGCAAACCATCCGACCCATAAAATAGCGCCACCGGTAAAAAACATGGGAATATTGTGCGGATGATAAGATTGAATCCCATAACCTTTTCGGGTTCCCAGTATGATACAGGCAATCAGGCCGGAAACCCCAGAACTGATATGAATAACGTTTCCACCGGCGAAATCGACTGCTCCTAATCCAGCGATAAAACCGCCGGTCCCCCAAACCATATGGGCCAGTGGGTAATAGACGAGTAACAGCCACACGGTTATAAAGATAAACATGGCTGAAAACCGCATTCGCCCTGATAAGGCGCCGACCAGAATGGCCGGTGTGATAATGCAAAACATTAACTGAAAGATCGCAAACAGCGCCCCCGGAATATTGGCGGCATATGGACCCGCTTCAGTAGCACTGACGCCATTAAAGAACACATTACTTAAATTCCCGACGACTCCCAGTCCTCCCACGTCTGTGCCAAAAGAAATTGAATAACCGACTGCAAACCACATCACCGTTGCCAGCCCGCAACAAAATACAACTGACATTAAGGTATTGATCACATTTTTCCTACGCACCATTCCTGCATAAAACAATCCCAAACCGGGAGTCATAAAAAATACCAGCATTGAGCTGATTAAAACAAATGCCACATCTCCAGAATTAATCATACTTTCCTCCAAATTCTCTGTGTCTTGATTTCATTAATAACAAATACCTGTTGACTTCATTGAATTTTGCAATTTATCAACACTACTCCTTGGTTTGTTTTCATTACTCCCTTCTTATTAATTCTTTATTTTCAAATCACTGTAAACGCAACAGTGACCAATCTGATCAACCCATTTTTAAAACTGACGGTTTAGCGTCAATCGCTACTCGTGTCCTCATTGACAAGCTGGTTTATTCTCGGCAGAAAATCCAATTCACAAAAAAAAGACCATAACAAAAAAAGCTATCGTCTTTGATAATTTAAATGCGATTCAAAACGCATTTCAGTTTAAATTTTCTGCTTCGGTGATAATTCCAATCACTTCACTATTATTTAAGGTTGATTCATTTATTTAATAATAAAAGCTGATTCCCTATTGATTCAGCACTTCAGATTATAGCACTGAAAAAAACAGGAGTCAATCATTGAATGATTGACTCCTGTTTAATCATTTTTTATTGTTCTGATGTAACCACCACATCTTTTGTCTGTTTTTTGCCATTTCGCTCAAAGGTAACGCTCACCTTCTCGCCCGCATCAACTGCATAGAGAATTTCTTTCATCTTAAGCATAGTATTGGTTTTAACCCCATTGATTTCTTTGATGATATCGCCAGCTAGCAGTCCGGCATTGGCAGCACCGCCGCCTTGTTGCACCGATGCGATATAGATCCCTTCATTAAAGTCGACCTTGCTGTCAGTGACATAATAATCGGCAATCGCCCGATCATATCCAGTGATTCCCATCACAGTGGCATCAAACTTACCGGTTGCCACAATCTCGTTAAGAATTGGTTTTAAAATATTAATCGGAATGGCAAAACCCATGCCTTCACCTGTGGTCAGTTTATAGGTATTAATACCGATCACCTTGCCATTTTTATCGACTAGCGGTCCCCCGCTATTTCCCGAATTAATCGAAGCATCGGTTTGGATCAGGTCTTCGGCCAACCCACTGTCTAGAGGAATACTCCGATTAATTGCAGAGACAATGCCAGATGTTACCGTTCGCTCAAAATTTAGCCCCAATGGATTACCCACTGCGACCGCCAGTTCGCCGACAACGACATTGTCTGAATCACCCAGTTCAAGAACCGGTAAATCCGTTGCATCAATTTTTATAATCGCCATATCAAGAGTTGAATCCGACCAAATCAGTTTAGCGTCATACGTTTTCCCATCAGCCAGTGATACGGTCATGCCTGAAATATCATTTGAAGCAACATGTTGGTTCGTGGCAATATAGCCATCACTGGTTAAAATAAAACCGGAACCAACCCCGCTTGCTTCCTGCGGACCATACGCGGTCATAGCCACTCCGGTTGTCTCAATCCCCACCACCGATGGCGGTACAGTTTGGGCGATCGCTTCAACCACCGAGTCTGCCGATCCCTGGTTAACGACAATTTCATTCTTAGCGCCTTGTATCACGGTGCTGTTGTCGAAAAAAAAGTCCACACCGAGGAATAAAGCACCCACAATTATACCGCCAACTATTGCACCAAGCATACCGATAATAAGAGAATTTGGCTTTTTTTCTTTTTTCAGATCGTCATCCATCGTTTCTCCTCAATCTTAGTTGAAGATCTCACAGGTTAATTGTCTCACTGGCACTACTTCTTTTGGCCACACAAAGTTTCACATCCTTATCCAGAACTATCCCAGCTTCTGATAATATCCGGGCGGTAGTTTCGTAAGCAAGCAGGGGGTAATTGTTTTCCTGACTGAGATGGGCCAACACCAACTGCTTCGTGCCTTCCTGTACCAGCGCCAAAGCCAAATCACCGGCGGTCTCATTGGATAAGTGTCCGAAATCACTTTTTATCCGCTGCTTGAGATAAAAAGGATACGATCCAGCTTCCAGCATCGACACGTCATGATTAGACTCCAGCACCACCAAATCGCAGCCACTGAGGGCACCGCGCATTTCTGGAGTTATAATCCCGGAGTCAGTGGCAATTCCCAACCGCTTTTTTCCGTCAAAAATGACAAATCCGGCTGAATCTGCTGCATCATGGGATGTTTTAAAGGCTTTGATTTGAAGATCCTGAATATCAAATGGTTTTTCAAAATCAAAGATTTTAATATTATGTTCAGCGATTTTACCCAGGCTTTTTAGCATCGCTTCCCAGGTCTTTTCATTGGCATAAATCGGCAGGTCAAAACGGCGCGATAATACCCCCACCCCATGGATGTGATCACTGTGTTCATGGGTCACCATAATACCGCCGATTTCTCGAAGATCCTCCGCGATAAGGTCCATGGCACTCTGGATCCGTTTCCCACTGAGCCCAGCATCAATGAGTATCTTTGTGTTGTTGTTTGAGATAAATAAACTGTTACCTGAACTTCCACTATATAGACTACAAAATTTCAATCGCTGCTCCCCTGTTCATTTTAAAAAACGATGTAAAACTATTCCATTTAAATGCACCAGGGGCCAGTCAAATTGTTAGGTTAATCCTAGCGAATGATGCTTAAACCTGACTTAACCTAACTTTACGAGATTTAAGGTAATCTTTTACCAATTCCTTCCATCAGTCAGAATCGAACTAAAGAAAAGAAGGGTCTTTCTCGGAAATTCGCCGAATATCAGCTCCCAGGTTTCTCAGGTTTTCCTGTAAATTTTCATATCCCCGATCAATATGAATAATTTCAGTGATTTTTGTTTCACCATCGGCAATCAAACCAGCAATAACCATGGCGGCTCCAGCTCTTAAATCGGTGGTTTTTATTTTAGTGGCCGATAAGGTCTCCACCCCAATAATACTCGCGGTCCGGCTGTTAATCGAAATATTGGCACCCATCCGGCGCAGTTCATCCACATATTTAAAGCGGCTTTCGAAGATACTTTCAGTAATGGTGCTAGTACCTTGGGCGATTGTCATTAATACGGCCATTGGTTGCTGCAGATCGGTCGGAAAGCCCGGGTACGGCATGGTCTTGACATTCACCGCTTTTAAGGGATGCTTGCCGATAACACGAATCCCATAGTCTTCTTCCATAACAATAACACCCATTTCGCTGAGTTTAGCCGTGATCGCCTCCATATGCTTGGGAATGACATTTTTTATTAAAATATCTCCTTGTGTGGCCGCTGCGGCCATCATATAGGTACCAGTAGTAATCTGATCCGGAATCACTGAATACTCGCAACCATGCATTTCTTCAACCCCAACGATCTTGATAACATCTGTTCCCGCACCCTTGATGTTTGCTCCCATCAGGTTCAAAAAGTTAGCCACATCAACGATGTGGGGTTCTTTGGCGGCATTTTCAATAATTGTTTTGCCATCAGCCCGGACTGCCGCCAACATGATGTTAATCGTTGCACCGACGCTGACCACGTCGAGAAAAATATGGGCGCCTCTCAGTTCTGGTGCCTCCATTTTTACCTGACCATGTTCAATCACCACGGTTGCTCCCAAGGCCTGGAAGCCTTTGATATGCTGGTCAATCGGGCGATCGCCAATATTACAACCACCGGGCAATGGCACAATCGCCTTGCGATAGCGTCCCAATAAAGCGCCCAGCAGGTAATAAGAAGCCCGCATTTGACCCGTTTCCTCTTCATACTCCGATACGTCATATGAAATTGGTTTTTCGGTATTAATAATCAAAGTATCTTTTTCTCTATATATTTCAGCGCCCAATTTTTCCAGAATAACAATCATCTTGTTAACATCTTTAATATCGGGAACATTTTCTATCTTACTTGAGCAGGCACAAAGCACCGCAGCTGGAATTATTCCCAGTACCGCATTTTTTGCCCCGGAGATCGTAACCTCGCCTTGTAGGGGGTTACCTCCTTCTATAATAAAAGCATCCATATTTATTCCTTTCAGTGCAAGTGTATATGCAATATCCAATTGGTAATTATATCATAAGTTTCATTTTTATCAAGAAATCTTGAGTTTTTATGCCATTTTTTTATCTGCCTGCCGGTTTTTCTTATACTCTTTAAGAATTCTTTTCTCGGCCTAAAGAAAACAGGAATTCCTCACAAATTAAATGTGATGTGATATAATAACATCATTGTATTTATACAATTAAAAGATTTTAAGTAAAAAAGATTATCAATCCATAACTTGAGGTAAAAAATGAATCGTTTTGAATTAGTTTCCAGCCATGATGACCTGGGTGTGACACCCATTGAAAATATTTTTATTAATCACTACATGCCCATGGCTCGGGGGGACTACGTCAAGGTCTATCTTTATGGCTTAAAGCGATGCTTTAATCAGGGTCTGACCCCAATCAGTAATGAAGATATCGCCAAGGATCTGAATTTATTGGAGACCGACGTAAAAAAAGCCTGGGATTATTGGGCATCTGAAAAAATTATCGCTATTGAATACACCGGCACCCGCGATGCACTGGTCCGTTTTTATAATATCACCGGCACCATCCTCTATAAAAATGAGGCCATCCCGGAGACCACCATTCCTAGAAATACGCAATCCTCCAACAGCATCGAAGACCGAATTCAACGCATGTACACCACCATCCAGGATATGTATGAAAGCCGGACCATCACCAAAAAAGAAACCCTGCTTTTTAAGCGCTGGCTCGATGACTACAATTTCACTCCGGAAGCGGTGATCCTGATTGTGGAGTATTCCATTAATATGATCAATAAAAAAGACCGCACCTTTACCCCGGCCCAGGTGATCTCCTATCTGGAAACTGTCGCTAAAAGCTTTCATGCTGCCGAGGTTCGGGATCATATTGAGGCCGAAGCTTATATCAAAGACTCCGCCCATAAACGAACGAGCTATTATCAAATCTTTAAATACCTGGGAATTCAACGAAACCCCATGGTTTCTGAGCGACAAATGATGGACACCTGGTTTAAGAATTACGGTTTCTCCATGGAAATCATTGTCCAGGCTTTATCCCGAACCAATAAACCGAATATGAAATATATTGACGGGATCCTGAAAAATTGGCACGAACAGGGCTTTAAAACCCTGGAAGACATTAAAAACGACAAACCAAAACCCAAATTTGATCATAAAGAAGCCCTTGAACCGATGAGTGATTCCCGTAAACAGGCTTACCTGGATATGGAAGTTGACTACGCCGAGGATTTATGGCCGGAACTGGAGATAAGTGATGAAGACCTATAATGCCGCCTTTGCCCTGCTACAAAAAAAACAGCATGCTTACCAATTTAAACAACGCCAAAAAAAAGAAGCCCTCTATCGTCAGATACCCGCGCTTTCTGATCTGGATAATCAAATCAATCGCCTGGGAGTTGCCCTGACCCGGGCCACCGTCGCCAATGAACTGGATAAAACCGCTGCCATCCGAAAGCAAATGAGTGTGCTTGAAACCAGAAAAAAAGATTTTGCCGGAGAAAAGGCCGCTCTACTAAGCCATTCGTATTATTGCTCGCTTTGTCAGGATTCAGGAATTCTTCCTGAAGGACCTTGCTCTTGTCTTAATCAATGTCTGGCCGAAATCAGTTTTTCCAGCTATGACTTAAAAACCCGGGCCCAACGGGAAACCTTTGAAACCTTTAATTCCGACTATTATTCAGAGCAGCCCATTGGTTCTACAACTGCCAGTCATCGGTCCAACGCCCTCAACATTAAACAAAATATGTTAAAATATTGTCAGAATTTTGAAACGATTGAAGATCAGCTTCTTTTTGTCGGTCCGCCTGGCGTGGGCAAAACCTTTATGTCCAATTGCATTGTCAACAAACTCACTGAAAAGGGCTATGGGATTGTCTATGTCACCGCTGCTCACCTAGTCGCCAGCATTCAGGATCAACTTTTCCGGGAAAAGAAAACCTCGACCGAAATTTATGAACCACTGCTGCTCTGTGATCTCTTAATTATCGATGATCTGGGGGCTGAATTTTCTTCAGAATACAGCCAAAAACAGCTCTATGAGGTCATCGACAGCCGCCTTAATGCCGAAAAAAAGATGATTATTTCCAGCAATCTGACGGTGCTTAAAATAAAATCACTTTATGACGAACGGCTTTCTTCACGGATCTCTGGCTATTTTAAAACGATTCCCTTTCTGGGTGAAGACATTCGTATTCTCAAGGCCCGGCGGGGCCGTTTATAAAAAAACCGGTCTTAGCTAATCGCCGAGATCGGTTTTTTCTCATTTCATTTTTTTATAGCGGCTTGGTCATCCCATAGATATCATAAATTTCCTGAGTATATTCCCCGTCTTCTTGGTATACAATCAGGGGAGCATCCGTTTTTAACCCCGGTTGACCGCTTTTTCGCCCCTCAATCAAAACCAGATTGGCCTCTTTTTTTAAGGATGGGTAAATAAATTGCAGCTGTTTGACCTCGATTTTATAAAGGCGCATCAAAGAAATGATATCCCCCAGCCGTTCCGGTCGATGAACCAGAAACAGGCGTCCCCGATCCTTTAGCATCCGTTTGCTGAAAATGAGAATGTCTTCAATACTACACAAAATTTCATGTCGGGAAATTGTCTTGGTTTCACAATTATTTTTCAGCCCCGCCTGGGCCCGCATGTAGGGCGGATTACTGACCACCACATCATACGTGTTTGGCAGAATTTCACTACCAGGGTTTTTAATATCCCCGGCAATGATCCGGATCTGGGCTGACAAACCATTGAGCGCCATACTCCGCCTGGCCATTTCCACGAGCGGTTTTTGAATCTCCAGCCCAGTGAGTGAGGCTGCCTTTGTTTTGCCATAAAGTAATAATGGAATAATCCCTGTTCCGGTTCCCAGATCGATGATGTGGGGAGATCCCTTTGTTAACCGGGAAACAAACCAGGATAGCAACACTGCGTCCATACCAAAACAGAAATAATCCGGATTTTGAATAATCTTCAAATTATTAAGCCCTAAATCCTCGATTCTTTCCCCTTTTTTTATAAAGTTATCCACAATTAACTCCTCCTATTCCACACGTTTTTTATATTTTCCAGGTTTGTCAACAGGTTTATCCACAAATTCGTCGATTCTATCCACTATTTGTGGATAACTTTTGTAAACAACGCCAATTATGCTCAAAACATCCCTAATCATGGGATTTTCTGATCTGCCTTTTTACAACCGGCCTGTTGATAGTTTTTTAATAACTTATCCACATATACACAGCTAAAAGTTGAAACAAATCAGCCGGTTCTTAAGAACCCTTTAAACAGGCGACTTAAACTTTTTTTACTTAAAAAAGCCGGTCTTTCTAGCTGTTGATAAAAATATTTATCTGAATTTACGGCCTTTTTTCGATTTTTCCTTTAATCTATGCCAAATCTTTGTTATAATGTGTAGTTGTAGAGGACCGTTTCTAATTCACTGTCGGTTGACCCGCCTCTAAAAGCTCCTTTATCATCCATGATTATGATGATAAAGTCAATGACCAAAAATTATTGCAACGAAATTATTTGCGAAAGCGATGGATATATATGAATAATGACAAAATCCAGCCGAGTAAATTGGATATTATTCTCGAAAAAAAACAGCTTCTGGATGCGACCATCCAGGACTGTGAAATACGAATAGATGCAAAGCTTACTTCACTCCTAGAAGACGGCTTTATTTCGCGAGAAATGAATCCTGAGGCTGTTGAAACAACTATTCATGATCCCTACCACCCCAATGAACATTTTCTTTCTGGGGTGGATATTTCGGATGATGATGCGCTCGATCAGGCCGTCCTCAATTCCCGTCCTTTCGAAACCCGGACAAACCAGCTTGCCTTTAATGGCGATCTTCTCAGTAAAAAAACATCACCACTTAGTGACAAGGTTGGCTTTTCCACCCCCAACGGTGAAATTGAGGATGATGAGGAACTGCCTACCCTATCTAAAATATTAGGACGGACCACGCCTTACGCTTCTGAAGCGGAGCGGACCTCAGCCATCCCCAAAATGGCAACGGCATCTGAGATCGCCAATAAAGCCATGCCAGGCACAGGTGACAATTTTTCCCATTCCAGCTTTTCTGAAACAAAGCCGTTAGCGGAAGTTGTCCCAAATCCAATAAACACCGCTCCTCCCCCCGAACTGAAAAAAACACCGCCGCGCCAGGTAGAAAAACCCGTTCTGACTACGAAACCGCCGGATCTGGAAAAAACACCACCCAAAAAAGCAAAACCGGAAAAGAGACAAACGAAAGCAGACAGACAAAAGAAACCACCAAAAAAAGCAAACCACAACCCCATCCAAAAGCCCAGCTTAACCAATATGGTTCCGCCGCTTGTTTTTTTCTTTATGGGATTAATGGTTTTTGGGGCTTTCCTGATTTTTACCGCCTCGAACTTTAACTTTATTGATTACTCGGTGGTATTTATTTTATTTACCTGTCTGATTTTTACCATTGCTATGCCCTATGGTGCGAGTATCTTTTTTATGATCCTGCTACTCTGCAGTTATGTGGTTTTAACCCTCATTTCTGTTTTCTACCTGGGCGTTCCCTTTAACTTGTATCAGATCGGCTGGCTGGTTGTGATCCCGATGATTTTATGGAGCTCGGCATTATTAATCAAAAAGGTCCGGGAGCTTTTCCATTTCAAAAAAAATCTGGAACAACAAATTGCTTCCTATGACAATCTGGAAGAAAGTCCCGGATTAACCATTGAGAAAGCCTACTACAAGGATCTCAAATACGCCATGGATCGGGCTTCCCGAGGCGAAACGATTCTTACCCTGGAAATGATTACGGTTTGCCATCTGGACGAACTCAAAACCATGAACGGAGCAAGGCTTTGGGATGAGATTCTTTATAAAACCTTAAAGATTATCAAAAACTACTGCTACAGTAATCATCTGATTTATATTCTAGATGGCAGTGTCTTCAGTATTCTGATGGAAAATACTTCCGTAAAAAATCAGTTGCTGATTAATCAGGAGATTACCGATGCCTTCAATGCGCTGATATCAGAATATGAAGCCATAGAAGCGGATGTAAAACTAAACATTGCTGCGATTCCCTACACCCGGGATATCACCAATCCCTTCGACTATCGGGCCATCGTTTTAAGGCATCTAAAAAAATAAAGCAGAAACCGCGTGATCGGTTTCTGCTTTTTTATTTCAATCTTTTTATAATCGTTTTTTCTAAAAAAAGCAGGATGTGCGACGCACATCCTGCTTTTTATTCATTTTAATAAATAATATATGCTTCCAGATTCTGTCGTCCAAATTGAATACAGGCATCGTAGGAATCCATATAAATATCGACGATTCCCTGAGTTACTGCACCGCCCCGGTCTTCAACCGTATAGGTGGTACCCATGGCCGGAATATAAATCTTAGTGCCGAAGGGCAAACCACTCCAGGCTGCTACGGTGTGATTGGCTTTTGGCATCACACCCAATGCGGTTGCATTTCCCGTTGCCGTATAAGCCGTACACTGAATGGTCATTTTTACGGCCCCTTCCGGAATCGTATTGGTCGCTGTTGTTTGTGTGGGCGCCGGTGTTTCAATTACCGGAGCTGGAACCGGCTCTTTTACTACTGGTGTTTCAACCACGGGAGTCTCGACCACTGCCGGGGGTTTTACCACTGCCGGAGTTTCTGCCACCGCTGCTGGGGTTTCAACCACTGCTTTTGTTCCCACTTCCACAATTTCAGGTGTCGGTGCGGTTACAATTTCATCAAAAATAATTTCTCGTTTAACTTCCACACCATTTTCATAAAGCACCCGTTCAACCTGACTGGATTCGCCATCAACCCCAACCTGAACAGTCTTGCTTTTACCAACTTCCATTTCCGGATTATCTTTATTCTGGGTAGTATAGGTGACAACCTGTCGGCTTGGCAATTCTTCAACCTGAACCCGGATCACCTTAATTTTCTTTGCATCTTCTAAGCGCGTCGATTTGCCAGGTTCAACCCGGTCAAGATCTTCTAGTTCGATCTGATACTCTTTGAGTAAATCACCCACAGTTTTTGCTTCTGTCTGATAAATAATGGTTTTCCCGTCAAAAGCCAGCTCACCACTGGCTTTGCTTTTCACTTCGATATTATCAACCGTAAACAGTACCGATTTGGTATTCACATTGACAGAATATTGATCACCCAGTTTTATCCCGTTGTCTTCAAGCACATCGCCAACATTTTGGAATATGCCACCGCTGAGCATTCTCTCGTTGTCATCAACGGTTACTTTGATCTCCTTAGCAAAAACAAAAGAACTGGCCGTTCCTACCACACAGGTGATGATCACACTGGCCATCCCGATCTTAAGAATCGACTTTTTTTTTTTATTCGAACTCTGATTCTTTTTTTCTATCATAAAACCTCCATTTCGATTTCAATCCTCAGATCGAAACTCCGTTTCGTTACAATTTCTTTACAATTCGATTGTACTTCATTTCCGGATAATTGTCAAGATTAGAATTTACTAATTGACTTTTCTTAATTTTTCATTTAGAATATAGCTAATTAAATAAAAACAAACCATTGATGCGGAGATAACGGTGGAAGATGCACTAACAGAGAGCGAGGTAGGCTGAGAGCCTTGCAGAACGCAATCCATCAAATGGACCGCTGAGGGCATGGTCAAAGGTTTCGGCCGAGTATTCCATGACGTGACAACTACGTAAGTGTTGAGGAATATGTTGGTATTCTGCAGAGATAGGTCTGATCCTGTGAAAAAAGGTGGCACCACGAGTCGTTATACTCGTCCTTTACGTTTAGTAGAGGACGAGTTTTTTGTATTTACAGACGTCTAGTCTGTAATGATTTAACAACAGAAAGAAAGGAAATGCCATGAAAAAGATACCCTATAAGATTTATTTAAGTGAAGATGAGATGCCGAAATACTGGTTCAATCTCCGGGCCAAAATGAAGGAGCTGCCTGAGCCTTTTGTAAATCCCGGCACTGGTGAATACTGTACCAAAGAGGAACTGCTGCCTGTGTTCTGCGAAGAACTGGTGGATCAGGAACTTAATACCACCGAGCAGTACATTGAAATTCCCGAAGAAATCCGTGATTTCTATAAAATGTACCGACCCTCGCCCCTGGTCCGGGCCTATTGCCTGGAAAAAGAGCTGGATACTCCGGCTGAGATCTATTATAAATATGAAGGAACCAACACCTCCGGTTCCCATAAGTTAAACTCTGCTGCTGCCCAGGCCTATTACGCCAAAAAACAGGGCTTAGCCGCATTAACCACCGAAACCGGTGCCGGACAATGGGGCACTGCTCTGTCAATGGCCTGTGCCTACTTTAATCTGGACTTATCCGTTTATATGGTTAAGGTTTCAGCGGAGCAAAAACCCCATCGCCGGGCAGTCATGGAAACCTATGGCGCCAAGGTGATTGCCTCCCCTTCCAACACCACCAACGCCGGACGAAAAATTCTAGCTGAAACCCCAGACACCAACGGCTCGTTAGGTTGTGCCATCAGCGAAGCCATTGAGGTGGCCGTCACCACCGACAGTTGCAAATATGTCCTGGGCAGCGTTTTAAACCATGTCGGTCTGCATCAATCTATCATTGGGTTAGAAACCCAGATTGCCTGTGACAAATATGACATCAAACCGGATATCATCATTGGCTGCGCCGGAGGCGGGTCCAATTTACTGGGTCTGATTGCGCCGTTTATGGCCGACAAAATTGAAGGCAAGAATGACATCGACTTTGTTGCTATTGAGCCAGCATCCTGCCCATCGTTAACCCGGGGACGTTATGCCCTGGACTTTGGCGACACCGGGAAAACCACTCCACTCATTCGGATGTACACCCTAGGCAGCGGCTTCATGCCTTCACCGAACCACGCTGGTGGATTACGCTACCACGGGATGAGCCCAATTATTTCCAAGCTTTACCATGACGGCTATATCCGCGCTAAATCTTATACCCAGAATGAAGTTTTTGAAGCGGCCACCCAGTTTGCCCGAATCGAAGGCATCCTGCCTGCCCCCGAATCAGCTCATGCCATTAAAGCCGCTATTGATGAAGCTGTGGCCTGCAAGGCATCCGGCGAAAAGAAAGTCATCGTCTTTGGCTTAACCGGCACCGGCTACTTTGATATGACTGCCTATATGAACTACAACGCTGGCAACATGACCGACTATATTCCTACTGATGAAGATCTTCAAATCGGTTTTGACAGTCTGCCCCAAGTCGAACAAAAATAACGACTCATAGAATAAAGGCCGCCAGACAATGGATGACATCCATTGTCTGGCGGCCTGTTTTTTTGACTGCTATCGCAAGCGTCCCTGTTTTTTTAGTGCCGCCTTAACGGTGGGATAGAGATCAAAATCCGTATGGGGCAAAAACCGGGCGGCATACATCCGGGAAATAAAATCAGTGGCCGCTCCAAACTCCAGATACTCGATCCGTTCCTGAAGCATCGTGACCGTTTCCATTTTATCACCGTTGGTTAGTAGGGCATAAGCCCCATTTAAGGAACTATTTCCCAACGAAACAAAACGTTCTCGGGGTAAATCCGGATAAAGACCGATGGTGATCGCTGACTCCAGATTAATGTAAGTCCCAAAAGCCCCAGAAACATACAGCCGATCAACATCCATGGCCTCAACACCCAACCGTTCCAGCAGATAGGCAACCATGGTGCTGGCGGCAGCTTTCGTATCGATAAATTGGCTCATATCCTTTTGCGTAAAAAGCAGTTCTTCACCACTACCGGACTCATCCCGGGTGGCGTATAGAACCCCATATTCTTCGCCACGTTTAACAATCCGGCGGGATTTCTCGGGATTAAAGCGACCTGAGAAATCAATCCAGCCGCTTAACAGCATCTGGGCAATCAGATCAACAATCCCCGACCCACAAATACCCAGGGGCCGATGACCGCCGATGGTTGTCAGTCTGAGCTCATTTTCGACAATAATAACCGAATCCACAGCCCCAGCGGTGGCCTTCATGCCGTTTTTACTGATACCGCCTTCTAATGCCGGTCCGGCTGCTCCGGCTCCGGCCACCAAAAAGTTCTTATTTCCTAAGACCATTTCACCGTTGGTACCAATATCGATAAATAATCCCAATTCATCTTTTTCGTGAAGACCGGCCAGCAGCAAACCGCTGATAGTATCACCGCCTAAATAGTTCGCAACCGAGGGCATACAATAAAGATAGCCACTGGTATTAAGCCCCAGATCCCAGGCGTCAAGATAACCGGTATGATTAAACACCGGCGCAAAAGGATACTCGAAAATGGGCCAGGGATCAATACCCAATAAAAAATGGATCATCGTGGTATTGCCAGAAACAACCATGATACAGGATTTCTGAGCATTGATTCCAGTTGTTTCTTCCAGTCGATTCATCAGGGCATTAAAGGTACCAATCGTTGCTTCCTGCACAGCCAGAAGATGAGCCGGTTTATTTTTGGCATAAAAGATACGACTGAGAATATCATCACCATACGCAATCTGATGATTTAGGATACTTTCTTCACCCAGGACCTTACCGGTATTTAAATCCACCATCCTCATTGCCACGGAGGTACTGCCCAAATCGACGGCCAACCCAAAATGGCGATGCCGCCAATCCCCGGGTTCCAGTTCCACCAGCTCCCAGGTTGCGCCGCTTTTTACCAGCGTCAGCGTAATCTCCCAATTGGCTTCCCGGCACAAGGGGTATATTTTTTTTAGTAGGCGTCGAGAAAAACGCACCGCTCCAAAATCTGGAGTCAATGCGTTAAGAATGCGTTCCTGATCACCGATAATATCCCCATTTCCGGGTGGTGAAATGGTTAAAAATATTTTTCTGGATAACGCCTGAATTTCTTGATCTCCCATACCCACCTCAAGTTTTAATTAATGACTGCTAACGGTTCCATATTTCCAACCGCCGATGCCGCCAAGATTATAAATGTTCTGATATCCCATTTTGACCATCTGACTCGCAGCACTTTGAGATCTGCCGCCACTCAAACAGTAAACAAAGATCGTAGCATTTTTATCCGGAACGATTTTATCCACCGTCTGAATCTGGCCTAATGGTAGATTAATACTATTCGGAATATGTTGGCCGGCATATTCATTTTTTTCTCTCACATCGAGAAGCACGATTGGTTCATTGGCATCCAATCGTTTTTTGGCCTCAGCCGGGGATATTCTTTTTACTGAATTTTTTGACTCTGATTTTCTTGATAATAAGTTTAACATAATAAAACCTTCCTTTATATAATTTATTGGTGTAAATTTTAATACTTCTTTATTATGTTATTATCTTATCGCCTTTGCCGTTTTTTTTCTGTGATGATGTCACATAAATCATCAGCTTTCTAAAGATTTTTCAGCCATAAATCAGAACTTGTTCACGCAATAAACACTTAGCAATATTATCCTGTTTATATTATAATGAGAAAAAGAGGTGACGTGGATGTATAAACTATTAATAACGGATGATGAAGAAAAAATCCGAGTACTGATTAAAAAATACGCAATTTTTGAAGGTCATACGGCGGTTGAAGCCTCAAACGGGATGGAAGCCGTTGAACGCTGCCGCAACGAAACCTTTGATATTATTATTATGGATATTATGATGCCGGAACTGGATGGTTTTTCTGCCGTCAAAGAAATTAGAAAAACCCAAAACATTCCGGTCTTGATGCTTTCTGCCCGAGGTGAAGAATATGACAAGATTCATGGCTTTGAACTGGGCATCGACGATTATGTGGTAAAACCCTTTTCGCCCAAAGAACTGATGATGCGCATCGATGCCATCATGAAGCGGGCCGCCCGGGATCAGTCTTTGGAACATGATATCTTTGTGAAGGATGGCCTGACCGCTGACTTTACCGCCAGAAGAATCCTTATCGATAACGAAAGCATCGATATGTCGCCAAAAGAATTTGACCTTATTTTTTATCTGATCCGTAACAAAAACATCGCTTTGACCCGAGAAAAACTGATTACTGAAGTTTGGGGCTATGATTTCTACGGGGATGACCGAACCCTGGATACCCATATTAAATTACTCCGCAAAAGTCTTGGAGAATATGCCCGACTGATCACTACCCTGCGGGGCGTGGGCTATCGGTTTGAAGGTTAAACCATTGAAAAAAAGCAAGTCATTTTTCCCCCAAAAAAATAAATCCCGACAGATCACTATCAAATGGAAAATTTTTCTATTTCTGCTTGGCTTTTGCGGGGTGTTACTGATACTGCTCTGGCTTTTTCAGGTCGTTTTTCTGAACAGTTTTTATAAAAGCATCAAAATCAATGAAATCAAAGCCACTGCCAACACCATTGAAAAGAGTATTAATGACGAGAATATTGCCACCATCATTTCCACCGTTTCTGAAAATAATGATATTTGCATCAAGGTTTTGTCAAGTTCCGGAGATACCATCTACTCTTCCCATGTTGTCAAGGGATGCATCATTCACAGTAAGCCAACCTTTGATGAAAAAGCGCTTCATTCCGAAGTGACCAACAATGACGGCGAATTGTTTCAGTATTATAATCATGATGGCTACGCCAGAGAAACAGAGCCTGATTCTGTTCAACCTGAAAACACTCAAATTCAGGATAAACCGCCAGCGGAGGAAAAAGAAAAGGATACCCTTATTTACTCTAAAACCATCATCGATGCGAACAATAACGAATTAATTTTGGTACTCAACTCACTGATTTCGCCGGTGAATGCGACGGTTAATACCCTACGGGTGCAACTTTATTATATTACAGCCTTTATGATTCTGTTTTCGGTAATCCTGGCTTTTATCATTGCCAAATGGATCTCCCGACCTATTGAAGCCATCAACGAAAGTGCTAAAATGCTGGCCACTGGTGACTATTCAACCCAGTTTAAGGGAACAGGCTACAAAGAAATTGCCGAGCTCTCAGACACCTTGAACTTTACCGCCAAAGAGCTTTCAAAGGTTGAGCTACTACGTCAGGAACTAATTGCCAATATCTCCCACGATTTGCGCACCCCTCTAACCTTAATCAGCGGCTATGCTGAAGCAATGCGGGATTTACCGGATGAAAACAATTCCGAAAATGCCCAGATTATTGTGGATGAAACCAAACGGTTAACCACCCTGGTTAATGATGTCATGGACATTTCCAAGCTGCAAACTGGCAACATCAATGTCCATCTTCAGCCCTATAACGTGACCGTCAGCTTGAGCAACTCCATTAACAGAATGAATAAAATGATGGAACTCGATGGCTACCAGATTGATTTTATCGCTGACCGGGAGGTTACCCTGACGGCGGATGAAACCCGAATTTCTCAGGCGTTTTACAACCTGTTAACCAATGCCATCAATTATACCGGAGACGATAAAAAAATCACCGTCACCCAGACGATCTTTCAAAATCCGGCCGACGATCTGACCAACTGGGTTAAGATCGAAGTGGCTGATTCCGGCGAAGGAATCGCCGCTGAAGATCTCCCCTATATTTGGGATCGCTATTATAAGGTCGATAAAACCCACAAACGGGCAGTCACCGGCACTGGTCTGGGTCTATCCATCGTCAAATCCATCCTCGATATCCACCACGGAGATTACGGTGTCACCTCAAAGCTTAATGAAGGCTCGATTTTCTGGTTTACGCTAAAAATTTAGTACTGTACAATAAGAAAGATAGCCCAGTACCGACAATTGTTCGCATGTTGTACGTATCGGAGCGGATATGGCAGAGCCTGTCTGATTCTGGGCGCAGGCAACGAGCCAATCATAAGCTTGTTTATAGTTGGCGGCTACCCGCGACCAATGCGAAAGTAGCGTAGCGATTTTCGCATGGCGAAGCAAACAACAGATTAACAATTGGTCGGTAGTTTATTGACTGCCTCAAAGATGCACCTTGGGTGCATCTTTTTTATTTTCAGAACGTTCACAAAAAAAACACAAAATTAACAAACGCTTAACAAACGGGTCGAGTATACTTTAGAAAAGCAACGATATGAAGAAAACTTTATGGAGGTACTATCATGATCACAAAAACTTTTAAACGCTTTGAAAATAAATATCAGTTAAGTGCTAGCCAACTCAAACAACTGATGCCTTTGCTTTTAACCCAGATGAAACCCGATGACTATACAAAAAAAAATGACGGCTATTCCATTTACAATATCTATTATGACACCGAAAATTACGACATTATCCGCCATTCCCTTGCCAAACCCTATTACAAGGAAAAGCTTCGTTTGCGAAGCTATACGATCCCCACATCTCCCGATGATCAGGTTTTCCTGGAACTCAAAAAGAAAATCGGCGGTGTTGTCAATAAACGGCGGGCGATCCTTCGTCTTAATGAAGCATCCCGTTTTGTTTCAAAGCTGGAATACCCCAAAGAACTTAATACCATAAATCGGCTGGTCCTGGAAGAGATTGAGTTTTTCTTAAAAAATCATCTGGTCACGCCCAAGACCTACATCGGCTATCAGCGGATTGCTTTTGTCGGAAAAAACGACCCTGAGCTCCGAGTGACCTTTGACTACAATCTGAAAAGTCGACAGCATAGTCTGTCCCTCGAAAAAGGAGATTTCGGACATTCTCTTATCCCAGCCGATCACTATCTGATGGAGATAAAAATTCTGGGAGCCATTCCTCTCTGGCTGACTCACGCCTTAACCGAATTAGAAATTTACAGCAGCAGTTTTTCCAAATACGGAAAAGCTTATAAGGATTACCGCCAGCAAAGTATTGGCAAGTTGATTAACCTTCCCATTTACACTAATGATCAGATCAATAGCAAATTGACACCCTGTGTTAATAACTAAAGGAGACCACTCATGATTGAATCACTTTTTTCCACCACCCTGACCGAAACCCTAACGATTGAGAGCACCTTAAGCGTCATTTTCGCCGCTCTGGCGATGGGTTTGTTTATCAGCTTCGTCTATGTCCGGACCCGAGGCAAAGACGGCTATTCCCCAGGCTTTGTGGTCACATTGATTATGCTGCCGGCAATTATTTCTATCATCATTTTATTAGTCGGCAATAACGTTGCCCGGGCCTTCAGTCTGGCTGGCGCTTTCAGCTTGATCCGTTTCCGAAGTGCCCCGGGAGATCCCATTGATATCTCTTATGTGTTCTTTACCCTGGCGGTAGGTCTTGCCTGCGGTATGGGTTACATTTTATATGGGGCTATCTTTGCGATTATTCTCTGCACGGTGATGGTAATCTTAAGCATCTCAAACTATGGCAAACCCAAGGTTAAAAATATGCAGTTAAAAATCACGATCCCCGAAGATATTGATTTTCAGAACTGTTTTAATGATATTCTAAAGCACTATAC
Organism: Acetobacterium carbinolicum; assembly: GCF_047456275.1. Lineage (GTDB taxonomy): Bacteria > Bacillota > Clostridia > Eubacteriales > Eubacteriaceae > Acetobacterium > Acetobacterium carbinolicum. Next base: position 3,433,611 of record NZ_CP173357.1, read on the forward strand.
GAGCAGTCACAAAATTCAGCGGGTTAAAACCAGTGATTTTGGCTCTCTTTTTGAAATTAACTACACCATTACGTTGAAAAATAATACCGATCAAAAAGAATTCATTGACAAATTACGATGTCGAAACGGCAATTTAAGCATTGTTCTTAATACAGAAGTCATTGATGAAAAAGTTTATATTTAATTTTTTATCACGAAATGGGGCTATTTACACGTACCATTGTGCTATAAATGTACGCCACATTAGTACACTTATAGCGCAATGGTTGTTTTTTTTTATCTTTGTCGTTACTACAACAACACAATATAATCAAGTCACTGTATCCGTTTTGCTTTGCTCAGATTGGGGTTCTATTGACAATCTTCTTATTTGATTTATAATGATAAAGTAAGTTTTTTGTCCTGAATAAGGATAAATTGATAATTTTCAAAGGTGCAAATTATCAACAGAAATTTACATGTTTTACAAAACCAAAATTTTCAAGGGGGAAAATTAATGAATCTTCAAAGACCCAATGGCAACGATGCCACCGAAACTTTCAACCGTTCCAAAAGTGTTGTACCCTGTTCTGGAATCTGTTCACGCTGTGTGGATGGATGTCGGGGTAATTGTGAAGTTTTCAAAGCCACTTTCAGAGGCCGGGAACTGATTTATCCAGGTCCCTTCGGTGATGTAACCGCCGGTGGTGACAAGGATTATCCGGTCGATTATTCTCATTTAAATATTCAGGGTTATGCCCTCGGTGCAAAAGGTTTACCTAACGGCGAAGTGGGCACACCTGACAATGCCCGTTTTCCAAATGTCAGCACCGAATGCGCCTATGGCTGGGATAGCAAAGTGACCATGGCTGTTCCGATTTTTACAGGTGCTTTAGGTTCCACCGAAATCGCCCGCAAAAACTGGGATCATTTCGCCGTTGGTGCCGCTATTTCTGGTGTTACCATTGTTTGTGGTGAAAACGTCTGTGGGATTGACCCCCGACTGGTTCTTAACAAAAACAATATGGTTATTGAGGCTCCTGACATGGACCGCCGCATTGAAGCCTATAAACGATATCACTCCGGCAAGGGCGAAATTCTCATTCAAATGAATGTTGAAGATACTCGTTTAGGCGTGGCCGAATACATCATCAACAAACACAACATTGAAACCATTGAGCTGAAATGGGGCCAGGGTGCTAAATGTATCGGTGGCGAAATCAAAGTTAATACCATCGAACGAGCCATGGAACTGCAAAAACGTGGCTACATCGTCACCCCGGACCCGATGGATCCAGTTATTCAAGCCGCTTTTAACGATGGTGCCATTAAAGAATTTGAACGTCACAGTCGTCTTGGTTTTATCAGTGAAGAAAGCTTTATGGCTGAAGTTGAGCGTTTACGAGCCTTAGGTTATAAACGAATCACCTTAAAAACCGGCGCCTATGGCTTAAGAGAACTGGCAATGGCCATGAAATGGTGTTCAAAAGCTAAGATCGACCTGTTGACCATTGATGGTGCCCCCGGCGGAACCGGCATGAGTCCCTGGCGAATGATGGAAGAATGGGGGATGCCTTCCATTTACCTGCATTCAGCAGCCGTTGAATTTGCCCAGATTCTGGAATCCCAGGGCGAGCGCGTTCCTGACCTGGCCTTTGCCGGCGGATTCAGTAGTGAAGACGGGGTTTTCAAAGCCTTAGCCCTCGGTGCACCCTATGTCAAAGCGGTTTGTATGGGCCGTGCCCTGATGATTCCTGGGATGGTTGGTAAAAACATTGACCAATGGATCAAAGAAAATAAGCTGCCCAAAACCGTTAGCGAATTCGGTTCCACACCAGAAGAAATTTTTGTCTGTTACGAAGCGGTCAAAGACATCGTTGGAGCCAAAGAAATTAAAAATATCCCCTTGGGGGCTATTGGTATTTACAGCTACTCCGACAAAATCCGGGTTGGCTTACAACAATTAATGGCCGGTGCCCGATGTTTTAGTACTGAAAGCATCACCCGCAACGAACTGATGTCGTTAACTGAAGAATGTGCTAAAGTCACCAGAATTCCTTACCTGATGGAATGCGGCCGGGAAGAAGCACTTTCTATTTTAAAAGGCTAGTCCTCCTTAACTAAATATTTTTTCAGCCGTCTGAATTAATCTTAAAGATCGATTCAGGCGGCTGTTTTAATTTGCTATTTTACTCATCCTTAGGTAAAATGAAAATAATTAATCAAAAAGTAATTCATCAATCAAAAGGAGACCAATCATGGGACTAAAAGATCTATTTAAAGATGTTACCGATCTGGCCAAGGAAAGTATTGATTCAATTCAAGCAGATTTAGCTCTTAAAAAAGAAGAACAGGAACGGTTAAGAGCTGAAATGGATCAGCGAATCAAAACCTATACCGATACCCTGGTCGAGCAGCTGCTTAATCCGGTGGAGGCTCCTGCCAGCCCACTGATCAATGCCGGGGATGATGAGGTCACGATGTTTACCAGAAATTTCTCTGATAAACTCTTGCTACCTGCCAACAGCCCCGTTGCAACCAAAATTGAGATGTACCCCAATGACGAAAAAGCTTTGAAAAATGTCTTAAAAAATTTTCCAACCTATTCCATGCAGGAACAGTTCTTATTTCAATTCAAAGATTCCAAAGGTCAGATAATCCTACTCACCACCAGTCATCTTTATTTTAAAATTCTTTTCCCGGAAAACCCGTCATTTTTTGCGATAGGCTCCATTCCCCGTGAAAAGCTCTTTTGCATCACCATTAATAAGGGCGATGCCCACTGCAGCCTCCTTGTTAACGCCATCACCCTGATCACCACCCCGGCCGAAGAAATCAAATCCATCGACATCATCACTTTGACTGAATATCTCGGGCGTCTGAAAAACAATGATTTTGTCATTGATGATGCCCAGGTTGATGCTTTCATTGCTTCCAAACTGGATCCCACCACCCTGGAAATTGTTAAAAGCTTTCTAGAACCCGACGAAAAACTGGTCTATTTTGCCTGGGGGATGGGTAGCCTGGTTTCCAAAAAGTTCATCACCTGTACGAATCGCAAAATTGTGCTCTATGACCGCGATTTAGAGACGAAAAAAAGTTTTCCTTATGACCAGATTTTGTCTCTGACCACCCAACTGAGCACGGTTTCTTTTCTGGATTTATCACTCACCCTGGGGATGAACCCCAATGATACTGAAATAAAAACAGCCGATGCGATCGAAACCATCAGCATCCTCTATGCTGGCGAAGCCGAGCGGCTTAAAGCGATTTATAACACCTACAAGCCGGCTGAAGTTACCCCGGATGCTCCCGATTCGTCCGCTTCTGAAGCCTTTGAAACTGTCCCTCAAGCCACTCCACCGGCTCAAGAAGATCCGATTGCGCTGATCGAAAAATTAGCGGTTCTAAAAGAAAAGGGCATTATCAGTGAGGAAGAATTCAACCAGAAGAAAGAACAACTCCTGGCCAAATTATAAACAGCGGAGGTTGTTAATAAACTACCGCACCGACCAATTGCCGGTTATCTTTTTTGACAGCCTGAACAGAGACTATCCCTTGTAGGGATAGTCTCTGTTTTTTATCGACCTAGATGCTACACACATACTTGACTCGTATCGTAAAAGCGTACTCTTTGATTGATCGCCTTCTTCAATTGACTACTTTAGTTTCTAGTATTTATCAAGTTCCAAGTCGTCTAAAACAATCTTTGGCTGCGATCGCGCCTCTTTTTTATCATCAGTCTTGTCAAGGTAGCTCTCATTTCTCTGCTTGGTTTGATCCTTAAGCTTAAAGGCTCCGACCATCACCTTAAGCATTTCTGCCTGCCCCGATAATTCTTCACTGGATGCAGCACTTTCTTCGGCAGTCGCTGAATTCGTTTGAACCACCTCGGAAACCTGCTCAATGCCCTGGGTAATCTGGGCAATTTCGGCGGCCTGATCGTTGGAAGCTCTGGCAATGTTCCCCACCAAACTGGTCACCTTTTCAATTTCGTCTAATATTTCTTTTAAACTTTCTGCTGTTTGATCGGCAATTTTCGTCCCGACTCCAACCTTTTCGATCGATCCTTCAATGAGTCCAGTCGTTTCTTTGGCGGCTTCGGCACTCCGTGCTGCCAGGCTTCTAACTTCTTCAGCAACGACAGCAAAACCTTTGCCATGCTGCCCGGCCCGGGCTGCTTCAACCGCAGCATTTAACGCCAGAATGTTTGTCTGGAAGGCGATATCATCGATGACCTTAATAATTTTAGAAATATTACTGGACGATTCATCAATGTCCCCCATCGCTGAAATCATTTTTGCCATTTGCCCATTACCAACTTCGGCATTTTTTCGGACTCTTACTGCCAGCTCATTGGCGTCGCTCGCTCGGATGGCATTCTGCTTGGTTTCACCAGCTACTTCTTCAATGGAAGCGGTCAATTCCTGAATTGAGCTGGCCTGCTCAGTGGTTCCCTGAGCCAGTGCCTGACCCCCATCTGAAATCTGTCTGGCACCAATTTCTACATGCGCTGCGGCCACATCAATATCCGTCATGGTTGTACTTAGACTGGAACTAATACCATTTAACGCTTCTTTTATAGCCAGAAAGTCGCCGGTATAAACAGAGGTTATTTCTTGATCTAAGTTTCCCCGGCTTATTTCTTCAAGGGTACAAGTAATTTCATTGACGTAACGCTTTAAATTAACAATGGTCTGGTTCATATCTTCTTTAATAATGGCATGATCCCCCTGATAATCGCCGCGCATTGATGTATTTAAATTGCCTGCCGCCAGCTCTTTTAGCGTTTCTGACGCTTCGCTGATTGGACGAATTACAGCATCCAACGTCTCGTTGAATCCTTCAATGACTTTTGCATACTCCCCGGTAAAGCGTGTTTGATCACCTCTGAAACGCAAATCCCCCTTGACTGCCGTAGCAGTCATTTTTTGGGTTTCTTCCACCAGCAAAACAATATTTTCCATCATACCAATCAAGCTCGGAATCAGGGTATCATTGTCGCTTCGTTTACCAATGGATTTTAATTCTCTTAGGTCACTGAGTTCGCCGTCTTCAATATGATTCGCAATATTGACAATTTTTACCAGCTGTCCGTGAACCGCATTAATCCCTTCGCCTATTTCTCCATAAATCCCCAGATAGTGCGTATCAATACTCTGACTTAAGTCATTCTGACTCATTAATGACAACACGCGATTCCCTTCTTTCAGGGCCCCCAAGCCATCAATACAGGCGTTGATACTTAGCTTGAGTTTATCAAAGTCGCCGGCATAAGTTTGTGTAATTTTTTCCGGAATTTCTCCTTTTCCAATCCGATCCACATATTCCGCTGCCGTATTGATCGGTCCAACCACAGCATCAAGCGTGGCATTGACGCCTTCAACAATATCTTTAAAACCACCTTCAAAAGCCTTTGTATTACCTCTTGTCTCGAGCTTACCGGCCACAGCAGCTTGAGACAGGCGGGTTGCTTCCTCAATTAAGCCGCGGATGGTTTTGATGGTGTGTTTTAAGGCCGGGGTAATTTCGTCCAATTCGTCTTTTTCTTCAATATCGGCTGAAACATCACCCGAAGAAATCTGATTCATCGTGCCAATGACAACATTCTGAAGTTCATCAGCAAAGGTATCCATGGTCATGGCCATTTCACCAATCTCGTCTTGTGCATCCATGTTTAGGCGAATGCCCAGATGACCTTTTCCCATCTCTTTGATCATATGGTTCACACTGGCAATGGGTTTGGTGATTGACGTTGACAGTTTATATAAGATTACTCCCAAAATGAGAAAAACAAACAATCCCGCCAGAGCAATGAGCATAATATTTTTTGTGATTGCGGCTTGAACATTATTCATCGAATAGCCTATATTCAAAGCCCCTTCGAGTTCCCCATTGATCACAACGGGATATAAGACATCATAAACGTTGGCATTTTCCACTTCATCAAAAAACTCTTTGGCACTCATTTCACCATCAAGCGCGACCTTTTTTATGGTCTCATCGTCCTGATAACTTTCGCCAATGTCATCCTTGTTGTTATCCGCCACGCCGATCAAATCTCTGTCAATAAAGCTCGCATAAACAATGCTCTCGTCCGACACCAATTCATCAATCAAGGCCTGATACCCGAATTTTTCAGTTAATTCCAGCACCCGATCAGCCGATACTCCAGCTTGAATAAATTCACCGCTACTATTTCGCACATAACCATATTTAAACAGATTACCGGTTTCACTGTCAGCTCGGATTTCTTCCATCAGTTCTGTTGCCCCGCTGACCATAAAATCATGAATGGGGTGATCGGCGGGGACTGTCCATCCCATATATTCACCGTAAGCGGCATTAAAAATAGTTCCTGTCGGATTATACAGATAAATGGGATTAATTCCGGTTTGTTCCGACAACTGTGTTAAATATTCATCGTTGACCCGGTCCCGATTGGCAAAAATGATATTTCCGACACTGCGAATCTGGGTTTCTAGCATTTCATTCATGGTTTTAACGGCTTCAGTATTGTCTTCAATTCGATCAACAAAACGCTGCGATGATGAAAATCCATTCTCTCTCATTTCAGCCAACAAGCTGTCTCTGGTCAAATACGAAGATATTGCACCAATTAAAAAGACCCCTGCCAGTACGCAAATCAGTGGTACAATTAACAGCCTTGTCCGAATAGACTTTGATTTTCTCAAATGACTTTTATTCCCTTTCAAACCTCAACCTCTTTCTTTTGCTTCGATGACTCTAAATTTATTTCACTCATTATATATTATGGTAGTTCTTATCAGCAATGCATTTATGTTAAATTTTTTATAAAAGACAAACTTCTAGTCGAAGTTGTTAAACAGTACTTTCACTCATCGCGAAAACGATTTGCTAAACTAAACGATAAGTCCTTCATTAACTTTAGTCACTTATTCTACCCGTTAAATAAGTCAACTTTTATATCTTCTATTCATTATTAAACGCTTTAAAAATAGCCACACACATTAAAATAATAATGCCTAAAAATGGCAGTGCCATAATAATGGAGGTATTTCTCATGGCGACCAGTCCACCACTAAAAAGCAGTACAATCGCCATTAATGACAACAAGGTCCCCCAGATCATTTTAATTTTAGTATCCGGATTCAAATCCCCGTTTCGAGAGAACATACTGATGACAAAAGTTGCTGAATCTGCCGATGTTACAAAGAATGTGACAATCAGTATCGTTGCAACAAAGGAGACGATTTTCCCCATCGGCAAATAAGATAAGGTGGCAAACAAACCCACCGTCATATCATTTATAACCTGGGAAACAATATCAACACCCACAAAGATTTCGAAATACAAGGCCGTTCCGCCAAAAACGGTAAACCAGAGACAGCAAAAAACGGCGGGCAGAATAATCACACCCAGAATAAATTCTTTCACCGTTCGGCCTTTCGATATTCGAGCAATAAAGGTTCCCACAAACGGCCCCCAGGAAAGCCACCAGGCCCAATAAAAAATCGTCCATGCGCCAACCCAGGGATCTTTTTCAAACGGTGATAAGGCCAAACTCATTGGCAGTAAGTTCTGAATATAACCGCTAAGACTGACAAAGAAGGTGTCGAGAATAAAAACGGTTGGACCAAATAAAAATAAAAACAGCAACAGCAACACAGCAATAATAATATTGGTGTTGCTGAGTATTTTTATGCCTTTATCGATACCGGTTGCCGCGGAGATTAAAAATAAAACCGTAATAACAGCGATAATAATAACCTGGCTGCCGATTGAGTTGGGAACATTAAAGAGGGTATTTAAACCACCATTTACTTGCAAGGCTCCCATCCCCAAGGAGGTGGCAACGCCAATTACTGTTAAAATCAAGGCCAGGATATCAATCCCCTGTCCAATCGGCCCCTTGGTCTTTTCACCCAGCAGGGGGTAGAGGGTTGAACTGATTAAACACGGCATTTTTTTTCGAAAGGTAACATAAGCCAGCGCCAATCCGACGATAGCATAAATCGCCCAGGGGTGAAGCCCCCAATGTAAAAAAGTATAGCGAAAAGCCATCATGGCTGACTCAGTAGAGGACGGTTCAATCCCCATCGGCGGTTCGGCATAATGAAAAACCGGTTCAGCAACACCCCAGAAAACCAGCCCAATCCCCATACCAGCACTAAAGAGCATGGCAAACCAGGAAAAATTCGAATACTCGGGACGATCATCATCACTACCCAGGCGAATTTTTCCAAACCTGCCAAACGCCAGATAAAGAGAAAAAATTAAGATTCCCAGAACCGTTGCCAGATAAAGCCAGCCCAAATCATTGGTGATAAAAGAAAACATCTGACTGGTAATCTCCAGCAATTGTTCCGGAAATAAAAAACCAAAAATGAGAAACAGCAGAATAAGACCAATTGATATGTAAAATACCATCATATTCACTTCCTTTCTACTTCGTTATATGATAGAAAGGCGCCAAAATTTTAATAAAATTCTGGCACCTGTTCTGTAATAATTCTTTATTGTATCATCTTTTTTTCTATCCCAGTAGTTGTTTGCAGAGTTCCACGGCTTCATCGGCTGTTTCGGCCCAACCATCAGCACCAATGTCTTCACCCCATTTTTCACTGGTTGGTCCGCCACCAATGATAATTTTATATTGATCACGCAAGCCTTTTTGATCCAGATATTCGACCAGTACTTTTTGAGACTTCATCGTAGTTGTCAATAATGCGCTGGCAGCGATAATCTTAGCCCCAATCTCATCTGCTTTGGCTACAAAGTCTTCAGCCTTCTGATCGATGCCGATATCATAGACTTTAAAACCAGCAGAGGTTAATAGCGCGCCGACAATATTTTTCCCGATATCGTGGATATCCCCTTCGACGGTGCCAAGAACAATCTTACCCTTATCTTCATAAGCGCCTTCGCCTTCTCCTGCTGCCAGAACATCTTCCAGCACATCCATTCCCGCTTTCATGGCATCAGCGGCCATCATTACATCGGGTAGAAAGGCTTCGCCACTGGTCCACGCTGCCCCAACTTCTTCAATTCCTTTAATAAAACCAAGCTGTACCGCCTGAACCGGATCGATTTTTTCGGCAACAACCTTTTCGGCCAGCTCAATTGCTAAATCCTCATCACCATCGACAATTGCATCTTTAATTTCTTCAAATATTGGGTTCATTATTTTTCTCCTTTTTTCTTTTAATATTTTTTATTTCAATAATTCTTTCGATCGTTTTTCAATGAATGCTTCAACTTTTTCTTTGATTACCGGATCCAGTTCAGGCGGAGTGTAACTGGCCAGAACTTCCTGCCATTTTAATTTTGCCCGTTGATTGGTATCAAGCGAATCCTTTGACCAGCCATCAAAGGATTGACGGTCACTCAGTGCAGGTCTGAAAAATTCTGTCTTAAAGTTCTTACGAGTGTGTTTCTGCGTCAGGAAGTGACCACCTGGGCCAACCGTTTCAATCACATCATAGGCCATTTTTTCATCACTATCAGTATCAAATCCTTTGAGGTAACGTAGCACCATCCCGGCGATTTCATCGTCGACCATAAACTTTTCATAAGACATCGCCATGTAGTATTGAAGAATTCCGGCTGTATGCAGAACGAAATTCACTCCTGTGGTGCTGGCGGCAAAGAGAACCATCATCGATTCATAACCAGCCTGAGCATCAACAGTTTTAGCATCAGTTAAGCCCCCGCCACCTCGGCATGGTACGCCGTAGAATCGTGAGAACTGGGCACTGGCTGATGTAAACAAGGCATTCTCCGGATTTCCGATCGATAACGATCCGGTTGACATATCGGTTACTGCCGAGGTTGAGCCATAAACCACTGGTGTCCCCGGATTAATGCACTGAGTCAGGGTAATCCCGGCCAGTACTTCCGCATTCTGAAGCGACATGGCTCCAGCCAGCGTTGCCGGACCGGTTGATCCTGCCATAACCAGTGAAGCAATTACCATCGGCTGTCCAGCTTCGGCATAGGCCATTAATCCACCAAGCATCCGGTCATCATATTTAAGGGGCGTCACCGAGTTAACTAAGCAGATCAGGGCTGGTTTTTCCTTAATCACATCCAAACCGCCATGGAGGACTGCCGTTAATTCAATGCAATCTCGGGCGTGTTCATAACCAGAAGAACTGCCCATAAAACATTTATCTGAATTAATGATATGACTATAAGCCATTTTTAAATGTCTGATCTCATCTTCAACATCACTTGGTTCAACCACGGTCCCGCCGGTCATGTGCAAGTTTTTGCTGGCTCCGGCCAGTTTAACAAAATTGTTGTAATCTTCCATCGTGGCATCCCGTTTGCCGCCATCGGCATCATAGACGAAGGGTGCCCCATAACCGGGCATATACATAATGTTTTTGCCACCACAAATTAAATTGTGCTTGGGATTACGGGCATGGAGGGTAAATTGAGCGGGTGCTTTTTCAACCATGTTCTCGACAAAGTCCGGATCTAAAAATACCCGATGACCTTCAACCCGCTGACCATGTTTTTTAAACACTTCAATAGCTGGATCATAAGAGAATTCAACACCAATTTCCTGAAGAATTTTCAGGCTGTTTTTATGAATCTTATCAATTTGTTCATCTGTCAAGACATCAAATTTTGGTAACATATTGTAATACCTCTTTTCTAAATTTTTTAACCTTTGTTTGAAACATCTGCTGCCAGTAGGCTTTCGCCCGTTTCTTTAAATCCATTTTTATTAAGTTTTAACTGGGTTTCAGCATAGTCAGCTTTTAGCGCTTTAAGAATACTAAAACACATCACAATCATAACCAGCATATAGGGGAATGCCGCGACAATTGACGCTGTTTGCAAGGCTTTTAAGGCTGAAGTTCCACCCACAAGAATTAACATAATGGTGATTAGGCCCTGGGCAATACCCCAGCCACCTCTTAATTTTTTGTCCGGATCCATATCTCCGTCTGATGTCAGCATCGCTAAAACATAGGTTGCTGAGTTCGCTGCTCCAACAAAGCAGATTAAAATCAGGAAAATCGCTAGGATTGACGTAATGCCATAGAGTGGTAATTGTTGCAAAAGAGCGTATAGTGCGGTGGTATAATCGGCACTAACTGCCGCTTCGATTGCGCCACCGGAGATTGCATTTAAATTAAATGCAGCACCGCCGTAAATTGCAATCCAAATCAGAGAAAAACCAGAAGGAAGTAAGGCTACGGCTAAAATAAATTCGCGAATGCTTCTGCCTTTAGATACACGTGCAACGAACTGTCCCACAAATGGAGCCCAGGCAATCCACCATGCCCAATAGAAGACGGTCCAGCCGTTTAACCATTCAACATTCCCCATCCAGAAAGTTTGACCGACAATGTTCTGCAGATAAGCGCCTAATGAATTCGTGAAATTATTTAAAATAAACACGCTGCCGCCAAAAATAAAGATAAAAACCATAAATCCAATTGAAAGCCAGATTTTTATATTAGCTGCGACTTGCATTGCCTTATGCAGTCCTGATATTGTTGCTAAAGTAAAGATTGCTGTCATCACAGCAATAATGATCGAAATCACCATTGGCGAGGATTGAATCCCCCATATGTATTGCAAACCAGTAGCAATTTGAGTTGCTCCAAAACCCAAGCTTGTTGCGACACCGAAAATTGTTGCAAAAACTGCCAGAATGTCGATCGTTTTACCGATTGGTCCATGTATTTTTTCACCAATCAATGGATAGAAAGCTGAACTGATCAAGAATGGCAAGTCTTTTCTAAATTGAAAATATGCCAGTCCCAAACCGCCAATTGCAAAGACTACCCATGGATGCAATCCCCAGTGGAAGAAGGTGGTTCGCATGGCTATTTCCATTGCTGCCTGAGTTCCCCCTTCTCCAACGGGCGGACTCAGATAATGCATAATCGGTTCCGATACCGACCAGAATACCAAACCAATTCCCATCCCACCGCCAAATAACATTGAAAACCATTGGAAGTTAGTAAATTCAGGTTTATCATCATCCTTACCCAATATAATTTTTCCAAATGGACTGATGGCAACACCGATGGCAAACACAATAAATATCCCGACTGCCAATAAATACAACCATCCAAAAGACGTTGTAATAAATGAATTTAACAGATTAAATACGGCTGTAGTACCTTCAGTAAAAAGCATACTAGCTAATACAAAAACGATAGCGATTGCTGCTGAAATATACAACACTGTTCGATTCTTTGTCGTTTTTTCTTGCATTTTAGTTACTCCTCCTCTTATTTTAGATTTGGTTCAAAGTTTTTAGAAAATTTTCATCAGCGGTGTTTCCAGTGTCCCCAGTTTTGTTCCGGTGATCTTATTGCAATAAGACAACATCGCATCGGTGGTCGCAGCGGCTTGATACACCCAGGCGGCATTGGCCATTGGTCCATATAAAATAAAATCAGCACCGTGAGTCAATGGAAAAGTAAAGACCGAAGCGCCGGCCGCTTCAAAATAAGGACTGCCTTTTGATCGCATTTTTTTCCATAAATAGAGGGCGTTCGATGAAGCACATCCACCGGGAAAACCATGTTGTTCTTTAATATCTCGGATTGCCATGGCCGTCCAACTGCTACTGGCAACATCCAGAACCCCGGGATCAATCAGAAATTGCTCAACACCAGCTCGTTTAGCCTTGGTCAACAGCCCTTCGTTTTTTTCATCGCCGATCAGCAGTTTCACGCGTTTGGCTGGCTGTAAATGTTTTTTACTGAAGGCCAGAACAACCGCCGTCTTAACACCACACTCTTTCATGACTTCCAACTCATGCTCGGTACAACTTTCTTCCAATGAGTTGTAAATAATTCGACTCATCGCCACTGGATCGTTAGCAAAATGTTTGAGTGTTTCAATTCGCACCTCCGGGCTGGGGCTGTCAAGCAAAATTGGAGAAGTGGTGTGCTTTAGGACAAACTCGACATGTTTGGTCAGAGCGACCTCGGTATCCCCTAATACATCGACAATTCTGGGATTACCGGTTTCGGCTGATAGTTCCGCTTCTTTATCCAGTAAATCTTTGGCTGCTGTTTCATCAAACAACCCTTTTTCTGAATCTTTGGTTATCTTATGACCGCGATAAAAAATACTCCCAATTAAAACGGTGGGATACTCCCCAGGCTGTCCACCAATCTTAGTTCCATTAATATCATAAACAAACTGATCTGCTGTAAATCTAAACATTTTTGTCTCCTTCATAAACTTATAATTAATTATTGCAAAATTCACAACATAAAAAACAATTGTCCTATTCCTGTCTGTATTAGTCATGGACCCTGTTTTTTCTTTCTCGCAGCCTAAACGATTACACTTTTCTCCTTTCTTACTTATTTACGAGATGTTATGTTAATTCTTGCTGTTATATATCGCAATAATCGTGCCAACATGAATAAAAGCGCTTATTTCGATCAACTGGCTATTTGCCGTCTTTCGTAACGCAAATATTATTTCCAATAATGAAAAAGTTAGCTTTTATTTTTTCATTATTGGAAATAACTGTTTTTTTGCTCTTGTTAATTCGAATCATTTGATTTATCATCAAGTTGTAGTGATGAAAACGATTTTAACTGATAAGAATGATTGATTGATGTACTCTTAAATAAAAAACAGGCAATAAAGACCCCAATATAAATATAAGAACGAGGAAATAGCATGATAACAAACGAAATGAACCATAGTCCGGAATATGCGGACTATCTAAAAACCCTTTCCAGTGAATTTTTTCTGGATATCTTGGAAAACAGTTTTATTGAAGTCACCGTAACCGATAAGGATGGTAATGTTCTTTACGCCAATCCGGCCTGTCTGGAGTACCATGGGATTCCGGCAGAAAAAATGTGGAAACTTAATTTTTTAACCTCCTTCCAGGGCTTCTGGACACCGCCGTCCACTGCCACTGCCATTGAAAAAAAACACACGATTATCTCCCGACAGCGCTCTCTCCTGACCGACGAAGAGCACATTACCATTACGACACCGCTTTATAATCCTGATCACGAATTGGTTATGCTGGTTTATAACACCCTAAAGCGGGAATCTTTTGTTGAGTTTGATCTGGATTACCTGAATCAGGAAAAATTAACCGATGATGAGATTAAAGATAAAAAGGGCTCTCGGGAAGAGCGGACCAAAGCGAGTAACAATATTGTTGGTCGCAGTTATATTCTCTACCAGACTCTGCACAAATTGAAGAAGGCCGCCAAATCGGATATTCCGATTTTACTGCTGGGTGAAAGTGGGGTAGGTAAAAGTCTGATTGCCAAATTTATTCATGATTGCAGCCCCCGCAAAGCCAATCCCTTTATTTCCATCAATTGTGCTTCGATTCCCGACAATCTTATTGAAAGCGAACTCTTTGGGTATGTTCCCTATGCCTTCACCGGCGCCAGCCCCAAAGGCAAAAAGGGATTGGTAGAAATGGCCAATCACGGTACCTTGTTTCTTGATGAAATCGGAGAACTCCAACCTAATATTCAGGTCAAACTCCTGGATTTCCTGGAGAACCAGCGCTTTACTTCGGTAGGGGGATTAGAGAAAAAAATGGTCAACACCCGAATTATTACCGCCACTAATAAAAATCTGGAAGAACAGGTCGCCAAAAACGTCTTTCGGGAAGACTTGTATTGGCGCATCAATGGGATCACCCAAACGGTACCATCACTACGGGAGCGGCGGGATGATATTTTCCCCATTGCCCAGTATTATCTAAAGGAATACAATAAAAAGTATAATCAGAACAAGGTTTTTTCTAATCCGGTTATTGAAGCCTTGATCCAATATGACTGGCCGGGAAATGTCCGTCAGCTAAAAAATGCCGTCGAGCAAATGGCAGTCATGAGTCTTGGCAGTGTTATTGGCAGTGACAAATTGCCTGAACAGGTAGCTGCCTTTGTAACAAAAGAAAGTATTAATAAAAAGAAAATCATTTTTGATGATCTGGTGGAAAATTATAAACGCGGAATTATTGAAGACTATTATGAAATTTACGACAATATAAACGATCTGGCCGATTCTTTGGGCTTAAGCCAAACCACCGCTTATCGTCTGGTTAATAAATATGTCAAAAAATAGCAACACCACAAGCAAGGGGCCCGGAAACGCTCCTTGTTTGTGGTGTCTCAATTTGTATGGGTCACCCCATTAATTATAATTAAAACGACTTCCAATCAAAATATCAGGGAACGATCTTTTGACCAAAAGGATTTTTTGTCCCAGCTGAACTCTACATCGGCATGAATCTCCAAAAAGTAATCCTGTATCAAACCGTTCAAATCATCCAAATTGTCAAAACGATTATCCTTATTCAAAGCTTCTATCCACATGCTCTGTCCGCCACAGGCATCACTTAAATGAACCTTGTAGTCCAGATCGCGCTCTTTAATGCGGCGGTTCACTTCACTGATATTGTCCCAGGTAATAATCATCTCCAGATACTCCTTTCCTAATATTTACTTGATCACTATTTGATCTCTATTAGATAGTTTACCCCCGTTAGTCAACTTTATTCAAAATTTAACCACTTATTATTTTTTATATAACAAACGGTCGACTAGTTGATCCCGGCGGCGCAGCATCTTTGGGGACAACTTTTATTTCGATGGCTTCAAGCCTTAAGCCCTTCCCTTGCGTTCCTGAACTTGCGCCATTTTTAGCCCAGTCTAGCCAACCATAGTTCTGACTGTGAACCCGGTAATAAACATCATAGTTGGGTGCGTCCGCTCCGGTGAGCCGAATTTGAATGGCCTCTAATCGTAGCGATTGACCGTAGGTTCCACTGGTTTGGCCGTCACTTTTAAAACCCTGCCAGCCAATATTTTGAACATGAGTCTGGTATTCAATGCCAAGATTATAACCTAATTTATCGGTCTTGATTTCGATGCCTTCCAGCCGTAACGACTGACCGGAAGTGCCACTGCTCTGGCCATCACTTCGCCAGCCTTGCCAGCCCACATTCTGGACATGAGTGCGATAGGTAATGCCTGTTGTTTCATTAGAAGTGATCGAGGCTACTGCTGTATTTAACTGAATCAAGCCGCTGCCATAGTAAGAATCACTGCCTGCTGTTCCTAAATCCAGGGCCGTGCTTTTAAGAATGGTCTCAACTGTTTCAGCCGTTAAACTGGGATCGGCTGCGATCAGCACCGCACAGGCTCCAGCGACAATGGGACTGGAAAAAGAGGTACCACTGGCATACTCGTACCCGCCGCTTTTGGCGGTGGTTAAAACAGATTGACCCGGAGCACACAAATCCACCCGGTCATTGTATTGCGAAAACGAAGCCCGGAGATTGTCCTTATTGATGGCTCCCACTGAAATGACATGGTCGTAAGATGCCGGGTAGGAATACTGACCCACCCGGACATTCCAGGATTCGCCTTCATTTCCTGAAGCCGCCACCACGATTTTCCCGGCGCTGACAGCCTCATTGACAGCCACCGCCAGAGAAGAAAAGGTTCCATAACCACCAAAACTCAAATTAATTACCTTAACCTCTGGCCGCTTTGCCGCTTCGAGTAGTGCCGCACAAATATAAGCCACGTCCAGCTTAGTATCGCCACTGTATGTACCACCCGCCCGGTAGGGGGCAATTTTTATATTGGCTAATCCGGAGATCCCGGCAGTGCCAACGCCATTATTAGTAACGGCTGCAATGCATCCGCTAACCGCAGTCCCGTGACCTGACAAATCGACAACCTGGGGCTTTCCGGCTACAAAATCATATCCCGTAACGGTATTGCCGATAAGATCTGGATGACTAAGATTTAAACCGGTATCAATGACCGCCACCACTACTGGGTCAGCGTTCGAAATCTGATCCCAGGTCTGGTCAGCACCAATCCGACTAAACTGCCAGGCGGCACCACTCACCACATAGGGATCGCTAGGAAGGGCGCTCACTTCGATTTTGTCGTTTTTATCCACTGCCAACACATTAGGATTTTGTGCCAGATTCGCCATCATGGCCTCTGCATCTGTTTCTTCGCTGACTTCAATAAGATCCACCCGATTGGAGACCTGCTCACCGGCAACAACCGTTTCGGCCGTTAAAGCCAGGTCTTTAACATTATCTTCCCCACCCTCTTTATAAATAACAACGATCTGCTGATCCAGGTTTTCATCGGTATTAATCTCTGGTATCTGTTCTAAGGTTTTGATCTCAGTGGGTGTTTCGCTTCCCTGTTGTAATCCTTCGTTTAACGACATACTCTGATCATCCGGTGTTGTCTTCAAAACGGATTGACTACCCGGATTAACTAAGTCTTCTGCTTGACTTCCCGCTGGAAACAGCAAGAAGAAAACAATCATTATTGCCAGCCATCGTGTTATTTTTAACAATTTATTATTCATGCTGTTCACCCTTCGCACCGCTGGTATGGTTTTGTTCTTATCATCCTTTTATGATGTAATGCTTTATTTCTGTCGTATCTGCTCTATTTAGGATATATTACTATAACATAAGTTCTTTATATTCTGCTATCATTTCAGATAATGCTTAAGGATTTTAATATTAAACGCTGTGTTCCTACTACTCACTAGGACAATCGGACAATAATCCGGTGCAACACATCCACCGTTTCCTCCAGGTTTGTTGACGCATCTTTGATATGATGATAGACTTCGCGTTTTTTTATCGCTGTCATTGGATCAGCCCCGGCAAATACAAACACCATACCATCCATGTAGAGCTTTTCAATTTCTCGGTGGGTCGCTCGCATTTTAACCACCGCTTCTTCCGACTTACCATGATTCTTTTTCAGATCGCTGACTGCTTCGGCAAAAATTTCTACCCCTCTTTTTAATTGTTCAACCATACTGATAATGGTATCATTGGCTTTCACATCAAAGGTCTTCATTGAAACCAGGGTTGATTGGGCATATTTTAGAACTCGATTCATACCAACTGATATCGAGTAAATATCACCGCGGTCAAAGGGGGTAACAAATGCTTCGGTCAGGTTTTTTTCCATCTCCATCCGAATGGTGTCCGCTTCTTTAACGCAGTCCAACAATGCCTGGCTGTCTTTGTCGGCACTACTATTCAACCAATTGTACAGGGCTTCCACCCCGGATGCATTGCTTTGCGCCTGCATCAACAGCATCTGATGAAAATGATACTTAATCGGAAAAATCCGATCAATAATATTTCTTTTTTCCATTATTCTATTCTCCCTCTAGATAACCTTAAAAATCATCGTTGTTATGGTATAGATCAGGGCCGATACTACTGCTGATAAGGGAATGGTGATGCACCACGCGACCAGAATTTCTTTAACAATTCCCCAATTCACCATTTTGTATTCATCTCCGGCGCCAACACCCATAATCCCGCCGACCACCACATGGGTGGTGGAGACCGGTGCCCCAACCAGGGTTGCTCCGAAAATCGAAGCCACCGAGGACAATTGCGAATTTAAGCTATGCAGCGGCTTAATATCAAAAATCCCTCGCCCCAAGGTCTTCATAATGCTCCAGCCACCCAGCAGGGTGCCCAGAAACATGACAATTCCGCCACTCCCTCGTACCCACAGAGGCGCCGTGTGAATGGCAGTTCCGCTCCACGCGGCCAAAGCCAGCGTAAAAAGTCCAATAATTTTTTGGGTATCATTGGATCCGTGGCTATAAGAAAGACCCGCCACGACTAACCATTGTATTTTATTAATCTTCCTGTTAATAGAAACCCTGGCATTTCGCAAAATAAATTTCGTCACTTTTTCCAGAAAAAACGCAATCATAAAACCGATAAACGGTGATAAAAACAAGGCCATCATCACTTTTACAATCCCGGTAATTTGGTGACCCTCGCTAACTAGCTCCGCCCATCCCCACAAAATGTGTTCGTATCCTGATGATACCATCACAGCACCGATTATTCCGCCAACTAATGCATGGGTGGAACTGGAGGGCAAACCTAATTTCCAGGTAATTAAATTCCATAAGGTGGCTCCAAAAACAGCAGCAAACAGAACCGTTAATAAGGCGGTGTCAGTTGGCAAATCAATTAACTCTGAGATAGCATCCGCCACCAAGTTCCCACCAATCACTGCTCCGACCAATCCAAAAAAAGATGCCACTGCAATTGCCTGTTTGGGACTGGCCGCTCCGCAATTGATAAAGGTGGCTACCACTGAACTGGCATCATGAAGCCCATTTGTCAAAGCAAAAATAAGCCCGATTATTATAACTGAAATTAATATGATTGTTGCACTGACCGTTATCATTTTTTTGCTCCTATATATATATTTGTTTCTCACATTTATTTTTCCTACTATATCAGCACATTAGCAAAGACGCAACAAGAACTGCGCTTTCCCAAAAAAAATGTCTCAATCGGCCCAAAGGCAAATTGAGACATTTTGGTTTCTCGTTAATTGAAAAACTTCACGTTGCCGATCGTTCCATCCGTTAAAAAAACGATCTGAAGCATAGTGCCATCCTGATTGATCCACACCCTTATGTAGCTTAACTTATTATCTTCAAAGGGAATCTGGGTGACACTGGTTTCGGTTCCCTCTCCGCCTAGAATATTTTTTACTTCATCATATGTGGCACCCTCAGGTATACTTTCTGCCTGTTCCTTAGTCACTGCTTTCGTTGTTAAAAAAGCCAGATCTTTAGTCAGTGAATAAAACAAGGTTTTACTTGTGGCCATTCCATTTTCATCAAACATAACACTCACCCCAAAACCGGTATCATTATTCACATACGTAAAGACATTCCCAATTTGAGTGCTTTCGGTTGGCGTAACGCCTAATTCCGCATCCACCTGTTGCTTTGTCTGGTCCAATTGCACCGCATCATAAAACTCATAAACAGTATCTCTTGAAAGATTAGACTGACCAGCACTACCACTATTCGCATTACTGCCGCAGCCTGACAAGACTAAAACCAACGTCACGGTAATTCCTACCACTAAAGAAAACTTTAATCGATTCATTTTATGATCCTCATCTTTCTTTACCCAAATTACTGGAATCAGAATCTGTTACCGCCCGATTTAAGTTTTATTTTATTACCCAATTATAAACTAATCAATCATTTTCTTTTTCCGCCTGCTTCTGACAGACTTATCAGCCCTGTTTAAACTTATTCATTTATACCAACTTTTCATTAGGATCTTCTGACTGAAAATAAATTAGACATGGACGATCTTTTGTTTTTTATGCTATTATACTATAAAACAAGAGAATGAGGATAACCAGATCATGAACACAAGAGACAAAATATATAACACCGCCAAACGGCTCTACCTGGAAAATGGTTACGCCAACACCCCAAACACCATGATTGCCAAAGAAGCTGGTGTCAATCTGGGTTTAGTCACCTATTATTTTAAGACCAAAGATATCATCGCCAGCGACATGCTTAATAATAACTATGAAACACTGTACTCGCATCTGCTTAAATATCTTCCCACTGACGATGAACTGTTGCAATTGATAACTTTTTTTAAGTTACATTTTAAATTAACCGAAATTGACGCACATTACGATCGATTTATTTACGAGATGAACAAATTTGATCTGCTGGAAAAAGCGACCCGAGATGGAAATCTCTTTGAGCTTTATAAAACCTTGGTTAACCAGAACGATCAAATAAAAACAGCGGATAAAGAACGGCTCTGTGATTGTGCGGTAACAGCATCTTTTGGGGTTATTCGAGCACTGACCATGAAGCAGTATGAAAAAGAAATCCTCCTCACAAAAGAAGAACTCTTCGATCTGTGCATCAATCAAATGTTTTATTCCTTGAAATTTGATTACAATAGCCTGTTCCTTAAATCGTTGCTCAGTTCTGCTAACTGCACCATTGATCGATTACTAGAAGAGTATCCCCAACTCAAGGAAGTTAATAATTATTTATATATCGAAGAAGCTCCTATTGTTTGCAAACAATAGGAGCTTCTTCTTTTTTTTATTTTTCACAGTATTTAATCGTTTTCTTAAGTCTCTTTTTAGTTTATATATATTTTTTTACGAATTTAATTGACTTTTTGCTCTTGATGTTTTATATTTAAATTGCTTACAAGCAACATCGTAATGTAACCTCAAAATTTAGACGCAACGTGCTTAATTTTATCCTGTGAGGTAATTGAAAAATGATAATTATGGGATCTGTTAAAAAATATCAGACAAACTTCAAGTAAACACCCCTTAGCTTAAGGCATTTATTAGCAAATTTCATGCACACACATGAAAATGACTAATTTAAAGCTGATATCATCTGATATCACAAATAAATCAAATCAGGAGGAAAAAACATGTCAAAAATTGAAGAAGTCAAAGCAAAGGTCGAAGCAGGAAAGTCTAAATTGGTCCCTGGTCTGGTCCAGGAAGCCCTGGATGAAGGCAGTGCACCAGGTGAAATTCTCCAGGCGATGGTCGATTCCATGGGTGTCGTTGGGGACAAATTCTCTTCTGGCGAAATTTTCGTTCCAGAAATGCTCATCGCTGCTAAAGCCATGTCAAAAGGGGTTGAGGTCTTAAAGCCACTGATGGCCGGCGATGGTTCTGCCTCCCTGGGCACCTGTGTCATCGGTACCGTGGCCGGAGATCTTCACGATATTGGCAAAAATCTGGTCTCGATGATGATCGAAAGTGCCGGATTCGATATGGTTGATCTCGGTGTAGATGTACCAGCCGATACCTTCGTTTCAGCAGTTAAAGATAATGACAATGTGAAAATTGTCGCGTGTTCGGGTCTGCTGACCACAACTATGCCCGCCTTAAAAGAAGCCGTGGCAACCGTTAAAGCGGCTTGCCCGGATGTTAAAGTTATTGTTGGCGGGGCCCCGGTAACGCCGGAATACGCCGCCGAAGTCGGTGCTGACGGTTATGCCCCAGATGCCGGTAGTGCGGCTGTTAAAGCCAAGGAACTGGCCACCGCTTAAGTCTCTATTGCTCCCTTAAACAAACGCATTTCATACAAAATTTATTTAAATCAATCTACCAAAATTTTAGGAGGTATTGCAATGTTAACAAAAAGACAAAACTTGATGGAAGTAATAAAGGGTGGAAATCCGGACCGATTTGTCAATCAATACGAATTTATGGACCTGATTATGGAGGCCCCTATGGATCTTCCCCTGGCTCCGGCTCCCGGCACCCGGGTTAAAAACAAATGGGGGATCACCTTTGATTGGCCTGCCGATCAAATCGGTTCCTTTCCGATGCACGATGAGGAACACAAGGCACTAAAAGATATCACAGATTGGAAAAATCAAGTCAAAGCGCCTTCTGTCTTTTATACCGATGAAGAATGGGCCGCCGCCGAAGCGCATGCAAAATCAGTGGATCGAAATGAAAAATTTGTCACCGCCTTTTGCGCCCCAGGGATTTTTGAAATGACCCATCATTTAATGAGCATGGAAGATGCCCTGATGGCCTTATATGAAGAACCCGAAGCAATGAAAGAGCTAATTGATTACGTTGTTGACTATGAGCTGGCTTATGCGAAAGAAGTGGTCAAGCACATTCATCCCGATGCATTATTCCATCATGACGACTGGGGCAGCCAAATTTCTTCTTTTATTTCACCTGAAATGTTTGATGAGTTCATTGTCCCCGCCTACAAGAAGGTCTATGGATTCTGGAAAGCAAATGGTGTCGAACTGATTATTCACCATAGTGACAGCTATGCTGCCAATTTGGTTCCCTTTATGATTGAAATGGGCATTGATATCTGGCAGGGTGTGATGACAACCAACAATGTGCCGGAGCTGATTAAAAAATACGGCGAAAAAATCACCTTTATGGGTGATATCGACAGTGGCCGCGTTGATTTCCCCGGCTGGACCCGAGAAAAAATCTATGCGGATACAAAAAAAGCCTGTGAAGAATGTGGCAAGCTTTATTTTATTCCATGCTTAAGTCAGGGTTTAAACATCAGCTCTTTCCCTGGGGTTTATGAAGCAACCAGCGACGTGATTGACCAGCTCAGTAGGGAAATGTTCTAAGTAACGCGTTCTTGCACCGTAGTGTTAGCAAAATGAAGCTAGTCATTCTGTTATTGCACCTCTCAATTGAATAAAGAATTTGCTCAAGCCAGGTAAGCTCTATCCCGATTAGGAAACAATCCCATTTCTAATTGAGGTAGAGCTATTTCTATCCCATAAAGTCTTAAAAAAACATTAACCTTTAATAAAGCCATCATTGACATCAGCAAGATGATTGTTGCAAACCAATGCAGGGCATAACTGTGCGGTTTAGGAAAACAATTGAACGCGATGTAAAAACATCGATTGCATTAATTTGCAAAATACATTACAAAAAAATTTTGTTTTATCTGATAATACCATGAAATTTATGTGATAATTGTCGAACTTTATAGTATAATTATAAAACTCCATCTTATTTATTACAATAGGGAATGTGTCAACGGTCAATTTTGCAAAATTTTATTTCTTTGATGATGGTGTATATAATAGAAGAAAATAAAAGCCCTGTTAAAAAACAATCAATCAATCAATTCAACATTCAATTGGCCCATCCTATTATCTTCACTAATTAATAGATTTTTCTGAGGAAGGTTAAAATGCGTATGAAACACACTAATTTACCCCCAAAACAGGGACTTTATGATCCCACTTTTGAACATGATGCCTGTGGCATCGGAGCAATTGTCCATATCAAAGGAAAGAAATCCCACGATATTGTCAAGCAGGCTTTAACAACGCTTATTAATTTACAGCACCGGGGCGGACGGGGCTCCGAACAAAATACCGGTGACGGTGCCGGGATTCTGATCCAGATCCCGCACCAGTTTATGGAAAAAGCCGCCCGTCAAGAAGGCTTTATCCTGCCCCAACCCGGGGACTACGGTTTGGGGATGTTATTTATGCCCACCGATGCCGACCAGCGAAAACAGTGCGAAACCATTCTGGAAGAGACGATTAAAAAAGAAGGACAAACCTTGCTGGGCTGGCGGGATGTCCCGGTAGATCTCTGCA
Source organism: Acetobacterium carbinolicum (assembly GCF_047456275.1). Lineage (GTDB taxonomy): Bacteria > Bacillota > Clostridia > Eubacteriales > Eubacteriaceae > Acetobacterium > Acetobacterium carbinolicum. The sequence goes on from NZ_CP173357.1 coordinate 3,457,537, forward strand.
ACCTGGGAAAAACAGCAATTGAAAGCATGCCGTTTCTTAAACAAGTCTTTATCAAGAAAAATCCGGCAATCACTGATTCCATGGCTTTCGAAAGAAAGCTCTATACCATTCGTAAACAGGTTGACAAAGCAACTAAAAAGAAAGGGTTGTCTTTTTATGCAGCCAGCTTTTCTTCCCGCACGATCGTTTATAAAGGGATGCTGACTGAAGATCAGGTTGGTCAGTTCTACCAGGATCTTAAAGACCCGGATGTCACCACCGCTATTGCCATGGTTCATTCCCGTTTTAGTACCAATACCTTCCCGAGCTGGGAACGTGCCCATCCCAACCGTTACGTGATCCACAATGGTGAGATCAATACCCTCCGGGGCAATGTTAACTGGATGTATGCCCGTCAATCCCTGCTTCAAAGTGATCTCTTTGGCAATGAGTTGGAAAAAACCTTTCCGGTGGTTGATGTCGATGGCAGTGACTCATCCATTTTTGATAACGCCTTCGAATTTTTAAGCTTAACTGGCCGTTCCATGGCCCATAGCGCGATGATGATGATCCCGGAGCCCTGGTCCAAACATACTACCATGAGCCCAGAGAAAAAAGCCTTCTATAATTATCACTCCCGCATGCTGGAACCCTGGGACGGCCCTGCCGCCATCGCTTTCACCGATGGTATTCGACTGGGAGCGGTTCTTGACCGTAATGGTTTGCGACCATCCCGTTATTATGTAACCAAAGATGATCTGGTTATCCTCTCTTCTGAAGTCGGCGTTTTAGATATTCCGCCTGAAAACATTCTCTGTAAGGAGCGTTTAAAGCCTGGTCGGATGCTGATGATCGATACTGAAAAAGGCGAGATCATTAATGATGAAGATCTCAAACATTCCGTTGCATGTCAGGAACCCTATGCCAAATGGATCGAAGAGCATAATATTACTCTGGATACGTTGCCCGTACCAAAAACAAAAATAAGCTCCAATAAAGAAACCCTGGTTCAACGTCAAAAATCATTTGGTTATACCTATGAAGATTTAAAAGCCCTGATTATACCGATGGCCAAAGACGGTGTCGACCCTATTGGGGCTATGGGTAATGATATTCCATTGGCAGTTTTATCGGATAAATCTCAAGTGCTTTTTAATTACTTTAAGCAAATGTTTGCTCAGGTAACCAACCCCCCCATCGATGCCCTTCGGGAAGAACTGATCACAGGTACTGAGGTTTATCTTGGTGGTGAAGGTAATCTGATTAATCCCTTACCGCAAAGTTGTCACCAGATCAGCCTGGACATGCCGATTCTCAGTAATGAAGACTTGGAAAAGATCCGGGAACTGGATGACCCACGGATAAAAGCCGTTACACTTTCAACCTTATTTGAAAGTAACACCGGCGGTGATGGTCTGGAAAAAGCTCTGGAAGATATTTTTGTTGCCGCTGACAAAGCCATTGCCGACGGAAACACCATTATTATCCTTTCTGATCGTGGTGTTAACGCTAATATGCTTCCCATTCCCTCGGCGTTGGCCATCTCCGGTCTCCATCATCATTTAATCAATAATCTAACCCGAACCCGGGTTAGCCTGATTGTAGAATCTGGTGAGCCACGTGAGGTTCATCATTTTGCGGTGCTAATCGGTTATGGCGCCACCGCCATTAACCCTTATTTGGCCTTTGAAACCGTGGAAGATCTGATTGATCGCGGCTTGTTAACCGGTGTAGGCTATGAAAAAGCCATTAAAACCTATATCAAAACGGTCAGCAAGGGTGTTATCAAGGTGCTTTCTAAAATGGGAATTTCTACCATTTTAAGCTATCATGGGGCCCAGATCTTTGAAGCCGTGGGGATCAACTCGGATGTGATTGACAAATACTTTACCCGCACCCCATCGCGAATCGAAGGAATCGGGATTAATGAAATTGCCCGGGAATCCCAGATGCGTCATGATGAAGCCTATCACAATCCTTTTGCCGATGCCAATGCACTAGAGTCCGGCGGGAATTTCCAATGGCGGGCCGATGGCGAATATCATACCTATAATCCGGAAGCCGTTTATAAACTGCAAAACGCCTGTCGAATGGGCGACTATCAAACGTATAAGGAATACACCGCCCTGATCGATGAACAAAGTCAACGTACCTGTACCCTAAGAGGCCTGATGAGCTTTAAAGACCGTCAACCGATTGCAATTGATGAGGTTGAATCGGTAGAAAGTATCTGTACCCGTTTTAAAACCGGTGCCATGTCCTATGGCTCTTTAAGCAGCGAGGCCCACGAAAGCCTGGCCATTGCCATGAACCGTATCGGCGGCAAGAGTAATACCGGCGAAGGCGGCGAGGATCCTGAACGCCACATTCCTTTGCACAACGGCGACTCCAGGCTCAGTGCCATTAAACAGGTCGCCTCCGGACGCTTTGGTGTTACCAGCCATTACCTGTCCAGTGCCAAGGAAATTCAAATTAAAATGGCTCAGGGTGCCAAACCGGGAGAAGGCGGTCAACTGCCAGGACGTAAGGTTTATCCCTGGGTCGCCAAAACACGGTTCTCTACCCCCGGTGTTGGTCTAATTTCACCACCACCCCACCATGATATCTATTCCATTGAAGATTTGGCGGAACTGATTCATGACTTAAAAAACGCTAATCGGGAAGCCCGAATCAATGTTAAACTGGTTTCTGAAGTCGGCGTTGGCACCATCGCTGCCGGGGTCGCCAAAGCTAAAGCTGATGTCATTCTAATCAGTGGTTATGACGGCGGAACCGGTGCCTCACCGCGAACCAGTATCCGTCATGCCGGTCTGCCCTGGGAACTGGGGCTGGCTGAAACCCACCAAACCCTGGTACTTAACAACTTAAGAACCCGGGTAAAAGTCGAGACTGACGGGAAACTGCTAACTGGTAAAGATTTAGCAGTTGCCACCCTGCTAGGTGCCGAAGAGTATGGCTTTGCTACCGCCCCACTGGTTATTCTTGGTTGTGTAATGATGCGGGTCTGTCATCTGGATACCTGTCCGGTTGGGGTAGCAACTCAAAACCCTAAACTGCGTGAACGGTTTATCGGTGATCCCGGACACATTGTCAATTTCATGAAGTTTATTGCCCAGGAACTCCGGGAAGTTATGGCTGAACTTGGTTTTAGAACCATTGATGAAATGGTCGGCCGCTCCGATAAACTGGAAATGAATCGCGCTATTGATCACTGGAAAACAAAGGGTCTGGATTTCTCCAGTATTTTATATCAGCCAGAAGTTCCCGAAGGCGGCGGTTTATACTGTCAAATCAAACAGAACCACAACATCGAAAAATCCAAGGATCTAACCGAGTTACTGGATCTGTGTCAACCGGCTCTGGAAAAAGCTGAGAAGGTGGAAATCACCACCACCATTAAAAATGTCAATCGGGTCGTTGGTACCATCATTGGTAATGAGGTGTCCAAGCGTTATGGCGAATCAGGTTTGCCTGAGGATACCATCACGCTTAACCTGACGGGTTCATCGGGCCAAAGTTTAGGGGCCTTTATCCCTAAGGGCATCACCATTAAACTGGAAGGCGATGCCAATGACTATTTCGGCAAAGGCCTATCCGGCGGAAAAATGGTGATCTATCCGCCCAAGCAAGCCACCTTTGTCCCTGAAGAGAACATCATCATTGGAAATGTTGCCTTCTATGGCGCAACCCAGGGTGAAGCCTATATTAGGGGCGCCGCCGGCGAACGTTTCTGCGTTCGTAACAGCGGGGTTACTGCCGTGGTTGAATCAGTGGGGGATCATGGCTGTGAATACATGACCGGCGGAAAGGTTGTCATCCTGGGAAAAACAGGCCGAAACTTCGCGGCCGGGATGTCCGGAGGCGTCGCCTATGTGCTGGATCTGGACGAAAACTTCTGTGAATCCTGTAATGCTGAGATGGTCAATCTGGTTAAAATTACCGATGCCACTGAACGCGCCGAGTTAAAAGATTTAATAACAAAACACCGGGATTACACCAACAGTTTACTGGCACAAAAAATACTTGATGACTTTGATACCTATGCAAAACAGTTTACCAAGGTTTTACCGCGCGATTATAAACGAATGCTGGATGCCATGGAACGGGTTAAAGCCCTTGGTCTTACCGGCGATGAAGCCTTAATGGCAGCTTTTGACGAAAATAACCGGGATCTGTCCCGGGTAAGCGGAAATTAGTGAGGAGGTAGACGAATATGGGAAAATCAACAGGATTTTTAGAATATAACCGGGAAGTACCAAAGGATCGGGCCCCGCTCGAACGGATTAAAGACTGGGCGGAGTTTCATTTGGAACTTCCCGAAGAAAAGCAACAGCTCCAGGGTGCCCGTTGCATGGATTGCGGTGTACCTTACTGCCACTCCGGCATGATGATTGCTGGTGGTGCCTCGGGCTGCCCTATTCATAACTTAATTCCTGAATGGAATGACATGATCTATAAAGGATTATGGAAGGAAGCGCTGGCCCGCCTGCTTAATACCAATAACTTCCCTGAGTTCACCGGTCGGGTTTGCCCGGCACCTTGTGAAGGGGCTTGTACCGTGGGACTAAATGAACCTCAGGTTACCATTAAAGTCAATGAATGCACGATTATCGATCATGCCTTCAAAGAAGGATGGATTACCCCCACCCCCCCCAAACATCGAACTGACAAAAAAATTGCCGTGGTCGGTTCCGGTCCGGCGGGACTGGCCTGTGCTGCCGAGCTGAACAAAGCCGGCCACAACGTCACCGTCTACGAACGGGCTGACCGGATTGGCGGACTGTTAATGTACGGCATCCCCAACATGAAACTGGATAAAATCGACGTGGTTCAGCGTCGGGTTGACCTGATGACCGCTGAAGGCATCAACTTTGTCACCAGTACCGAGGTTGGTAAAGACTATCCGGTAGCCGCTTTAACAGCCGATTACGATGCCGTTGTCTTATGTGGCGGCGCCACCAAACCCCGCGATCTGCCGGTAGAAGGCCGAGAACTGCAAGGCGTTGATTTTGCGATTGACTTTTTGTCAGCCAATACCAAAAGCCTGTTAGACTCCAACCTGGCCGATGGCAACTATACTTCGGCCAAGGATAAGCATGTCGTCATTATCGGCGGCGGCGACACCGGCACCGACTGTGTTGCCACATCCATCCGTCACGGCTGCAAAAGCGTGCTGCAATTAGAGATTATGCCCAAACCACCGGCCACTCGAGCTGCCAATAATCCCTGGCCGGAATGGCCTAAAACCTATAAACTGGATTATGGTCAGGAAGAAGCAGTTGCCCTATATAGCAACGACCCCCGCCAATACTGCACCACCACTAAAAAAATTGTCGGTGATGCCAACGGCCACGTCAAAGAAGTGCATACCGTGGAAATTGAATGGCTGGCCGACGAAGCCGGACGCATGATCATGAAAGAAATTCCCGGAACTGAAAAAGTTCTGCCCGCTGACCTGGTTTTACTGGCGATGGGCTTTCTGGGACCGGATGACCTGTTAGTTGACCAACTGGGTCTGGAACGGGATCCCCGCTCCAATGTCAAAGCCGATTACGGCGTTTACCAGACCAGTGTCGATAACATCTTTGCTGCCGGCGACATCCGTCGCGGTCAGAGCCTGGTTGTCTGGGCCATCAATGAAGGCCGGGAAGCTGCCAGAAGTTGCCATCACTATCTAAAAACAAAATAATGCTACCAAAGCAAAAAAACAGCCATAAACCTGCCAATCAGGTTTGTGGCTGTTCTGTTTTATCCGTTATCACTTATTTGAGGTCGCTTTTTCTGCCCTCATGTGATCGTGTTTTTTAAATTAATCTGCCCTTTTTAGACAATCACAATTTCGCTTTCTTGAATGCCTTGGCCATTCACATTTTCGAAATAGCTAAAAAGTGTCGTCCGAATATCCTGAATCACTTCTAATCTGTAGTCTTCCAATCCACAATCCTTCAGTTTCCCCTTAATTTCGTCAATCTGATCTGAAGTATAGATATCTCCCACTAAATCCAATCGTAGTTTTTTTGCATCTGGGTCAATCGTTGCACGCATCGTAGTCGTAGTGGATGAATTGACCTCGCCATTTACAAAGGTTTTCACACTGGAATAAATCGCGTTTTTTTGAATTGAAACCGCCGAAACATAAACCGCCGAAACGGTTGCTGGAATCGTAATCAGAATTACACCGATAATGATTGATCTTTTAATAATTTTATTATACCGTTCTTTTACAACATCGGCTTGTTTTAATTGGAGCAATTTACAAAATATAAAGGTTGCAACAACAATAAAAAAAGCATTGATCGTAAACAGATAAGCTGCCGAAAAAATGTAGTCAACATTGCCATTCGCTATTCCATAACCAACCGTACACATCGGAGGCATCAACGCCGTGGCAATGGCAACCCCTGGAATAACATTTGTTTTTTCTTTTCGCGTTATCCCGATAACCCCTGCCGTTCCGCCAAAGAAAGCGATCAGCATATCAAAAAAGGATGGCCCGGTTCGCGCCAACAGTTCGCTGGTTGGTTCATGCACAGGCGTCAGGAAAAAATAAATCGAGGCACCAATTAATGCAATAATGATCTGAGTGATGAAATTGATCGCGGCATTTCTAAGCAGCAGGCCATCATAGGTTGCGATACTATAACCCATTGCAATAATAGGGTTCATCAAAGGTGATATCAGCATCGCACCGATGATCACCGCTGTTGAGTTCGTATTTAAACCTACCGATGCGACAATGATCGCACAAAAGAGAATAATGAGAGGCGCTCCTTTTAGCCGTACCCCTGAAACAATACTTGTGTGTATGGCCTCCGCATCCATCTGATCGGATTTTATGTCAAACACACTGTTTTTCAAATAATCAATCATCCTAAATCTCCTCGCACCAATTTGTTACTGTGTCATTTAATTGCCAGTCGCCGATTAAATAAACGCCAGATTATTTTCAGCTAATTATATCAAATTTGGTGCTTGAATTCTATGCATTCTTAGTGCTTATTTGTTTTATTCTTAAGCAACTCACACCTTGATGTTCGCTCTTTATTGTAGGAGTTCCTGTGATTATCTCTATTCTCAAGCTTGAATTCTATTTCCTTCGCAAAAAAGCTGAAAGCCGATTCCACAATTATTTATGTAGAATCGGCCTCAGCTTGCAATCTCAGCTGTCATTTTTTGGGACTCACCCCTTTCTGTTTTTCAAAAATCTTCCTCTTCACTTTCCCATTGTAAATCTGCTACTTGTTTGAGGATTATCTTACTTTTTATTTTCGCTTCTATTACCTATTGGCAGCTAGCTCATTGGGGGTTTTCAAGTGAAATAAATTTCTGAACAATCTGTTCTTTCGTCCAAATTTTTCCCTTTGTTTCTCTGAATTTCAATTAAAAATCATCTTCTCTTCTCGCATCGATTACCTATCCTTGATCTATTATTTTTATTATGACCACAGTTTTTTTATGTGGGTATCATAATGTGAATACCGATCTCCAATAAATCTGATTGTGATTAACAATGTACTTACCAATTCTCATAGTGATGAGAATTTTTCCATTGTAGAGTCTATGATCGATAAAACCAGATCCTCGAGGCTTATCTCTGAGTTATTATTATAATCGGATAATCTTCTCCTTGATCTTATCATTCAGTCAAGTGCTTATTTACTTTTTAATGATCCTGTCATTCAATTGGAAAAGGATTGGTTGATCCTTGATTCAATTATATTGTATCATCTTTCTGTCATAAGTAAATAGCTGTATTGTAAACGTTTGTAACTCTTTTGTAAATATGCAATCCGGTCTATTTTGCTATTTTCGAAACAGGACTCCCCTCTGTTTTTTCAAATATTTATAGCAAGAGGCTGATAAACTCCTTCTTTGTGGGTATTAAATATACGATCATTAATTTCTTAAAGAGAGGTGTTGTTATGGTAAGAGTTGAAGACATCAATATGAGCTATCGCACTTACGGAGACGGGTATCCTCTGCTTTTAATTATGGGTTATGGCGGTACCATGAACCTTTGGGAGGAACGGCTTCTTCGTTCCCTGGCGAAAAAATACAAAGTCATTGTTTTTGATAATCGCGGCATGGGAGAAACCAGTTCTGGTCACAAGGATTTTACGATTGAACAATTTGCCGAGGACACCTATGAATTCATGCTTGCTTTAAAGATCGAAAAAGCACATGTGCTGGGCTGGTCCATGGGTGCCTCTATTGCCCAAGAATTAGCCTTGAGGCATCCTGAAATTGTTAACAAGCTGATCCTTTACGCTTCGCTTTGTCATCCGGAAATTTTTCCACCGGAGCCAAAGGTACTTTCCAAACTTGAAAACACCCTGAGCTCCCCTTCTGAAAAGGTTCATGAATGGTTACGACTTATTTTTCCATCAGAGTGGATAAAAAACAATCAGGATCGGATTCGGGAAATATTTTATCGTCCACTGGGGACCATGAATCCCGATGCGATAATCAAACAGGCCGAGGCTATCAATAAATGGGAGGGTTCCTGCAATCGAATCCCCTTTCTCCAGCATGAAACCCTGGTTATTGACGGTAAAGACGATCTTATTTTGCCCTCGGAAAATGCCCAATATCTGGCCAGCAAGCTACCCAACTCCAAACTCGTTTTAATTGCCGAAGCAGGACATGGTCTGATGTTTCAAAACCCGGATAAGTTTCATTTAATTATCAATCTGTTTCTGGATCAATGAGCCATTTAAATCGATTTTCTTAACTTCGTGAATTCACAGTGATGCTGTTCAATTATACAAAATTCTAAAAAATGCGGTTCGTTCTTAAATTAAAGAATCTGCCGCATTTTTCTAACTCATTTAATCAATTCTTCCGATAATACGTTCTTCTGTTTGTTTCATCATTCCGGCAAACAATTTTGCAATCTCAGGATCAAACTGAGTTCCGGCATTGTTCTTGATTTCTGCTATCGCACTTTCGCGATCCATCGCTTTCCGATAAACACGATTTTCCGTCATCGCATCATAGGCGTCCGTCACGGCAATGATCCGAGACAGTAAGGGAATCGCCTCACCCGCTAAACCTTTCGGGTAACCGCTGCCATCCCAATGCTCATGATGACTAAGAATAAACTCTGAGATTGATACCAGCTCGGGAGAAGCCGCGGCAATCCGGTAGCCGATTTCAGGATGCTTTTTCATTTCAAGCCATTCTTCATCTGTCAATTTTCCCGGTTTTCCTAAAATCCGATCATCAATTCCCACCTTGCCAATATCGTGAAGGGTCGCCAGAAGCTCCAGATGATCCAGTTCAATCTGCGACAGCTTTAAGGCTTCACCAACCATGCGGGACAGGGCTGCCAACCGCTCGGAATGTTCCTCCGTTTCATGACTTTTCTCATACATTGTCGCCTTGATTGATGAAATAATTGTACTGTGGGAGCTTCGTTGTTCCAGTAACTTACGGCTATTCATATATAGCTCAGCTCTTTTAATGGTTTGCTTCAAATCGCCATGGGGCTTTTCTTTGGTGCCCGATCCCAATGCCACATTGATATGAAAAGCCTCATTCAAAATCCGGCGATTATGCAAAATAAACGCCTCTTTAATTTCATCCATTCGTTCTAAAGCCGTTTCCCGGGATGTTTTTGGCATTAGAATACTAAATTCATCCCCACCGGTTCTGGCCATCAACGCATCATCATGACAACAGCTTTTCATAATTCGTGCTGTTTCTATAATAATCCGATCCCCGGCTTCATGACCAAATGCATCGTTTATTAGTTTGATCCCATTGATATCCCCGATTATGATTGAGATGGGCAGCTGATTCTCGCTACCAATCCGTTTTTGCTCTTCTTCCCAAAACAGTCGATTATAAACTCCGGTCAAGTGATCATGATAGCTTAAATAGCGGTATTTCTGCTCACTGATTTCCAGCTTCTCTTTAGCTTTGGCTACAATTTTTGACTGTTTGTCCAGCTCATCATCGATTGTTTGAATAATAAACAATAAACCAATGCCAAGAACCTGGCTGCTGACGGCAACGATCAGCCAGATCGAACCGTAATCGGCAATGGCAAATTCATTAAAAAAACCGCGATCCAACAAAATAGTGATGAGTACAAAAGTAAACAGATTAAAAGTAATGAATTTCAGCACCCAACGTCTGTCAAGCAAAGATCCCGATAAAACCAGTACCACTGTTACACACACCATTCCGGCCCCCATTGGTCCAGCCACAAAAAGTACCAGCACACTGACAAAATAACAAATCAGCAGGAAGAACAGTTTTTTAAAGCGAAGATTAGTTTTCCAGTTCAACAGAACAAAAACCGCGACAAAATAGAGACAAAATTCAAGAGTAGCGGTTACATACTCGCCTTCTTGATAAAATAAATAGGCGCCATAAAAAAAGAGTACCGGGCCCAACAAAATAAAATAAAAAGTGATTATGTAAAACAAGTGATTTTTTAAGTCGTTAAGATCCTGGTAACCAGCGCCATTATTTTTCATTCTGACAGTTTGCCTTTTCAGGTGGCTAAATAACGTTCTGATAAATCCCGTCACTTTGTCGATCTTTTGTTTACGGATATTATTCATATTCCATGACCCTTTCAGCAACTATTTTCAATCATTTTAACAATAGGGTTTGTCTATTAGATACCCCACGTTCCCTATTTTAGTCACTAAGCCAGGATGTCTCCTTATTTTTCCATAAAAAAAGCCGTCAGACCTTTAATAATAAAGGCTTGACGACGTTGCCACTTTTTTTTATTTGTTATACTTTTTCTGCAATGGTCCGAATCAGCTCATGTGAAGCCTTCCAGCCCAGACAGGAATCGGTAATCGATTTTCCGTATACCCCACCATCAACCGGTTGATTGCCTTCTTCTATATAGCTTTCGATCATTAGACCCTTAACATATTTTTTCAAATCGGTATCGTAATGGCGATTACGCAGTACTTCCCGGGCGATCCGGGGTTGCTCACCAAAACACTTGTTGGAATTGGCATGATTTAAATCAATAATAATTGCTGGACAGGAAAAATCACGTTTTTCATAAAGTCTAATCAGGTGCATGATATCCTCATAATGATAATTCGGATAATTGCGTCCATGCTGATCTACTGATCCACGCATAATGGCATGGGTCAGGGGATTTCCAGAGGTTTTCACTTCCCAACCCCGGTAGATAAAAGTATGCTCTGCCTGACCGGCTTGAATCGAATTTAGCATCACGGTGATATCGCCACTGGTTGGATTTTTCATTCCCACCGGGATTTCCAGTCCGGAGACAGTGAGACGGTGCTTCTGGTTTTCAACCGACCGGGCCCCAATCGCCACATAACTGAGCAGATCTTCCAGATAGGCATAATTTTCCGGATACAGCATCTCATCCGCACAGGACAAACCCGTTTCTTCAATGGAGCGGATATGCAATTGCCGAATCGCTTTAATCCCTTCTACCATGTTAGCCTTCTTGTTGGCATCCGGCTGGTGAAGCATTCCCTTATAACCTTCTCCGGTCGTTCTCGGTTTATTGGTATAAATTCGTGGGATTATCACAATCTTATCTTCCACTTCTTTTTGAATAACACTTAGACGGTTCACATAATCAATTACTGCCGTTTCATTGTCTGCGGAGCAGGGCCCAATAATTAAAATAAAACGGTCATCTTTTCCTTCGAAAATATTTCTGATTATTTGGTCCCGTTGGACTTTTATTCTTTTACCCGCTTCGGACAGTGGCATCATTTTAAAAATTTCGCGGGGTGACGGAATTTCCTGGATTAACTCAAAACTCATTTATTACTCCCTTTTTAATTTTTTTCGTATTTCACACAATCTGGTTTCTGATCACCATTTCACCTTGGCTCTAAAATAAGCCACGTTTTTGTTATATTTATTATAAAGATTAATTACCGACCTGACAAGACTTATTATTTAATCCAAAACCGGTCGTAAGGTTCGGGCTTTCCTCTGTTTTGTGTGATCCTGATTGGACAAAACTACAGAAACCCTGAATTCCTGATCACCCGCTTCAAAGCGCGCCTCCCCATCATACTTCTTCGCAATGGCCGTCACCGAAATAATGCCAATGCCGGAAGCTTCCGCTCTTTTGTTGGAAAGGAAAACCCCATTTTTAATGTGAACTTCTCCGGCATAGCGGTTGTCTACACTAATATATAGCTTGTTGCCAATAAATTGGGACGACAGTTTAATAATTTTATCTCCTGAGATGATGCATCGACAGGCTTCCAGGGCATTTTCCAGCACATTCCCAAAAACAACACATAAATCCGTTTCATCAATTTCCAAATCCCCGGGAACCATTGTTTCAATGAATAAATCAATGGCTTCTGACTTACAGATATTGGCATAATAACTAAGGATCGCATTAACCGCATCATTCCCGCAGTAGAGCACATCCGAAATGCTCAATCGGTTTCCTAACAGTTCGAAAATATATCTTTCAGCCTTGTTGTCATTCTGTTGCTGGATCAGCCCCAGCACAGTGTTTAGATGATGCCGCAGATCATGTTCACCTTTCCGGGTTTCTTCAATACACTCACCAAATTTTTTATAGTATTCTGATTGGAACAAGAGCTGCTGTTTGATGATTTCATTGCTTTCCGTTAAAATCATATTTTTCTGGGATTGTTCCAGCATTTCAATAACTACATAATAAATCAGGTAAAATCCCAAAAATGCTACCGTATTAAACACCAGAAACTGCCATTGGGCAATCAGTTTTGCATTCATGGCCCCGAATGACAAGCTGATAATGTAGTAGACCATCGGGATAATCCACAGGTAACGCCATGCTTTGTTATGGGTCTGCATGACCTTACTGATTTTTTTTCTGAAAAAAATCCATACCAGCGGATAGGTCACCATTAGGATTACGCATTGAAACAAGTTGAAATAAAAAGAATAGGAGGTCTGGACATAAACCTTGTGCAAACCATAGGTAAGGTAAGAAACCTCCAGAAACTTGGCCATGTTGACAATAAAATCGGCATAGCTTTTTACCAGAAAGGCAATAAACACCAACTTTGATGGGGTTCCCTTGACCACCGCCGTGTAAACTCCTACATAGAGAAGCAAAAAAACAACACTGTGAAAAAAGCGCAGACTGTTCCAATCCGGCACCCACTCAATAATTAGGATAACTGAAACGATGTTTAGTAGCATACACAGGGTTCCAGCGGTAATAACCGTTTTTTTTGAATACCGAAGCTGATTCCATACCGGAATAAAGGCCAAAATAAAATAAGGGAGTATCGACAAACCAATCCCCCAGGCAATGTTAAGATAACTATTTAGCACTTATGTCACCTCGTACTTTTGAAAACACAAAGTCCAGATACTGCTGTCGAACTGCTACGCTGTTACTTCTGGGTATCCCGACCCGGTCGCCATTTTTCATTATAAAATCAGTCGTTGTAAAGTCCTCAACACAATTCATGTTTACAATGCTGCAACGGTGACAGCGTAAAAAAGGGGACCCGCCCAGCACGCTTTCCAATTGGGTTAAGGGCAGATACGTTTTTATTTCTTCATTAGCGGTATGAATGACGGAAACCTTATTGAAAACTTCCACATAAATGATATCTTTTAATCGAATCGCGCGTTCAAGTTTTCCAACCGGAATTTTAATCGCTTTGCAGTCCTCAGTTAGCATTGCCAGACATCGATTTAATGCTTCAACTATTTTTTCTTCTGAAATCGGCTTGATGATGTAGTGTCGTGCCTTTAACTCAAACCCTTCAATTGCATAGTCTCTGCTTGAGGTAATAAATACAATTTGGCAATCCTCCCCCAGACTTCTAAGTTCCTTTCCAATTTCAATGCCGTTACCATTTTCTAAATAAATATCCAGAAAGATGATATTAAAATAGCTAGCCTGAAAACTTTCCCAAAAATCTTCAGCCGTAGAAAAGAAAGTGATTTCAAAGTCGCAACCATTGCTAACTCCGTAATTATTTATGAAATGATTAATTTTTTTCTGATACTCAAATTCATCTTCACAAACTGCGATATAAACCACGCTATCCTCCATCTGACCACTCATCATCAACTATTTTTACTAATTTTATCATATTGAAGCCTATTTAACAATTTGTTTGCAACATAATTGTGGCGTGAAACCCTTTTTTTGTTCGTGAAATTGAATTGTTCTCAAAACTATTTGTTGGTATGATAGTTCTAACATAAATTTATTTAAGAGGTGTGAAAAATGAAAAGAATGAAATTTTTTAGTGTACTCATGGTTTTTGCTTTATCGGTGTTTATTTTCGCAGGTTGTGGCAGTTCATCCGCAGCGAATGATTCTTCATCCACTGACGAAGATACCGTTTATTCCCAGGATTTCACCATTGTCAATGAAACCGGGATTGAAATTTACGCTGTCTTTGTTTCCCCAACCGGTGAAGAAAGCTGGGGCGAGGATATCCTAACAACCGATACCTTGCCAACCGGAAGTACTACCGATATTGTCTTCGATTCAGAGGTAGAAGAACAATACTGGGATCTGATGATTGCTGATTCGGAGGGAACAACCTTTGAATGGTCAAAAATCGATTTATTCTCAGTTTCTGAAATCACCCTGAAACTTGATAATGGCAACCCGACCGCATCTTTCAAATAAAACACAAAAAATCAAAACCGCCGGAACAATTGTTCCGGCGGTTTTATGTTTCGCTTTAGTTTATTGACTTTATTTATTTTCAGGATCTTTAAAACATTAACGCACTCATTTTGTCAATGGCTTCGTCATTAGATTCATAAACACCCGGGAAGCAACCAAAATTCAAACCATGGCTTGCTCCGGGAATGAAATAAAGTTTTCCGCACCGCTCGCAGGCTTCTTTCGTTTTTTCAAAAATGATCTCGGGAGTCCAGCCAGGGAAGTCGACAACGCCACTATCAATATCGCCCATAAAGGAAATTTGACCGCCGTATTTTTTAATCAACTCCGGTACGTTGTTGGTCGTCATGACACCCTGCCAGATGTCAATTCCCATTTCAATCATGGCTGGTACCAGATTCGCAGCATAAGAGTCACTATGATGAACAATCAGTTCAACACCATTGTCTTTATAATAACCATAGATTTTTTTATAGGCCGGTACAAAGAACTCCGCAAACATTTCCGGCGAAACGAAAGAAGAAATCTGACTACCCCAATCATCATGATGGAAAATACAATCCGGATGAAGACGGCTAATCATTTCTTTGGCATATGCCAGTTCATACTCAACCAGATAGTCAATCAGATCATGCATATCCTCTGGCTCTTCATACAAGGCCATCAGCGCATCTTCCATGCTCATCAAATGATGGGTCATTTCAAAGATTCCTGGTGCCACAAAGGCCGTTACGAACTCTTCATTTCGATCAACAGCATTGGCGTGTGCAACCGCTGCCGCCCAAGCCTCATCAGAAGTTTCAACCGTAGGTGCTTTAACCTGATTTTTCCAGTCAGTAATATCCTTTAATACCTTATGTTCATCATCATGGACTGGAAATCCTCCCAATTGCCCTTCCGGCCAGGTAAAGGTAATTCCCCAACCATTTTTGATTGTTTGTCCAGGACCAACCATCGCACCCAGCGGCGCTTCCATGATAAGATTCATAAACTCATATTGTTTTACAAATCGATCGGGATTTCCACCTTTGATCGTTTCTAATAGGTTTTGTCGTTTTGTTAACATTTTTAAGCCTCCTGTATTTTGGTTTAAACAATTATAAATGGACCCTATGGCAAATTATTAATTCTTATTATGCCGATACCAGTTCTTTGGCTTTGACAGCGGCACTGCCAGCATCTGGTGCATAGCCGTCAGCACCAACTTCGGCGGCATATTCCGGTGTTACCGGGGCTCCACCAACAATAACTTTTACATCCGGGCAAGCTGCTTTTACCGTTGCTACGGCTTCTTTTAAGGCGGGCATGGTGGTGGTCAGAAGACCCGAGCACGCGACAATTTTCACATTGTCATTGTCTTTAACGGCGGAAACGAAGGTATCAGCCGGTACATCAACACCCAAATCAACCATATCGAACCCAGCACTTTCGATCATCATCGATACCAGATTTTTGCCAATATCGTGAAGATCCCCAGCCACGGTACCGATAACACAAGTACCCAGAGAGGCAGAGCCGTCACCAGCCATCAGTGGTTTTAAGACCTCAACCCCTTTTGACATGGCTTTGGCAGCGATGAGCATTTCTGGAACAAAAATTTCGCCAGAAGAGAATTTGTCCCCAACAACACCCATGGAATCGACCATCGCCTGGAGAATTTCACCTGGTGCACTGCCTTCATCCAGGGCTTCCTGTACCAGCCCTGGTACTAATTTAGACTTTCCTGCTTCAACCTTTGCTTTAACTTCTTCAATTTTTGACATGTTTTTTTCCTCCTGTTTGATTATTTATTGATGATATCGAAATACGATATCAGTTCCATTAACGATTCCCGCCAGTGTGAGCGAGAACGGTTAATTGTTCTTCTTTTTCAGGGGCTTTCAGGTAAAACCATAACGAAAACGATGATTTAAACGCTAATCGTTTTTGCAGCCTGATATCGATTACACTTGGTGCCCCAAAATTTTCTCTGATTCTTTTGTCACCAGGCTACACACCGCAACCTAAACAAATTTTAAATCAATTTAATGTTTATGTCAACCTTTATTTATAAATTTTGTCATTTTTACTAATTAGGAAACTGGTTTCATTTACTAAACCAACAATTTGGTTTCTATCTCCCAAACGGCACGCGCAAACAACGTAAAAGAGTGCTCCCGATCTGCTTATTCAGATCAGGAGCACTTTTTATCTTTGCTCACCTACCTATCTACTTAAACAATATGCTAATTAAATAATATGCAGCCCACATAGGTAAGCGTATTCGGTCCGTAGTAATATTCCAGATTATTTAATTTACACAAATCACTGACGAGAATCCCAAAGGCTTCCATGGATGAGAAGGCCTTTTCGGGGAAACGACAGGCTTCATCCGGATAGGTGCATTTTTTACATAAGGAACAACAGCCGTCTCCCAAGGGAAGCATATCGGCTTTTTTGTCAAACAATGCATTCACCAGTTGATCAAAGCTCACATTGTGCTTTTCCTTAATTTCTTCCATGCCTTCAAAATCAAAACTATCTTCCAATTCTCCAGTCGTTTGGAGAATCACACCATACTGATAGTTATTAACCTTTTTACCACATTCGTCCAAGGTTCCACACCCCGGCGGACATGCCCAATTGGTATCATAAATTTTACATTTATTATCAGCACACATTTGTCTTACCTGGGGATTTAAATCAATCGTTGATACCTTTAGTTCCGCCGCTCGGCTAAAACCGCTTTTGTCTGCCAAATCTAATACTTCTGTTAATTCCATTTTAAATTTTCTCCGGTTTCTGTGAGAATTATTCTTAGTTCCCACTAAATTATTAACTATTCTAGCATATTGTTTCGTATAAATATAGCCTTTTCTCAAAT
Organism: Acetobacterium carbinolicum; assembly: GCF_047456275.1. Taxonomy (GTDB): domain Bacteria; phylum Bacillota; class Clostridia; order Eubacteriales; family Eubacteriaceae; genus Acetobacterium; species Acetobacterium carbinolicum. The sequence goes on from NZ_CP173357.1 coordinate 3,475,002, forward strand.
AACAATTGATACCCTGCCACTTAAATATATTTAAATTTATCATCTGTTAATTTACTGACTTATTTTAATGCCTTACATCAACAGATAACTGATCATTGGAATGGTAACAACTGATGCCAGGGTCGTAATAAATACACCTTTGGTTGCCAGGCAAACGTTATTTTCATATTGGTTGGCAAAAAGAACGGTCGATGTTGCCACGGGCATGGCAATAATCACAATCACAATTCCAAGTAAATAAGGGTTCACAATCACATTTTTTAATACTATCCAGGCAAATAAAGGCAGCAGAATCTGCTTAATAATCACGTAAGGATAAAGCCGAATCTCCGTAAAAACACTTTTAATCGGAATTTCTGCTAATGCGATGCCAATGACAATCATAGCCAAAGCTGACGTGGTACTGCCAACTGTTTTTGCGGTATCATTGAGTAGCACCGGGAGTTGCAATTTGAGACTAAACATGATCACTGATGCAATTGATGCCATTATTCCCGGGGACAAAAATTTTTTTACATCCAGTGCTTTTCTTCCTTCCTTTGACATCAGCATGATCCCAAGGGTAAAGTTGCTGACATTAAAAATAAGATTAAAGATAGTGGCATAAAAAATCGCACCAGCACCAAAAATTGATGCAATCACCGGAAAACCCATAAAACCCACGTTAGACCATATCGTCATATACATGTATAAATGACGGTCTTCTTTCTTTACTAGCAGTATTCTTGTAATAAAATAGGCAATGAACGGCATCACTATATAAAAAAGAATTGCAATTACAAACATCATTACGACCTCTTTATGATCTGTATCCTTAGGCATTGACGCCACCGAAGCTAACATCATACATGGCAGGGTAATGCTTAAAATAAAGTTAGAAAGCTGGGCTCCGAATTTCGGGCTGACAATCTTTCGTTTTGCTGAAATATAGCCAAGTGTCAGAATTATAAACAGCTCCAACATCTGATTAATCACTACGTTGATGTTCATAAGCATCTCCTTCAAATAAAAGATAGGCTATCATAAGCTTAGTTTAAATTCAACCAATTATTAATTACCTTGTTTATTTTTGAACTCGTTTTATCTTACCAGACTGACTTAATTCTTTACGATATTAAAATCACAATTCTGAGGCCTTGGATGCAGACGCGTTTTAAATTTCTGTAAAAATGCGAGAAATCAATTGCACATTAAGTTCATTTTCTGCTACAATTAGTTATTGGCAGGTCAGCATCGATGATGCTGGCACTTTAACCTGATTGAAAAAAAACTGAGGTCGCAATGAGAAAGAACTCCTCTTCAAAATTAAGAGTAAAAAACATGCCCCGATTCCTGACATTATCTGTTTTGAGTCTTATTCTGATCGTAATGATTATGATGTCCTTATTTTTTTTAATGACAAAAATGGCCGCGGCTTTCCACTCTCAAGCACAAATCCTCCAGACTTCTTCTGCTAATTCGTCGGAAACCAATGCGCCAAAATCAGAAACCACAAACAATACAACCAACAAAAATATCAAGGCCGATCCGCCACCACAGGTGAATAATGCAGATCCCTTCGCTGATATAAAATCTCGTCTTCGAAGCGGAGATACTGACGGAATCAAAGTGGTCTTTCTAACCTTCGATGATGGTCCCAGCGACGATACCGGAGAGCTTTTAGATACCCTCGCTGACTACAATATAAAAGGAACCTTCTTTACAACCCTTCACGACAATGATCATGCCAAAAACATGTATCGCCGCATTGTGGATGAAGGCCATACCCTGGCCAATCATACCAGTAGCCACGACTACGGTCTCTATGATACGCCAGAAGCGTTTTTTGCTGACGTCGATGCACTGGATCAATTCCAGAAGAAGATAACCGTTCAAGACAATACCAGCCGTATTTTCCGTTTTCCAGGTGGGTCAATGAATTCTAACGAAGCCTGTATTCAAGGTATCTTAGACCGGGGCTATAATTATAGTGACTGGAATGTTTCTTCCGGCGATGGCTGCGCCGATCCGCCACCAAGTGATGTGATTGCTCAAAAAATTATTGAAAGTTGCCGGCAACACGATGTTTCGGTTGTTTTGTCCCACGCCGAACTCAAATCGTCCAGCCGGGAAGCCATGTCAGTTGTGATAGAAACGCTCCAGGAAGAAGGTTACACCTTTTTGAATATGGAAGCCGATTATACCTATCCACGCCATTTAGAGCTATAAAATCACCCATCTATAATAAATAAATGCTACTCTTAAGTAATAGAAACCCACCGTTTTTTCACGGTGGGTTTCTTTTTTATTACCTTCTTCTGACCGTACTTTCACATCGTTTGTGGCAGTACATATTATCTTCTGCCTGTTTAAAAATTCCTTCGATATCCTCTTCTTCTTTTTGCTTAGTTTCATATCCAAAAGCTATGGATAGGTCCTGTCCGCCAATTTTTTCCTTCGCAACTAATTTTTTCATTCTAGCGATGATTTGATCGATCTTGTTGCCGTCAGTTTTGGGTAAAATGACAATAAACTCATCCCCGCCCAACCGGGCAATAATATCGTCTTTTCGACACACCTGACGAATAACTTCAGCTGTCTTTTTGAGCAGCTCATCTCCCATTAGATGTCCCTGGGTATCATTAACCAGTTTTAAACCATTAACATCACCCATCAACAGGGTTAGGGGCAAATTTTCTTTTTTATCAAGGTTTTTTAGTGCCTGTTCGTAATACCTGCGATTATAAAGCCCGGTTAAATAATCATGATAGCTAAGATAGAGCACTTCTTCTTCTATTCGCCTTTTTTCATTGATAAAACGGGCCTGAAGCAGATTTTGAAAAGCCAGATTTGACAACTGATTGGCAATTGTATAAAGTAGTTTTGCTATTTTTTCAAATTGCTGGAAAGACATTTGTGGAACTTCCCGAAACGCTCGTACTGCTTCTGTTTCATCGGCCCCAATTTCCCGGGCATAGGCAGCCAGTTGTTCTTCTTTTAGCCTTTCATCCCGGACCTGACCAATTAACCAATTAGCCACATGCCTGCCACCAACAGTAATGGCCGCCCCGGCATCCCATAAGCCGCCGCTTAAACAGCTTTTGATAATGGGACCCTCTTCCGAATAGGCGCCAATAACCATATCCGACTTTTGACAATTTGCACTACCTTTTGCGGTTTTGCGAATAACATCCTGACAAAGCCGGGTAAAATTCGAGGTTTTTGTTATTGGTTTCCCATCGATAGCGGTGATTAATGACGCTACCCCTGTTGCATCCGAAAACTCATCCTGCAGTTTTTGAATATCTTCCAAGTTGATCAGTTCCTCAAAATTAATATCGACTTCTGCTTCGAGTGGTCTGGTTAGTTCCAACATTCGTTTTTCCAGACTTTGTTCCAATTTTTTCCGATCGGTGATATCCCTTGCCGCCGCATATATCAGTCTACCCTGAGGCCGGGAACTCCATTCGATCCAGCGATAACTTCCATCCTTGGCACGGTATCGATTTGTAAAATTAATCACCGGATTCTGTTCATTTAGTTTGTTCATTACCTCCCGGGTAATTAAGAGATCATCAGGATGAACAAAATCCAAATATTTTGTTCGGGTCAATTCTTCATGGGTATAACCTAATACTTCTTCCCAGGCCTTATTCGTCTTTAAAAAATAGCCTTCCATGTCTGCGATGCACAAAAAATCCAAGTTCAATTCAAAAAAATTATTCAATTCCGCCATTTGCTTCTTTTCTTTTGAGATGTCAACAAAATGAGTTGCAAAATATCCTTTCTCCTGGCTATATGCGGTAACCCGACACCAGATATCAAGGGCGGCGGCAAACTGTTCAAACTCTTTTTCCCCACCGTGTAATGCAATCTCACCATAAAACCCAATCCAATCAAATGTGTCCTCTAAAAGATTAGGTAAAACCTGGGTTATGCGTTTCCCGATGATGGCTGCGCCAATGAGGCCTGTCAGCCTTTCAAAGGCCTTGTTAACTTCAATGAATTCGTAATCACAGGGCTTCCCCGCTTCATCACAGACAATCTTATGATAAGCAAACCCCACCGGTGAGTGTTCAACAACAGATTTATAGAAACTGTCTTTCATGTGATCTTACCCTTTCAGTTATCTCTTTCTTAACAACTATGGCATTAACTTATTATATACCCTTTGTCTAAAAACTGTCTGTTTTTTCACATAATAACACAAATTCTCCCCCAATTTAACTGTTTCCTGTTTTAATTAAACTTTTTTGTTTACAATCGGGTGCCCTCAAAAAAGGATCTGTCCTAATCATAACAAATCCTTTTTTAATCATTTTATTAAACAATTCCGGATGTTGTTTTTTTAGCTAAACTAAAAAGAACCCCTTTTTCGGATCGTTTCTTTACGAATCGATCGAAATCGGAGTTCTTTTTTAATAACACGTCAGCTCAGATAAAAACACTGGTTTTAATCTGATGCACTGTTTTTTTGAATATTATGTCTATGCTTTGATTTCTTTTTTGCTGATCAGATATGCCATCCCCATCAGTGCCAATAGTCCCATTATAGCCATTAAAGCGTCTTGTCCCATGTCCTGGGCACCCGTTTTGGGATTGTCAGATTTTGTGTATTTTGCATAATATGGTTCAAGATACAAAGAAGATGCACTAAGATCTACATCGCCGTAAGCAGGACTGATGTAGACGCCATCACCAGCATAGATTGCTAACGGATTAACACCGCCGACAGCAGTTAAATCCAGGATACCATCTCGGATTACAACCCAGCTGTCTGCATGTAATGCATTAGCCATACCTGTTTCGGTGGTCGATTTAACCGTTGTGTATCCGCCTTTGACAATGATATCATCGCCAGCTCCAATACCCATGCTTCGACCGCTGATTGATTCGGTAATGACATCGACATCGCCGCCGTTGATCATAACGTCATTGTCAGCCCAAAGTCCCCAGGCTCCACCGGTTCCTGTGTTGATTGCAGTTGCATCAACCCAACCATCATTAATAATTAAATCGCCGTTTACAACATCAACGGCTGCAACGTCGCCCATGTCACTCATGGCGAACAGTTCATAATCGCCATCATTAAGCACGAGATCGCCATCTGTTACACGAATCGCTCTTGTTGAACCAATAGCCATTATTTCGCCAGGTCCACCCATTGTCAAGTCTCCAACGACTTCAATGGCACTGCCGGTATCGTTTGCAATGATGTTTGTTCCGTTTAGAATCATGGAGAAATTACTTCCCATATCGGCTGCAACAAGCTGTTTTCCAATAAAGTTGTTCAGTGTCAAGGCATTCGTGACTGCATCGTAAGAGTAGTCTGCACCGACAGTGTTAAGAAGCACATCAATGAATGTCACCGCGTCTCTCCATAAACCTAATGCTGGAACTGCTTTGACTTCAATGGTTCCGACATCAGCTGCCTGTGTTTCAACCACTGGCTCATCCACAACAGGTACTTGCGCAACCGGAACTTCTGCTGCTTCAACCACTGGCTCTTCCACTGCAGCCGATTCTTCTTCGACTACCGCTTCTTCAGCTACTGGTTCTTCGACGACGGGTTCTTCAACCGCAGTATTTAGCACCTCATCAACTGGGGCACCCTCAACTTCTAATACCACCAGGGTTGGTTCTTCCACCACTTCTTCGGCAAATGCTGACGCAGGTACAAGCATCAACACCATTACCACAACCAGCAACAAAGCCATCAATTTCGACATTTTTTTCACTTCACTATTCCTCCTTTCAAGAGAATTGTTTCTGTGTACATCACACTCCGATTAGCGTAAAATTACACAGTAATAGATTACATTACTCTTTTTACCCGCTTTTTTTATAAATAACATAATTATTTTGAAAAATAAAATTATTTAAAATCTTTTTTTATTAGCGGTTTGCCTTCTGTCCTCGATCATTTTGGTGATAACCAAAGATAAACATGCAACTTCTTTCTCAATGCGCATCCGATAATTATAATTAAACAGCTCTGGCATCAAATATTTTTGAATTCCTGAGCTGTTTCTCCAGGTCTTACATGAAAAGAGATGCCCTCTGGTTTTGCCGACCACCGCGATCCCTCTTTTTTTTGAAAACTCCGATAACGTCTTTTCAAAGTTCTCCAAAAAAAACGCCGGCTGTCCCAAGATCACTGGCATGACACACAAAAACCACCCCTTTTTTAAATCCGACTCCAGCCAATAGATATTGAATTTCACGGGATAGTCCTGATAGACTACCACCATATCACCCAGACTTTTAGCTGCCCGGCCAATCTTCTCGCAAAAATAGTCTCTGATGGGTGACTTAAATTCAGCCATTTTACCATATAATAAGGGGTTTGTTATTTCACCGAGGATCAACAAATACAAATCGCCAAAGGGAAGCTGTTCATCCCTGACGCTACAAAACCCATCAATCAGTGCTTCCAGTTCTTCTTTACAAAGACAAGCTGGTGACTCAGTCAAATCAAGAGGTATTTCCTGAGTAATCAAGTCTTTAAAATAAACCCAGGCTGTTTGTGGTTTCTGATCCACCATCACAATCACCTCTTCCCGTTCGTAAACTGGAACTTCTTCCCATTGGTCGGCTCGTAATAAGTCTGCTTTCGTCACCTCCAAGAGCATTCCTGGAACAAATCCCGATCCGGGGGCGAGATGATAAAAACCGTCGATATCACCTTTTATACAGAATCCTTCTAGCACGCCGTGTCTTTTATTAAGCACTCTGCCAAATATTTTTTGTTGTATCAGTTCATTTTTTAGGGTTCCATATGAAAAAAGATAGCTCATTTTAACGCTCCTGTCGAACAATTTTCTTTTTATTATAGCACTTATCCGATCTTAACAAAAAGGCGAACATTCTATTAAAATGCCCGCCTTTTGCTTTTATATTTATTTAAACTAATAAGGTCGATCAACCCAAAACATCAGCGGACTCTAACTAAAGCGTAGCACCAATAACGGCGTCTAATTCAATTTCCACCAGCTGAGTGGGCCGGTTTAAGCCCGATGTCCCCACCACGGTGCATAAGGGGCGAATATCCTTGAAAAATTCAGAATAGGCCCGGACAATCTCACCGCAATGACCCATATCGGTGGCGTAAACCTTCACCTTTACCACCTCACTGGCTTTAGAACCAGCTTTATCCATTAATTTGAGCAATTTTTCCAGCACATATTTGGTCTGAGCATAGGGATCACCTTCACCGTAGACGGTGCCGTCCGGCTGCACCGAAGTGGTACCGCCCACATAAACAAAGGGTCCCACTTTTACAATTCGACTGTAGCCCGCCTTATCTTCCAGCGGCGCTCCTGATGAATAATTGGTTCGTTTTAACTCCATAATTTTCTCCTTATATTTTAGTTTTGAATCGGTTATAACGTAGTTCACTTAAATCGATCGATGGTTCTTTATCCACCACCATTTCTGACAAGAGGGTTCCCACCATCGGCGAAATGCCAAAGCCATGGCCGGTAAAGGCGCAGGCCAGAATTAAACCCGGTACCTCTTCGACAAAGCTGATCACCGGCACATGGTCGACGCATTCGTCAATCCAGCCGGCCCAGGTTCGGACAATTTTGGCTTCTGATAAGATCGGGAAATAGTTCATAATGCCCCGACAAATACAGGAAGCCGTCCGACTGTTGTTAACCGGCACGTCGAAGTCTGAGGTATAAGCATCCATCCCCGAAGTTCCCCCAAAAACGAAGGACCCATGAGTGCTTTGGTGACCGTAAAAATCAGCTTCGGCGGTACCCAGCATCTGCTCAAACATTTTCACCTGAGGCTCGGTCACCAGGGCTTCGAGTAGCACCCGATTCATCGGAATATCGATGCCAATGGTATTGGCAATGGCGCGGCTCTCATAACCCGCAGCCAGAATAATCTGCGGGGCCTCATAGACATTGTCTGCGGTAATTACCTGTCGGGCTACGCCCTTTATTTTGCGGATTTCAACCACGTTTTCACCGGTAATAAAACGCACGCCCAGTCTTCTGGCGTTTTTATAATAGGCCAGGGTTGTCAACATCGGGTTGGCGTGGCCATCGGTATCACACCAGCTGGCGCCAATCACCTCATCGGACAAGTAGGGGCAGATATCCCGAACCTCCTTGGCGTCAATCATCCTGACATCCAGCCCCTTGGCCACCGCCCGCTCGGTCAGACCTTCTAAAATTTTGATATGGCCGGCGGTTTTGGCTAACCGCAGATTACCTTTTTTATAATACTCAACATCCATTCCCAGTTCTTCGGAAAGAGTCGGCCAGAGGTTTTTCACCGCCTTCATGGCCAGCGGCAATTCCCGGGGATCGCGACCCGACTGACGAACGCCACCGCCGTTTCGGCTGGAACCCCCTTCGCCAATCTGGGCTTTTTCCAGTACTGTTACCGACACACCTTTTTGAGCCAGGTAATAGGCGGTTGCACAACCAATCACGCCACCGCCGATAATTAAGACATCCGAACAATTAGACATGCCCGCCACCTCCTGTCAGCACTTCATTTTCCAGTCCTTCATTTCCCAGTACCCGCATTTCCACCGGTCTGACCGGGGCCCGGGAAACGGCACTTTCCAGTTCCGCCGGGGCAATCCCCAATTCGCGGGCCACGATATTTTTAACCAGCTTGCCACAGGTTTGCCCCTGACATAAGCCCATGCCAGTTCTTAGATAGCGTCTGATTTCGGTTAAGGTTAGCATCCCATCGTGGACGGCTTGCCTGATTTCTCCTTTGGTTACCTCTTCACAACGGCAAATAATCATCTCGTCATCTGCTTGCGGGAGGAACTCACCCAAATCGATTGAACGATCCATTATTTTTTTCATTAAAATCACCCTATTGCCTTATAAAATCGGGCCTTCATGGCCATCTCAGCCGGCACCTTCATGGTCAAAAGACTGGTGTGATCCATGACTTTGGCACTTTTTATGCCGACAATCTCAGCTTGGCAGACTTCGGTGCCGCTGCGATCCAGGGCTTTACCAATTGCCCCTTTTTCCGGCAGGGGCAAAAATTCATAGGGAATGGTAATGGCCGCATAGCCCGGTTCGCTGTGATCATCCACTAAAAAGATGGCCTGACCCGAACAGGCCGCCACACACATCCCACAGCCGGTACAAGCCAACTGCGTATCAACAACCGGAAGGGCCGTGATGTTTGCGCCAATCTTAATGCAGCCTTTCACGCAAGCATCCTGACAGGGATTACAAGGAATATTCTGGGTACATTCAATCACCGGATGAATACCCTTGATTTCTGTTTTCACCCCGGGATAGGCCCCCATCTCTTGCTCCTCCAAATACCCTTTTTGAAGCAGCGATTGGGATAATAACAGCCCTTCTTCGGTTAGAGTCAAATCTTTTTTGCCTTTGTTTTCCGGCCCGAACATGCCCTGCCGTAAAGCATCTAAGGCCTTTTCGCCGGTTTTGTGCCGATCTTTGAAATCTTCATTTGACAGGTAGCCCAGGGCATTGGCGGCTGCCGCCCCGGCAATACGTCCTTCAATCATGGCCGAGCTGGCCTCTTCAATGCCGGATACATCCCCGACGGCAAAAATACCTTTGATGGTAGTTTCGCCCCGCTCATCGATCACCGGAACAGTGCCACCCCGTTTAGGATCCTCAATCATCGCACATCCGGCTACCTTTAAGAGTTGGGACATCGGTGATAATCCCACTGCCAGACAAATGGTATCCACCTCAAAATGTTTTTCTGAGCCGGGAATCAGCTGCCAGTTTTCATCAACGGCACCAATGATGACCCCTTCCACCTTGTCGTCACCCTCGGCTTTAACAATGGTGTGGGAAAGATAAAAGTTCACCCCGCAGCGGGCGACCTTGGCGGCATGAACGCCGTAGCCACCGACCTGTTTGGCCGCATCCACTAGCGCCACCACCTCACAACCGGCCTGCAGCAGTTGAAAGCTGACCACCAGACCGACATTGCCCGAGCCCAGCATCAGTACTTTTTCACCAGGCTTAACCCCATGCAAATTCATCATCGTCTGAGCGGCTCCGGCCCCAATCACCCCCGGTAGGGTCCAACCGGGAAAGGTGACCATGTTTTCAGAAGCACCGGTGGCCACAATCAGGGTATCACCCTTATAATGCTCGATCGCATCGCCCACCATCACGGTAACTTCTTTGCCTTCATAAATTCCAATTACGGTTGCGTCCAGGACTACTGCAACACCCGTTTCTTCAGCTTCTGCCAACAACTCCTGGCCAATTTTATAGCCTCTTACCTTGGCCTTATGTTCTTTTGAGCCAAAAAATTTATGTATCTGTTTAAACAGCTGTCCGCCGGGTTTGGCATTTTCATCAAAGACCACCACTTTAAGACCGCTTTTTGCGGCTTCAATGGCAGCGCTCAAACCCGCTGGACCGCCGCCGATTACGATCAGTTCTACTCGTTTCATTTTGCTCTTCTCCTAGTTGGATTCTTTTGCGGTCACACCATCTTGAGTTTGTACCTTCATTCCGGCAGATAGCGGGGTGACACAGGTTCTCACATTGGGCTTTCCATCCACCACCATCACACAGTCGGTACACCGGCCGATGGCACAGAAGATCCCCCGCGGCCTTCCGTATTTCTGGGTATGCCGATGGGTCATCACCCCGGCCGCCCGCAATGCGGCGGCAATCGGTTCCCCGGCATAACCTTCTAAGGGTTTGCCATCAAACTCAAAGATGACCTTCTCTTCTTTTGCTATTTTACCCAATATGGGATGCTCTTCAATACGCACGTTCTTGCCTCCTGTTTTCAACTCTTATAGACCGTTATCAGCGGAAAAACCAAATCCTTTACCAATCACCAGATCACTGCCCACCAGGGGGATTCCGGTCATCGCACAAGCTTCCAGAGTCAAGGCCCGAAGGTCTTCCCGTTCGAGATTTTTAAGCTTGGTTTTGCCCGCGGATTTGGCCAGCAGCACCGCTTCGGCGGTAATCGCTTTAATATAATTGGCCACCCGCTCAGCGGCTTCATCAACATCCAGATTCTGGCGCAGTTCGGGGTCCTGGGTACCAATGCCAAAGGCACATTTTCCGGTCTGACAGTTCATGCAAACCCGACAGCCCATCGCCACCATGGCGGCGGTCCCAATCGCCACTGCATCGGCACCAATGGCCAATGCCTTGGCGAGATCAGCGCCATTGGTAATCCCGCCGGAGACAATCAGGCTCATTTCTTCCTTGACACCCATTTCTTCCAGAGTTCTGACCGCCGCAACCAGAGCGGGCATCGTTGGAATGCCCAGGTGATCGGTGGCCATCACTGGGGCAGCACCGGTTCCGGCACTGCAGCCATCCAAAATAATGCCGTCAAAGCCCAGCTTGATGGCGATTTTTATATCATCTCGCACCCGACCAGCCGCTATTTTGCAAAAAATCGGGGTTTCCCAATCGGTCATTTCCCGGAGTTGCTGCATTTTAACCACCATATCATCGGCCCCAAAGGCATCCCCAGCCCGAGGATGGGAATGAAGATCAATCCCAATCGGAATTTTTCTGACGGCAGCAATTTCTTCACTGATTTTTTCACCCATTAAATGACCAGACAGTCCTGGTTTGGCACCAATGCCATAAAGCACTTCCAGCATATCGGCCACTTCCATATTTCGACGGGTAAAGCCCATCCGACTGGCTAGAATCTGAACCGACTGACGGTAAGAATTTTCCAGTTCTTCGGGTAAAATGCCACCTTCGCCATTGCTGATCACCGTTCCCACGAGCTTGGTGGCCTTGGCCAGAGCGATTTTGGCTTCTTTGCTGAGCGCCCCATAAGACATCCCGGCAATCATCACCGGGGTTTCGATAATGAGTGGTTTTTTAGCAAATCGGGCCCCCAGTACAGTTCGGGTTTCGCAATCTTCCCGATAGGTATCGATGGGCATCCGGGTCAGCTGCGAGGGCAAAATCATCAGATCATCAAATTTCGGCATCGGTCGGGGTGAACCGCAACCGCGGATCCGATATTTTCCATTGGTGGCCTTGTAGTCAATTTCTGATAGGGTCTCCTTATTCCAGGTTGCCTTTGGAGCATTATGGATGGTTACTTGTTTTTTATCTGCCATGATCCTTAACCTCTCTTTACGAAATATTTTTTGGCCAGCTCCGGTTTTAAATCCGGTTTAAATAACGCGTACTCGTGTCTGCCACTGAGCACCGGCCGGATCACGTGAAAATCTTTTCCATCGGCGGCAATCTCATATTGGCTAAATAAATGATCCAGCTTTTCTGTTTCGGCGGCGGTAATGGTGTCGTAAAAAACATTCCCGCCCATTTTCGATTCCGCTTCAGGATCGCGGGTGAAGATCTTTCCGGAATACATCGATTCGCCGCATTCTTTGCCCAGCGCCCCCAGAATGATCAGGTCACCGCCCATGGCCATCACCCCGGCCCATCTTCCGGCTGAGCCGCAGACGATGATGTTACCGCCCTTCATGCCATAGCCTACCCGGCTGCCGGTATTGCCATAAATGACAATCGTACCGCCATTGATGTAGGCCCCAATATTGCAACCGGTGTTTTTTTCAACAATCAATTCGCCGGACATCATGTCATCCCCGGCATACCAGCCGACATTACCCTTAATCCGGAGGGTCGGTCCTTCTAAAAAACTACCAGTATACAACCCGGTGCTGTCTTCGATGGTTACCTGGCAGTCGCCTGATAAACCGGCGCAGATATTGTGCATCGAATTGACATTTTTTAGTACCAGTTCATTGCTTTCTTTAAGTTTATCCTTAATCAGAACATTGACTTTTTCATTTTCTACCTTGGCCAGATCTAAATATTCCATACGCGCACCTCCCCCGGTTCCATTTCTTCGGCAAAGAGATCCTCACTCACCGCTGAAAATTCGATCTGTTCGGAACCTAGCATAATATAATCGTCGGATTCCACCAGCAGCAGGGGCTTAATTCCCAGCTTGTCTTTAACAAAACCAATCTGACTTTCGGTGGCTGCGATAATACAGTAAATCCCATCTAATTGATCCGCCGCGTCATTTAAAGCCGCTTCCAGATTACCGCCGTTAATGCTCATGGCATAGGCAATCAGATGACTGGCCGCTTCGGAATCATTCATGGTTTTAAATTTAACACCCTTTGATTCCAGAAACCGCCGCATTTTAAAATAATTGGTAAACTGACCATTATGGACTAGCGCCAGCTCCGGATAAAAAGGGGACACAAAGGGATGCGCCGCATTGATATCTTCCACACTTTCGGTGGCCATGCGCACATGGCCAATGCCGTGGCGACAATTCTGCATTTCGATCTGATGTTTGTCGCGCAGGTTCTTTAAATGCCCGCCTTCCTTGTAAACCTTAATGCCATCACCCAGCGAATGAACGGCTAAACCCTCAACCCCATTAATGGCAAAATGCAGGGGTTTTAGTTTGTCATCATCCATTTCCAGAAGATACTCTGCCATGGGAATACTCTCTCCAGCGGAAATCAATCGTTCATTTTTAATTTTTCCATAGTTTCCAATCAGATCCCGAATTTCTCCAATCCGTTCTTCCTTATTCATCGATATTCGTAAGGTAACCTGCTCATCTTTCGGGAAAATGGCAATCCCACTGGCATCCGGGCCCCGATGCTGAATCAAACCCAGCATTCCCAATAGATTCGATGAAATGTCTATTGGTTGTTTACTAATAATTCCCGCTATTCCACACATTGTTTTTCTCCTTTTTATCACGCTCCAACGGTCGTGAGTTTTGCTGCTTTTTCCGATGTCCTTTAAATATGGTAAGAGTAGGTGTCCCACTCCCAGTCGGTGACATATTTTTTATATTCTTCAATTTCTTTTCGTTTAAGCGAGGTAAAAACATCCACCAGCTCTTTTCCCACGTGTTCGGTTAACCAGCTGTCTTCGTCCAGCGCCTTTAACGCCGCAAATAAGCTGTTGGGCACCTTATCCTGCTGTTTTTTTACATCATGATAGAGGTCGGTGGTAACCACTTCTGGCGGCTCAATCTTATTTTTTATCCCATCCAGCCCGGCAGCCAAAATCGCACCTAGGGCCAGATACGAATTAGCAGCGGCTGATCCGGCGCGGATTTCCATTCGGGTGGCCTTGCCCCGTTCCTGGGGGACCCGGATATAGGTCGTTCGATTGTCATATCCCCAGCCGATGTAAATGGGGGCAAAGGAATCCGGCTGATACCGCTTATAGCAATTGACCGTTGGCGCCAGAAAGGGGGTGAGGCCTTTGGCATGCTTAATGACGCCGCCAATAAAGTATCTTAGAATATCGGCCAGATCATTCTCTTTGGTTACATCATGACAGATATTGTCCGCAGTTTTTATATCATTAAATGAAATGTGGAAATGACAACCGCTTCCGCCTGAGGCATTTTTGGGTTTTCCCATAAAGGTCATCATCAGGTTATTGGTTTCGGCAATATCCTTGCTCAGTGCTTTAAACAAGGAGCTTTCATCGGCTGCCCGAACGATTTTTGAATGCTTCCAGTTATATTCAAACTGTCCTGGAAAATACTCATGGTTCATATATAGCACATTAAAACCCATGGTCTGAAAGGTATTGGTCAGCTTGTACAAAAATCGTTTAGGATCAATCCGTCGGTTCGCCGTATAACAAGTACAGGGCTGTTTGGAATAAGGTTCCAGGGTTCCATCTTCCATTTTATTGTAGATATAAAACTCCAACTCACTGGCAGCAATCGGATCGAGTCCCAATTTGTGGTATTCCTGAACCATTTTTTTTAAAAACTCCCGGGGGGCCTGCAACATCGGTTCTTCCATGTAGTAAAGCTCCCCCAATACCAGTGCTGTTTTATCACAATGGGGCAGAATTACAAAGGTTGAGGGGTCACCGATGACCTTCATATCATCGTTTGTTTCTGAAAAGTACTCGGAACTAACAATGTCGTTATTAAAAGCCATTGCCAGGCTGACCGTACAAAAAGCGATACCGTCACCAAAGATTTCATCCACCATCGAAACCGGCATCAGCTTTCCCCGGTTTACTCCCAGAATATCGGTGTATTCCAGGCGAATCATCTCGACGTTGTTTTCTTTGATTTTTTGTTTAATTTCATCGATGGATTGTTTCTCCATCCCCGTATATAAATCTTTTTGCATATTCGTTTACCTCCACGGTTTACTTGGCTGGTTCAGCCACGACTTTTTTGTTTTCTTTTTCAAACTCAATGGCGTTGTTATTGATAAGATCAATGCTCACCGGCTGGAAGGGTTTGACCTTCATCACCCCGACAACCCATACCAGTGAATAGGCGACCAGCACTGCAAAGAGTACGCCAAATACCTGGTAAATCGCGAGTTTAGATGCGGGATCGGAACTGATATTCCAAACCATATAGATATTTCCTAAAATACCAACAATCTGCGGAATTCCAAATAAAATCAATTTTTTATTTCGCTCCATATCCGGATATCTTTTACGCAAGACCAGCACGTTGATGTGGGTTAAAACATAAGACAGTAACCAGAAGCATGATGCTGCCAAAATCATATTCGTTAGGGTGCTGGATTGGGTAAAGCCGGTGACCACAATGGCAAAGTCCGCAATAACCATTAAAAGTAGCCCTGCTACCGGCACATTTTTTTTGTTAACTTTTTTAAAGATTGCTGGCATCATGCCCTCTTCTGACATCCCAAAGACAATTCTTGCCGAGCTTGCCAATACCGTATTTAAGGTACTGATTCCAGCTAACAGGGTTACAATCCCCATCCAAACCTTACCGACATTTCCCAGTAGCGCTTCGGCAAAAACCATGTGGGGCAAAGGACTAGAAGCAAGTACTTCCAAACTGACATAATTGGTCATCCCAACACCTAACACCGCTTGGACCACAAATAATAAGACTAACGCCAGAATCATTGATAAAAACACATCCCGTTTGGGATTTTTTAATTCTTTTGCTACCGGGATAATAAACTCAACCCCGATAAAGAGCCAGAAAGCTACCGCTGATAAACCCATGATCCCACCAATGCCAGTGATAGCCGGTGCAGTTTGCTGTGCTGCGGTAAGAACGGTTCCGGTTCCCAGTTTAAAAAAGCTGATAATACCCATCCCAATCAATGAACCAATTAACAGTGTAACCACAAGGTTTTGCACCTTTGAGAACAAATCCACGCCGAAAAGATTAACCACTGCGATGATACCAAGAACCAGGACACTGATGATCACTGCCGGAATCTGGGGGAAAAATTCATTTAAGACCAATCCACACATGGCAATTTCAACTGATGATGCAAAAACCATGGTGATCACATAAGCAGAAATATTTGAAATCATCGAGGCTACTGGTCCAAGACCAACCAGGGAATACTGTCCCACTCCGCCGTCAACATTTGGCATTAATGAATGGAGTTCTGAAAACGAGATCGCCACAAATGCATTTAAGATTACCACAACAACCAGAGGAATAATGAAAGCCGTTCCGGCCTGTCCCATTCCGACCCCTAATGACAATAGACAACTTGTGGCTACAATGAGACCCACACATACTGCAACCGCACTACCTAATCCTAATTTTCCTTTTTCGTTCATAATGAGCTTCTCCTTATCTTTTTTTGGCGCTGATTCAACTCAGACATCCATAACATCTTTCGCAAAGTCATATCATCCCAGGGACTTTCGTGATCTTTGGTAGTGCGCCTTTGCAGCTCCAAACATGCTTGAAATTGGTTCCTCCTTTACGAAAAAAAGACGCCACATCGGTTTATTGATGTGACGTCTTTGTCATCCTTTTGGTGAGCTCATTATATATTAACGCTAATTTTATGTCAATATATTATTTTTATCTATATATTGTCATTAAATTGTCATTTTAAATCGATCATTCGTTGTAACTGTTCTTTTATCCACGCTTCATTTTTCGAAATCAGCGGAATATGATTCCATATTTCTTTTAAATAATTAAAGTAACCACCCACCACGGTTAATTCTTTACAATACATTCGGCGATCGTAAAACTCTGAATTCCAGGCGATGACAATGCTGTTTTCCTGAACCACGATGGCCGTATTATCGACATTGAGATTCAGATCGCAAAAGGATGTCAGAACCAGGGTATAACTCTCGGTTATTCTAAACTTTTTAATATATTCTAATTGCTCTCTAAAAAAAGCATTCGATACCCGTGCTTCTTTTCCGATAACCTGAGACAAATCATAGTCGATGATGTATTCCTGTTGCAGGGCATTTTCAATCGCGTCCAGATCATAAATCTGACGATAATTAAATTGATCTCGTAATTCTTTTCGTTTTCGATTTGCCTTCAGGCAGATTGCCATTTTGTCACCACTCACCTTATTTTCCACCAAAATCCGTTCCAGCAGATTCAGGGGCATATTCCGAAAGGTTGGCAAGTGGTTGATCATATAGGTCAGCTGATTGGGCTTAAAATTCTCTTCCATGAGTTCCACCATTTTCATGGCATCAGACAATTCCAGCGTAAAGATAAGCTGCCTGGATTTTTGGGCAATGGACGCCACCATTTTATGATAAAAATCGACGCTGATCGGATCGCGATGAATCATCGTCAGATTTTCACTATTTCCTTCTGCCAGACACATCCCCACCATGGCGATGTGATGATCAACGGCATAGATACTCTTTTTGTAAAACTCCTTGATATCTTTCTGGAAGTAAAGTACCTCCACCTCTTTTTTTAAATAGATGGGCAGCCAACGGAGAATCACCACATAGGGTTTATACTGATCAGTCATTTTGTCGATAATCACAACCTTATGACCCGCTCGAATCGCTCGCTCGATACTACTAACCATCTCCCGGACCGAGTCTGTACCGAGAATATCCCATTGAACATCGCCAAAATCACCCACATAAATGGTCTGACCTGGTGGCAGCACAGCAACCTCATTCCAAAAAATCTTCACTGCCCGTTTCCATCCCGGGTATCCGGAATAAACTTCCACCGACACCTCTGGTTGGTCACGGTCCACCACTTCTCTTTTTACGATTATTTCCCCGGCATCATCCGTCATCCAGATACTGAGCATTTCAATTAATTCCTGATCTGTTTTGTCCTCTGTTTCTAATTGATCGTTGGTAAGCAGGGCCACAATTCTCTGTTTCTGAAGTGCATACGCATCACTAAGAAAATAAGCCGCCATCCGTTTACTATATTTTGATCGAACCTTTAATTTTCGCTGGCCGCTTCGCCATTTGCTCACCGCCGTGGTGTCTGTTCCAATGGCCAAGGCCAACTCTTTTCCACTGATTCCCAACATATCCATTAAATAACTAATTCTCGTATTTACCGGTGCCATACAACCTCTTTTCCAAGACCCTTTGCTTTTTTCCTAAATATTGCTTAAATATAGTAAGAGGATACCATAAAATTTCATTTTATGGTATCCCCACTGGCCTGAAAAAGGTATTTTTCACCTCAATATCTAGTATAGTTCGACTCTTCGATCCTGAAACACCGTCATATTTTTTCTGGCTTGCTCCAGTTGTGCCAGCTCCACGTCCGCCATAATCATCTTTTCTTCGGGATCTGCTCCGGCATCGGCCAGCGGCTCTCCCAACGGGTCAATAATCATCGAGTTCCCGGCGTTTCGGATATCCTTAACAGCTTCGCCGCAGCCGTTAACCGCCACCACAAAGATCTGATTCTCGATCGCTCTGGCCTGGTTTAAAACCCGCCAGTGACCTACCCGAGGTAATGGCCATTCGGCCGGGACAAAAAGAATCTTAGTTCCAGCCAAAGCCTGCTTTCGGGACCACTCGGGAAAGCGGATTTCGTAGCAAATAATAATACCACAGGGAACCCCATCAAGGGCAAAGGTAACCAATTGATCTCCAGCGGAAAACCGCTTATTTTCGTCGGCAAAACTAAACAGATGGGCTTTGTCATAGTCAGCAATAATGTGTCCCTGCCGGTCGGCCACGTAACAGGTATTAAAGTAATCTTCACCTTTTTTTGTTGCCACCGAACCACCGACAATATTTAGCCTAAGCTCCCCGGCCAGTCTTTCCAGAAAAGCTTTGGCCCGCCTTCCATCGACATCGGCCAGCCGCGGTTCCAGATCGGTGGTGAGAAATCCGCCGCTCCACATCTCCGGTAGCACCGCCACATCAGCCCCGGCCGCAGCCGCTTTTCGAAGCCAGACCTCAGCGCTTTTATAATTCTGTTCGACTTGTTTTAATGCCACCTTCATTTGAATTGCACATATTTTCATTAATGTTTCCTCTCACTTTTCATCTACATCAAGGGTGCCATAATTCTTAGCACCGACTGTCCCACCTTTTTCATAAACGAGGTTTTTTCCCAATCATAATAGCACACTTCCCGACTTACCTTGATGCAATCCAGCAGATCGGCTTTGATATCCAGCACCGTTTTTGAGCCGGAAACCCAGGTACCGCACTCGTAATTCCAGGTCAGACTGCGATAATCCATGTTGATGGAACCGACAATGGCAACCTGATCATCGGTTACCAAAACCTTACCATGAACAAAGCCCGGTGCATATTCATAAATCCGGACCCCCTCTGCCAGCAGATCACCGTAAAAAGCTCGGGTAGTGGCATAAACCAGCTTCTTATCGGGAATGCCCGGGGTGATAATCCGCACATCGACCCCGCTTCGAGCTGCCAGCAAAATGCAATTTGTGAGATCGGTATCCAGAATCAGATAGGGCGTCGTCAGATAAAGATAATCTTTGGCGTTGGCAAAAACGGTCATATAGGTATTGACCGCCGGATTTCTGGGATTCATCGGCCCATCGCAAAATGGCATCACCAATTCATCCCCTGTTACCAGTGCGGCAGTCCCCTTATAGGCGTCCAGTTCGGTGACCGCCCCGGTGGCATAATCCCACATGTTAATAAACATGGTGGTGAGACTAAAAACCGCGTCCCCTTCCAGACGCAGAGCCATGTCTTTCCAATGGCCAAACCGCACCTTTTCGTTAATGTATTCATCCCCAATGTTGATCCCGCCGGTAATCGCTACCCTGCCGTCCACAACCGTCATTTTGCGATGATCCCGGAAGCTGATAAATTTAAACAGCGACGGGGATAGGGGATTATAAGGAATACTTTTAATGTGATGTGCGGCACAGTTATTATAAAAATCTTTGGGCAGGGTCGACAGACTGCCCATTTCATCAACCATCATCCGGATTTCTACCCCGGCATCCGCTTTTTCATAGAGGACTGCCATCAGCTCGTCATACATTTTCCCACCAGTGACAATAAAATACTCAAGAAAAATGAATTTCTCGGCGGTTTTGATGGCTACCAGGTTGGCCCGGTGCATCTCCTCTCCCAGTTTCAGATACTCGGTTTTGGTGTTTTTCCAAACCGGCAGATCACTAAGCCGATGGACCAGCTCCACTTGTTTTTTAAGCCCCTTATCGTCAATGGATTCTAAAACCGCCTGGTTCTGTTTTAGTTTTAAAAAGGTGCGCAAGTTGATTTCATCCCATCGTTTTTTTGATTTCCCGGGCACCCGCTGCCGTCCCCAGATAAAATAAAGCACAATTCCCACCACCGGGACAACCAGCACAAAAATAATCCAGGAAATTTTATAAGCCGCTGTTTTTTTACGATACACGATATTCAGCACCACAAAAATAGCCAACCCCTCAAATAACCAATAGCCATACACCGCATCTTCCGAAAACTCCAGAATGATCAATCCGATGATGGTCAATTGCAAAACGATTAAAACCACATTGACTAAAAACCTGAACATACTTTGAAAATGCTCCGACGAACTTCTCATTACTACCTCTTTTTCATATTCTTTTTTTAAATTATATGCCATGTTTGCGCCAGTTACAACCGCTTGTCACATTATTTAGGTCTGTTTTTTAATTGCATTCGTCCCGAAGGACGACTCACCGGTCATAAAATTCGTATTTTACTTTGCTCTATTTTTGTACACATTTAAGATAGACTCCTCTAAGTCGTTAAAAGCACTGTAAAATATAGAACCATTTGTATTTTTGAGGGTGGTCTGGAAATGACTCTGCTCATATTGGTGGGCTTCCTTGAACTGAAAACGATATTATAGTAAATATAATTATTATTACAAAAGTATTGACAAAACTAATATTGAATATTAAACTTGGTTATAATTCAACAATTAAAGGAGGACAAGTATGACAGCTCATTTAACTCAGAAAGAAAACTTTTTGCGGGTCGCCCGAGGCGAGATGCCGGAATACGTGCCGGTATCATCATTTTTTGGCCCTGACGCGCCCCTGCTCACCATGGCAGACCCCTGTATTCTCGGTAGCTTTAGAGGACCTGGTGGGGGTGTTGATCCCTGGGGTGTGACCTTTGTCACTGGTGAAGAAATAAACTTTGCTGCCCTACCCAAACCCAACGATTTTATCTTGATCGATATAACAAAATGGCGCGATGTGATCAAAGCCCCTGACTACAGCGGATTTGACTGGGAAGCCGCCGCTAAGGCAGACCGCCAGAAGTACGTAAAAGACCCCGACCAGACAGCCTTTGTCCTCAGCGGCTATGCCGATTTATTCCAACAGTTTATTGGCTTTATGGGCTTCACTGAAGGACTTTGTGCTATTTATGAAGAACAGGAAGAGGTTGAAGCACTGCTGGACTACATGCTGGAACACTCCCTTTATATCACCAAAAACCTGCTGCATTATTATAAGCCAGAAGGTTATTACCTGCTGGATGATACGGCTTCAAAACTTAATCCCTTCATTTCTCCCAAACTATTTGAAGAAATCTTTGTGCCCCGTTATAAAAAATGCCTGGATCTGGTCAGGGACGATAACGTTCCGATTTTTTACCATAACTGCGGCCGTTGTGAAGATCTGATGCCATCCATGATCGATATTGGTGTAAACGTTTGGGATCCCGCCCAGATTGAGAATGACCTGCTTGGCATGAAACAGCAATACGGTCCAAAACTTGCCATCAACGGCGGTTTTGAATTCAGAATGCCCAGCACCTGGCCTGTGGTTGATGAAGAAGAAGTCCGGGAAACGGTTCGCGATACTTATAACCGACTTGCACCCAACGGCGGTTTTATTTTTAATGGCATGATTACCTCCCTGGATTATTTTGATCCAAAGGTTCAAGAAGTCAATGGCTGGATTGCCGATGAAGCCAGAAAACTAAGCAAGACGGTTTATAACTAATATGAAAATCATTATCTTAGGCGGATTTCTGGGTTCCGGAAAAACCAGTGTGGTCCTCCAACTTGCCAAACACTTTATCAGCAAGTGCTCTAACGATTCAACCAAGGTCGTCATCCTGGAAAATGAGATTGGGGACGTCAGTGTGGATGATAAATTGCTGCAAAATAGCGGCTATGAGGTGGCCAATCTGTTCTCAGGATGTGTCTGCTGTACCATGTCCGGCGAATTGGCGCTCAGCTTACATCGTATCATCCAGGATATAAGCCCCGAACTGATTATTATGGAAGCCTCCGGGGTGGCCTATCCCCACAATATTGTAAAGACCATTAATCAATCCCTGCCGGATCTTGATTGCAGCATCACCTGCGTCACTGACGCCAAGCGCTGGAAACGGCTACTTCGACCCATGGAAATGCTGCTGGAGGGTCAACTGGCTGCGGCGGATATCATTCTGATCAACAAGATTGATCAGGTCGATCAACAGACCCTATTAGACGTGGAAGACTCGATTAAAGCGTTTAACGGCCTGGCGAAATTCTTCAAAATCAGTGCCGCCCAGACAATATCACCTCTTGTTTTTGAAGCCATGCTGAACATGGAAGCAGAAAGGATAAATTGATGAACAACGAACAAACCCACAACCATGACGAAAACTGTGAATGCGGATGTCATAATGAACACCATCATCACGATGAGCACCATCACAGTGAATACCATCATAATGAACACCCCCGTATCAATCCTGCCGAGCAACAGTCGTTTGTCACCATCAAAACCCACGACACCAGTCTTGTGGGCTCGTTCCAATTTGGTCTTGACGTATCCTTTGACGAAGCGGAAACCATTCTCGACGCTTTACTCAAACAGGTAGCCCGTGAAGTGGTGGCTCTGGAGGGGATCATTGGTCATATTAAAGCCTTTCTCCGTTCGGAAGCCAGCAGTTGTATGATCTCCATTACCGAAGATGAATCCGATAAGCATTATTCAAGGGCTACCAAATGTCATGTCGAAGGGGTCGTAATTGTCTTTGGTATTCTTCCTCTGCAACTTGAAACGATTCTTAAAAACGCTTTTGGCAGGTATCTCGGTTAAGCTTCTTTAACAAAATAAAAATAGAAGCAGAACAAAATAAAATCAACGTAAAAAATCAGTTACGGCACATTATCCATGATGCCCTAACTGATTTTATTAGGTTCTATTTCAAATTCTTATAATAAAAAATGGCCAACTGGGTTCGGTCCCGGAGATTCAGCTTTTCCAGGATGATACTGAGACGATTTCTGACCGTTCCTTCACTTAAATACAGGCTTTCCGAAATCTCCCGGTTACTCATTCCCTGAGCCACTCCTTCGATCAGCTCCTGCTCCTTATCGCTTAAATCATAGCTTGGCTGCTCCCGATGATCAATTGTCATCAGCCCCGGTATCTTCGTCACAATATCCTGTCCAAACACATTTTGGCCGGCCTCTACCGCCCGCAGCGAAGGTACAATACTCTCGAAATTTTGCTTAATCAGATAGCCTTTGGCACCAAGCTGAAGCGCCTTAATAATATATTCGTCATCCAGAAAGGTCGTTAAAAATAAGATCTTCGCAGCCTGATCTTCCTTTAAGATGATCTCCGCGGCCTCCAATCCGGTCATTAAATCCATCCGAATATCCATTAGCAAAACATCCGGTTTTAATTGCTTATATAAGGCAATGGCATCCTGGCCATTGTATCCCAGTCCCAGCACTTCCACCTCCCCCTCTGACTCAATAATGGTCTTTAGCGAGGCACACACCAGTTTATCATCATCTACAACAACAACTTTCATAATTCTCCCCTATTTTTATTATTTGCTTTATTACTTGTTCTATTATTTAAGCAACTGTGAAACGGGTTACAAAGCTCACGTGATGATATCAATATATCAAGGACCGATTATTTCTTTTTGGGGATAGAGATAAAGATTCTAAACCCCGAATCGTCGGTGATATTCACGTTGCCACTGAGTATTGCCACCCGGTCTTTAATACTCCTAAGCCCCATGCCGGCACCGTCAGTATTTTCCTGCCTTGTTCCATTATCTTTAATAACCAGCTGAAAAAGAGCCGGATGTTCTCTGACAAGCACTGCGACTTCGGTGGCATTGGAATGCCTGATAATATTCGAAAGGGCTTCCTTGACGACTGTAATAAAGCAGTATTTCAGCTCTTTTTCCAGATGGGATTCCACATCGTAATCGAGTTTTATGGGGCAGAAATCAAAATTTTTAATCAGCGTCTGCAACTCCACCTGCAAATCCAGGGACTCATCGTGAAGATCATGGATGCTGTCACGGATACTGTCCATGGCTTCCGAAAGGGTTTCTTTAATTTGAACCAAGCCCTCCCGGGTTTGGGCTTCGCTACTGATCGCCAGCAGCGCCCCGGTTTGAAGAATACTCCGGGACAACATATGTCCGACATTATCATGAATATCCCGGGCAATCCGGTTTCGTTCGGTTAAGGTCGCTAAATTTAGTTCATAGTCCTGTTGTTCCATCAGTATTTTATTCTTTTTTTCGAGCTGCAGAGCGGTTTCCCGAGTGGCGTCCCGCAGGGCGTTGTAGTTTTTTCTTAATGTTTCCAGCGAGAGGGTTCGTTTTTTGAGAAAATAGGCCACCAGCATAAAAATCGGAATTAACACCACTGTGATTCCACTAAGCTCCGTGAAACCCGTCGCACCCGGTAGCAATGCTAGAGTCCATAGCCATTTGTAGCGGGAAATAAGGATATCGTAACCAATCAGCGGCACAAACAGGAGATAAACTGGTTCAATAAAGCAGATCACCAAATAGCCGACAAACAAAGCCACTGTTAACGGTCCTTCCTCAAAAAAACTTAAGGCGGCGCCAAAAATTACCGCCACCAGAATCGGGGCAATCAGCAGCACATTTTCCACCGTGGTCAGATACAAGGCCAGACAGAACACAAAAATAATCATTTTATCAATCAGCTTATTCATCATTACCAACCCTTATCAGAATCGTCTCGAGTTTTTTTACCATCAACCTGCGATTTTATCACTACTTTAACATAAATAGTGACATTTGTCATACCCATTCAGGAGGCTTATCACTATCAACGTGGTCGCCGATGGGGTAAAATAAACACAATCGATAAACAAAACAGATGTCTGTTCCAAGTATTGGAGCAGGCCACCGATAAAGGAGAACAAATTATGGTTATCAATGTAAAAAATTTGGTCAAACGTTACGGGGATCTCATCGCTCTGGATCACTTCAATCTGGAGGTCCAGGAAGGGGAAATCCTGGGTCTGCTGGGCCCCAACGGTTCGGGGAAAACGACTGCCATCAACTGCATCTTATCGCTGCTTAAATACGACAAGGGCACCATTGAAATCTTCGATGCGCCGATGTCCCCGGATGCCTATGATCTCAAACGGGATATTGGGGTGGTGATGCAGAACGTGGCTGTTTTTGAAGAGTTAACGGTATATGAAAATATCGATTACTTCTGCGGTCTTTACATTTCTGATAAACAAACCCGTAAAAAGCTGGTGGCCGAAGCCATTGATTTTGTGGGGCTCAATGATTTTATCAAATTCTTCCCCAAAAAACTCAGCGGTGGGCTGCTAAGACGTCTAAACATTGCCTGTGGGATTGCCCATAAGCCTAAGCTGATTATTCTGGATGAACCGACCGTTGCCGTGGATCCTCAGAGCCGCAACAATATTTTAGAAGGTATCCAGAAATTAAATCAGCAGGGAGCCACCATCATCTACACCTCTCATTATATGGAAGAGGTGGAACAAATCGCCAGCCGCATCGCCATTATGGATAAAGGCAAAATCATCGCCATGGGGACCAATGAAGAGCTGAAGAAAATGATCAAATCCGGCGAGCACATCAATCTTGAGTTGCTTAATCCCGAGCATCTCGATCTCACCGAAATTCAGGCCTTGCCACACATTATCTCCGCCGAACTGACCGACTATCAGCTGGTAGTAAAATCAAGTCGGGGGAAAAATAATCTGATTGTAATTCTTGATCACCTGAAAAATCAAAATATCACCATCGGTAAAATTTATTCCGAGCCACCAACCCTTAACGATGTTTTTCTGGAAATAACCGGCAAAGAATTAAGAGATTAGGAGGACGTCATGTTTTTATTTAATTATCGCTATCGCCTCAAATGCATCTTTAACGACCGGCAATTGATGTTCTGGACTTTTCTTTTTCCGGTTCTATTAGCCACCTTGTTCAACCTGGCCTTTTCCAACCTTTCTAATGCCGAGGAATTTATTAAGGTCAATGTTGCCGTGGTCCAGAGCCAGGAACTTGATCAGAACCCGGCTTTTACCGAGGCTATAAACGGAAATGATGAATTGTTCGTCGTTCAGTATACGACCCGAGACGAAGCCGATACCCTGCTCAATGATAATCAGATCGACGGCTATGTCGTTTTCGATCCAGAACTGGGCCTGGTGGTGAACCGATCTGGACTTAACCAAACAATTATTCGGGAATTCCTAAATGATTTCTTACAATCATCGGCCACCATCACCACCATTGTCACCGAGAACTCCGCCGCCCTGAATAACGGCATTCTGACTGGCGTTTCCAGTCGCACCGAATACCTGCGTGCTGTTTCTGCCAGCCAATCCAATCCGGACCCGGTGGTCAATTATTTCTATACGCTAATTGCGATGACCTGTTTATATGGTGGGTTCCTGGGCGTAAAGGAAGTGGTCGCGATTCAGGCTGATCTTTCGGCTGTGGGTGCCCGGGTCAATCTGGCCCCCACCAATAAACTGACCGTCTTTCTTTCTTCAATGCTGGCCGCCACCTCCGTTTTATTGCTGGAACTTCTGCTTCTGCTGGCCTTTCTAACTGGGGTACTGGGCATCAGTTTTGGCGATCAGCTTTTCTATATCGCCCTGACCTGTGTGGTGGGAAGCCTCACCGGGGTAAGCTTTGGTGCCTGTATTGCGGCTATCATTAAAAAAGGGGAGGGTGTCATTGTCGGTATTCTGATTGGGTCCACCATGACCATGTCCTTTCTGGCCGGAATGATGTCCAGTGATATCAAGTATCTGGTAATGACCAAGGTGCCGATTCTTAGTTACCTCAACCCAGCCAGCCTGATCACTGACAGCTTTTATGCCCTGTATTACTACAATACCCATACCCAGTTTTTTACGAACCTCCTGCTGTTGGGCGCTTTTACACTGCTCTTTAGCACCATTACGTATTTAGTTTTAAGGAGACAGAAATATGCAAGTTTATAAAGCTTTTTTCAAAGTAATCAAGAAAAACCGCGGCCTGCTCCTGATTTATCTGGTGGTTTTTATGGTCCTGGCATTGTTGTTAACCAACACCTATAACCCGCCTCAGGACACCGATTTTTCCAAGGTTAAGGTCAATATCGCCTTTATCAATGATGATAATGATTCTTTGCTGGTAGCTGGACTCAAAATTTATTTGAGTGAAAATGCCAATCTGGTGGATCTTCCCGATGAACCCCAAAAACTCCAGGATGCGCTTTTTTTTAGGCAGGTGGAATACATCCTTCGGGTTCCTGATGGATTTACCGAAGCAATGCTCAGTGGTCGGGAGGTCCAGTTGGAAAAAACAATCGTACCGGACTCCACCAGCAATGTCTACATGGATCTGTTGATCAATAAATACTTGAACACCGCCCAAACCTACACCACCTACATGCCCGGCCTCAGCCAGGCTGAGCTGACCCAATACCTGGACAAGGATCTGGCCGAACAAAGCCAAGTGACGATGATCAGCAACGGCAGCCACTCCGCCAATGATGAAAAATCGGGATACTATTTTAATTATCTGTCCTATTCAATGTTTGCTATTCTGATTCTGGGCGTCTGCTCGGTAATGCTGGTTTTTAATAATACCGATCTCAAACGGCGCAATCTCTGTTCACCGATAAGATCAGCCAATATGAATTTCCAGATGATTCTGGGCAACCTCAGCTTTGCCATCTTAACCTGGCTTGTTCTGATCTCAGCCAGCTTTGTCATGTATGGCAGCTTCATGTTTACTGCCAACGGCCTGCTGCTACTCTTAAACTCCTTTGTCTTCACCCTGGCCGCTTTAAGTATCAGCTATTTAATCGCAAATCTGGTCAAAAGCCGGGGCGCGATGTCAGCCGTCTCCAATGTCTTTGCCCTTGGCACCAGCTTTATCAGCGGCGTTTTTGTCCCTCAAGAACTACTAGGCGCCAATGTCCTGACCATTGCCAGTTTTACTCCCACCTACTGGTATGTCAAAGCCAATAACGAAATCGCCGCGGCGGTCAGTTTCAATGC
This sequence comes from Acetobacterium carbinolicum, assembly GCF_047456275.1. Lineage (GTDB taxonomy): Bacteria > Bacillota > Clostridia > Eubacteriales > Eubacteriaceae > Acetobacterium > Acetobacterium carbinolicum. The sequence goes on from NZ_CP173357.1 coordinate 3,503,461, forward strand.
TAACAATCTCCAGTCGATTTTTACCAGTATGGTGCTGGTGCTAGCCTTTGGGGTGGCGATGCTGGGCGTGACGCTGGTACTGATTAAACAGAGAAGAGTGGAAGGCTGAGTAGTATGGTTGGGTTTTAGAACAAGGCTCATCATTTGATTTAATACATATAAGAACAGGACTGGGACAACGTTGATTTTGTCCCGGTCCTGTTCATAATTAAAGATTTTTTGTTAGAGGAAAGATCACCTCCCGCACAGAAATAGTAGCTGCTGGCGTCAAGTTTTTAAAAAAGCAAAGTCTATTTCTTAAGGAGGTGTCACATTTTTATACATAAATAGTATAATTACTTGCCTATCTTCCCTAAACCCTCAATAATATACGTAAGGTGATTTCAATGCTAACACTTACGCAAATTAAATCCAAATTTAAACCCAACACCCCCATTTTTTTATCGGATCTGGAAAATAAAAACAAAATTTTCAGCGATATGCTGAGAAAATCCTTCTCCAGGATGGCTAAGACTGGAGAGCTCAAACGGTTTCAAAAGGGTATTTACTATATCCCTGAAAAAACCATCTTTGGTAAATCGTCACTCAATCCTGCTGATGTGATCCGTCGAAAATACCTCAGCGATGACAAAAATCAGTATGGCGTTTTGACAGGTCTGGCTTTGCTCAATAAATGGGGGCTGACCACTCAAGTTCCCAACGTCATTAAAATTTCCACAAACAATGAAACTAACCGCAAGCGACAGGTTCAAATCGGCGGTCAACCGGTGATTCTAAGACGTTCCCGAACTCCCATCACTAATGAAAATGTAACCCTCATTGAATTTCTCGAAGCCCTTTCGAGCATTGATTTTAACAACGTCGAACAGATTAATAATTTGCGTACCTACCTCAAAAGCCAAAATTTTTCTCGGTCCCTGCTCGATCAGGTCCTCATCGCTTATCCAAAACGAATTTATCAAAAATTGGTTGAAAGTGGGATGATTTATGATTTTGCATAAGGATGATGTCAATTTCAGAGAGAGTATTGTAAGAACCAGTGTATATTTTAAGATTGTACCAGATATTATTGTTAAGGATTATTTTGTTACGCTTTATTTAAGAACACTGAAAACAAATTTACCAAATTTTATTTTTAAAGGCGGAACCTCTTTATCTAAGTGTTACAAAGCAATCAATCGATTTTCAGAAGATATTGACCTTTCATATTATCCGATTAATAATGAAAAGGTAACACAAACATTTGAACATTCTATGACTCAACCGCCACACTATCTTCGCCTCTTTTATCATCCACGACTCTTAGAAAATTTCAAGATATGGCAAATTGTGTGCCTGAAAAATTTTTAAATCAAAAAAAGAACCTCTTGCGAAGTTCTTCTTAATTTATTAGTCAACCATAATCATGACTGAAGTGGCCTTAACCACTGCAGTTGCTTCGCCGCCAACAGTTAATCCCAAATCTTTAACCGCTCCCATTGAAATAGAAGAAGTAACAATATTTCCGTTTCCGATGTCCACTTTTACAATCGCATTCACTGCACCTTCTTCAATACTGGCAATTTTGCCTTTTAATTGGTTTCTCGCACTAAGTTTCATTTTTTTCCTCCTTATGGATTTAAATTTCAAATTCATTATATTACTTTACTGCTATAAAGTCAACCACCACAATATTCATTCTAAATCATCTCGCCCCGGCGTAAAAAACTCCAGAAATTCTTGATCTTCTTCACTCACCAGAAAACCATGGGTGACGCCACCCGGGATATAAATAGAGTCTCCCGGCTCCAGATGGGTGATGCTTCCTTCGACGCTCACATCAGCACAGCCACTGATCATGTAGTCGATCTGGGCCTGGGGGTGGGCATGGAGGGGCGGGATGGTGCCAGCTTTCACCGTCATCCGTACCAGTGCGCATTCGCTTTCAGAAACCTGAATCTCTCTTATTACAGTTGGGGGCAATTTCATTTTCATCTCGCTCAGCCTTCTTTTAAATGATAGAGGGTTCGCAGCTCTTCTGAAGTAAGATTGGTTTTCTCAACTCCGGTAAACTCATGGGCCACCACACCTCGATCCATCATAATTAACCGATTGCCATAGGCAATGGCGTCTTCCAGATGATGCGTGATCATCAGTGCCGTCAGATGATCCTTCTCGACAATCCGTTTGGTAAAAGACATTACGTCTTCGGCAGTCTTGGGGTCCAGAGCAGCAGTATGTTCATCCAGCAGAATCAGTTCCGGGGGTTTGATGGTACACATAATCAGAGCCACCACCTGGCACTGTCCACCGGAGAGGTTTTTTATTTTGGAATCCAGCTTATTTTCCAGACCCATCTCCGCCTCGGCCAGTTTGTCCCGGAAGATTGCTTTCAGGCTTTTGGTTAAGGCCCAGTTAAAATTCTTGCGGTTTTGTCGGCCATAGGCCAGAGCCAGGTTTTCGGCCACGGTCAGGTTAGGGGCGGTTCCCCGCATCGGGCTCTGAAAAACTCGGCCAATGAATTTGGAACGCTTGTGTTCCGGCATAAAGGTGATGTCTTTCTCATCCAGGTAGATCGTGCCATCGTTAGGCAGGATGGCACCACTGATCAAATTGAAGAGGGTGGACTTACCGGCACCATTATTGCCTAAAATCGTGACAAATTCGCTGTCATCGACGCTCAGGTTAAGACCATTTAGAATATGATTATCCACCCCATTGTCGATGGTAAACTTCTTTTTCAAGTCGATAATCTTAAGCATGGCGGTTCCTCTTTTTCAATTGATAGTTTTCCTTGTAATACTGATACGCCGGAATCGACAGGGCAATGGTGACGATCACGGCTGATAATAGTTTCATGGCATAGGCTGGGAAGATCCGGGTGCTGATGGCCAGAGCCAGGATAAAGCGGTAGATCACTGAACCCAGCAGACAACTGAGCATCCCGGCCAAAATAGTCCGGCGACGAATAAAGGCTTCGCCGATAATCACGGCAGCCAGACCGACAACCAGCATTCCGGCACCGGAGGTCATATCGGCATAGCCCTGATCACAGGCCACCAGCCCCCCACATAAGGCGATCAGGCCATTGCTGATCATCAAACCAAGGATCTTATAACGATCAACACTCATGGATGAGGACCGTGCCATCATTTCATTGTCACCGATGGCACGGATACAAAGGCCGCTATTTGTTTTGAAAAACAGTACCAGCACCACTATGGCAATCACCACAAAAGTCAGTGATATGACAATCTTAGCCATATCGAAATCCATGGGCAATCGCCCACCAAGCAGATCAAAAATTGTGGTGACTCCCAACAGGGTCAGATTGGAAGACCCCTGCATCACCATCAGGTTGATGGTGTAGAGGCCCGTCATCGTCAGAATCCCGGAGAGAATAGCAGGAATGCGGAGCTTGGTCTGCAGCAGGGCCGTGACCAGACCAGCCAGTCCGCCGGCCAGCAGGGAGAGAAGAATCCCTAAAACAGGATGTCCATTCACCGCTGAGATGGTCATGACGGCCATGCCAAAGACAAAGCTTCCTTCGGCGGTTAAATCCGGGGTGTTAAGTACTCTAAAACTAATGTAGATGCCCATGGCAATGAGACTATAAATAAGGCCCAATTGCAGGGAACCGATGGCTAATGACATAATGTTTCTCCTTTAAAGGTCAGGCGGTATAAATGTTATTTCACAATCACAGCGGTATTGCTAAGATCAGTCGGTAGCTTAATGCCGATCGCGTCGGAAGTGGTTTGGTTGATCACGGTTTCGGTCGCTTCTACTGCTACTGCCGGAATATCAGCTGGAGTTTTGCCGTTTAAGATTTCAATGGCCATATCGGCTGAGGCGGCGCCAATAGCGGCATCGCCAATGGCAACAGTGGCCAGGGCGCCAGTGTTTACCATCACAGTGGAGCTGCCGTAGACTGGTTTTTTAGCCGTTTTGGCTGCTTCGGCAACGGTTGGCATGGCATTCTGAATCACTGAGTCGTTAGGAATAAAGATCGCATCCACCTGACTTAACAAGCTGTCAATGGCCTGTTTAACTTCGGATGAATTGGTGACCACGGCTTCTTTGATTTCATAACCCTGGGCAGTCATATAGTCTTTGGCCTTGTTGACCGTACTGACGGAATTGACCTCGCTGGTGTTATAAATAATCCCAAACGTTTTAACGCCCGGGGTCAGCGTTTTTGACAGGTCTACAATTTTGTCTACTGGGATGGGATTGGAGGTTCCGGTGGCGTTGTGATCGGGTTTTTCCATGGTGGTGACAATCCCGGCTTTAACCGGGTCGGATACCGCAATAAACACCTGCGGTGTTTCGGACTTCATGTTGACAAAAGCCTGGGATGCCGGTGTGGCCACCGTGGCGACTAAATCATAACTGCCGTCGGACATTTCCTGAGCAATTGTATTAAGAGCCGAGGTATCACCCTGGGCATTTTTTACCACGATTTCCATGTCATCTTCGGTGTATCCCTGATCCCGAAGCTGTTTGATAAAGCCGTCACGCATGGCATCAAAGGCGCCGTTTTCAATCATTTGAATCACGCCAACCTTTAATTTCTTATCCTCAGTCGTGCTGCCCGTTCCCGATGATGCACAGGCGGCTAACGACAGAGTCATCGCCAGGGTTAAAACGACTGCGGTCATTTTCTTAAAAGCATTCTTTTTCATTTCTTTTTCTCCTTTTTTTGTGTTATTTATTGGTGTTTTTATTGACATTTTCCAGCTCCAAAAACGCTGCTTTTAGCATCTCCAGCGTGATCTCGTAGGGGTTGTGGCGGATATCAGCCATTTGGGTGATGGATTCCAGATAAGGTTCTAACTGTTTATAATTTAGATCGAGATCGGCCAGAGCATGGGGCAGCCCGGTTTCACAGTTAAAATGATAAACCCGCTCAAATTCTTCCCGTTGGCCATCCACCAGCAGCAAAATCAAAATACCAAAGGCAACAATCTCACCATGAAGGTGGGTTTCATTATCAAATCCGGGAATCGTGGTGAGTGTATAATAGATGGCATGGGCCAGACCGCTGTTGTAATCCGGGGTATGATCCAGGGTGACCAGAATGGATACCAGCGCAGTGGTGACAATAACGATCAGTACAGCCTGCTCAAAAGCTTCATTGACGACTTTTTCCTGATTGGCCTGGAGTGCCAAAACTCCGTGCGTGATGATTCCGTCGGCACATTGACTACTGATGTTTACGCCCATGGCCAGGGCGTGGTTCAGTGCTTCGCCTCGGGCGGAAATACTGGCCTCATAATATTTGGCATAGGTATCTCCCAAACCGGCCCAGAGGTATTTTACTGGCGCCTCAGCCAGCACCTGGGTTTGGATAAAGGCATGCTTGGGCGGTTCTTTTAAAAACTCGGGTCTTAAAAAGCCGCCGTCCGGACCATACATAATTGAAACACTGGTACAGGCGGAACAATTGGAGGCAATGGTGGGGAATGAAAAAACTGGCTTAGCCACCTGTTCGGCCACAAATTTTCCGGTATCCAGCACCCGTCCGCCGCCGATGGCAAAAATCATCTGGGCATCCGTAGCAGCGATTTCTTTTTTCAGCTTTTCGACATTTTCATAGTTACACTCACCACCATAGTGAAGGGTTTTTACCACTTCAAGACGACTCTTGTCAATCGCCGCATCGAGAACGTTTCTAGCCGCTTGATAGCCGTGATCCCCGACAATCAGCACCACCTTTTTACCATAGTGGGAGCAGATCGCATCAATGTGGTCATAACTTGACTGCCCAACGGTATAATTTGATAAATTAACACTGTATGTCATCTGGTATCTCCTTTTTTTCTAAAAAACAAAAAACTCCTGTCCTTACATAGGACAAGAGTTTAAATTCCTGCGGTGCCACCTAAATTGATGTCCTCAAACCAAGTTGAGATCCATCCACTTTAATACGTACAATCATACGCTTTCCTTTGATAACGGACGGAATCCCCGTTGAACATTACTAAGCCATCGGCCGTTCTTTTCACCCTCATGAATCCATTCCCGATTGCGATAACTGCTGCATTCACACTATCTGCAACTCACTTTAGCATCTTTCCAATAGGTACTACTTTCAATCAAAGGTTTATTTCTGTTGTCTAAGATGATACCATATTCAAATAGCTTTTGTAAAGTCTCAACTATCGATTCTTTTTTTAATTATTCTGAGATCAAACCTTTACTAAGCAAAAATTCATGAGCAACATCTTCTGGTGTTCGACCATTTACGTCCACTTCATATGTCAGATCTGTCATTATTTCATTTGTAAACTGTCCCCCTAAAGAGTTTAATACCGCTTCAAGATCAGGCGCAATTTCATTGTATCGTTCAAACAAATCGTTTCTGACGAGTAGAGCATCATTGTATTCCGGGAAGAAATTACGATCATCATCTAAAACAACCAGTCCGGTTTTTTTATTCATGCCATCGGTTGTATAAACAATCGTAACATCAATATTACCACTTTCAATTGCGGAATACTTCAAGGCCATATCAAGGGGTTTGTTCTCTTTAAAATTCAGACCGTAAAATTCGGTAAATGGGCCATATTTCATACTTCCTTCTTCGGTATAGAAACCATGTTCGGCACCAAAGACCAACTGATCAGAAACAGCGGCGAGATCAGAAATGGTTTTTAAATTATACTTTTGTGCCGTTTCCGGAAGTACCCCGATGGCATAGGTATTTTCAGATCCTATTTTATCCAACATATGCACACCTTTTTCAGTTGAGGCCACTTCATTGGCATAATCATATAAGGTCATGCCTTCTGGAATATTCGTGGTATCTAACTTCAAATAGGTGGTCAGCAGGGTCCCATCATATGAATTTAAAATATCAACATTCCCGGCAACCATTTCTTTAAACGTATTAACTTCATCCATTTCATCGCGAATATCCACCGTTGCATCGGTATGATTTTCAACCACCATTTTAACCATCTGATTGATAATTTTCATTTCCGAAAAGGTTCCATCATATATGATGATCGAGGCCTCTTCTTTTCCCGAACTACAACCGGCAACGGACATTGTCAACAATAAAACAACCAGTAAACTCATTATCTTTTTCATTTTTTTCTTTTCCTTTCATTTCTAAAAATTCTATTTTTCTTTCCACTCATCACAACATACCAACATCTAAAATGCTTTTTTAAAATACTTTATTGTTGGTTCCCTTTGTTAAACGTCGATTAATCACGATCATCAATACATCAAATAGTACCGCCATGATCATCAGTGACAATGTCCCTGAGACGATTAAATTCATATTTTGCGTTCGAATCCCCTGGTAAATTACTTTGCCCAACCCACCTCCTCCAACTGAAGTTGCAAAGACCGCGACCCCTACCGTGGTCACTGTTGCAATCCTGATTCCAGTAAAAATCATTGGGAAAGCCAGCGGAATTTCGACTGAAATCAGACGATCTAATTGCGTCAATCCCATGCCTTTTCCGGCCTCCTTAATCCCGTTATCAACATTTTCCAAACCGACACAGGTATTATGAACAATCGGCAACAGTGAATACAGCACCAGACCTGAGATCACGGTCATTTTTCCCGGACCCAAAGCAATGATGATCAACCCTAACAGCGCCAAGGCTGGTATTGTCTGTAATATTTCAACCGACCATAAGACGATTTTCCTTCCTGATGGTTTTAAATAAGCCAAAACACCGATCGGCAAGCCCACCACAACTGAAAATATTACTGTCATTATAACAAGATAGAGGTGTTCCAGTATAATTGATGCATCCATTATTTCACACTCCTTATTCCTTTGGGCACAACGACACGGCGAAGCACATCAATTAGCAGACTAAGGACAATCGCCATAATTGCCGATGGAATGGCACCTGCCAGAATCAACTGATCATTATTCGAGGCAATGCCGATATAAATAAATTCACCTAATCCCCCCAGTCCAATCATTGCCGCTAAAACCGCCCAACTGACAGTGTAGATGGTTGACATCCTTAATCCGGCAATAATAGAAGGCGAAGCTAACGGCAGTTCAACTTCAATCAGGATCTGAAATGGCGACATCCCACACCCTTTGGCAGCTTCAATGTATTCCTTTTTGACATCAAGTAAGCCGGTATAGGTATTTTTAAGAATTGGAAAAATGGCGTAAACCGCCAGCGCAGAAATCACCGTTGCGGGAATCATCCCGAGGTATAGAAAAAGGATTCCAATAAACACAATTCCAGGAATTGTCTGAAATACCGAAAGTAGCGGCATTACGATCTTTGCATATTGAGGAACACGAGATAGCAGAATGCCCAGTACCAATGCGATCACAAAGCCGATAGTCACTGAAGTAAGGACGTAAAATAAATGAACTTGAAAAGCGGTAATCAGGCGATCACCATATGTTTCGAGAAAAATCATTGCATATCACCCCACAAAGTATCAGCCATGGCGGTTGCCATGCTAGTCTTTGAAATGATTCCTGCAACGGTTTGGTCACTGTTCAAAACGACCACATAATTGTCACCAGAATTATAAAGTTTATCAAACGAATCCTTGGCATTTTCTAAAATGTCGGAGGTGATATTTTGATACGGTTCGATTTCACCAATGCTACCTGAGGATTTACCATGCTTTTTGATATCCTTAATGGTTACAACGCCAGCATAGGTCTCATCTTCATTCTTGATGACTAACGAGTCGATATGCTGTCGTGCCATTAAGTCGGTACATTCACGAATGCTCTTTTTCTTTTGAACGCTGATCACATTCTCACTCATAAAATCAGCTGCTGTTAGATTTAAAGGGTCTGTTGCCAGCGATGATTTTCGCATAAAATCACGAATCAACGGACTCGCCGGATTTGCCAGCATCTCCTCTGGTGTCGCCATCTGAATAATTTTTCCATGCTCCATAAAAATAATTTTATCCGCCAAGTCCAGGGCCTCATTCATATCATGAGTCACAAAGACAATGGTTTTTTTAAGTTTTTTATGCAGCTTCACAATCTCCTTCTGAAGCGTCGCTCGCGTCATCGGATCCAGCGCACCAAAGGGCTCATCCATTAAAACGATCGGCGGTGATGCGGCTAAAGCCCTTAAAACACCGATTCGCTGCTGCTGACCACCCGACAGTTCAGGTGGATACTTATGGGCATATTCCTCATAGGACATATCAACCATTTCCATCAGCTCTTTAGTAATTTTTTTTATCTCTTGTTTGCTGTATTTCAGCCGTTTCGGCACAACACCGATATTCTGTTCAATGGTCATATTCGGGAATAAACCAATTTGCTGAATGACATAACCAATCTTTCGTCTTAATTTAACGGGATTGACTTGCGAAATTTCCTCACCATTAACGAATATTTTTCCCTGCTCCGGCTTAATCAAACGGTTAATCGATTTTAAAGTCGTCGTTTTTCCACAACCACTTGGACCAATCAGCACCACAAATTCTCCGGGTTCAATGTTAAAACTTAAATCGTCCAGGATAACGGTATTTCCATATTTCTTTTTTACGCTTTCAAAACGTATCATTAGATAGAACCTCTCTTTTCTTGATCGTCGGTTTTGCTTCGATGTACATCGATAAAAATTTTTAAAAAAAAAGCAACTCTTATCTGTTGTTGTCATTGCTAGAACCAACGAGTGTTTCTATCTCTTCCAACATCATTTATGACATTGCTTTTTAGTGGAAAATTAAAATTATTGCTAAAAAATATAATTTCAATGTTTAAATGCTAATTTACTTCAATCCCGCTGTATCTGAATTTCGCACTGTCACAATCTATCTGTTCCAAACATATTTTTTTTGCATTGAAAACAAATTTAACCATTATTATTTATTAATCCTAACCTATTATTCCGTAGTTGTCAAATTTTGTTATGTAACTAAACTTCACATCATTTTTTTATCTGTTGATTCTGTTTGCAGACATTGCAAACCTAAACTCAACACTCTGGTTGCTTTTTCAATGGTCTTTAGCTATTTTTTGTTCTTCTATTAAATCACTTTTTTATCACGTTTATTTAGATCAAAGCTGCTACCTCGTTGGCAGCCCAGATGGCGCCGCGGATATTTTTTATCACCTGACTGTCGCCAATATTGTATACCTGGTAGTCGTTTCTTAATTCCTCATATAAAGAAGGTGCTGGTTCAAATCCCACCGCAATCATCACATGATGGGCCGGGATAAGGTGTTGCTGACCCTTTGCTTCAATGACGGCACCTTCTTCGGTGACTGCCTTGAGTGTTGCGTTAGTGATAATTTCGCTATGATAAAAAGCCAGCAGGTCCTTAAGCATTTGTTTGTTGGCCGGGGCCAGGGGAATGCCGGCAGTTAGAATATCCGGGGCGGCATCCACGATGGTCATTTTATGACGATGCATGGCCAGATGAAGAGCCGCCTCACACCCTGCCAGACCGCCGCCAATGGCTGGACACCGGGGTCCGACATAGGTTTTATCACTAATCACATCGATCGCATTGGTCACCTTTTCGCTATCCATTCCCGGAAATGTAAGCTTCCGGGCCTCTGAACCCTGGGCAATAAAAACAATATCCGGTTTGATGGTCGCTATTTTTTCGAGGGTTGCCGGTTCATCGAGGCGGACTTCGGCCTTTAATTTTTCCAGCTCTGCTTCATACCAATGAATCAGCCGATCGTCTGCCGTTTTTAAAATCCGTTTGCTGCTGTATTTAAGCTTGCCGCCCAGGCGATAGCTTTTTTCAAACAGGATAACCTGATGTCCCCGCAAAGCGCTGACTCGGGCGGCTTCCATTCCTGCCGGACCGCCGCCCACCACGACCACTTTTTGAGGCGTTTTGGCTGCTTCACTTTTTAACAACAGTTCCCGATTGCAAGCCGGGTTAACGGTACAAGAGGCTTCGCCCCCGGCGATTTTATTAGCCAGACAGCCATCATTACAACCCAGACAAGGCCGGATCGCTTCAACCTGGCCGTTTATTAACTTTTGAGGAAGATCGGGATCAGCCAGCAAAGGCCGACCTAGTCCCACCGCATCCAACAGCCCTTTTTCAAGCGCATCTGCCGATAAATCCGGATCGTCCATTTTTCCGGCTGCCAATACCGGTACCTGAACGACTTTTTTCAGGGCCTCGCTGAGATTCAGATAAACCCCTTTGTCGAAATAGGCCGGTGGGTATTTCCAATAGGAAGCTTTCTCAAATGTGCTGATGCCAGCCGCCACGTCAAAACCGTCACAGCCCGCCGCTTCCAGCATAAGCGCCGCAGCCAGGGCTTCATCCAGATCACGCCCCTGTTCTTTAAATTCTTCGTCGGGCAGAGCCTGCCCTCTCCCGGCTTTTAAATACGTTTTCATTGCCAAACGTAGAATCACCGGGAAGTCGCTACCACAGGCTTCCTTGATGGCAGCAATGATTTCCGTCACGATCCTAAATCTGTTTTTAAGATCGCCACCGTAGCAATCCTTTCGCTGATTAAAAAGGGCCAGGGTAAAACCATCCAGCAACTCGCCGGACTGGATTTCCACACCGTCATAACCGGCGGCTTTGACAATTTTGGCCGAGTAGGCAAAAGACTCCACCAGTAACCGGATTTCCGCTGTAGTCATCGCCTGGCAGTGCTTAATTTGTTCGATCCGGGCGTCTTTCGTCAAATTATCCAAACCGGCAGCCAACTGAACAACTATTTTGCAACCATCGGCATGGATTTCCTCGGTCATTTCCAACCCCGCACAAATATAGGCATCGGGGTTAAACCATGGCACCGGATTGGTACAAACGGTCTTTATTTCCCCTATATTTTTCACTTCATTGGCACCCGTAATGATCAGACCAACCCCGCCTTTAGATCGGGCCGCATAAAAGGCAATCGCCTCTTTGGTATAAGCACCATTTTCAGTGACGGTCGGAATTCCCATGGCTGGCATAAACAGTCGATTCTTAAGTCCCATCTCATTGATTGTGAATGGCTCAAATAGGGCACTGAATTTTTTATCCATTTTCTCCCTGCTTTCTCATTTTCAGATAATTACAAACTTCATAAACTAAATAAAACCGATTCTGCTAAAAAGGACATTCCCGTACTAACAATTGTTACGGTCGTTAAGTGGACACCTCAAACCATTCTTAAATTGTTTTATTTATCGCTTCCGCGAATTTGCGGATATGATCGACCATCTCCCTATAGGTGCTTTTCATTAATTCCGGCGGTAACTCATAGAGTTCGATGCTGTGTCGCAGCTTGACCATACCATTGGCCACGATTTCGTCTGCTGCAGTAATGTCAAAATCCGCTTCATAAACAACCTTACAATCGATGCTCGCACTAAACTTGCTGGCCAATGATCCCAGCAACAGCCTGGCCAGTGGATACTGTTCGTCAGTCACATAAAAGTCTACATAGGTTTCCGGGCAATGCGCCTCCCGTTGCTCTTCAATCAAAAATCCCTGACAAGCGCTCATGGTAAAAAATACCGTAACGGCATTAATAGCATCCACCAGTTCCCGGATGCCATCATCAATGTCATCGGGATTTTTTAAATAAACGGCCTTATCTGCTTGCGTAAAAATCGTGATCGGATTGGTTATCGTCCCTAAAAATGATAAATCCATCGTTTTCCTGCTTTCTTGGTTACTCCTATTAAATACACCTGACAATCAGGTTCTTTCCATTTAGCTAAACACGAAAAGCCCGGTGTTAAAAAAAGACCATCCCAAACCAGGTAATCACATTATAACCGTTTAAAAACGACAAATTATGCTTCTCGCAGATATCTGTCACCGAGATGGCATGGCTTTCCACACAGGGATACATTTTATCCTGATGCTTACAGCTCGCCTCAGGATAAGCGCACGTCTCACAGATGGCACAGGATTCGGCCGTAAGAATTAGCTTATCATCACACTCGCCAAAAACATTATTCTTAATCTCCTCCACAATTTCTAAATGCTCACATCGGGTCGCCAGCATTTCGTCCATATTGAGAATGTCACTGACTTCGGAGATGGTGCTAAAAATAAAACCATGATCATAGCTCAGGCACCGCTGTTTGCATTCTTCCAGCGTCCCAACTGCGGGTGGACAGGACCAGGATTTGCCGTATTGGGGGCATTCCAACTCACAAATGGTACGCACCGCCTGATAAAAATTGATTTCTGACGGGTCTAAAAACGCATATTCAAATATTGGATATGCAGAGATTTTCTTTTCGATATCTTCTTTTGTCATTTTTGTTTACCTCTACAATTTAATTTATTCCCTAAAAAAAAACAGTTACGCATCGCAACCGATTTTTTGCGACTCTATTTTATTGTGTGATCTTTTGTTTTAACATTATAACTATTATCTATCTTATCAATTATTTCTTTTCTGCGCAAGATATTTGCCAGCTCTTTATTGTCTGACTTGATTTGATTGTGATCTTTTTTTACCTGACAGAACTTTATCTGTTTGTCCTTTTTCTTACCCTAAGTCTCATTTGACGGGATTACACGCCGCATAGTATAATGGAACAATCATGAACATAATCCATCCGGTGATGATGCCATGGCATCAGATCGAACAAAACGTGTGTAGCTATAAAAATGGAGGCGTGACCATCACGACTCCATCTGACTTTTACATCCATTTCACTTTATCGCCATTAGAAAGGAGTCCTCTCATGATTAAAGCTCGTCTCTTATTACCGACGATCATCCTCATGCTTTTTTTGCTGGGAGGCTGCTCTGCGCAACCAACTGAAATCGGAAAAAAAGCTGAAAACGGACTGCTTGATTTAACGCAATACGACCTAAAAAATCAAATCATTCCGCTGGATGGCGACTGGGCTTTTTACTGGAACCAACTTCTGGAGCCGGACAGCATTGAAAAAGGTGCCCTTGATGGTTATTTCGCCTTTCCATCGTCCTGGAATAAATATGAAATCGATGATAAAAATATTCCCGGTACTGGATATGCAACCTACCGACTGATTTTTACCACTTCCGAAAATGAAATCCTGGCACTTAAGATTCCCAAGGTCCGCACCGCCTATCGACTCTTTGTTAATGGCAACCTGATCGCTACTGCCGGAACCTTAGGGATAAGCCAGAATGCCATGGTGCCGCAATATTTACCCCAGATCGTCTCCTTTGCGGCGCTCCCGGGAGATAATGAGATCGTTCTTCAGATGTCCAATTTTTATATGTCCAGCGGCGGGCTGCTTAGTAGCATCCTTCTTGGTGGTGAAGCACCACTGCTGGCTCTCCGCTATAATGGCCTTGCCTATAATCTTTTCCTTTTTGGAGCCCTGATGATGATGGGTATTTATCATCTGGCTTTGTTTTTCTTCCGCAAAAAGGATCGGGCACCCCTGTATTTCGGGCTGTTCTGCCTGCTGGTGGCAATCCGTACCCTAATGATTGGTGAGTCTTTTCTTTATTTTGCCATGCCCAATCTTGACTTTGTAATTGCGCGCAAAATACAGACTCTGACCTACTATTTGGGAGCACCACTGATTTTATTGTTTTTTAGAGCCATTTTACCCGACTATTTCGATCTCAGAATTATCAAAACGGTGATGATTCTGAGTATTGCCTATACCGCAGTCGTAATCATGGCACCCACCAATATTTATACTGCCATCAACCCACTGTACCAGATCTGGACCATTTTTCTGATTATCTATCTCTTTGCCATGCTATTAAAAATCGCCGGGCACAAAGAAAAAAATAGTATCCTAATTGTATTAGGTGGTCTGATCATGATCACCACCGTTCTTATTGATACCATTACCCTAAGTCCCTGGATTAATGACAGTTGGCCACCCTTGTTAATGATGATTTTCCAGGGCGATGCCAACTCGTCCACCGGACAATTAATCTTTGCTGTTCTTTACTCCTTGTTGTTAGCTAAAAACTTTTCAGAATCCCTGGAATATCGAACCAGCATGGGTGAAAAACTCAGCGAAATAAATGATCATCTGGATGATCTGGTCGCAACACGAACCCGAGAGTTGACCACTGCCAATCAAAAAGTAGAACAGCAGAATTTCGAACTGGAGCAGATCAATCACGAATTGCAGCGACTTTCCCTACGCGATCCCCTGACGGAACTATGGAACCGACGAAAATATGATGAAACCATTGTCCTGGAATGGCAGCGCTGCTTAAGACAACAACGACCCATTTCGTTACTGTTTATTGACGTGGATTATTTTAAAAACTATAACGATTTATATGGCCATGTGGCCGGCGATGCAACCCTGATTAAAATCGGTGATACCCTTCGGACAGCCTTGTCCCGTCCCACTGATATGGTCGTTCGTTACGGTGGCGAAGAGTTTATCGTGCTTCTTTCGGAAATCAAAAAAGATCAAGCTATCCAGCATGCCAATCGCTTACGTAAAAAAATTGAAGCGCTCGCGATTCTCCATGAGGGATCAGTCATCAAAAATTGTATCACCATCAGTATCGGCGTTGCCACCCTTCTTCCCGATCATCATTGTCACCATGAAGATCTGGTCAAAATTGCCGACAAAGCCCTCTATCTTGCTAAATCAACGGGCCGCAACCAGGTTGTTTATCTGGATAAATAGATCCGCCTAAATTCCCATCGTTTTTACCCGAAGTCGTCTACTCTTTAGAAAGAACACAATCGAGGTCGCTCGTGTTCTTTCTATTTTTTTTGCAAAAAAATCTCTCAAAAACAGCATCGTTTTTGAGAGACTCTTTCTGGATAAACGCTATTGCAACGAATCCTTGATTTGCTGGAAATCATAGCCCGGTGAAACAGTTGTAATTTCTTTTAGAATAGTTTGTGGTGGCACCGTTTCGGGAATCTTAAAAAGCGCATAGAAGTCTTTTGATTCCATATTTAAACTACCCATCGCTTCCTCAATCGTCATGGAACCTTTAATCCCGCTGACATCGACGGTCCCTGTTGTGTTTTTTGTTGTTTCTGTCGAAGCAGGTACACTTAATGAATCTTTGATCTGCTGGAAATCATAGCCCGGTGAAACAGTTGTAATTTCTTTTAGAACAGTTTGTGGTGGCACCGTTTCGGGAATTTTAAAGAGTGCATAGA
Source organism: Acetobacterium carbinolicum (assembly GCF_047456275.1). Lineage (GTDB taxonomy): Bacteria > Bacillota > Clostridia > Eubacteriales > Eubacteriaceae > Acetobacterium > Acetobacterium carbinolicum. The sequence goes on from NZ_CP173357.1 coordinate 3,519,482, forward strand.
AGTCTTTTGATTCCATATTTAAACTACCCATCGCTTCCTGAATCGTCATGGATCCTTTAATCCCGCTGACATCAATGGCACCAGAGGTTGACGCTCCTCCCGAAGTTGCTTCAGCTTCTGATCCCCCGGCGTTTTCTTTAGCTTCATCGAATTTATATTCAGGTACCAACAATGAAATATTTTTAAATTGCGTATCCTTCGGGACACTTTTAGGAATTGCCAGTTGCTGATACACTTCATCCAGGGTCAGCCCGGTGAACGTTGTTGCTTCTTCAATGGTGTTATAACCTTTCACTTCGTAAATGGGAATAACCTCACCTTGAGCAACCGTTTTAGGCAATATTTGAAAATTACCGGTTAGCTGGGCTATCACAATTGTACCAAAGAACAAACCCACAACCAGAACCACCATCACCATCGGATGGATCGTTTTTCGGGCCACTTTGACCTCAAGGGCACCTTTCACCGGACATTCCAGAACACACTCATTACAGTTGATACACTCTGCCGTCGTGATTCGTTCTTCCTTCTCAATCTCAATGTTTACGGGACAGGATCTATCGCATTTTTTGCAGTGAATGCAAAGACTGTCATTTCGCTCAATTTTGGTCGGGCTCAATTTACCGATGATGGCATAAACAGCACCAGCGGGACATAAATATTTACAAAAAAAGCGGTCATACAAAAATGAACCTATAATTGTAATAAATAGTAGTGCGAAACCAATAATCGTTAAGGGATCTTCCGCAATCGTTCCGGGTATTGCGGTTATATGTCCTAAGGCCGCATACGGATCATAGGGTGACATCCAGAGGGTACCATAATACCAGGCCATTCCCACCGTAAAAACTAAAACGAAATACTTGAAATATCGCAAAATTCCATCAATTTTTTGTGGGATAATAAATCGCTTTTTAAATACTTTTTGACCAATTTTCGCAAAAACTTCCTGCAACGCGCCAAAGGGACAAAGCAATCCGCAAAAACTCCTGCGAAATAGCACTGCCAATGCCACGGTCAAGACCAATAAAACAACTGTACCAGAATAAACTTTCTTGATAAAGCTCCCCGTTAATAACAACGTATACAAGCTTTCCAATGCACCATAAGGACACAATGCGTGAATCGACGGTGCTTTTCCGCCTCCTAAAACCTGATGCATATAGGATTCATAGACAACCCATACAAGCAAACCCACTAACACCAGAATTCTTGACCATTTTGCGACTTTTTTCCAATCCACTTTCATCATATAATACCTTTCACTATAAAAATTACTTTGTTAACTAAAATTGTATAATGTCTTGATGTCATTTTTGTGTCAAACAGCATGGCCAAATAGATTATCTTTAGTATTATCTATTACCCCCAATCACTAAAAATAAACTAAACGCACAAAAAAACAGAGACCCCGATTTAAACGAACCGAAGTCTCTGTCAGATATTTAAATTAGATAGACTGGTTTAATTTTTTCGACAAAACCTTTTGGCTTCTGTTCTAATTAATCAAGTTCCGAATCGCCAGGGCTATTTCGGTGTTATCCAGGTAAGCACCCTTTACAGGATCTGACCCATTAGCATAGCTCTTAAGCAACTCTGCTCCTGACCCTTTAGCAAAGAAAGGAACCAGTTGGTTGGTATGATTGCCGCTGTTCCAGGCTAAGGTGGGCATTACACCTTTGCCATTATTTACAACCGCATCATAGACACCGGCAGTACCGGTAAGATATCCGGTTTCATGATCGCCCGTAACGATCACCAGGGTTTCCGACCAGTTGCTGTTGGTTTCAACCCAGTTACAAACAGCTTCTACCGAGTTGTTAAAATCAATTTCTTCCTCAATCAATCGTCCACCAGAATTACCATGACCGGCCCAGTCAATGGCACCACCTTCAACCATCAGGAAGAAGCCTTCTTCATTGTTGTCCAAAACATTTAGCGCGCCCTTTGTCATCACGTCCAGGGTTGGCACATTGTCATTGACAGCTACGGCAAATGGTTCCGCTGTTAAATCACCTGAGCGGTTATACTGTAAGGTCTCGTACACTTCTGGTACGCCAATGACTCGCTCTGGTGTATTTCCTGTCTGGAGACTTTCAAACGCTTCTTTTGTCTGAACGAGGTTCCAGTTTTCGACTACACCATCGCCATCCGCATCATTCCCCAGATTTCCAGCGACCAGGTTATCCCAGGTATCTTTTCCGCCGACATAACGATAGTTTTTGTCCTCAACCGTTGTTTGGCGTTCGCCATTATTGTCATACAGCGGATGTCCAGCTCCCATAATGACATCGGTTTTGCTGTCATTAATCATTTCATTGGCAATTTCACTATAATTTTGTCGGCTGGCGTTATGAGCGACAAACCCAGCCGGGGTTGCGTGACTGAATTCAACGGAACTGATTACCCCGGTTGACCGATTCAGAGCCTTAAAATCTTCGCTGAGATTAACCAGATTCTGCTCGTTTTCATCCACACCAATGGCCGCATTATAAGTTTTAGTTCCAGACGCCATCGCCGTAGCGGCTGCCGCTGAATCGGTAGGAAGATTTTTCAACAAATCAAAGCTGTCCCAAATGGTTGCCGGATCATAAACACTAGCTAAATCATCATCCATGCCCAATTCGTTGTGCGAATAAGTACTCATATTGACACTGGTCGGAAATTGTTCATAAACCTGAGCTACCGCTTTTCCCTCGGTATAATAATTCGTCGCCAGAATCTCATTGGATCCACAACCATCGGAGATCATTAAGATCACATTTTTAATTGATCCGGTATTAACTGGGGCGGGTGAGCCTTTCGGTAAGACGACAACCTTGATCCCTTCGAGACGATAGGATTTTCCTTCTGTTCCTGACAATTCACCGTTTTTCACCCAGTTCATCCAGCCGGTATTTTCAACATGAACCTGATAATAAACATCATAGTTTTGTGCTTCTGTTCCGGTAAGTTTAATTCGGATGGCTTCCAGTCTCAATGACTGACCTTCGGTTCCGCTGATATTTCCGTCGGTTACCCAATCCTGCCAGCCTTCATTTTGAACATGAGTTTGATACGTAACCCCCAAATTCTTGATGTCGCTGATATTAACTTTTATCCCTTCTAATCGTAACGATTTTCCAGTAGTGCCGCTAAGTGATTCTTTTGACTTCCAATCCTGCCAACCAACATTTTGAATCTGGGTCTGATAACTGCAATTTCCTTCAAATACCAGAGGTACCCCACTCGCATTGGTCGTTACTTCCTCGGCCAACACCCCGGTGGTCATCTGCATCCCCAACATTGCAGCCATTGATAAAACTGCAATACCCCGCTTCATTTTTTTGTTCATAACTCTCCTTTTCACCATCGTTTTTTCGGCATTTGCGACGTGCCCGACCCCTTGCCCTCAATGGGTCTTACGCAATCTATACTATCTTCACTCTATGGTATAGTATATCTCACTAATTATCCGCGTAATTGTTGATTCTGTTAAAAGAGCGTTAATGTTCCGTTAATCAATCCGGGCATTCCGATTTATTTTAAGACGACGTCTTATTATAATCTATATTTTCTCAATCATTGTTAATCTATTGTTGTTTAGAACGCGTTATCCAGGGTATATTTATTAAAAAGGGATGCTGTTTTCTGATCTGGAATCCGTTTTATACATGGTAATTGCAAAAACAATTCATGATAACGCAATGAGGTTTAAAACAAAATAAATCAAAGAGGAGGCTTTAATTATGTCAAATCCAAAAGTTAAAATCGAGTCTACCAAAGATAAACTGGTGGGCGGAGTCAAGGAAAAAGTCGGAAAAGTTACCGGCAACGAAAAGCTGGAACTAAAGGGTAAAATTCAGGCTAAGAAGGGTGAATTGGAAGAAAAAGCAATACACATGGTTGATAAGGCCGAAGAATTTACCGAAGATGTCGCCGAAAACATCAATGATGCCATCGATAAAGACAAATAAGATCAACACCAATTAAAAAAAACAGTGCCGTAATCCAGCAAATCGCTTGTTTGCGGCACTGTTTTTGTTAACTCCTGCTTATGGCTTTATCACCAATTCTGTCCAGACCGAAATGGATCCTGGTGCACATAAGAATCTGCCTATTCCATCCTCATTAATTGTCACGGTGTCTTCACGATTACCTAAGTAATCGACATAATCTTTTCTGGCATGTTGTTTGCCAATGTACATATCTTTATACCCTTGTTCACTGTTTGTCAGCAAAACTGCCATACCACCAGGATGCTCTGTATCACCTTCCCGGGTCCAGCCGATACAGTTAGAATGATCCAAATAATCGTTTTGTTTGCCATAAGCAGAATCAATCCGTAACGATAACAATTTGTCGATTAGATCCTGTTTGCCCTGAATCGGATTTTCTCCGGCAATCCCATAGTAGTCGCCATAAAAAATGCATGGCAACCCACTTTCGCGCAATAATATCATGCCATAAGCCAGTGGCTTAAACCAGTCATTAACCCATGATTCCAGGGCTTGTGATGGCTGTGAATCATGATTATCAACGAATGTTACCGCGATTGTGGGGTTTTTCTCCATCAATGTATTGTGAAATATTTTACTCATGTCAAAACTATCTCCGGATTGACTTGCCTTCGAAAAATTCATATGCAAAGAAACATCAAACAAATCCACATTGCATCCGGTATTCTCAATGTAATCTTCCAATGTTGCGTAGTTCTGTTTCCAATATTCACCTACTGTATAAAAGCCATCACCTTTTTTTACACGGATGTTTTTGATAAACTCATCAATAAATTCGCCTTCAATATGTTTAACCGCATCCAACCGAAAACCATCAACGCCGGTTTCGCCTATATACCATTGACTCCAACGCTTTATCTCATCTTTTACATCGGGATGATCATAATCCAGATCGGCATTCATCAGGTAATCATAATTCCCATATTCAGTGTCAACCTCGGTATTTTCCGCCCAACCTTTAGCGATTCCCTTAATCATATAGATCGCTTTTTTACCATTTTCCTGATTAAAATCGACGCCTGAAAAATGGCTCCAATTCCATTGGAATTCAGAATATTTGCCCTGTCTCCCGGGAAATGTAAATTTGGTCCAGCCTTCTATCTCATAGTCATCCGAAACTTTACTTTGTCGATTATTGGGGTCGACTTCGTAGGCCGGAAACCGTTCAGATTCATCGGCTCCCGCCTTATGATTTAAGACAATATCGGCAATTGCTAAAATGCCCTGATCATGCAACGCCTTAATCGCGGCCAGATATTCTTCCTTGGTTCCGTATTTTGTCCGCACTGCCCCTTTTTGATCAAATTCTCCCAAATCGTACAGGTCATAAATACCATAACCCGAGTCATTGGTTCCCGTTGCTTTTGTTGCCGGGGGCATCCACACCAAACTAATACCAATTTCTTTTAAATGTTTTGCATCCTCTTCCAGTCTTTGCCAAAGGTTACCATCATCTGGTAGATACCATTCAAAATACTGTATCATTGTTCCGTTTTTGCCCATTTTAAAACCCTCTCATTCTTATTAAATGTATATCGAATTAATATCCATCTATAAGAATTCTTGCCTTTTATTTTTGCTACTGTTATTTATTACCCAAAACAACAGCGAATAATAACTTGCGAAAACTTTAAAGGCTAAAAGATCCTAAATCAATCGATGGGGCGTTTAATTTCTTAATGCGTGAATCCCGATGGTCCTTTATTTTGCGTCGCTTTGCCATGAATTAAAATATGCGCCGAATCAAGTTCCTTAATGGCATGCTTGAAGTCGTTGATGAATTGAATCGCACTTTGCATATTCAGATCCTGACGAACAACCACCCGCTGAATGATGACATCCGCTAAATTATCCGGCAATGGGTAAGCCGGAACCTGCCAGCCATTCATTCTGACCCGATCCGCTAAATCATACAGACTCCATTCTTTGTTTGCCTTTAACTTCCAGCAAACAATCGGTATGTTTTTGCCATCATTGTAAATTTCAAAGAGTCCCGTATCTTCAATTTCTTTACCAATATAGACTGCCACATCCTGGGTTCTTCGATGAATACTGATATATCCCTGACGCCCACAACGAAGAAAATTAAAATATTGTCCGATGATTTGACTGGCAGAACGCGAAAAATTAATGGCCATCGTCGGCATGCTTCCGCCGAGATAGCTGACATTAAAAATCAGTTCCGAAGGTAAATACTTTTTATCCTTCCAGATAATCCAACCGACACCAGGATAAACCAAACCATATTTGTGCCCAGAGGTATTAATGGAAACGACATTTTTCAGCCTAAAATCCCATTTCAAATGGGGATGAATAAACGGTGCAAACATACCACCAGACGCTCCGTCAACATGGATATATACCGGCAGATCGTGACTTTTGTTATATTCTTCAAGGAGGCGATCAAGACCTTCCACATCATCGTATTTGCCAGTATAAGTGATCCCCATGATAGCAACAACACCGATGGTATAATCATCGACACAATCTAATACCAGGTCTAAGTTAAGACTCATGTGGTTTTCATCCAAGGGTACCAAACGCATTTCGATATCCCAATACACACAGAATTTTTCCCAGCAGACCTGATAGCCGGAAGAGATAACAAGATTAGGCTTCTTTGTATAAATATCCAGCCCCTTTTCCTGTGCTCGTTTTCGCCAGGCGAACTTCATCGCCATACCACCAAGCATACAAGCCTCGGAAGAGCCAACCGTTGAGGTGCCTATGAAATCATCCGCATCGGAAGCATTCCATAAATCTGCAATGATGTTAACACAACGGTTTTCCAAATCAGCCGTTTGTGGGTATTCCGATTTATCGATGGCATTTTTCTCCAACGTCTCCGACATAATTTTCACCGCCTCCGGCTCCATGTACGATTGGCAAAATGTAGCTAAATTCTGTCGTGCATTCCCTTCATCAATTAAGTCATCTTTAATCAATTGATACGCGATTTCCGGGTCTAAGGGATTTTCCGGTAAAGAAAATTGCGGAATCGGTTCATCACAGGCTTCGGCACCAAGAACCGGGGTGACATAAACATTTTTTAGTTGATCCTCTTTGGATTTTTTTGAAACTAACATTTTTCCCTCCTCGAGAAATATTTCTGTTCCTATTTTTTATTTTCATTTCAAAGTCGTTCACTTTTAGTATTAATTGTAGCAGATATCTGGAATAATAAGAAGCGATTCTTCTAATACAAACACTCACAGAAAAGTAGTCAGGTATCGATCCAAAAAAAACTCCCTTCGCTTCCAACAGTTTTTAGCTGTCGGCGACGAAGGGAGTTTTATTACATTTACTAATTATTTAACGCATTGCTTTTTGTCTAAATCAGTGAATTTAGATCTGATTTAGAAAGGAGCCACAACGGTGCTCTGAATTAAAGTAACTGCTGTCTGGGTTAGTAAGCGACCATTGATCGATGCTTGAGATCCCAGACCGATGTTTGTGTTGCCAAGTACAATTCCTTCAAAATGGGCGCCCGTTCCAATTGAAACGGTTTCTGCAGCTTGCCAGAATATATTTTTGGCTTGTACGCCACCAGCTAGAATAACCTTTGTATCACTGGCTTGAGTGATTCCTTTTGCGATTTGGAAGATGAAGATATCATCAGGACCGCCATTAAGGGTAACATCCGAATTGATTAAAACCTCATTATCCCAGCTGTAAACGCCAGGGGTTAGAGTTTGACCACTTAAATCTCCAGTAAACTCATTTGTATAATCGACAGCTCTTCCAGCCGCATCAACATATGCTGTTTCCATATCACTTACCGCCGTGGTAAGGTTAACATCTGTTGGCGCTGCGTAGTCTGACGCATAAACTTTACCTGTAACTTGAGGTGAAGTCGCAAACACATTCGTCGCATCAGCTGTCAGCGAGAATCCTGTAATGGCTGACGCAGCTATTGGGCTAACACCGATATCGCCGGTAATTGCCGAATCTGGCACGGTTGAAATGCCTGTTTTTGCCAGGATCGCATAATTAGCCGATGTCCCAAGGTTGACCGGTTCAGTAACGGTTGGGTTTGGTGCCGAAACGGTTACGACACAACTGTCTGTCATATTGCCATCAACAGTTGTTACCATAATCGTAGCAATTCCAGCACTGACACCGGTAACGATGCCGTTTTCATCGACGGTAGCGATAGCCGTATTGTCGGATGACCAGGTGACGGTTTTATTGGTGGTATCCACTGGTAAGACAGTTGCTGTAAGTGCTTGTGTCTCATCAACTAAAAGACTGGCCGTTTCTTTATCCAGGCTTACAGATACCGGATGAACAACCTCATCTGTTTTTATGATTCTAATTTCTAATGCTTCTAATCTTAAGCCCTGTTCGCTGGTGCCTGCTAATGCTCCATCAGAGACCCAACCCTGGGCCCAACCCTGATTTTCAATATGGACACGGTACTCAACTGAGTATCCGGGCATGTTGAGCAGATTCATGGTGACTGCTTCCAAACGCAAACCCTGACCTTCAGTACCTGCCAGTTCGCCATTTTTTCGAACGGCCTGGTCACCCTCATTTTGCACATGGACATTATATTCGATCCCGGCCTCGGCAGGAGCATTAACCAACTCAATTTTTAAAGCCTCCATCCGAAGTCCCTGACCTTCTGTCCCTGACAGTTCTCCATCAGAGACCCAGCCTTGAGCCCAACCTTGATTTTGTACATGAGTTTGATATGTTACACCAACCTCACTCGCAGCCTCGGTGGTAAGCTGATCTTCTTGTGCGAAAACGTTTCCAGTTAGAAAGAAACTAGTAAATAAAAGGAACGATGCTAATAATAATGCTTTCGTTTTTTTGAAATTTTTCATTTTGTACTCCTTAGTTTTTTATATTTTTGTCTTTTGAAACTCGAAAAGACAGTAAAGATACCATTTTTTTGATAGAAAACTATCTTAACTTCTTCGAATACTGTTTATTTTTCTCCTTTCCATACCATATATCATATCATGCAAATTAACGGAATTTCATCTTTATTGAAAATAATCCATAAACACCATTAACATTAAAGAAACCTCGACCTAAACAAACTAATGCCTACCAAGCGGCTCACTTTGTTTCTTTCTTTACACAGCATTTACTAAAAGTGAAATCTTTGGTAAAAAAGCAAGCTGGTTTCTCTCGATCCCAGCTTGCTTTTTACCTGTTAATCCTGTTCCAATGCACCAGTATATCATGAACAGCGTTCCCGCTCCATCGGTCAAAGCAGATACAACAATGAGTACTAAAAGTGCCACACAATCAATTTTGCAATATTTAAAAACATATCCGACAGCCCATGATAACAACATCGGAAATGTCCCCCTTTTCTACCCCGTTATCAATAATCGATGCCATTAATAATGGAATAATGACTTCCATTATAACTTCAAGAATGACATAAACAGAAGCAAGTATTGAGTCTTTTTTTAATTTATTATCTTTTTTCACAATTTGCCTCTATCATTGTTCGTTATCTATCGTTTCATTCCAGGTGACACTTTGAGTATTTCTCTGGAACAATAAATTAATTCGTGTTAAAATAACCGTAATGAATCATTTTTAAGAACATATTTGTCCGATATTAAGTTGAATTCACGGATATACGAACAGTATTTTTTGCTTAAAGAGCTTGAGCTCAGAAGTGACGACAAAAACACCATGGCTGTCGTATTCGACTTATTTTCACAGGAAAATTTGACTGATAATAATGAAAAACTGCCGGAGTGGAGCGCCATCGATTTGTTTATCGATAACGTTACTGAATTGGAACTGGATTTGATTATCACTATTCGGATGGATGCGATGCGCTATGAACTTTACAGCGATAATTTTAAAATGTTTATTGAAAAATCCATTCAATCATTTGTTTGAAGGAGAGTGTGATGAAAAAGCATACAGTTATAATATTTTTTAGTGTTACAATCATTATTTTTTCTATTGTTTTCTATTATTTTTCTATCATCAAGCAGGATAATAATACAATTAACCAAGTAAGTCAAATAAATGATCCGATATCAGCTAACGAAAAAGAAAAATTATTTAAGAATCCTTATATCCCAAATGGCTTTAAATCTGTCGATATTGGAGAAAGTAACTGGTCTAAAGACGATCAAGGCTATGTAAATTGGAATAAAGGATTAGTTATTGAAGATATCTTAAATGGAAATCAATTTGTATGGGTACCTGTTAATCAAAATGAAGTTACCTATAATAATTTAGAAAACTGGGGGAAAACAAAAATTGATCTTACGGATAAAGATCGGAATCAAATTGATGAAAATGGAGGATTCTATATCGCACGTTATGAGTGTGGTGTTCCTGAAGAAAAAAATGATCAATTAGAAAATATAAATAAATCTACAAACGATGTATCAGGTATTCCGGTTTCTCAACAAGGTCGTCGGCCATGGAATTATATTTCATTTGATAATGCCCAGAAAAATGCAATGCTAATGTATGATCATGAAGATACACATAGTGAAATTGTTTCCGAAGCTTTCTGGAATATTACGATGCAATGGCTTAGAAATTCAGGATATGACGTTGATAAAGACAGTAATGGTTTTGGAAATTATTCAAATTCATATTTTTCTTTTTCAGGTTTATATTCGTCAGATTACGGAAAAACCTATAGTTTTAAAGAAGCGGGTGAAAAAGAGGATAAGAATTTGATTTTAGCTACGGGAATTGCGAGTAGACATGTGACAAATAATATTTACGATCTTGCTGGGAATCTAAACGAATTTGTAAATGGTAAAAGCCCTAAAGGTTATGGTGGAAATTATGATAATATTTCAAAATATCCAGCAAATGCGGGTTCGGGCATAACTGGAGCAAATGATAAGCAAGGATTTAGAGTGACGCTTTTCTATAATGAATAGTTATCAATTTAAAATACCGTTTTGCATTTTAAAAGCTTATAATAAGATTAAGGGGGTATTAAAAAGCTGACTTCTGTACAATACAGAAATCAGCTTCTAGCCGCCTAGGCTTTTAAAATGCCCTTGATACAGGGTCTATTTCATTCGTAACAGGTTCTATCTAACATCCATTGATACGTAGTTCGTGGTGGCGTAGAAGGTGCGTATCTATCAGTATCCCCTCCCATAAATTTTGTTATTATAATTTACTCTACGACAATGTTCTTTCTATTTTTACAAAATTATTTGCTTTATGCAAATAATTTCTTTAAATGTCTTACGTTGCACTCTAAGCCTATAAACAAAATACCGCATATAATGGAATCGACAAGATATCATTTTCAAATCCAAAATTTTTGCCTGAGATACGAATCGAATAATCCGGATGATAGTGTTTGAGATAAACTGATAAACTTCTTGATTTGACATTTTCTCTTGCTTTAACCTCAATCGGCAAAACATCACTTTGTTTCTCAATCACAAAATCAACTTCGGATGTTCCCGAAGTCCAGTAATATAAAGGATAACCCTTTTGTATTAAAGCAGTGGCAACATAGTTTTCAGTCAGTGCGCCGATAAAGACATGATCATTACCTTTAATAATGTCATATTCATTGACGCCAGCCCGGTGCGACAACAGTCCAACATCACCCATATAGAGTTTAAATGAAGCCATATCTTTAAAAATAGCCAATGGATGTTGACCTTGTTCGACCCGCTCGCATTTTAAGACGATTCCCGCTGCCAAAAGCCAATCAATTGATGCCCCAAATAATGATGCCCGGCCCCCCCTGACCACAACTTTATATTGAAACTTTTTATTATCTTTGGCCAACTGCGCCGGCAAACTATCAAAACAGGCCATGATTTTCGTTGTGTCGCTATATGTTGCATACTTGGCCATATCCGCAACGTAGGCATTGATGATCGCTCCCTGGATTTCTGCTACCTCAAGCAAGCTGTTGTTTTTCGAATATTCTTTTACTGCTTCAGGCATGCCACCGACAATTAAATATTCACGATAAAGGCCCATTGCCTTTTTGTGCAAAGCCGGATCCAGCGGCTCACGTTTTTCATAATACACCCTTATTTCATCTGCCAGCATTTCCTGATTCTTCGCCCACAGGAATTCTTCAAAATCCATCGGATACATATGAATTTGATTAACTTTCCCCGCCGGGAAACTGAAATCTTCACGTTTTATTGCCACACCAAGTAAACTGCCCGCACCGATGACGTAATATTCTGGGGCATCTTCACAAAAATATTTCAAGCTTGTCAAAGCACGCTCACAGGCCTGAATTTCGTCAAAGACAATTAAGGTTGTCTCCTTATTAATTTTCTCACCAAAATAAACCTCAAAGCGATGAATTAAAAAGTCCGGAGAAATATTTCCCTGGAAATCTTCGGCTAATTCCCTGTTCAATTCAAAATTGATATAAATCGTGTTCTGAAAATGTTTTTCGCCAAAATATTTGATACTAGTGGTTTTCCCAATTTGACGAGCGCCATAGATTAGTGCCGGCTTACGAGAATTTTTATTTTTCCAGGATATTAAAACTTCTTCAAATTTCCGCTTCATTATCATTCTCCATTGTGTTTTTTCTTTTAATTTACCATGATTGGCACAGATAAGTCAAATAAAATGTGTTAACTATACATTTTATTTGACTTATCTGTGTTTCAGTTTGTTTTTTGCAAGTACTTTTTGCAGAAAGGGGGGTGCGGACAAAAACCTGGACTTAGTATAATACCAGGAGGTACCACATGTTTTCCTATCAGGAAAAAATTAAAGCTGTCAAATTGCTTATTCAATACGATATGAGTTACGCTACCGTAATCCGTGAGTTGGGCTATCCTTCCAAAAAAGCTCTTTGGAATTGGTACAATGAGTATTCTCAGAATGGAGATCTTCATCAGAATTTTATCAAGCAATCGAAATTTACTGATGAAGAGAAACAAAAGGCCGTTGACTATTATCGTGAGCATGGCAAATGTGTTTCACGGACAGTGAAAAAGCTTGGTTATCCTAGTCGCCCAATGCTGGATAAATGGATAACAGAACTTGCTCCAGACCAAAAAAGGTATTGCCGTTCCGGTGGTGCTGTTGTAAAATATACGCGTGATCAAAAAGAACAGGCTGTCATTTCCCTATGTTCCCGTAGCAAACCTGCTAAAGAAGTTGCTGCTGAGTATGGAACAACAAGAGAAAATCTCTATAACTGGAAACGACTGTTTTTGAAAGAAGGATGCGTTCAGTCAATGAAAAAGCCCATAAAGAAAATCATTCAATCCCAAAATGTTCAATCTCATGAAACTGAGGTGTCAGAGCTTCATGAAAAAAAAGATGAGCTTTCGTCACAGGTTGCGGAACTTCAGAAGGAAGTTCATCGCCTGAAGATTGAGCGCGATATTTATGAAAAAGCTGCTGAACTCATAAAAAAAGACAAGGGCATTAATCTTCAAACGCTTACGAACCGTGAGAAGGCCACAATTATTAATGCCCTGCGAGAATCCCATCAATTAAATATGCTTCTCAACATAATGGTTATGGCTAAAAGTAGCTACTGTTACCAGGTACTCGCTATCAATACCGATAAATATGCTGATTTAAGAACAAAGGTGAAAGGCACCTTCGAAGAATCATCCAGTAGGTATGGTTCCCGCAGAATTCATTCGGTTATAAAATCAGCCGGAGCTACCATATCAGAGAAGGTTATTCGCCGAATAATGAAAGAGGAAGACCTTATTGTTCCGAATATCAAACGCAAGAAATACAGCTCGTATAAAGGCGAAATCACCCCTGCGGTTGAAAATGTCATTAACCGCGATTTCAAGGCTGATAAGCCCAACAATAAATGGCTGACAGATATAACCGAATTTCATATCCCCGCCGGAAAAATATACTTATCTCCAATCATTGATTGCTTTGATGGTCTTCCGGTAAGCTGGACCATCGGTACATCACCAAATGCAGAACTTGTAAATATAATGCTTGATGAAGCTATTTCCCAGCTTAGAGAAGACGAAAAACCCATCGTTCATTCTGATCGTGGTTGTCACTATCGTTGGCCAGGCTGGCTTGAACGTATTGAAAAAGCTGAGCTTACAAGGTCAATGTCAAAGAAAGGCTGCTCGCCAGATAATTCAGCATGTGAAGGATTTTTTGGCAGACTAAAAAACGAGATGTTTTATGGCTGCTCATGGACTGGTGTAACGATAGACCAATTCATTGATCAGCTTGATGCATACATTCAGTGGTACGGTGAAAAGCGGATTAAGCTATCACTCGGGGGAATGAGCCCATTAAACTATAGAAAAAGTCTGGGGTTGGTCGCTTAGTCGGTCCAACAAAACGTCCGCACCCCCCTTTCTACATTTTTATTTTACAATAAACATTTCAGTTTAATAATTTGAAATAGCTCAGGTACTGCTGGTTTGAGTTATCGCTTGGAAGGCATTCGAATACTAAAGGATATCCTGCGCCTTGACTGACAGATCGACCATTTGTTGTAAATAACCCATACATTGATTCAAGTCAGATTAACCAAGTATTCACTTTATTAAAATGAATCAAAGGAACCTGGAAACATACTACGCCCTATGGATCTTTTAGCATTGTTAGTGAGATTACCATTTCGGATTCTGGAAATACTACGGGAAAAATTTCATCTTTAATGTATAGCACAAAAGGCGGTGGCGTTGATGGATATTCCGCTGATATTTTAACGAATAATATATCAAATGATGGTAACACCGGCTGGTTCACCTTGAAAAATATTAATTCCGGCGGAGGTTCTCCGCCAAAAGAAGAACTCAATATTCGACGTGATCCAGCAAATAACAAAATCATTTATATTAATGATCTCAGCTATACATTCGTTAAATAACAACCCTAACATAATTTCTATTCTAATTTTTAATATCAAAACTCAGGAGGTTTATTATGCAAGTTATTTTGTACATCCTATTCTTATTTTGAGCATTGTTTCTGCGTTCTTCATTTTTGGTAAAATGAAAATGATATTCTGGGGTTCTAATACTCTTGATCTGGGCTTTGGTATTATCGGGTCCTGGTTCTTTATTTTCTTTATTTGTGTTGTTATCTGGTCCACCATTTTGTGTACTTAGGTATTCCAATTCTAATCATTGGAGCAATTCTTTTAGTCGTTTACTTTTTCTTTGATAAAAAAATGAAACCACTGTCAGTGAAGAAGGAGCTGAACACTCAACTTTTGAAACCATCAATGAACAAACAACTTCTGAGAATATGAATGAATAATAATTTCAGCATATTTTAAAACGGAGTCCGAATATATACATACACTCTGAAATTACTAAATAACATTAGTTTTATCAGAAAATAATACATGGCATCCATCGATAAAACAAGCCGTAATCACAATCAACTAGGGATTACGGCTATATAAAATCTTAAAAAGAGACCATATCTTTGCATAAAAAGGACTCTCATAAATTCTTCTATGATTATAAATCCTAAAAAGTATAAAAACAAAGACAGCAACAATTTCAAACATACCGCACACATCATAAGCAAAACACAACAAGAATCAACGTACAAATCACCGTCTCAATCCAACTTGTTCCTCAAATATAATTGTACGATATTATAACACAATTAACATTTCTTCTTAACACCATTGATCTTCCAATAAATTTGAACCGATTTAGCATTCTTCATTTTCATCTCAAAAACATAAAAACGTCGATAACCATTATTAAAAACAAATCACACGCATATTTCCAATATAAAAAAATGCAAATGGCGCATAATCGCAAACATATTTACTAGACATTTTTTGCGAGATATGTTATATTAAGATAGAGGTGATAAAATGAACTTAGAAGGATTTAAGCCAGTTGTTTTAATCGCTGGAGCTCCATACATTTCTGTTACGCAAAACGGAATATCTTTTAATAAATCATGCTTAGCAAAAATGGACTTCCCAAGCGATATAATATTCATGATTAACGAAGAGAAGAAAATGATCGCAATTCAAAAATGTAATCCAGAAGACGAAAATGCCACCGCATTCTTTAGAAAATCATCAAAAAAGAACGCATACGTCAGATGGAACAACCAAGATTTACTGTCAACCATTTTAAATCTTATGGCATGGAACTTAGATGAAAAAACGTACAAAATTGATGGCCAATACATACCAGAAGAAAACGCCATGATATTTGATTTAAATAAAGCGTCTGAATCAGATGTCAAATCTAAAAAATCGATATAAACAAAAACAGTATCTCCAATTTTGCAGAATTGAAGATACTGTTTGGGGGCTAAACATAAAGCAATATTTAATAAATATCTTTTTATGATAACCTATAACATACGTAAATAGTTTATCATTTTTTTTCAAAGAAGACAATGAAAAATTGCTACGTTTACCTCCTGTTTATAAATAAATTTAGGAGGTATACATATATTGTATACAAAAAATGCATCCCAACATCTGGGATTGGATGTTCATTCTCATGAACAACTTGATTTCGTTGACGTCTTTATTGACGAAGATTCAAAGCTTTTTATTGATCCGCTCTTAATAAAATGCTTCACTGATTTTGATATATACGCACATCGCGTCAATGATCGATTAAATTCCTTTTTCAACTATTTTTTTTCCGTCTATAGCAATCCTGCTAATAGATCCGAAAAAAACACTTTGCTTAAACATGCCCAAGAAATCAATGAAACTAAATTAGGGTATGGAAATGGTCTTAATGGTAAAGGTAGCACTTGCCAAGGTTTAGTAAAGTTGTTTTCTCCACTTGAAGATTTATTTGATAACCAAATCAACATTTCTTCTCCGATTGATGTTCCACTTGTATTGCACGGCTTCGCTGAAGATCGGTTCTCTGATATGATTACCAACATTATTTCAGATATTCTTATTGATTTTACATATGATCAGTGTCAAAAATATAAAATCGATACAGTTCAAGCTATAGAACCTCGTTATTTCTGGGATGATACTCAAAACCAATGGAAACCTGTATTTGGAGATCGACTTTACATCAACGATACTCCAATTTTGTTAGTTCCTAAGTGGTTCGTACGACCGAAATATTTTTACAATACTCGCGATTTTTTCATCCAAAAAATAGTCAAATATTTACAAAATAAAACGGAAATTGCTCATGGGTACCGACCAAGCATCACAGAACTTAATGAACAGCTTTTAACCGAATATGGGTGCATTCACGCAGTTATTTTTGACTTCTTAAAGAACTACCCTGGCCTTCTAGAGTCTTATCAAGATGATCTTGGCTTGAAGTACGATTTTACCGATTTTCATTTAAATGATGTCACTTTAGATGACCTTCTTTATAGATCCGAACAATAATAAAATTTTTCTATTGAATTAAAAACCATCTCAGTTTTTTTATCCCTCGAAAGTTAAACTTTATTCGGAGTAGATTATTCTACTCCGTTTTTAAATACCAATCTTTAATATCTACATGAACACTTTCAAATACCTTTCGTCAACCCATCTAGTCTTTAGAAATCAAGAAATTGCACTTTTCGTCAACTCTTGACGCAGTGTCTTTTACTAATATCATTGGTAATTAGGAATTAAGGCGGTCTTAACTAACGGAAAACGATTTTCAGTTTTGAAAATTGTAATTTCGAGACACAAAATAGTTTATCCGCTCTTTAGTTAGGATGACAAAACACCCATAAGGATGAGCATATAAAATGTCTATACTCATAAAGATAACGCGTTATATATTCCAAAATCATGCTCAATAAACAAAGATGGCGGATTTACTTGGACTAATCCTGTATAATCCGTTTTCATCTCAGTTATCAAAAATTAAGCCTTAATCTCAAACGTCTGCGAGATTATGGCTTTTCATCATTCAAATTGAAAAGTCTATTTTTTTGACAAAAGAACCATCCGCCAAGCGGATCTCGTGTCCCTGAAAATGGTTAAAAAGGGCAGTATCCTGTATGACGTCCGAAAACTGTCATCACCTTCGGAAGCTGCCGGACTGGGTCGAAAGTTCTTAGATGAGGCAGATCGGGAGCAGGTTATTTTTTGCTGTCTGGTCAACCCGTATCCGTTAATATTGTCAACATGGGAACGGTGAACAGCTCCCTGGTTCATCCCACAAAACGGCCATTCTTTCCAATGCTGCCAGTATTATTCTTTTCCACAACCATCCATCGGTTGATCTGGAACCTTCTCAGGAAGATATCAATATCACTGTTAGGATTAAAGAAGCTGGAAAAATCCTTGGTATTGAGCTTTTGGATCACATCATTATTGACTCAGAAGAATCATTTTCAGCTTAAAAGAAAAGGGTCTTTTGCTGGATTGATCTCTACCTTCATTGCAAAAAGAGTGATTGCATCCTGGCTCAATATTTCTGCTTCAGCTAGTATAGGGTATATTTCCATTACCATGCTCGTTGTTGGGTTCATGCAGTATCAAAACATTCCCTTGAATAAGAATGGGCTTTGGGAGTATGTAAATAAAAAGTCGGTGAGAAAATAGAACAACAGTGATTCCTCAAAGACTCTACAGTCTTTGGGGATCTTATTTTTTCTTCATTGCTAAGCAATTTAGCTATTGATCAATAATAAATCCGCTACAGTGGAAGCCATCCTTCTTCATAGTGTACTGAATCAAGGGAAATCTTGCCGTTTCCCAAAATCAAATACGACACGCCATCACGTATTACAACATCTTGATTTTTCTCTTCATCCAATAGCTTGATATCAACGACTTCTTGGATTCGACTGTCGCAACAATGTAAATTTACAATAGAAAACTTTCCCGCGGCTTCATATTCTGTAAGAATAGCTTCTGCATCAAGTACCACTAGCGAATAGTCACAATCGTATAAGAGCTTTATTGTATTTATATGGTGTTCTTGCCCCATACCATCTGTCATCACAATGTGGTCATTACAGCCAATTGTAACCTGATAATATCCAGTGGAGAAGTCTTTAAAAAGGCTAACAGCAAGCCTATCACGCATTTGTTTAGCTTCTTTATCTAAATACTGTCCTTTTGCAACATTACGATTGTGCTTTAAGAATTCTAAATTACATATCCTACTGTCCATGTGGTCATTGTTCATATGGTCAACCACGTATCCGTTTTTTGTCAAATCTTTAAGAACATCATCACCATACCACTTAGCCATCATATATCGGTGAAGACCTCCACCAAGTCTGTCATTAGATGGATACTCATTTTTTAGTCCCCATGTATGGGTGGATAGCTCTTCAAAATAATCCTCACGATACGTTGCGAAAGCCCTATTATCCCAGTCCTCACGCATGATCGAGATTGTGTCACCATAGATCTCAAATGTGTTCTTACTCTTTCTCGCCATAGCGACCTCCTTAGAAATAATAACGGTCTAAAACATTCACAACTTGATCAATAATCATTAGTCATCCTGTTCAGAGTTTTCAATTTCCAGTGAACAGAATGCTTGCCAGTTATCTTTGAAGATCTGATGAAATTCTCTTTGTGAAATAGGTTTTTTATTATTTGGGGTTAATCCCACATAGACTGCATAAGCTGCCGCTTGAATGCTCACGTGCTGATCAAATTTTATTGTCTCTATTATTTCTTCATCTTGGGGTGTAAGACGCATTTTTTCTTCCTCCTATCTCTTTTCTTTTAAGTTTTTCGAGGAAATTACAAGGGCATAATTAGCCCCAGGTCTTGACCTTAAGTAGTTTTGCAATTTCCTGTGTTTCAGGCTAGCTGCTCTATTTCCAGAATTTGTGTCAAATCGAATACTCATGAGCCCCCATCTAGCCACGGATGCATTAAAAATATAATTGATCCTTATCATCAATTACCAACCTTTTAATAATTCCTTTAACTTTTCACTTTTATCCAATACAAAGGTACACGCTTGCCAATTTTCTGTTTTCGGAATATTTTGCTCGTACTTGAGTTCAAAAGGATGCTTTTTAGGAACTTTGTTAATTGCTTCTTCTGCTCGTTTTTCATCATTCTGTGCCATGGCAATCCAGACATCCTCAAGAACTTCAGGAATCTGACCAAAGATATCATGAATGCTTTTTAAACGTTCTGACAATTTCTTATGGACCTTATCCTCAACAGAGTCTTTATACCGCATATTATAAATGAGTATGGTTTTGCTCAATTGGCCAATACGTTGAATACGGCCTTTTCGTTGCTCCAATCGTGTTGGATTCCAAGGTAAATCAATATTAATCAAGGTAGACAGTGTTTGAAGATTGAGTCCTTCTGAGGCTGCATCGGTTCCTACCAGAACTTTTATTTCATGGTCCTTGACCGCTTTTTTAATCATTTCCTTTGATTCTTTTTTAAAATATCCTCTTTCAAAGATCCCGGATTTGTCCCCGCCGGCATAAAGCCCTATTTTCTCATCACTGAGATCTTTTGAGAGAAACTCAGCAACATACCGTGCGCTATCAAAATATTGGGAAAATATAATGCATCCCTTGTCTTTCCATGGGCCTTCGTCCCCTACGCCATCTTTAAGAATTTGGAGAACTCTCTCGTATTTAGGGTCAGTATCTTTATTGTTTTTGAGCACCCTCACCAGCTTTTCCAAACAGATGACTTCTTCTTTTGTCAGATCTTTGATCTGACTGTAGGTTTCCTCGCCTGGGGCATCATCTTCATCAAAAATATCATCATAAAGGTTTTTAAGTTTTTCTTTTCCTTCACTGGTCCATGCCAGCATTTTCTTGGCAGTATTTTCACCTGCCAGCATAGTGCTCCCAATTCGTTTGAGCATCAAGGTTGACATAAATCCTCCACCTTTTACCCGTGAGGACAGTAGTGCACAAAACTCCTCAGCAGTGGAATAGGCCTGGTATAAATAGCCCATGAGTTCAAGGGATTCATCATCATTTTCACCGAATAATTCCAGGTCAATTTTATCAAGATAGTAGTCATTGGTTTCCGGATTGATGTTTTCTTCCAAAAACTTTCTAGTCCGTCGCACAATGGAACGTATGTAGGGATTGTGATTTTGAATAAAACCATCATCAAAATATAGTTCTTTTATTTTTTGCTGTTGGGACAATCGTAACTCTGAATACATTCTTTGAGGCAAAACCGGAGTATCATCGGTTAAATCCAATTGATTTCGAATCGTTTCAATCCTATGATTATTTTCGCTTTTTTTTGGAAAAGGATTTCTGACAATTTCCCATAGTTCAGACTCCATGGTTGGTATTTCCAAGTTTCCTGAAATATAATCCAGACTGGATTGTGGTCGGTTCTTCCAAACACTATACTTATCACCTAGAACCTTGGCAGCATCATTGGGCAGCGATAAAGCATTGAGCAAATCAAAGGCTTCAATGGGATTAATCTGCACTGGTGTGGCCGTGGCAAGCAAAAGACTTTTCGTTTGAAAAGTGATTTCATTTAAAAACCCAAGCAAATTATTGGGCTGAGCTTTAAATTTGTCCGGATCTTTTTCTGGATGTTTACGTCTGGCCCTGTGAGCTTCATCGAGAATAACACATTCATATTTAAGAGTTTTAAGCAATTCAGCTGCCTCAGATTTACTGGTGATCAGACCCTGGGATATAATGCCGACTTTTCTGGGGCATTTTAAAATACTCTTGATACCATCCGCCGGATACTCATATCCATTTTCATCAACCCATCCTCGCCCTGTCCATACCGCACTGGGCATATCCAACAGAGTTTTTAGCTCATCCTGCCACTGATAGGTTAAGGTTTTAGGCACAATGATTAGGACAGGTTTATCCCCATACAAAGCCATCAGCTTGGCAGACATGGCAAGCTGAATGGTTTTACCCAAGCCAACCATGTCTGCGAGCAAGAATCGGGCACCGCCCTTCTGTTTGTGCTCACGAAAAGCCAGTTCAACAAAATATTTTTGATGCTCCCAAAGTCCGAATTCTTTCCGGTACAGAGGTTCTTCAATGACCACCGCTGGTACTGCGTCATCACTGTCTTCACGCCAGTCTTTGAGTGGTATGACAATCCTTTTAGCAATCCGGTCCAAATCTGAAATGACAAAATCGCATAAATTAACAGCATAGGGACTTGACCAAAAGAAATCAAATTCCTGTTGGACCCAATCGATGGCTTCAGGATTGTCATCTTCCCAGAGCATTTCATAGTTAACGGTAAACGCACTTTTCGTTTCATTGATACTTCCTAAAAAAGAGGTTTTACTCCCGTCTTTGTAGGTGATAACCCCTGCTTTTCCATGCATTAAACCAAAAACGGCATCCGGTATTACTTTAATTTCCATTTTTCCACTTACTAATAAATGATAGAGCTTTTTTAAGCGTTTAATTGAGTTTTCACTGGTATATTTTTCTTCTGGTAAAAATTCACACCATTCCTGTTTCATTCTAAGGTTGGCAAAGGCTGCCGTTTTTACATCTTCAGGGTTTAAGGTTGAATTACAGATAATCCGTACCTTCCCCGAAATATTTTCAATGCTTTCCCCTGCAATTTCAAGAATTGAAGAGCAAAAATATCCAGCCAGACGGTCATAACTTGCGGCATCTTTGAGCTTTTCATTTAAAAAGGTATGACTGAGACTGCTTTTTCGTGACGAATAACGAGTGATCATCAGCTTTCCTGCCTTTCTAAATTAAATATGGTCATTATCTACAAGAACATAAAGAACGTCTGCCATAGCAGCACTTTCTGCCCAATGAGGCATGTTTTCAATATCCTTTGTATCTTTTATAAAAAGAAGTAATTGCTTAATCATATCCCGACTCCCCCAGTAATCAATGGCCTGGTTTTTAATATGAAACAGTCCTTTTTCTGGTATTCCATCTTCTTTAATAGCAATGTGAATGGCTGCTAAAATAATACGAAGGATGGATTTTTCAAAGTCTGGGTTATCAGATACTGTTCTCATGGCAAATTCAGTTGGGGTTTTTAAACGAGCAGTGTTTGCTTTTTCGTTGGCCATGAGTTCACCATAAGAACTGATTGAAAACCCTCTGGCATACTCCTGATAGGTTGAAATTTGATAATTACCATGTTTTTCACCTTCCAGACCCTTGATATAAAAGCGTTCTGCGTGGGTAAGATCTTTCCATAAGTAATGATCTAAATTGTTGGGAATGATGCAATCGTAGGCAATCCTTTTGGCATTTTCAATGATTTTTACCACCTGGGAATTGTCTGGATTATTGATAGCCAGATCCAGTTCATAATCCAGATCCAGCTCACCAATTTTTTTATAAGAGGTTAATACTTTCAGTGATGCAGCATAGGCTGCCAGAACATAATCCGGGTCTGAGAAATTGGGGTCTTCTTTATCATCCAAAGTCTGCATGGACTCAATTTGTTCTTTAACGCCTGCTTTAATGTCCCCGTTAATTTCATCCAAATAAGCCATGGAATCCTCGGTTTGTTTTCTTAAAACAAGGAGAACAGTTCCTTTGACATAGTTGCCGTCTTTAAGCCCACCACTCTCTGTTTCAGTTGCAATATTCCATGCCGCGGTTACCTTTAGTCCTGACTTCCACATGATCAAAGCCAGTTGTGCCCAAACCGCCGGGTCCGAGTGGGTAAACATCACCACCTGCATTCCATCATCATCCATATGCTTGGTAAGATTTGAGTAAATATCAATCATGCTTTGGGAGAAATGGTCATCCCCTTTCACCGCTAAAATGCGCTTGCTGTCCGTATACCACTCTGGGAAAGTTTGCAGTAATAATTTTTTATCCCAAGCCAAAAAAAACTCAGATAACTCATGATAATTAATTGCGTCTGCATAAGGTGGATCAGTGATCCAAAAATGACAATTATTTGAAACTTCTCTTGCATCAGATAGTTTTATAATTGCATTGTCTTTATTTGTCAAATAACTGTTTATATCATAAAACCATGAAGTTTTTAATCCTAACAAGCTCCTGTTCCCAAAATTCATCAAAGTATTAAATGCTTGATTATAAAAAGTCTGCTCGGATTTTTCATTACCAACTCCTGGATGCCATCTACATAATCTTGAATTCCAATCCACACATTTATTCAAGCCTAAAAGTCCAACAACCCTTAACTGTTTATCTTCTTGTTGGTCAATAGCTTCTACAAACTTGCCGATTGAAAGTAATTGTCTCGCATTAAAGAGGTGATGCCAATGGGTCCAACCGCGATTACGCATGACCTCAATTGTTTTTATCCCCATTTCTATTTCCATACTTGGGACTAGTCCTTGCTTTTGCCAGGCAACAATATTTTCTACAACAATTTGTTTTGCTTTTTTTTCATTCTCCAAATCTCTTAGGTTAGGATGTCTGTAATAGCGCTTCCCGTCATTTTTTTCATATTTAATGGCATACAACCGTTCAGTATAAATATCATCAACCCTAAAATCAACCTCAGATTTCTCCCATTGACGCAATCCATAAGTAGTGTTTCCATTGTTATCTTTTCGATCTTTCCTCAGTGATGAAATTGGAGTCGATTTTCCGCATGATGGGCAAAGAACTCCACCTTTTCCAACGGTGCCTGTTTTTTCAGCTTCTTTCATTTCTATTGAACTTGCATTCATTTTTACCAATAAATCATAACCATTATCGTTTTCTACGAGTTTGGCCACAGTTTTGGTTCCTTTTCCAATGACCCAGCTTGGTGAAAGGGGTACTTTTTTGCTGCATTCCGGACAATGCGCCTCTACACAATAAAGATAGGAAACGGCTCGCTCACCTTTTTCATTGTGTTCGATCCCCAGTTTTGTTATTTCCTTATCGACTTTATCAAAAATGTCTTCTTGGTATCTTTTTATTTCTGTTAATTTCTTTTCATCAGCTCCGAGAATATTAATTCCGGCCCAGGTCAGAAGCCCTGCCACCGGATTTAGATCGCCGGCATAGGTGTCACACCCCATTCTGGCAGCTTCAAAGGGAATACTCCCGCCACCACAAAAACAATCCCCAATCACCACATTTTTACCATAGCGTTTCATTGATAGCTGCTTCATTAAATCCTGCAAATTGTCGGCTGAGGTTCCAAGGTGATGATTAATCTCATCCCAGGTTTGGTCATCCAGGTTTTTTAATTGTTCGGGTCGAATACATTTTCTAAGTTTTTCATCATAACCGAGAGTATTAAAGACTTTCAACTCGACTTCTTTTTTATCGACCCCTCTGGTCAGTGTTACTTTACCTTCGGTAAGATCAAACCATTCATCTATGTGAGGTTGCAATTTCGTGTTTTTATTTGCAATCTCATACATTTCAGAAGCTGAAAAGGATTTTTCTTTACGGAGTTCCAACCCTTTATGATCCATGCTCATAATTTTAAGAAAAATGTCTATATCCCGTTTCGGGTTATCACTAGCAGGCATCAAGCAACCTAAAATAGTAGCCCGAACCAACACTAGGGGTTTTCTTCCCCACCATTTTCCAAGCCCGGTTAAAGTTTGTCCATTATTGGCTTTTCTCTCCTTATAACTTTCTTTGCTTATTTTTGACACGGGGAACTGCTTTTCTATAAATGAAATCATAAAATTCTCCTAATTATTCATCAAGCATATCAAAAATGCTTGATTGGGGATTTTCTTCAATGGGATTTTCGCACAAAGCGTATCTCAGTGCAATTCGCCAGCCTTTTTTATCTTTTATATGACCGGTGCTGGCGTTAGTCATAGTATAAAGCCACCAGCGTTCTTCAGGCATGAGGCCTTTCCAATTTCTTATGGCAGTAGGAATCACAGACGGATCACAATCTTCAATACTCCAAAGGAGTACCATGAGTTCCTTACCAAATAATTTTTCAACAGCGGTCCCCCCGACGCTGAATTTGCCCATCTTTATTTTATCTTTTTTAAGTCGAGAATTAAACTCTGTGGTTAAATCAGCACTGATTTTATTCCACTTATGCTTTGAAATTTCAATTCTCAGGATATCGGATTTCTCCATTTTTTGTTCTTCTGCCTCTGTCCAGTTAAACCGTTCAAAGACCTGAACCGTTTCAGTGTTTAATTTTGGGATTAAAACATAGAAATGGTTGGTGCTTTGGATAGGGTTTACCCCAAAGCCATAGGTTAGTTCTTTGGCACTCATTGTTTTATATTTCCTTCTTCTTGAATTTCAGACATATCATACTTATTCAGATCAACCCATTCTTTAAATTGAAGACCTGAGATAAACAGTAGGGTTTTATACTCAAATTCCAGAGTAACCTCTTTGTTTTTAAAGGCGGTATCACGTATTAAATCAACGGTTGCCTGAAGACTATCCGCATCATACGGGACTTTTGCGGTGGTCAGTTCCATATAATTTTCTTTAACGTTTTTTTCGGTTAGTATGACTGTAAAATGTCGAATAAATGAATCCTTCAGTTTTTTCAGTTTTTCAAATTCCTGGTAGGTTGATTCGGTATCCTTGCATTTTTTTTGAATCTTCCACTCAAACTCAAGGGGTGCTGTGTCTTTAATGATAAGTTTATTTTTTGGTGCTATTTCTGAAATGGTAATATCTTTTTCTTCCACAACTTTGCCCTTATACATCACCACAGTTCTTACAAATTTGCAGTTTTTAGGTAATGGGATCTCTCCTATATAAAGACCTCCGTTTTCTTTGGGATTGCTTCCATCGGTGGTGTAACGAATTTCAAAGTCTTTATGGGTTAGCAGCTCTAGCACTGTCCCGGTACTGGAAGCACGCTGTTCATATTTCAAGGGAACTGAACCCATGAACACGTACACGTCACCTGTGGGATGCTCGTTAGAGGTATCTACACAAATAAAGTTAATTAAAGGTTCTCTGGTCACAAAAACACCTGGTACTTCTGCTGAGGCGGTGCTTGGATCGGCACCAATATCATAGTAGACCTTATCTCCACTTAAGCCACGTACTTTTAGAGTAAATTCACCAGTTTTTTTATCATAATCGGTTTGTTCTACCACAACTGATGTCGGATCTTTTGCGAAAGGTCCTTTTTCCAAATACCCGCCAACTTCCCGCCACTTATCCTTTTTAATACAATCGTTTTTTAAATCTTCGAGCTGGGATGGATGATACCATTGCCACCTGATCTCACTTGCTGCTCTGTCTTTTATCTGGTTAAAGGTCATTTCATTTTGTGTGAATAGCCGTTCCTCACATTTATTTCGCATGACCTCCATAAACGCATCATTGGATTTATAATCCTCAAACTTAAGTTGGCTCAATAAAACGTTAACGATTTGTTCCTCTCCCTTAAAAGCATTTTCTTTAAACTCTAATTTAAAGTCCTCTGACATAATACCGTTTTTTGTTGGGAAGTATAAGGTGATAAAGGTTTCGCGGATGCTCTGTAATAATGCTTGGGTTGCCTTATCTTTTTGATGATCTGCTTCTTTAGCTTGTTGATCCGTTTCGGATACATGTTCTGCCTTCATACTAGAGATAATCTGCCTGATGGCTGTCAGGCGTTTGCTGTTTTGGTACAGTTTTTCCATTACATTGCGTTGCCCAGATAAAAACATAACCCTGTTTTTGTAAGGAGTACTATCAAAAAATGCCTTTAAATCAGGATGAAGCTGATTACCTGCATAGGGCTCAAAGATGACAAGGGTTATTTTATTGAGATCTAGCTGGATTTCATCAATGGCCGGCAACACATAAAGCTGTTCGTAGCAATTCTTGACGGTGGGTTTAAAATTTTCCTCCAAGAATTTCTTTAGTTCTTTCTTTGCATTTTCATTGCTATAGGAGTCGATAAGATCATTCATTTCTGCTACCATGTTTTTTGTATTCTGGTAATACAATCGTCCACGGTTGTCCACTTTTAAATACCAACTCTGGGTTTTGATATTTTCTAAGGCTTTTTTATAATCATTGAGTTCAATATTTGGCTCACATAAATAACCTAAGATTTCTGAATCATTGAGTCCCATTAAACCATGAGTGGCTTCACTAAGGGATGACATTAAAAGTAATTTAGCGGTATCCTGGGCGTAAGTCCTTTTTTGAGTTGTATCCTCAGCATCAATGGTCTCTGCAACTGACTTCCCTGCTTCGGCAATATCATGACTGATGGCAGCTTCCAGCGATGGTTTTATCTGCTTGATGTAGGATAACATATTACCATCGTTAAGATTAATATCAAATACATTGACTAAATAGTGTGTTTCAGCTTTTTTGCTTTCATAGAATTGTCTGATGATTTGTCGCATTAATTTGATGAGACCTCGGGTCTGCTGAAAGTTTGGATTTTCTTTAAACCGTGCATAAAGGTCTTTGATGGAAGGATGGAAAGGATAGGAATCGCGTATCCCTAAAAACACCTTTTCCCCTGTATAATTTGTTAGGCCTGTTTTATTTGCGCGTGTGAGAGCTTCTTTATAGGTAACTGCTATATCCAGAACAGCCGAAGAATTTGAAGCAGGATATTTTTTAAAAAGGCGTTTTTTTAAAATATCATAAATTTCATCCGAGTTCAGTGCCACCGGTTCAATGTTGATTGCAGAACGATTGGCTTCATTCTCAAGGTCTTTAAAAGTAGATTGCAGCATCTCACTTCCAGATTCATAGGTAGCTTTTAAATCCGAGAAGACTAAGCACACGTTGGCAAGTTGTTCTTTACCCAGTGCTGAGAAGAGATTTGACAATGCCGTAATGGTTACCTTGCATAAATCTGAATTTCCAACTGTAACGGACTTAGCGTTTTCTAAATACGGTGGAAGTTCATCAAATAAAATAAGAATCTTTTGGCCTTGAAGGAGTTTAACCCAAGCACTTTCCCCTGGTGCTTTTAGTGGGGCATATAAGTCTTTTAGAACTTCTTTCTTGCCCAACTGTTCAGCAATGCTCCCCCAGATACCAAAGTCAGCATCGCTTTCTCGTCCGGAAAACGCAACAACTTTAACATCTCCAATGTCATCATATTTCTTGCCAAACAATTGTGTCCGCCATTTTTTATTTTGTGCCAGTAAAGCGAGTGCCAGCATGTTATGGGTTTTACCACCACCCATAGCTTGAGTCAGTTTAATGACACCGGTGCTGGATTCCCCTTTAAAACGTTTAAAAGCGGTATCCAAAAGTATTTCCATTCCTTGGGTTTTAAAGTTTTCATTGAAAAACTTATCGACATCAATCTTATTCTCAATGAGATCACTCAGGTTTAAAACATCATCTCGCGTGGTATCAAAAAATACACTCTCTCTTGGTTCGCAAAGTTCAAATACAGTTTTCACAAGGTCCTCCATTTATTTTCATTTGAGTATTTTCAAAGCGTTTATGTAATTAATTAGATCATACATTTAATGGTTAATCATCATCTGATATCTGCGACTGAGTTAAAAGTTAATGTTAATGGGCTTACTTTTAGCAGATACATTTAATTTTAACGCTTTTTGAAAGAACTGGCAACGGATTTAAATGGATTGTTCGGATATTTCAACTTAATTGAGCGAAGTTGAGTTTGAGTATTCCTACGAGTAAGGATATTAAATTAGCCAGTTCATATTTTCAATATTCACCAAAAAAAACATCAAAAACCTGCTACATATCGTAACAGGTTCTATCCATCTTCATATTTGATGCTTTGCTTATAATGGCAGAGAAGGCCAAATTCAAAAACCACCATCAATAATGCCAAGTGATCGGTTTCCGAAAAGGAAAAGCATTGTAGGTAAGTCTGTTCAGTCCCAAAAGGTAAATTTTTTTAACGATTGATACTCTGCTAATAGTTTAGCTGAGTATCAACAAAATTGTTCACTTAGTTCTTCCATCTTACTCTTCGCCGAATTTCAATTTGCTTAACTTCTTAAATACCGCATTTTGTGCCAAATAATTAATATCTTTATTCCCTTTACCAATTTCTTCACATACTAATGCTGTAGTAGAAGAGCTTAGATATAAATATCCATCAATATCCACATATATGATCTCAATGTTCTTTTTTGATGAGTGAAACCAAGCTTTATAAAGGGCAATTGATGACTGAATTGACCTTTTTTCTTTGTCTTCTAATGTCATTTCTTGTAAAAGTATTTTTAATTTATCTTGTTTGTCTTCAATTTCAATTACTCTAAATCCATTCGAATAAAGCTCAGTAACAAATATCAAGTGCCATGTTTCATCTCTACTTTTAATATCATTATTAGTTTGATTAAAGATAGAACCTATATCTTGAATATTATCATAAAAAAAGAATTTATAGGCAAAATTAATTGCTTGAGCGATTTTGTTTAGTTTGTTCGTTATATCCAACAAATCTTTTTTGTTATCTATCGTTGTAAAATGCTCTAAATCTTTTCCATATTTACATTCTATTTTTCCATCATTATATTTATAGCTTTTATGACAAGCTATATTCCTCCATTGGGAGATGGAAATTGAACTATCAAAATAATTAAGCAAATTATCTAGCTTTTTAGCTTGGTTTAACTCATTGATTAAATCACCAAATGTTAGTTTTTGAATATCATTAAAGTCCGAATTTTTATTTTTTGAGATTCTATGCATTTGAACTATCAAAAACAGATAATTCTTTATGATTATTTCGCAAATCTGATCAATGAGATTAAAGCACTCCGCAATGTATTCAAAATCTCCAAATTCCGACATGTTTCTTTGCATTATGACCATACTCCAATACTTATTGCCAATTTCTACGCTTATTTCTTGAAAATTTGAAACAGCTTCAAAAACTTTATTTGTATCTTTAATTTTGGCAGCTTTGAAAATATTTAATACTTCATTTATATTATCATCTATAACGATGTAGAAGTTCCTTTTATAAGTGATCCAATCCTGCACTAAAAAGTCTTTTGCGTACCTATCTAAATTGTCTTTATTTTCAAAAAATTTGTCAAAGCAACAAATAATTGATTCGTTTATTTGTTGCTTTGTTAATCCCCTCATTGATAGTTCATTTATATCGAATTCGTCCAAACCTTGGATTATTTGTTTATATATCATTTCGTCCCCCTTTTATTATTCCAACTATAAGTTTATATTAAACTCATTTGCTTTAAAAATAAAAAAACCTGCTACTTTACGTAACAGGTTCTATCTAACATCAATGTTGATGCGTAGTTCATGGTGGCGGAGAAGGTGGGATTTGAACCCACGCACCGCGTTAACGGCCTATACCCTTAGCAGGGGCACCTCTTATAGCCACTTGAGTACTTCTCCAAAGGTAATAATGCATGTTTGTTTATTCAATTCTCTGGCATTTGATGGCCGAGAGGGTGGGATTCGAACCCACGTGGGCTTGCACCCTAACGGTTTTCAAGACCGCCCCGTTATGACCACTTCGGTACCTCTCGTAATTCAAAATGCAAGATTAATATTACCAGTGAAAGAGTATATTGTCAAGTAGTTTTAAAAAGTTTTTTCTTTTTATATTTTCACAATCCAGTTAAGGGGATCTTCCAAGTTGCCGGTCTGGACCCCATAGAGTGAATCATATATCTTTTGAGAGTATTTACCTATTTTACCGTCATTAAATATCATTTCCCTATCTTTCCACCCCAAGGTGCCAATAGGCGAAATAACGGCGGCTGTGCCGGTTGCAAAAGCCTCTTTTATTCGCCCCTGCTCATAAGCTTCTGAAAGCTCGTGTATTGTGATGCGACGCTCTTCAACGGTTTCTCCCCAGTATTTCAATAAGTCAATAACGCTTTTCCGGGTAATTCCGTTTAAGATAGTTCCTTCCAGTGACGGCGTTACAAACACGCCATCAATCAAAAAGAACACATTACTGGTTCCCACTTCTTCGATATACTGTCGTTTTTCACCGTCTAGCCATAAGATCTGTTCAAAGCCCATCTCATGAACCTTCTGCTGTGCTGCCAGACCACTGGCATAATTGCCGCCGCACTTGGCTTCTCCAGTTCCTCCCCGGACTGTCCGGGCATATTCTGATTCAACGTAAATACGGCTGGGTACCATTCCACCTTTGTAATAAGAGCCTACTGGTGACATAATAATCATAAACTTATAGCGTTTTGAAACCCGAACCCCAATAAAGGGATCCGTTGCAAAAACAAAGGGCCGAATATAAAGGGATGTCCCCGGAGACTTAGGAATCCAGGTTTCATCCATCTTGACCAGCGCCTTCAGTGCTTCCAGTAAAAAATCTTCATCAAGTTGAGGAATACACATTCGGGCATTCGATCGGTTCATCCGTTTAAAATTTTCATCAGGTCGAAACAGTTGAACCTCACCTGCCGGAGTTTTATAGGCTTTTAAACCTTCAAAAACTTCCTGGGCATAGTGGAGAACCATTGCCGAAGGCATGATCTCTATGGGGCCGTAGGGCTTAATAACGGCATCATGCCAGCCAATACCTTCGGTATAATCCATCTCAAACATATAGTCTGTGAATTCCACACCGAAGATCAGCGAATCTTCTTCCGGTTTTTCCTTGGGATTTAGTGTTTTAACAATTTTAATTTCCATGTCTTCCTCCGAGCTCCGTCGTAAAACAAGCCTAATTTCGTTCCGTAAATGTAGTATAACAAGCTTTGTATACAAAGTACAAGTGTATTTTTTAGAAATAATGTATTTTCTGAATACATTATTTGCCCAGATTATTCTGTAAACGTCATCTTTTTTCAGAGAACAAAATGAGCAACCGACTATTATAATATCACCTGCCAATTCTTCAATACCCTGTAAAAATAGACAAATAAAAAGACGATGGTATTTCCATCGTCCTGCCTGACTTTAATCTACAAAGTATATTTCAATATTTTGTCTTCCCCAGCTTAAGCATTCTGCCTCACTGTCCATATAAATATCGATAATGCCATATCCAACGGCTCCGCCGCGATCTTCCACGGTATAAACCCCGCCAAGCGCTGGGATATAAACTTTAGTTCCGAAGGGAATACCACCCCATGTCGCAATGGTTCTGCCAGACTGTGGCACAGTTCCCGACGCGGTATTGTTTCCGGTAGCTGTGTAAGCGGTGGCGCTGACCACCATACTGCCTTTAAAACCACTTTCTTGATTGATGGCGGCACTACCGTCACCAGTCGCGCTTTTTTCCACATTAACGTTCCCAGACACAGACGAAACCTCTACAGCTTCTGGCATGGTAATGGTGGTAGCCGGTCCCACTTCAATGATCTCTTCTACCGCTGGCATGATCACTTCACTGGTTATGACTTCACGGCTGACTTCGATACCATTTTCATATCGGATCCGTTCTTTCATGTTGGCTTTTCCATTCTGGCCTACCTGAACAACCACTCGAGTTCCGGCTGGCAGTTCCGGATTCTCGGCAATTGTGGCCTTCATCGGTACATCTTTAATACCGGTTGACTCCACATAGGAAATCCGGGTTACTTTGATGGTTGCGGTTTTTGCGGTTAATGGGGTATTGAGTCCCGGCTCGACCTTATCATCTTCATCCGGTTTAACACCATTTTCATCCAGCACATCGCCAATGGTTGCCCCACCTGACAAGTAAGTAATAGTTTTACCATCAACTAGAATCTTTCCAGAAATCTTCTTTTCAATTTCTACATTGATGACATCTTTAAATAAAGTATTTAAGGATGTACTATATTTGTATTCGTCACTGACGGGAAGATCATTCGCAATCAGGACTTCCTCCAGGGATTCGAGCAGTTTTCCATTAGCAGTGTATACCTTACCTTCGAAGTTGACCTGAACTTCTTTTTCGACGGTAAAAGCACTGGAAACACCCACAACGAGAAGCAGAATTAATGCAATAATTCCGATCTTAACGCCGGGATATCTCTTTAGAAAACCAGCTGTTTCTCTCTCTCTATTCATAAATAATACCTTTCATTTTGTCTAAATTGCATAAATAAAAGTTACACATTCGTTACAGTTAGTTTACCATCCTCCCCATTTTATGTCAAGGTTTTTATGGCTTTTGCGGGTGCAAATGGTGACCCTGTCCCAATTACAAACCGTCTTTTCGCCCATTCTGACGCCATAATGGGGGCTATGGTAAATTCTTGTTGACTGCTTTTTTTGTTGATTCTACCCGGATAAGCTAGTTTTTAGGAAACTGTTCTATACTACATCTTGTGCTTTGAAATGAACGAATTTTAAACGAACGGAGACCTTATGCTTGATACAAAAAAAAGTCAGCTACTCATTGAAATATTACAGACCGATCTGCTCAAATGGTTTGAAGAATCCAAACGGGATCTACCTTTTCGCCGTACCCGGAACCCCTATTTTATCTGGATCTCGGAAATTATGGCTCAACAAACTCAGATTGATACATTAATACCCTATTATAACCGATTTATTGATAATTTCCCGACCGTTTTTTCGTTGGCCCTGGCCTCAATCGATGAGGTCATTAAAGCCTGGGAAGGATTAGGTTATTACTCCCGGGCCCGAAACCTCCATCAGGCGGCCAGAATAATTGTCACTGACTATGATGGAATGATGCCCGCAACCTTTTCTGAACTGATCAAGCTCCCGGGGATCGGCCCTTATACCGGTGGTGCCATCGCCAGCATCGCCTTTAATCAGAAGGTCAGCGCGGTGGACGGTAATGTACTCCGGGTAATCAGCCGTTATTGTAATAGCTGTGACGACATCGGCGAAGCCACAACGAAGAAACGGATAACCCGCTGGATAGAAAGCATACTACCGGATGAGGTTGGTGCTTTTAATGAAGGCCTGATGGAGCTGGGTGCCATGATTTGCACCCCCAAAAGCCCTAAATGCCTGAGCTGCCCGATCCGTAGCGGTTGTCAAAGCAATGCTGCCGGTACCACTGGGTTAATCCCGATCAAAACAAAAAAACAGAAGCAACGCATTAAAAAAATGGAGGTTGGCATCGTTAAAATAAACGGTCAGCTATTTTTTGTCCGCCGGCCTGATACCGGGCTGTTATCTGGGATGTGGTCTTTTCCCATTGCTGAAACCGCCGCCGGCGATGGACAGGATATTAAAAAAAAGCTCGAAGAAAATTTCTCCGAGCTTTGTAAACCGATTTTTATTGGGACCAGCCGCCACGTTTTCTCCCACATTATCTGGGACATGTCAGTTTTTATTTTTGATCAGGACAACAGGGTTTGTGAATCAACACTAAACCCTTATTATATCTCAGCGCAAAGGGAATCTCGATCAAATCCTCAGGTTACCTTCAAAGCCCTGTCCCAGGTTGATGACCTGGCCCTGCCGATTGCTTTTTCCAAACTTTTAGCTTTATTAACCTAATTTTAACATTAACCAATTTTCACTGCTTATTGATGCCGGATCACCTGAAAGCGCTGCACCATCACATCGGTATCGCCTTCGGGAATGCCGGCTTTTCTTTTGGCAATGGCAAGTTGCTCTTCCGGAGTATTAACCCCCTCCAGATCGGGAAGCAACAGTCCGCGGTGTAAATCTCTTTCAACAATAACACCGTACTTTTTTGCATCCAGCTCAGCGACGCCGGTTACCGGTTCGGGGATACCCAGCACATCGACTTTGATTTCCAGGTCCATCAGTTCCTGCTCTTCCACTGGCATAAACCGGGGATCATAAGTGGACGCCTCAATCGCATTTCGAATAATCTCCTGGGCGATGTTTTCCGTCACCGGGCCAGTGGTGCCAATGCAACCTCGCAATTCCCCATGCTTATGCAGGGAAACAAAAACCCCAGCTAAATTATTTTCCAGTTCGCCAAGAACATCTGCCTCGATTTCCACCTGGTTTTTGTAATGCTCAAAATTCAATTTTCGACCCCGTTGCACCCAGGTATTGATGGCGGCCCGAGCCAAAGCTACAAAAGGGCTTTCGTTTGAACGCCTCTCTTTATAGGAAAGCACCTTATCTTCTTCATAGCGTTCCAGCAGACTGGGAATTTTTTCCTCGGTCAAATCAATAAAGGCAGACATGTAACCCACTCCAAAGGGGCCTTCGTAAGAAAACACCGTCGCTTCAGTATCCCAACCGTCAATGGTGCCCAATCCCATAACAATTGGTCTCAGGCCACATTGACCCGCTGGTTCGTAGACTTGGTGGGGAGCCGTTAAAATGGAGTAGTAATTCTTAGTTTTAATGCCACTCACGATATTTTCATCAAAAAGTGGTCCCATCGGATTAAAGGCATAGGGCCCTTCATCCTTCAGGCAATGGGATAAATCGGCAGAAGCCAGAATCATGGTTTCTTTTCCCCGGGCTTCAATTGCTTCCTTAATTACCTTACCCATTTTATAGAGTTCGATCAGACTCAGTTCCCCAATGGTGATATGGACAATTTTGTAGGTCCGATAGTATTTTTCAATAAAGTAAAGCGGTACCAACACCCCGTGATCGAGATTTAAATCGATTTTATATTCTGCGGCAATTGCTTCATTCAAAAAAATGGTATGGCAATTGTTTTTCCCAAAACTCATATTCAGTTCATCCAGGAGTCCCATATCGCAGTCTTTTTCCAGGTTGATCTCAGGATGCCCGAAATTTCTCAAATCACCCTTCATCTGGTTTTCATAAACCACAGCTACCCCATCCCGAAAGACATTGCCGTGAGGGGTAATGCAGACAATGACTTCCGGTTTGACTTCGGCAACTTTCAGGGCCAGATCTCGTAAGCCCCGAATGGTTTTTTGTGCTTCATTTTCTCTCCCTTCTCCGACCTCTGGTATTAACACCGGTGGATGACAGGCAATTCCTACTCCTTTTAAGTACATAGTTCACTTCCTTATTTCTTTTTTCTTGGATATTTTTTCTTCTAATTAAAGACTACAAAATTAAAGATTGTAAAACGCGTCTTTCCCGGCATAGGTGCCCAGTAGTCCTAACTGTTCTTCAATTCGCATCAGTTGATTATATTTGGCCACCCGATCGGTTCGGGATGGTGCTCCGGTTTTGATCTGGCCGGCATTAACTGCCACCACCAGATCGGCAATGGTGACATCTTCTGTTTCGCCAGAGCGATGGGAAACTACGACGGTATAGCCGGCCCGCTTGGCCATCTCAATGGTGTCCAGGGTTTCAGTCAGGGTACCGATTTGGTTCACTTTAACCAGAATCGAATTCGCAACGCAAGAATCAATGCCCCGTTTCAGCCGCTCGGTGTTGGTGACAAAGATGTCATCACCCACCAGTTGAACTTTTTTCCCCAACCGTTTTGTCATGACTGCCCAGCCTTCCCAATCTTCTTCATCCAGGCCATCCTCAATGGAAATAATGGGGTATTTACCAATCAGCATTTCATAAAAATCAATCATTTCCGCGGCGGTTTTCTCCACCCCTTCGCCGGCTAAAAAATACTTCTTCGTTTCTTTATTATATATTTCTGAAGCCGCCACGTCCATGGCCAGCTTTACCTCTTCACCAGGAGTATAACCGGCGCCTTCAATGGCGGTAACAATCAGTTGCAAAGCTTCCTCGTTGGATTTAAGATTCGGGGCAAAGCCACCTTCATCCCCCACCGAGGTGGCCATTCCTTTTTCTCCCAATACTTTTTTAAGTTGGTGGAAAATTTCTGAGCCCATCCGCACAGCTTCTCGAAAATTCTTAGCACCCACAGGCATAATCAAAAATTCCTGAATATCCACGTTGTTATCGGCATGTTCCCCGCCGTTTAAAATATTCATCATTGGGGTTGGCAAAAGCTTGGCATTGACCCCGCCCAGGTATTTATAAAAGGGCAGTCCCAATGACTTTGCCGCCGCATGGGCCGCAGCCATGGATATTCCTAAAATCGCATTGGCACCGAGCTTACTTTTGTTTTCGGTGCCATCCAAAGAGATCAGCACCCCATCAATGGCAATCTGATCTGACGCATCCAAACCCACTAAAAACTCCTGGGCATAGGCTACACTATCGACCGCTTTTAATACCCCTTTGCCCTGATAGCGGCTGTTATCCTTGTCTCTGAGTTCAACCGCTTCAAAAGCCCCGGTTGAAGCCCCGGAAGGGACGATGCTGCGGCCCATGGTACCATCTTCCAGAATAACGTCCACTTCAATGGTAGGGTTCCCCCGGGAATCCAGTATTTCTCTGGCAAAAATATCTTCAATATAAGTATTCATATTTTCCTCCGTTTTTTATTAAAGGTGTTTACGAAACCAAACGCAACGTTCATAACACCTCTTTTTTATTTATACACCTTATTTAATTAAATAAACTAAGACTCACGAAAAAACCCTGAAAAAGAAAATCTCTTCCAGGGCGTGGTTCACGTTTATTTTTCAGGAGCAATCAACGGTTCACCTTCCTCATCAATGAGCACCGTGAGTCCGCCACCAAATTCATCAAAATGGTATAAGTAGTTGATTCCTGTTTCAGTATCTTCAATGACCTTACACCCAGAGTGCTCTCCAGTGGGTTCACTAATTACAATTTGAAACCGATTCTTCTTTTGCTTTTTTGTCTTCATTTTATCCTTTTCTCCTCTTAAATCAAGGTAGCCGACTTCATTATAACCAATTCAGAATAAAAAATCAATTTTTCCCTGTAATTTTTTAAACGCTGAATTTTTTCAAAGCCTAATATTTTTGTGACGATACCCTTTAACTGAAGCGGCGATCAATGATCCGGACACTTTTCTTTTCGGATCGGGGCAATGATCCAATCGGACCTGCTATCGGAATAATACTTAAACCTACCCGGGATTTAAATTGCCTTTTCACTTCAGCTTCAACATCATACGTGTCCACCCCGTTTAGAATTTCAAAAGCCAAAGAAATACAGTCTTTTCCATCCTGATGATCGACCGTCGTCAGATATTCACTACTGACCCCTTCCACATTTTTTAGCACCTCATCAATTTGACCCGGGTAAATATTCACGCCCTTGACCTTCACCATATCATCGGTTCGGCCGATGATCCGATCATGTCGGGGATGCACGGATCCACAGGCACAAGGGCCGGGAACAAACCGGGTGATATCATGAGTTCGGTAGCGCAGCAGTGGTGCCCCTTCCTTCCGGAAAGTGGTAATTACCAATTCTCCATATGCTCCCATTGGTGCCGGTTTAAGGGTGTCCTGATCGAGAATTTCAAAATACAGATAATCCGACCAATAGTGAAGCCCATCATGTTGGCTGCAGTCAATCGAAATCCCGGGACCATAGATTTCGGTAAGTCCATAAATATCAAAAAGCTCAATTCCCAACTCTTTTGCAATCCGGCTGCGCATCTTATCGCCCCAGCGTTCCGAACCGATAACGCCCCGTTTTAAATGGATTTGATCGCCCAGCTTCTGATTGGCGACCTCTTCCGCCAGCAACAGAGCATAAGATGAGGTAGACGCCAGCACCGTGGTTTTTAAATCGACCATCATCTGCAATTGTTTCTGGGTATTTCCCGGACCCATCGGAATGGCCATGGCTCCCATTTTTTCCGCTCCGGCCTGAAATCCGATGCCGGCGGTCCAGAGACCGTAACCCGGGGTAATTTGAATTCGATCCTCGTCAGTCATCCCGGCATACCGATAACAGCGGGCAAACATTTCTGCCCAGTCGGCCACATCCCCAGCCGTATAGGGAATGATCACCGGCTGACCAGTGGTTCCCGACGAAGAATGAATCCGTACCACTTCACGGTCCGGCACCGCCTGTAATCCCAGGGGATAAGCATTACGCAAATCGCCTTTATCGGTAAAGGGCAACTTCTCAAAATCCGCCATGGTTTTTATGTCTGCCGCCACAATCCCCGCTTTTTTAAGACGCTGCTGATAAAACGGACTCTTTTCTTCCAGCCGCTTAACAAATCCCTGTAGATTTTTTAATGTTTCCAATGGCTTCTCCCTCTTTCTTATAAACAAAAAAAGACTCATCCTTATTGTATTGCTACAATAAAAGGATGAGTCAAAATAGCCCACGGTACCACCTTTATTCGCAAAACCGCTTTCGGTTTGCGCACTTAACTAAACAAATGCCATCACATCTGCCATCTGATAACGCTGATGAAACGTTGTGAAATACTCAGGCGCTGCCCTTTCCTCACACCCTCAAGTGCCCATTATGCCAGTCCGCTTTTTATCAGGCTTCCACCACCCCTAACTCGCTTTAAATGCGCCGCTGACTTTACTCCACCATCACAGGTTTTTTCTGAGTATAGCCTTTATTGATATCTTTGTCAAGACTGCAAGAGGTATTCGATCATAAAAACCCCCCAGGATCATTTGGAAAACCTGGAGGGTATCAATAGGGGTTTGACTAAACTTATATTGACTTTATCTTAACAGATTGACGCTGTCATCAATACCATTTGGATTCTTTGCCATAATACGAATTCAGGTACATTTCCCTGATTTCGCTCATGAGTGGATATCTAGCGTTGGCACCAGTACATTGATCATCAAATGCTTCTTCACATTTTAAATCCAGGTTACTTAAGAATTCCTGTTCATCGACGCCAAATTCTTTAATCGATTTGGGAACGCCAATGCACGCTTTCAGTTCTTCCACTTTGGCAATTAGACTTTCAAACTTCTCCTGATCGTTTTTACCGGGAAGACCGAGATATGATGCCATTTCTGCATATTTTTTCATCGTTTTCGGATACTGATATTGGGAAAAAGCGCCCATTTTTTTAGGTGCCTCAGAGGCATTATATTTCATCACTTCGGTAATTAGCAAGGCATTGGCGAAGCCATGAGCGACATGGTGATGGGCACCCAGTTTATGCGCCATGGAGTGACAAACCCCTAAGAAGGCATTGGCAAAAGCAAGCCCGGCAATTGTTGACGCGTTGGCCATTTTTTCGCGGGCTTCAACATCATCCCGACCATACTGATAGGCTCTGGGCAGATAGTCAAATACCAGCTTAGCCGCTCTTAACGACAATGCTTCGGTATAGTCCGTTGCCAACATTGAAACATAGGATTCCAATGCATGGGTCAACACGTCAATTCCCGATGTCGCCGTCAGCCCTTTCGGTTGATCCATCATCATATCCGCATCGCTAATCGCCATGGTCGGCAATAAGGAATAATCAGCGATGGAATATTTTGTCTGCGTTTTCTCATCGGTGATGATGGCAAAAGGGGTTACTTCCGATCCCGTCCCGGCGGTTGTTGCAATACAGACCATGATGGCTTTTTTGCCCATTTCCGGAAAACCATAGACGCGTTTTCTGATATCCATAAAACGCATGGCCAGATCGGCAAAATCGGCCTCTGGATGTTCATACATAATCCACATAATCTTCGCTGCATCCATGGCTGAACCGCCACCAATCGCAATAATCACATCCGGTTCAAACGCGGCCATCGCCGCTGCGCCCGCTTTGGCACATTCCAGGGTCGGATCGGGTGTCACATCAAAATAAGTATAATGTGAAATCCCCATTTCTTCCAATTGACTGGTGATATCTTTTGTAAAGCCACTTTTATACAAAAATGCATCTGTCACAATAAACGCTTTTTTTCGTTTGTAGACACATTGTAATTCCTGCAGAGCTACACTTGTGCATCCCTTTTTGAAATAAACCTTTTCCGGGGTTCTAAACCAAAGCATATTTTCCCGCCTTTCAGCCACTGTTTTTACATTCATCAATTCTTTGACGCCAACATTACCAGAAACAGAATTTCCGGCCCAGCTACCACAGCCCAGAGTTAAGGAAGGCAGTAGTTTAAAGTTGTAGAGATCGCCAATCCCACCATGTGATGAGGGTGTATTCACGAGGATCCGACTTGTTTTCATTCGTTCTTCAAACACTTTTAACTTATCTGGT
Organism: Acetobacterium carbinolicum; assembly: GCF_047456275.1. Taxonomy (GTDB): domain Bacteria; phylum Bacillota; class Clostridia; order Eubacteriales; family Eubacteriaceae; genus Acetobacterium; species Acetobacterium carbinolicum. The sequence goes on from NZ_CP173357.1 coordinate 3,561,008, forward strand.
GCCTTAACTGTGTCAACATATAAAACCGATGTATGTCCAATCCCACCATCAACAACAAGTCTGTCAGCGATATTGACACTATCTTCAAAATCAACACTCTTATACACCGCCAGAATTGGTGATAATTTTTCGTGAGCAAAAGGTTCCTTGGTCACATCTAATTCGGTCACTTCACCTAAGAGCACTTTGGCATCCTCGGGACACTCAAAACCTGCCAATTTAGCAATTTGATAGGCTGAGCGACCAACAATCTGAGCGTTAATATTTCCCGCGGCATTAAGGATGATCTTTCTGACCATATCTTTTTCGTTTTCATCTAAAAGATAGCACCCGCGTTTTCTAAACTCCACAATACATTTTTCATAGATTTTTGCATCAATGACTACCGATTGCTCTGACGCACAGATGGTCCCGTTATCAAAAGTTTTGGAAAGAATAATTGAGTTCACGGCCATCAGCACATCGGCTGTACTGTCAATAATAGCAGGTGTATTGCCATTCCCAACGCCAATAGCCGGTTTCCCTGATGAATAAGCTGATTTTACCATTCCCGGTCCACCGGTAGCGAGTACCACGTCAGCCGCTTTCATAATTTCCATCGACAGTTCAACCGATGGCTCATCGATCCAGGCGATAATACCTTCTGGCGCTCCTGCAACCACGGCGGCCTCTAAAACAATTCTGGCTGCTTCGATGGTACAATTCCGGGCTCCTGGATGGGGCGAAAAAATAATCCCGTTGCGCGTCTTTAGGGCAATGAGTGATTTAAAAATCGCCGTTGATGTCGGATTTGTTGTCGGTATAACCGCTGCAACAACACCCAGTGGTGCGATGATTGTTTTAATTCCAAAGGCCTGCGATTCTTCCAATACACCACAGGTTTGAGTATCTTTATAAGCATTATAGATATACTCAGAAGCAAAGTGATTTTTGATTACCTTATCTTCGACAAGACCCATCTTTGTTTCTTCAAATGCCATTTTAGCCAAATAGATCCGGTTTTTAGTTGCTGCTGTGGCAGCCGCCAAAAAAATGGCATCCACCTGTTCCTGAGTATAGGTAGCAAATAATCGTTGAGCAGCTTTCACTTCTTCTAATCGATGGTTAAGACTCTCAACGTTGTTGACAACATCTGGTCTTTGGATCACTGTCTTTGCTTTTTTCTTTTCTAACATTTTTTTCCCCTTATTTATCACAATTAAGTTTTATTTTCACTAATAATTTCCATAATCCTTTTTCGAGCATCACTTTATCTGAAATTTTCTGTCACCTTGATGTGCTGACAATTTTTTGCAAGCACTCTTTGTTTGCTATGCATATTTTGGATGGCCACTCCAGAATATCCATGCTTTTTACAATCACCGCCTTCTTTTTTGCCTTACAACCGATTACACGTGTAGTTTTTTATATTTTTACTGTTTTTAGCAAATTTCTCTCTTCGCTTGGGGCTAATACTAACACCATCTTTTTACTTTTACAACGAAAACCGTGTCCTCATCGCATATGCATTTAGTTGATATAGCATATCAAATTTGATATAATGCGTCATATATCGCTTGAAACCTCAATTTATTACGTTCATTTCAAACTTTTTCCAACTTCACCATTGCATTTAAAAAAAGCCACCGATTCACATCAGTGGCTTTTTTTATCCTGGCATCTTTAAAAATAACATCCATAGTCTCTTGTTTTTTCTCTTAGCAAGTCCAGAAATTCTTTTTCGCATTTTTTCTGAACATGATCCTCTTTAAAAATCATCATATCTTTCATATACTTTGCAAAGGCACCGCACCGCATTTGAACCAGTCCATATTTATCCAAAACTTCCTGGGGCATCGGGGAAACCCACATAAATGTATTGGGAATGGTACTAAGCAGTTCAAACTGACTCCCCCGCTCATACAGGTAAATAACCTTATCCTGGGAGCGCTCTTCCCGATCGTCCTCTGTCATCAAATCAACATAGTCGCCAGATGGCAAGCGATCATCACCATGGATAACTTCAATACAGTCTTTCAAATCATCATATGAGCGGATATGTTTATCGGCGATAACACTCTTTTTAGAGGTCAAAAGCAGATAGTCAAATTCTAAAATCATGCGATGCTGCAGTTTTTTGAGTTTCAGCAATGACAGATAATAACCTTCATGCAGCGAATTAAAGCGGATAATACCGATATCATATTGATAATCCAAGATATTTCGGATTGTTTTCATCGTGTTTGTTTCATAATAGTGAATCCGCAGCACGTTCTCTTCACTTAGTGAAGAGATGTATTCGGTAAACACTTCTGCAATATAATCAGCCCGGGGAACCGATATTTTTATATTAACCCCTTTGTCAGTCAGATCCGAATACTCAGTTTTTAGACTATTGACCTGATCCTGAATTTCTTTTGCATGGTTTAAAAACCGTTGCCCTTCCCGGGTTGTGACCACCCCTTTGGAGGTTCTCTGAAAAATGGTGATATCAAATTCTTTTTCCATCTCTTTTACGGCCCGGCTTAAATTCGATTGTGCTACAAAGAGCTTTTTAGCCGCCAAAGAGATGGAACCAAACTTATCAATTTCGATGATATATTGCAAATTCGTTAAATTCATCTACCCTTTACCTTTCCATCCAGTAAGTTACTAAACGTATTCGTTACCAAATTTAACACAATTACCTAAAAAAAGATATAAAAAAATAAATTAAGCATTTTAGATAAACTAAACCTCAACTTAAATTACCGTTTAAATTGATCTTATCAAGTGCAGATTACTAAGCCATTATTTAATCACACCATTTTCCAAACAGACCGCCAGATTCATTTTCTTATCTCCCGCTGTTTCAAAATGAATACTGGCAATGGTGCCGTTTCGGGTCAGGATGGTACCCGGTCCAAAACGCTGATGAATTACTACCGTCCCCTTATTATAGTTGCTGAGATCAATTGTTAATTCCCTTGCCCTTCCGGTATGGTAATTCCGATATTTTCCTGTCTGAATCCCAAATCCTTCTCGGGGTTTGGCCAGTGTCTCTTCAGGTCGGGATTTTTTTCTTGGCACCCCATCAATGAGATACGTTATAAACGGGGATGGTTTGATATCCTTCTCCCGGTGTTTAATACAGAGAAAAATCAGCTCCCGTTTGGCCCGGGTGGCGCCCACGTAAAAAAGCCGAACTTCTTCAGCATAAGCCTTTTGATCCTCCGGCGCGTTGGATACATTAGGAATCTGCCCTTCGGTGGCGTCAATGATAAAAACCTTCTCAAATTCCAGGCCTTTGCTGGAATGAAGGGTGGACAGGGTTACCCGGGGTATTTTCGCTTTTTTTATCTGGGGTTCCTGAAGCTTTTCAGCCAGACTTTCCAACTTATCAAAAAATTCCACAAAATTAGGCACCCGACCGCCGAGAATCTTCAGCACCGACAGCTTCTGTTCGATGTTTTCTTCAGATTGCCCGGAACTGATCCGAAAATTAAGATAAGACCGATACCCCAGCTCATCAAGAATCATCATGATACCTTTTTGTGGTGGCATTGTTCTCAGCTTTTTAAACCCGGCTTTGAGATCTTTAAGCCGCTTAACCTGCCAGGCCCGATCACCGCTTATCCGCATCAAAGCATCTAATGCCTTTTCTCCGCGCTTCATCAAAGTGCCGATCTGGCTGATGGTTTCACGGGATATAGCGGCATCCATCTTATAGTAAACCTGGGTAAATAAATTTATATCCCCGGGATTACAGGCAAATTCATAAAAAAGGCGGATGTCCTTAATCAAAAAATGATTAAAAAACTGGGGACTATGCTCTTTAATATGATAAGCAATTCCCGCCCCATCGAGAAGATCAACCATGGGAATGGCCGATTCATTATTACGGTAGAGCACGGCAATTTCCTTACCTTCCCGTTTGATCGCCTCGATAATCAAGCTGTACTGGGCTTCGCTGGATTTTACCCATTCCCGGGCAATCGGCACGCCGGTAAACTCACTGTTATCAGGAACGGACATTTCTTTTTGATACCGTTCATGATTTAACTTGATAAAGGCGTTGGCTTTCTCGACAATTTGTCGGGTACTACGGTAATTGGTTTCCATCAAGAGCACCTCCCCCTGAGGCCAGGTCTCTTTAAAGGCCAGCAGGGATTCCGGAAAGGCGCCCCGAAAACCGTAAATACTCTGATCCTCATCACCCACCATAAACAGGTTGCCTCTTTCCCCGGTTAACATCTCAATAATCTTAAACTGAATTTTTGAGGTATCCTGAGCTTCATCCAAATGAATATAGGGATACTTTTCCTGAAAAAAGGCCAGCATTTCCGGATATTTTTTAAGGAGTCCCCAAGCATATTTTAAGATATCATCAAAATCCATCAACTGTTCTTTGAGCTTATAACTTTCATAAGCTTCATAGATTTTCAGGAAATCCACCTCCAGGGTTGGCAGCATATTGATTTCATCGGTAGTCAGCATCATGTTTTTGCAAAAACCAATCCGCTGGCAGATTTCTCCCAATTCAATTTCCCCGGGATGTTCTTTAAACAAATGCAAATACAGTTCCCGGATCACCGGGATCGTATTACCCAGCACCGTATGAGCCCGGCGGCGATAATGCCGTTCATAGTGGCGGATTACTCCCAGGGCGAAACTATGGATCGTGCTAAAATGGAGGGCTTCGGCCTGAGTCTCCCCAAATAGTTTGATGTATCGCGCTTTAAGATCGCGGGCACCCATCCGGCTGAAGGTCAGAGTCAGGATCTGCCCTGGATCAATTTGTAATACCCTCAGCATATAAGCAATCCGACAGATAATTACAGTGGTTTTTCCACTTCCCGGCACGGCCAGCAGCAGACTCTGGCCCCGGGTGCGAATAACCGCTTTTTGCTGCTGCGGATTTAGTTTTATTTGATAGGATTCTTTAAAGGTTTCAAAATTTTTCATGCATTAATTATAGCCGAAATCTTCTTTTTTATCCAGTCTATGCTATACTATAAAAAATTACGCCGTCATCGCTACGGCAAAAAGGAGATCGTCATGGCAAAAGCAATTATAATGAGTGGAATTTGTGGTTTTAAAACCGAGGTCTCAGCTGAAAAATCTGATGGATTCAATGTTCTTCTTGATATTCAAACCGACTGCCCGGCTTTTAGTGATTTAAATAATCAGTTAAAAGAGGTCGACAGCATGGCTTGTATCATGGACAAGGTTGGCGAAGGCCCCATTTATGAGGCCTGCCGCATTGATTGCAAACATAGCTCCTGTCCAATTCCCATGGGTATCGTAAAAGTGGTCGAAGTCGCTGCCGGTTTGGCACTGCCCAAAGATGTTACGGTGTCATTGACAAAATAAATCCGTTTTTTATTTGGCCATCACCCCATTTGATTGCGCGGCTGGGCTTAGCTGTTGCAATGCGGTTTTTAAGCACGATTTACTACCAAAAAAAAGACCCCCTTTATCAACAAAAGGGAGTCTTTTTTTCGTTTGTCTTAGACGCCGTAGTAGGTCTGGTCCATTACACCTTTTAGTTTCTCACGGGTCATTGCCACCGGGTTAGTGGTAGTACAGATATCGGCCATTGCCTTATCTAGCATTTCTTCCCGGGCACCCAAATAATCTGCTTCAGATACGCCTGACGCCTTCAGCGAAACCGGAATATTAAGTGAAGCGCTCAGAGCAACCACACTATTATACAGGGTTTCGGTCGCATTACCAGAGACATTTAAGATACCGGAGCCGCTTAACAGCCGGGCATATTGATGCTGGACCTTGTCATCCTGACCGTTAAATTTGATCACATAAGGTAAAACAATGGCATTTGCCAATCCGTGGGGTAGATGGAACATCGCTCCGAAGGCATGAGCAATACTGTGGGTGATGCCCAGACCGGCACTGTTAAAGGCGATCCCGGCCATACAGGAGGCAATCTGCATGCTGCCTTTGGCTTCTAAATCCGAGCCGTTGACATAACTGGGGTAAAGGCTTCTAAAGACCAGTTCCACGGCCTTATTGGCATAACAGCGGGCAAAGGGATTGTTATTTGTGGAAATAAAGGATTCAATAGCATGAGTCATAACATCCATTCCCGTGGCCGCCGTAGCCCCAGCCGGCACACTTTCAATGAGGATCGGATCAAGGATCGCTTCATCCGGCATCATCAGGATATCCGTTAAAGGAATTTTGGTATTTTTTTGTTTATCGGTGATAACGGCGTATTCCGTTACTTCCGATCCGGTTCCAGCCGTTGTCGGAATGGCAATAAAGGTCGGTTTATGAACATATCGGTCCTCAAAAAAGATCCGTTTGAAATTAACGCAATAAAAAATTATGGCTTTGGCCGCATCAATAACCGAACCGCCACCAATAGCAATCAGGGCATCCGGTTTGTTCATAATAATGTGCATCAGCCCTTTTTCCACAATTTCAGTGGAGGGATCAGACTCAATATCAGCAAAAATATGGTAAGTAACGCCTTTTGCATCCAGTTCATCGGTTAATTTTTTTAACAAACCAAACTTAACCATTCCCTGGTCAGTGGCAATACAGACATTTTTAAAATTATGTTTCTCAATTTGTTTCAGGGAACCTTCCCCATAATAAATTGCTGGCTTTACTTGAAAAAATCGCATGGGTTTTTCCTCACATTCTTAATTTTAGCGATACCTTTTTCTACAAAAGTAGTATCCGATTCAAATAATGTTTGAACTTTTTTCATTATAGCAAGAATCCTTGTTTAAATATAGATTATCCCTAATTTTTATTCCATGATGACCATTAAGTATCCTAATTTTGCCGCAATGCAAAAAGTCTATTGGATACCAAACTTTGTCTGGCATTCAATAGACTTTTTTGTCGTGCACCCCACTTCGACTACCAACTTCCAAGCGTTACACAGGTAGTTAGCTCAAATCAGATGATCCTCCGGCACATAGAAGGTCTTACTTACCGCTGCTTCATTCCTGACCTGACGGGGTTCATAAGTTTCTATTGCGAAGGGTCCAACTCTCAACGCTACTTTCCTCTGGCTGACCTCAAACTTTGGCGCCTCGATGGGGAATTCAACCCTGCTACAGCGGATTGCAGGTTACAAAGCACCGCTAACTCTCCGTCTAGCACGACCTAGTTATTATAGCCTATTAATTTCTAATTGACAAGAAAAAATAAATTCTTTAAGAAAGGTGAAAAAGAGTAATAATTGGGTAAGTAATCATTAAGCCAAGTTTATCATTGGCTATCTTAATTTAAATTGGAGGGTTCAGTTTGTATAATATACTTTTAGGCGGAGCCGCCGGAGATGGCATTGAAACAATGTCTGGTCTTCTCGAAAAAATGCTGAAACAATCGGGTTGTCATGTTTTTACAATCCGTGATTTTATGTCCCGAGTAAGGGGTGGCCACAATTTTACTCAAATACGATTTGGCAACCAACCCCTTTACGCCCACCGGGATGCCTTGGATGGAATTTTTGCCATTGACGAAAAAACCTTTCAGGAACACCAGCCCCAACTTACCTATGATGGTTTTGTTTTATGTGACGAGTCTTTGCCCATTGACGATTTCCGGGCTATTAAATTACCACTTAAAGAAATCGCCAGCAAACTTGGCAATGCCAAAGTGATTAGCAGTGTGGCCATCGGTGCTCTGCTTAAACTCTTTAATATTCCCCTTGATCACAGCACCGAAATTATGAAGTCAAACCTCCGGGCCGACCTTGTTGAGATTAACATAAAGGCGATCCAAAGTGGCTATGATTTAGTGGACTCGAATTTCGGCTTTCCAACGTCAGAAACATCTAAACATCTGCTCCTCTCAGGAAATACCGCCATTGGATTAGGAGCCGTTGCTGGTGGAATAAAATTTTATTCCGCCTATCCCATGTCCCCATCAACTACCTTGCTGGACTTTTTTAATGCCGAGAGCACTAAAATGGTCATTGCCGTGGAACAGGCCGAGGACGAAATAGCCGCCATCAACATGGCCATTGGCGCTTCCTATGCTGGTGCTACTGCCATGACTGGCACCTCTGGCGGGGGTTTTTCACTGATGGTAGAAGCCTTGGGTTTTACTGGCATTGCCGAAATTCCCCTGGTGGCTGTGGATGTCCAGCGCCCCGGACCAGCCACCGGCTTTCCCACACGAACCGAACAAAGCGATCTGAAATTTGTCATCTCAGCGTCACAGGGAGAATTCCCCCGGATGGTCATTGCTCTGCGTGATCACGCTGATTGCTTCTATCAGACGGCTCGGAGTCTGGCACTGGCAAAAAAATACCAAATCCCGGTGATCCTTTTAAGTGACCAATACCTGGCTGATGCAACCACCACCGTCCCCATTTTCGATGCCAGTGAAGTTGTCCGTTTCAACGAAACAAAACCACCAACCGCAACGCCAGATCAGCCCTACCAACGCTATGCCCTTACTGAAAACGGCATTTCACCATTGGCCTTTCCCGGAAAACCCGAAGCTCTGGTGCGGGTTGACAGCGATGAACATGATGAGTGGGGTCAGATTACCGAATCCGCCAGTATCCGCAATCAAATGGTAGAAAAGCGAATGAACAAACTCGAAGGGTTAAAAAAAGAGCTGATCGAACCGGAGTTCTGGGGAGCGCATCAATGTCAATCGCTACTGGTTGGCTTCGGCTCCACCAGTGGTGCGATCAAAGAAGCGGTTGACATTCTCAATCAAGAACAAAAAAATTACGGGGCTCTCCTTTTCGGGGATATCTACCCGCTGCCAACCGAACGGCTTCGCCATTTTTCCGATCAAGTGATCGAGATAATCAACGTCGAACAAAATGCCACCGGCCAGCTGGCTGCGCTAATCCGCGAGGAAACCTTAATCAGCTGCGAACATAGCATTCTCAAATATGATGGCCGTCAATTATCGGTGGACGATATTTTAACCGGCATTAAAAATCTTAAGGGAGGTTTCTAATATGAACAAACAAGCATTCACCACCTATGAAACGGCCTGGTGCCCAGGCTGCGGCAATTTCGCTATTATTGAAACCCTCACCGGGGTTTTAAACCAGATGGAAACGCCACCGCATCAAGTTGTCCTGGTGGGCGGCATTGGCCAGGCCGCCAAAACAAACCAATACATCACCGCCAACGGCTTCAGTGGTCTCCATGGCCGTGCCCTGCCAGCTGCGGTTGCCATTAAAATTGTCAACGATGACCTGACTGTAATTGTCAATACCGGTGATGGTGATTCCTATGGAGAGGGGGGGAATCACTTTCTCCACAATATTCGCCGTAATGTCGACATCACCCATTTTGTTCACGACAACCAGATCTATGGTCTGACTAAGGGCCAACCCTCACCCACCTCGGATCCCTGTGACCTCGCCCATAAAACCAGCGCCTGCAATCTGGGCGCTACCTTTAATCCCCTGTTGATCGCCATTGCCGCTGGCGCTACCTTTGTGGCACGTTCTTTTTCCGGCGACAAGAAACATTTAGCTCAGATCATGGAAGCAGCCATCAGACATCCCGGCTACGCCCTGGTGGATATCCTCCAGCCCTGCGTCAGCTTTAACAAGAAAAACACCTTTGCTTACTATAAACAGCGGGTTAAACCGCTGGACGATACATATGATGCAACCAATAAACTGGCCGCCATCGAAAAAGCCATGGAATTTGGCGATACCATCCCCATTGGTATCCTCTACCAAGAGCAAGCGCCGTCCTACGCCGCTAAGCGGCCGGAACTCTTCGATGCCGTTCCCATTGTTAATAAGCAGGTTAACTTAGGCGAAGTCCAGACTTTAATCAATAGCTATATCTAATCGACACTAAAAAGAAACATGGATTCAGAATTGTTTTATCAGTATGGTGATGGCGCGGTTTTGCTACCCGCTTTCTCAATATACTTCTGACTTGATCCGGCTTTATTGCCGACTTTTAGTCCCCGGGTATTTAGGTTTAAATCGACCAATCCCGGGGCCTTTGACCGAAAACGTCAAAAATTTTCTATTAGAGTTTTTACCTTAATCTTTATAAAAACTTAAAATTCAGCCTTTTAATTTCTTTGTTTTCAGTTGTGATATAATGAATAAAACATTTAAGCAAAAGGATGATTCATGAACGATAATAAACTTGACTTATTGCGCTTTCTCGCCAAAAACGGTGATCAAAACGCCATGCTGGAATTGGCTGATTACTATTATTTTAAAACTAACAAACAGGATCTCTCCCCTGAATTATTTCAGCTGGTTAAGGACTATTATTACCGACTGGCCGAACAGGGCAATGACCACGCCATGGCAACTCTGGGCTGTCTGTACTATGAGGGGGTTCGTCTGCCCCAGGATTTCAAACTGGCTAAATACTGGTTTGAAAAGGCCGCAGCGCAAAACAATCTGCTGGCTATCAATTATCTGGGTTACTGCCATTATTATGGCCGGGATATCCCCATCGACTATGAAATAGCCTATTCTAATTTTGCCAGGGCAGCCCAAATGGGCCATCATAATGGCATGTATAAGCTTGGCGATATGTACTACAATGGCCATTTTGTGGCCAAAGACCCAGCGATTGCCTTTTTTTGGTTCAACGAAGCTGAACAGGCCACTGATGAAAGCAGTTCGGAGTATCCAAACATTGCTTATCGTATCGGCCACTGTTTGCTTTTTGGCCAGGGCGTTCCCAAAAACTTATTGCAGGCCCTTTCCTGGCTTCACAAAGCAGAACTGGGCTGCTATCAGTTAATCCGAAACGGAGATGCCTATGCTGGCCTTACCCTGATCCGGGTTCATGAGGATCTGGAGCTTTTGCGCCATGAACTGGATGCAGAAGATTCATATCGTCACGCTGATCTGGGGAATCACAATCCGCTGAATACCCCTTAATCATGCTAAGTAACCCTGATCCGATAAACAATCTAATCCAATGCTACTGTAACAAAATGGAGGTAACCTGATGCAAAGAGTCGTTAAAATTTTTAAAACCGTTCCTTATCGCAGTTCCCAGATGGTAATGAAGCAGGTTGTCCAGATGCTGCCCCTGCCCATTCCCCCAGTTCTTCAAGGCCCCGGGATGGTCCGCCGTTTTCCGGAAATTATCACGATTTCCGGGGTGACCAAAGTTCTGGTGGTCACCGACAAACCCCTTTATTCAATGGGTTTACTGGATTCTTTTTTATGTGCCCTGGAAACCAACGGCATCGACGCCATTGTTTTTGACAAGGTTCAACCCAACCCCACCTTTGAAAATGTCGAGGATGGTCTGGCCCTGTATTACAGCAGCAATTGCCAGGGGGTGGTGGCCTTCGGCGGGGGCTCCCCGATTGACTGCGCCAAAATCATAGCAGCCAAGGTCACCAACCGCAAAAGTATCCCAAAAATGCGCGGACTTTTTAAACTGACTCACCGATTACCGCCGTTTTTTGCCGTCCCCACTACCTCTGGAACCGGTTCTGAGGCAACCATCTGCGCCGTGATCACCGATGTTAAAAACCACGAAAAATTTGCCATCAATGATCCTAAGCTGGTGCCCCTGGCCACTGTATTTGATCCCGAGCTCACGGTGGGACTGCCACCTTCTCTGACCGCCACAACCGGAATGGATGCCCTCACCCATGCGGTAGAAGCCTATATCGGCAAATACGACACTGCTTTTGTCAAAGAAAAAGCCCTGAATGCCACTGATATTATTATTAACAATCTGGAAGACACCTATCACAATGGCCGGAACCTTGACCTCCGGTTAAAAATGGCGCAGGCTTCCTTTGATGGCGGACTGGCTTTCACCCGCGCCTATGTCGGTTATGTCCATGCCATCGCCCATGCCATGGGCGGCTATTACGGCGTTCCCCACGGTTTGGCCAATGCCATTATCCTGCCTTATATCCTTGAATTTTCTAAAAAGGCGGCTGAGAAAAAACTGGCCGAGCTGGCTTTTTATGCTGGTCTGGGTGAAGCCATGAATGACGACAAAACCCTGGCGACTCTCTTTATTGAAAAAATCAAATCGATGAACGCCAATATGGGTATTCCCACCACTATTTATGCCCTGAAACAACATGACATTCCGGAACTGGCTAAACGAATTCTTAAAGAAGGAAATCCGACCTACCCGGTTCCCCGGATTATGGATTATCGTGAATGCTGTGAAATCCTGACTATGCTTTGTCCCAAAACAACTCCCGAGGCTTAAGTGAGGGTGCAGGTCTATCCTCCACCGTTTGCCAACCTGACCGATCTGGACGAGGATGGCATGATGGTGCTATCCCCCGGAGCTCGGCTGTCCACTGTTTACCGGCGGCTAAAAATCCCTCTGGTGTTACAGCCGCTTTTGATCTGTCATGTAAACTACCAGCGGGTGAAATTAAGTACCCAGTTAAAAGACGGAGATATTATTAGTTTTATGCTCCCCCTTGCTGGAGGATGAGAGGTAATTTTTTTGAAAGGCTATTGTGGAAAAATATTGATGGTGGATCTTTCGGATGCCACCTTTGACGAAATTAAAATCCCTGATATGATTTACGAACATTTTCTTTCCGGTGTCGGCCTGGGTGCCTACATCCTATACAAATATCTTCCCCAAGGAGCCGATCCCCTGGGGCCTGATAATATCCTCGGTTTTGTCAGCGGCCTCCTCACCGGCACCGGCAGTTTTATGACCGGACGCTGGCTGGCCGTCTGCAAATCACCCCTCACCGGTGGTTTCGGTGACGCCAATTGCGGCGGTACCTTTTCTCCGGCGATCAAGCAAAGCGGTTATGACGGCATCTTTTTTAAGGGTCAGGCTCAAACACCCAAAATGCTCTTTATCGATAATACCGGCCCACAGCTCCTGGATGCCGCTGATCTCTGGGGTCTGGACACGGTGGCAACCGAAGCCGCTATTAATCAGAAAATCACTGCTAACAAAAAGCTGGCGATCGCAACCATCGGGCCGGCGGGTGAGCACCAGTCGCTAATCGCTGGAATTTCCAACGACGGCGGCCGGATGGCCGCACGATCTGGAGTCGGCACCGTGATGGGATCAAAAAAACTAAAAGCTGTGGTTTTGGCCGGTTCAAAAATGATTCGTTCCCAAGACTCTGAGGCTATCAAAGCCATCAGTCAGGATTATGCCAAAAAAGTCAAGGCTTCCAATCTTCCCGCAATAGCCACCGGGGCGATTTTGCCGATCATGGGAAAATCGATGGTCGCTACCGATAAGGCCATCCCCATCGATGGCATGTTATCCACGGCCATCATCAAAAAATGGGGCACTGGCTTTACCAACACCATGGGGATGACCATGGGCGATACCCCGGTCAAAAACTGGAAGGGTTCGGTGGCCGATTTTCCCTATCGTAAGTATCGTCATCTGAATCCTGACCACATCCAAAAGCATGAAATAAAGAAGTATCACTGTTATTCCTGCGTGATTGGTTGCGGTGGGGTCTGTGATATCAGTGGGATCTCAAAAGGCCGTTTTCTCCATACCCATAAACCGGAGTACGAAACTGTGGCGGCCTTTGGTTCACTGCTTTTGAATCAGGACCGGGATTCCCTTTTTATGATCAACGAACTCCTCAACCGGGGCGGAATGGACAGTATTTCAGCGGGAAATACCATCGCCTTTGCCATGGAATGTTACGAAAGAGGCTGGTTAAGTCAGGAAGTTACTGGTGGACTGGATCTCACCTGGGGCAATGCCCCAGCTATCATCACCCTGGTTGAACAAATGATTGCCGGAGTTGGCTTTGGCGCCATTCTCCAACACGGTGTTAAAAAAGCCAGCGAAATCCTGGGTATTGAATCCGCACCCCTGGCGATCCACGCCGGTGGACAGGAACCGGGCATGCATGACCCCCGGATGGATCCGATCCTCGGCATCCACTATAGCTGCGACCCAACTCCCGGCCGCCACACCATTGGCGCCGGCAGTTATTACACCTACATGCGAATTTGGGAGGATGTGACCTGGGCCCCCAAAGTAAAACTAGGCGAAGATAAAAACGATGAATATGAAGCGACCACTCAAGTTGGCCTGAAATCAATGCTCAATGCCTGTATCAAACAGATTCTTGATGGCTCCGGCGGCTGTTTTTTTGCCCTGGTCAGCGGACTGAATCACTTTAAGATTTTTGACTACCTCAACGCTGCCACCGGCTGGCAGAAAACCCCCAACGAATACATGACCATCGGTCTACGGATGCAAACCCTGCGTCAGGCCTTTAATGTCCGGGAAGGGATCAATCCCCGAGATTTTAAAATGAATGAACGGCTCAGCGGCAACCCGCCCTTAGCCGCTGGCCCCCTGAAAGGGAAACATTTTGATATCGATGAGATGATGGGTGTTCACTATCAATTTATGGGCTGGGACAAAAAAACCGGTATCCCCACCAAAACTGCCCTAGAGGATCTGGGCTTCTGTGATCTGGAAATGGAGGACTTCACCCATGGCTGATAAGAAAAAACCCGTCTTCGATTATGAGCGTTGTATGGCCTGCGGTATCTGCTCCGGTGATTGCCCCTTAAGCTGCATCGCCCTGCGTAAAACCGATATCGACAGCTACCAGAAAGCCTACCCGGTGCTCGATGAATACTATCGCTGCACCGGCTGCACCCGCTGCGCCAAAGCCTGCCCGGTAGAAGCGATCCGGATGATGTGATCACCCCTGCTGGCGACTTACCCGATGCTATAAATAAAACTGCGGGTGTTTCCAGAAATTTTACAGGTTTAAATTAGGATATGATATTTAATATTGGCAAGTGTGTATACTCACGCTTGCCAATATTTTAGGTTGCATTTATCCTATTTTAGGGCATGATACGATCAAAGGTGATGTTGATAATGCAAATTGACACTAAAAGCTTGGTTTCAATTTCCGAAGCAAATCAGAATTTTTCCAAGGTCGCCCGTCTCGTCGATGAAAATGGTGCTGCCATAATCCTGAAAAACAATACACCCCGGTACGTTTTAATTGAATTTAGTCAGTTTCAAAAATAGGAACTCATCGGTGATGAGGAAGTGTCTACCATTGCCAAGAGAATATTATCAAAACATCAGGTCGCTTTTGAGGAATTGGCAAAATAAATTTCTATATACAGTTTTAAAAAATTCGGGTATAATCAATTTTCGAACCGTAACAGATTTTGTATTTAAATTATGTTATTAGATTACTAACTATTTGATAACCTGCCGAACCTCAACATGCGATGTCGATTTTATTTAGATTTTTATTATATGTAATTAGATAGTATTTTCATATGTTATTAGTTTAGAAAAATTGTTGACAGATATGATTTTTTGGTGTATCATTCGTAAAAAGGAGGCGCGTAATGAAAATTTTATCCTATGAAGTAAAAGTCTATGTGTTACAAGACATTCCTACCGACATATTGATGCAGAAGCAGTGCGAGATCATCGACACCTGCTTTGCAAACGATGCCGTATGGTTGAGGTGGCATAAAAAAAATCAGTTCAAACAATATTCATTTGCTGGACTAATTCCCTTGGAGGCAACTAAAGTCTATGGTGAAGGCAAGGTCTATTCCTTCACCCTCCGGACCGTTAATGAAGAACTGGGGCAATTATTTATGAGCAATCTACAAAACGCTTATACCCCATTTCTAAAAGTCCTAACCATCCAATCAAAAATATTACCTCAAGTTCAACTCGCAAAAATTTACACCCTCACTCCCTGTATACTAAAGACCGATCAGGGTTATTGGCGTACTGTTATGAATCTTGACGCATTTGAAAAACGATTAATTGAAAATTTAATCAAGAAGTACAACCATATTACTAACACAAAAATCGACGAAGACTTCCCCTTTTTTTCTCACATCAAATTCGATAACCATAAGCCATTCGCTGTTCCCTATAAAAATATCAAACTTTTAGGCGACAAGCTAACCCTGATGGTTGAACCCAATCCATCTGCTCAAAAACTTGCCTATACGGCTTTGGGCTGCGGGTTGTTAGAAGCTGGCTCCCGGGGCTTTGGCTTTTGTGGTTATAAATTCGCCTAGGAGGTGATGCGATGCTAAAAGATTGTATTGGTATTTTTAATCAAAAATTTGCTGAAGCTGGTGATGCCCTGATCACGGACAATTATACCCTCGATCCCGGCACCTATATTCTGGTAGATCTGCAAGGCCAAATCATTGATCAAAAAGATGTGATCAAAAATAAATTTGAACGGATTGGTTTTGATGATTTTATAGAGCGTGATTATTTATCGAAGTTATTGGATATGAACAAGCCCATTGATGGAAAAAAAGTGATTCACAGCAACAACTTTTTATCTTTCTGGATAAAAAAAGATAATCTACTGCCTGATAATAAGGGCAATACTAAACTTAACCCCGATATTATTAACAACTATTATGCTATTCTTAGCGATCCTCGTCTTAAATACAAAGGAAAGAGCCTTGAGATTTATAACACTATTGAAACATCAATTGGCGCTCCCGATCTTCAGATCCTTGAGTTTTGCAAAACTTGGATCACTGAGCATATTTTTTCATTTATCGACGACCCCAAAATCAAATTTGATAAAACCTATCTCAAAATATTTTTTATAGCCGATTTGAGTTTGTATCGCCAAGAAAGCCAGCGTTACTTCCTGCCCAATATCTATAACACCACCGATTACAACGTTTTAGTTAATAATCAAATCTTTGGGCTTCCTAATAACAATATGGGGATGAACGCCAAAAAGCCATATCTTGAGAATAAAACCCGTATCAAAAGTAAGGTTCCTTATCTCCTTTCCACCGACGACGTTTATATGCAAAAGAAATTTTTCGACTACTTGTATAATTACGCCAACCAGGGAAAAACAAATGTCTATTTTAGCACCGACTGCAATGATCCGGATCCCATCTATCCCTACGAAAGTAACCGGGCTCACACCAAAAATTTAAATGGCTATTTTCTAAGAATCCAAAAAGGAAAAGAACTAGAAATTCGCGATTATGATTTAATCACCGGCTATTCCCCTGATCTTGATCAATTTACCATCCGTCAGGCCATCCTTCTCCCTAAGGATGCCCATTCCGACCTGGCCTATGGAGACAGTCTTAATTTAAAAAGCGTTCAGCAACTTATTAATTCCACTTTTTTTAGAAAATTCTTAACCACCAATTATTTTACCGATGCTGGCGATATCAGACTTAATGATTTTAGAGTCAAAGAAGAGCTCTTACGATGCCGAAACGGTTTTTTTACCTGGTTTTATAAGGGGGATGCCCGAACGATTAAGAACCTCTTCCCCAAAAGCTCCCTTGAGCTGATTAAAAACTCAATTGGTAACGGTCATTTTATTAAAGCCATTGAACAATTCAATGTGCGCGACGGATTTATCACTTATTTTAAAGGAGGAACAAGTATGGCAGATCAGTTGGTTTCAATTAGACAGGGATTACGCGAAAAAATAAATAGCACCGGGGATCATTCCATTGAAAGCGATCTAGAATATTTCTATGCTGTTGGACAGATTACGAACTATTATCTATCTAAAAGTAAATCGAATCAACCGGTATACTCAACAGTCAACCCGGTTATCAATTGCAAAACGGATGAAAAATTAAAAGACTTGGTTAAACGACTTTTTCTGAAATACAATTATATAATCCAACCAAGTCGTCGTTTTGGGAATCTTCAGAGTATGATTTTTTCATATAGACCTGATGGTCCGATCGATTCAACGACATTGATTGCTGGTTACTTAAGCCAAAATCTACTCTATGAATCAAGCAAAGAAACAAAAATACAGGAGGAAAAGACCAATGTTAAATAAACGAATTTATGGCGTTCTCGGGATCAAATCGGTGATGGCAAACTGGAATGCCGATTTTACAGGGTTTCCTAAATCTATTTCTACTGGGGAAGTTTTTGGCAGTGATAAAGCGCTAAAGTACCCGATTAAACGGATGTGGGAAGATCAGAATGAAAAAGTTGTGTATCTCAAGTCTTTCAAAACTGACATTGTCGAAAAAAAAGGAGAACCTGACACAATTAAAGTTCGTCCGAAATCTTTAAAAGAGCGCTACGAAGAAGTTTTTAATGTTCAAAACCTTAAAGAAGAACGTGATAATATTGCTGTTCTTAAAAATCTTTTTACCGCTATTGATATCAAAAACTTTGGTGCTACCTTTGCTGAAGGGGGCAATAATCTTTCAATTACCGGGGCCGTGCAAATAACTCAAGGCTTTAACAAATATGACGGTCATAATGTTGAAGAACAGCAGATTCTTTCGCCATTTAGAGACAGCACTAAAGACGAGGCTGATCAATCCACTCTAGGAACAAAAATCGTCAGCAATGAAGCCCATTATTTTTATGGTTTTGCCATTAATCCCAGTGTTTATAAAAATTTCGTTGAAATGGGTGTGACCGAAGGTTATACCCAGGCTGATTACGAGAAATTCAAAACGGCTGCAAGCATTGCGGCCACTTCTTATAACACCAATGCCAAGGTTGGTTGTGAAAACGAATTTGCACTTTTTATTGAAACGGAGCCCGAACTTTATTTGCCCGACCTCGCCCAATATGTTACTTTTGAAAAAAATCCAAACAACAAAGATATGATTCATCTGGGACTGGCCGATTTAATCAACCGTCTTGAAAACCGCGTTCTTTCGGTGGAAATTTATTATAATCCCTATACGACCATCCTTGAAGGAGAATTAAACAAAGCCAGACTCTTTAATATCTTTACCAAAGCCGAGGTATAAATATGGAAACACTCACCTTTAAGCTCAGTGGCAAAACCGGTTTTTTCAAACAACCGGACGTCAATACCTATCAATATTACACCTATGGGCATATTCACAAGGTTGCATTATTAGGAATCTTCGGTGCCATCTTAGGATTAGACGGCTATAACCAGCAGAATAAATCCGACACTTATCCTGAATTCTATGCACAGCTACAACATTTAAAAATTGCCATTCAGCCCTTAAACGAAGAGGGCTATATTCCCAAAAAAGTGCAGGTTTTCAATAATTCTGTTGGTTATGCATCTAAAGAAGAAGGTGGCAATCTGATTGTTAAGGAGCAATGGTTGGAGATGCCCGCCTGGCAAATTTATTTGTTGTTTGATGACTCAGAAGCAGATGTCTTGCTTCACGATTTAAAAAACCGGTTCCTTGAAAAACGTTTTGTCTATCTCCCCTATCTTGGGAAAAATGATCACTATGCCGATATTGAGGGGATTGAGGTTTATCCACTGGAGGTGCAATCACCCGATTCACCGGTTCGCATCCACAGCCTCTTCCCCAAATTATCCGGTACGCTGGCTCCCCAGGATGATTTGTTTTTAGACGATACGGAAGAACTTGATTTTAAATATGAAGAACGGCTGCCGCTAGCAATTGATCCTGATTCGAATCAGTATCAAACCATCCCATTTATCTATACCAATATCCCGGTAAAATTATCGGATACAACAACCGTACACCAGGCTGCCCAAAACAATCTTATCTTTTTTTAGGAGATCGTTATGTATTTTGATCACGTTCCACACTTTAATTTCAAAGCACATTTTAATACGGCTGCTCCATTCCATGCCCATCTTCGCGAAGATGAGCATGGAAACATTAAATCGGAGTTGTTGGAGGATCATATGGGCCTTACGATGGACTACTTTGAGAAACTCTGTGAGCAAAAGAATTTAGACTCGATTTTTCATCATTTCGAAATTCAACTCGTTGGCGATTTATCCGATTCCGCCAAAGCCTTGTGGCAGGAACTTCTTTATAATGCCATCTATACCCATGACCTTGGTAAAACCAATCCAAATTTTCAATGCAGAAAAATGAAGAACCACGCCCATCAGGTTGTTGGTGAGGGGAATACCAATCATTCTTATTTTTCAGCGCTTATTTATATGGATCACTATCTTGACAAAGTCTTTGCCCTTAAGGGTAAAGATCAAAACAGTCTGTTTTTTTCTTTAATTTTTAATGCGTATATTATCAGCAAGCATCATGGCTGTCTCAGCAATTTCCCAACGTTTTTAGAAGATATTGATCGCAATTTAGCTAAGGAAAAACCGGAGGGTTGTTTTTCGTATACGGGTATGTTTGGTCGTGTTATAAAAAAGCAGGGAAGAATTGAGCAATCTTATCAAAAGGTCTTAACCAACTTAAAAAGAAACGAACTATGGAAGTCAATTCCCTGGATCATCTATGGACGATTTTTATTCGGTCTTTTGGTTTCCAGTGATTTTTATGCTACCTCTGATTTTATGAACGGGCCCATACATAATTTTGGTACCATCAAGGATATCAATCACTACCTGACGGCTTTTAATCAATCACCCATTACGCAAAACATCCACAAACACCAGTTAAGTAAAAGCAGTACTGCAGTGAGCCCTTTTGATAAGGACGATATCAACACCTTACGCAGCGAACTTTTTTTAGAAGCCGAAGAAAACCTGCTGAAAAATCCTAATGAATCACTTTTCTTTTTTGAAGCACCCACCGGAAGCGGAAAAACCAATACCTCTATCAATCTTGCCCTAAAACTATTGGAATCCGATTCGAGACTTAATAAAATCACCTATGTCTTTCCTTTTAACACCTTAGTCGAGCAAACCAAGAGCAGTTTAATAAATGCCTTTAATGCTGATCCAGCCATTGCTAATGCGATTACGGTGGTTAATGGTATCACTTCCATTAAAGCATTGACAACTTCTGGTGATAATTATCCGGATGGCGAGTTGTATGAATCATCTAAAAAACAACGGACTGATGTAAATACCCGATGTACTGATTATGAACAATCCCTTTTAGCCCGACAGTTTTTGCATTATCCCCTTATTTTGACCACCCACGTCAATTTCTTTAACACCCTTTTTGGCACCGACCGGGAATCGGTTTTTCCTTTGGCTCATCTGGCCAACAGTGTTATTATCCTGGATGAAATCCAAAGTTATCCTAACCATCTTTGGAAAGAGATTATCCTATTTCTTCAGGATTATGCCCAACTTTTAAATATGCGCATTATCATTATGTCCGCTACCCTACCCGATCTGGGAAAACTTAGTTTGAAAGATGCTCGCCCGGTGCCAAGACTCATTAAAGATCCGCAACGCTACTACCAGCATCCACTTTTTAAAGACCGCGTAAGTTTAGATTTTTCACTGTTAAACTATGATCGGGAAGCCATTCTTGATCAGCTTTTAGACAAAATAATAAAAACCAGCATTATGCTTGAAAACAATCCAAAATTTGTTGGTTTCGAGAACAAAATTCTGGTTGAGTTTATTAAAAAATCGACAGCCCTGGATTTTTTTGTTCGACTAAACGACAAACTCGCTTCACTGGGAATCAAACGCGAAATTTTATGTATGACCGGCGATGATAATAAAGCAGAACGAAAGTGCATTATTGAAAAGGTACGAACCGGAAAAAATCTGATTCTGGTTGCCACTCAGGTGATCGAAGCCGGCGTTGACATTGATATGGATATGGGTTTTAAAGATATCTCACTTTTTGATGCAGAAGAACAATTCCTTGGCCGCATCAATCGTTCCTGCAAGAAAAAAGGGGCCAAGGTTTTCTTTTTTAACTATGACCCTGCTGATCTTTTATACCGCAACGATTTCAGAAAGCAGGAACACCTCACAATCCAGGATCAAAGCATGTGGAGCCTGCTTGAGAGCAAAAACTTTACTGCCTTTTATGATATCATTCTCACCGAAATCAACGCATCCAAACAGGCTTATAATGAGTCAAATATGGAAAATTTTGCCCGGGAAACCTTATGGAATTTTGACTATTTTGAGCTCCAGAAACATATGAAGCTCATTGATGATAATCGCCTGGAAATTTCTTTGTTCATTTGCGGTGATCCTGTCGAAATTGACGGCGTTCTTATTGACAGTGATGGTCTGTGGAATGATTATCTTGATTTACTGCTGAACAATTCCATGAGCTATGCCGAAAAACGGGTACGGTTATCTGGTTTTTCGGAGAAAATGGATTATTTTATTTATCAAATTCCCATGCCAAAGTATTTATTTGATCATCAAGGACAGATCGGTGATCTTTATCGATTTGAGCGTAATGAAATATTTTTTCCAAATGGTAAGTTTGATCGCAAGGCATTTGTAGATTTTAAAACAAATGACACCAATAATCTTTGTATATAAAGGAGTCGCTTATGGGAGTTACTGGTACCCTGGTGAATTATTACATCCATTGCAAACGTCAATGTTGGCTCCATGGTAATCGGATCAATCTGGAAGACAATAGCGAGGATGTTAAAATTGGAAAGGCCCTGCATGAGGTTAAAGCAGCTGAAAGTGCCCAAACGGAAATCGCTGTTGAAAGCATCAAGATTGATAAGATTACTAAAGATTATCTGATTGAAATCAAAAAATCCGATGCTGACTATGAAGCCGTAAAGTGGCAAGTCCTTTTCTATCTCAACGTTTTAAACAAAAAAGGAATAAAACGCCAAGGAAAAATAGAATTTATCGAAAAAAACAAAGGTGATCGCAAAATATATTATGTGGATTTGGATGATGAGAACATCCAAAAGTTGACCATCATCGAAACCGAAATTATTGAACTATTAAACCAACCGGTACCACCAGCTATTGCCATTAATCGGAAGTGCACGAAGTGCGCTTATTACACTTATTGCTGTATCTAAAGGAGGTTTCTTATGGGGCACACCCGATATCTGACATCAATGGGTGAACTGACCCGAAAGGACAATTCACTTTGCTTTCGGGTCAACGGACGGAATACTTATATTCCCATTGAAGGGATCCGCGAACTTTATTGTCTGTCTGAAGTAAGCATCAATACGAAGCTGCTTGATTTTCTCTCCAAAAACAAGGTCATTGTTCACTTTTTCAACTATCATGAAAGCTACAGCGGCACCTTTTATCCAAAAGAGACGCTCGTCAGCGGCCGTTTGCTGGTTGCTCAGGTAAACGCGTCAGCAAATAAACGTCTTGATATTGCCAAGGCCATTGTTCAGGGCATCGCCTGCAATATTGATGAACTGCTCTATCATTATTATAAGCATGAAAAGAAGGAGGTAAAACCCACTATTGACTGGATTCGCAAGGATTTGCCATTAAATCTGTCTCGCGCGTACACTATAAAACAAATTTTACAAATTGAAGGCGAATTGTGGCAGCGTTTTTATTCGTGCTTTAACTATTTCTTGCCAGAAGATTTTATGATGAATAAACGCGTCAAGCGTCCTCCCGATAATCCCATTAATGCGCTGATTTCTTTTGGTAATAGCTTGCTTTACTCAAAGACCATCTCCGCGATTTATCAGACTCACTTGGATCAGCGGATCAGTTTTCTACACGAGCCATCGGAAGGTCGGTTTTCTTTGAGTCTTGATTTATGCGAAGTTTTTAAACCCGTGATTGTTTTTAAGACGATCTTTGATCTTGTGAATAATCGACGACTTCAAGTCGATAAGCATTTTGAAAAGAAGTTAAATTATTGTATACTCAATGAAGAAGGCCGCAAAGTATTTATCGGAGCCTTTGAAGAACGTCTTGAAAGCGTTTTTCAGCATCCCAAGCTTAAGCGGAAGGTAAGTTATCGAACCGCCATCAAACTCGACTGTTATAAACTCATTAAAGAAATCCTTGAGGAACAAACTTTTATGCCGTTTAACAATAAGGAGAAGCGATAAGCCATGGGAAAATCACTCAATTATAACTACGCCTTTGTTTTCTATGATATTAACGAAAAACGTGTAACCAAGGTTTTTAAAATTTGCAAAAAATACTTGGTGCATTACCAAAAATCGGTTTTTCGTGGTGCCATTACACCCTCAAAGCTCATTCAACTTCGACAGGAATTAAAAAATATTATTGTTAGCGAAGAGGATTTTGTGTGTATCATTAAATTAATCAATGGGGATGTTTTTGAAGAAGAAACTTTGGGCAATTTCCAATCTGCCGAGAATCTTTTCCTTTAATTTACCAGGCAGTTTTTATGTATTTTATCAAAATTGCCATAATTAGTGGGGTTTCTATGGAGCAGAAGCGTTTATTTCGAAATTCTTAGAAACGGCTGGTAAATTTTTCTATAACACCTTAATATAGGGATCTAATCAACCCTCATTATTATTTTTTTAGCAGTTTTTCAATAGCCGAACCATAACATAGGATGTTTTTAAATACCTGCATGAATACCGTTTTGCATAATCCTCATACCGCCGAACCATAACATAGGATGTTTTTAAATATTCTAACCGTCGCTGCAAACCTTTTTTAAACTTACGCCGAACCATAACATAGGATGTTTTTAAATTCCATGGGGCTGAACCCTAAGAGATTCCGCACTTCAGCCGAACCATAACATAGGATGTTTTTAAATGCATCTTTACCAACTAACTGAAATTGCAAAGCTTCAGCCGAACCATAACATAGGATGTTTTTAAATATTTTCTTGAAATCATCCGGCAACCGTTCTTTCATGCCGAACCATAACATAGGATGTTTTTAAATACGCTGCCCGGGCCTTTCTTCGCTCCTACCGAATTGGCCGAACCATAACATAGGATGTTTTTAAATACAATTTCGCCTGTCTTTTGATCCTTAAAATCTCCTGCCGAACCATAACATAGGATGTTTTTAAATGAGATGAACAGCTGACAGCCACAAACCTGGAATCAGCCGAACCATAACATAGGATGTTTTTAAATTAAAACAGCAGTTCATCACTCGGGTTGCCATATAAGCCGAACCATAACATAGGATGTTTTTAAATCTGATCTCGCTGTTTAATTTGGCGACCTGTGGAGCGCCGAACCATAACATAGGATGTTTTTAAATAAAGATGGCTCTGTTATGCGGATGCTGAAAGTGCTTGCCGAACCATAACATAGGATGTTTTTAAATATCATTGTAACTCCGCCAGTAACACCCTCTCTTACTGCCGAACCATAACATAGGATGTTTTTAAATATCACAACCTGCTTTAGTACTTCTTGCATCTTTACTGCCGAACCATAACATAGGATGTTTTTAAATTCTTCGATACTGTACTTTCTAATTGCACCAATGATTGCCGAACCATAACATAGGATGTTTTTAAATAATAATGGGAAGTATTTGTCTTTCTGGTTTTTCTTTGCCGAACCATAACATAGGATGTTTTTAAATTTACTCAATGGCTGGTAAACACTGTAATTCACTATGCCGAACCATAACATAGGATGTTTTTAAATTTCTACACAACGGGGAAAGCATCAATAACGGTGTTTTGCCGAACCATAACATAGGATGTTTTTAAATATCTCTGCAACAACTTGTTCACTAAACGGTATCGCAGCCGAACCATAACATAGGATGTTTTTAAATATTCTTAAGCCAGCTGTAAATTTTCACATTATTTCGGACTGGTTTAATCACAATAAAACGGATCGAAATGTTCGAAAGACTGTGAAA
This sequence comes from Acetobacterium carbinolicum, assembly GCF_047456275.1. Classification (GTDB taxonomy): domain Bacteria; phylum Bacillota; class Clostridia; order Eubacteriales; family Eubacteriaceae; genus Acetobacterium; species Acetobacterium carbinolicum. The sequence goes on from NZ_CP173357.1 coordinate 3,586,373, forward strand.
ATAATGGCGGGTTAAAAAGTGTGTTTCAGTTTTTTAATCACATAATCACGCTTTATTTCTCCAGAAAAAAAGGGAAATAACGCCGTCAGGCGTTAAATCCCAGCATCCGCAGAAGCGGCAAAAACAATCTCTTCATCAATAAGATCTGTTTGTTTTTGAAAGGCAAGAATCAGACACTGGGTAACCAGATTACCGACTAATCGCGGATAACCACCAGTGGATGATGAAATGGCTTCATAAGCATTCTCGTTGATCAGATTCCGTGAAACACCGGCATGCTTAAACCGGTGTTTGATATAATCCCGAACCTCATCCGGTGTAAGCGGCGAGAAATGAAACCGGGTCACCAGCCGCTGATCAAGCGACCGGTTCTGGTTTAAGGCCAGTCGGTTGGCCAGCGTCGGTAAACCGGTGAGAATCAGAATAAAAGGATTACGTTTATCCATGTCAAAGTTAAAAATGATGCTCAGATCGTGAAGAAACTGGGCTGAAGCCGACTGCATCTCATCCAGGATAAAGACCGGCGTGATGCGGCGTTTATCATAAAGATCCGTAATGGCGTTCTGAATCTGAAAAAACAGCTCCACTTTTCGAAATTTTGGCTGTTCCCCAAGCGAAAACGCCAGACCCCGGTAAAAATCCATGGTTGTCCCGGAAGACATCGGGAAATACATGACCTTATATAACGACGGATTCAAACTGTCGGCAAAGACCCGCAGGGTCGATGTTTTACCAACCCCGGGGTCCCCAGTAATCAGACCAAAACCGCGGGTGGTTTTGAGATAATCCAGTCGGGCTAAAACTTCCTTGTAAGCTTCAGATTGAAAGAGCATCGATGAATCAATGCCCTTGTCAAAGGGCGCCTGCTGGAACCCGAAAAATGATTTATACATGAGGAACACCGCCTAACGCGCTGTAGCTGATAGCATTGTTATTGCGTTTGGCAATGGCGTTGTCCGTCATGATGACTTTTTTGCAGGTAAGAATCCGGACACTGTTTTCATAAATATAGATTTCATCCGGATATTCATTGGGATAACGGATATCCACGCTCTTACCAATAAACATCGGCGACGCTTCGAAAAGGGCGTTGTGCAGCGAAATGGTGGCATCCGACTTGACCTTTCTGGTCACCCGGATCAGAAAGGCTTCATCAATAATTCGGGGATCAGAGAAATGCTTAATCCGGTCACTCCCCCGCATATAAAAGACCATCGGCGCTTCATTGAGACTCGAATGAACCTTATGATGATAATCCCGAGCCAGCCAGGCCTCAAAGCGTTGGTTGAGGACCTCCAGATCCATCAAGTCAGCATCCGTCAAAAGTGGATAGAAACGGCTGCGGACGGTTTTGAAAAAGCGCTCGATTTTGCCCTTGCTTTTGGGATCATAAGGCTTGGTGTTGACCAAGGCAATACCCAGGGTGGCACAGGAAGTATTCAGTTGGTGGGAACGGAAAATCTTGCCATTATCCGCATAAAGCATGGTGGGCTTACCACAGGTAAGTAAAGCCGATTTAAGGACATGAAGGAGATCTTCATTCTTCTCAGCCAGCATGAACTGAGCCCCGGTAATCCGCCGGGAAGCATCATCGATAAAAGCGATCAGATAGGTTTTGCGTTTTTTACCGTTAAGAGTCAGATACGGGCCATGGGAAACATCGGTCTGCCATAGGGTGTTGATATCAATATGGGCAAACCGGCGGCGGTCAGATGTATCCGCCTGGGATGGCTTTAACAGTTGATGTTTTTTGAGCAGCCGATACACCGTCGAATAGGAACAGTCAGAGCTGGTGAAGTGGCCTTCATGAATGAGCCACTCATGGAACAACTTCACTGATAAATGGATGTTTTCCGTTCGCAGCGTAAGGAGTAGTCTGGCCGATTCTGCCGGTAACGCCCGGGACGAACCCTTGTCCGTCCGAACCTTGGGCTTAAGCGCATCAAAACCATGGCGCCGGTACAAACGGTGCCATTCCAGCAGGGTTTTACGGTTGTAGGTGCGGATGCCATAATGCGGGACATCATGGGTTTTGGCACTGACCTCATCCAGATAAGCCGTGTGGTTCGTGATGGTATCCGTAAGTAACGGCGCAATCAGGCCATAGCGAAATAAAGCAATCAATTCTTTGTCTTTTTCAGTCATTGTAAAAACCTCCGATTTTAATGAGTTGAGGTTTTAAGGATCCATAAAACCAGATAATCAGAGAATAACGGATCAATCGATAAAAGGCAAAGCAAAAGCTCTGTGGGACAAATAGTTCTTCAAAAAAATAGGGAAGGATGGTACAATTAAAGTGCCATAAATCCTATCTTAAAATGATCGTGATATCTTTTGCCGAAGATGTGGGGCTTCCCCACCGAGTAGACCATTTCAAGAAGCTTTATGGCTTTTTTATGCCCAAAATCAGGAAAGACGATTAAAGGATCATGACAGATGCGAAAATACTCAATCAGCCGGTTCAGACAAAAAAGGAAACGCCGGGTGATAAAGTGCCGATGCTGATGCGCTAAAGCGCAGGCTGAAGGAATCCTGTTTAAAAAGGCCCAAAGCAGTTCCAGCAGAAATGGAAGGGCCAGCTGAAACCCGGGATGGCAAAAAGAAGGCAGAATACTCACTGTCTTGCCGCAATGAATACAGTAATGGCGTTGGACCGGAATGGCGAAGACATCCTCATACCAGATCACATGCCGGTGATAGATACCATGAAGATGAAGCCGCCTGCACGAATGACAATGAGGACAGCTGTCGATGCGAACTTTTTCAGCGGTGTAGAATTCGTTGATATAATCCAGCGGGTGGTCAGAAAAGTGTTCCAGATAAACCATGGTTTGTGCTTCCTTAAAGTGACTAATGATTAATCATTATACCATAATTGAAAAGCCGGGTTTAGCTGGAATAATTTGATTAAATCAGGACTTTTGGGACTCCTATAATTTGCTAATTAACACCAGCACCTTCGGAGCCAGATAGTTGAGCCGAACCATAACATAGGATGTTTTTAAATAATGACTGGTAGTGTAAGAGAGCCTGATGGCGGAGTTGCCGAACCATAACATAGGATGTTTTTAAATGCGTTACAAGTCCAGCTTCTACAAGTTCCGCAATGCCGAACCATAACATAGGATGTTTTTAAATACGGTATACGGTGGAACTAACGCAGATATAGCTGATGCCGAACCATAACATAGGATGTTTTTAAATCGACCAGATGAAGGGCCACTAAAACAATATGAAACGTGCCGAACCATAACATAGGATGTTTTTAAATGTTTTGGACACAGCAAATTGCAACAATCCCAGTGGGCCGAACCATAACATAGGATGTTTTTAAATATGCGACTACAAGCAGAGCTGTTCTTACAATTGTTGCCGAACCATAACATAGGATGTTTTTAAATTTGATTGATTATATCCTTCTCTTAATTCTTCTTCCAGCCGAACCATAACATAGGATGTTTTTAAATTCTAATATCTGTTGCGCATTTGTACCGGGCGCATAGCCGAACCATAACATAGGATGTTTTTAAATTTGGGTTTAAGCACATCGTAAACTTAAAACCTTTTGCCGAACCATAACATAGGATGTTTTTAAATACCGATGACATAACGTATACTTCCGCTAATGTTGCAAGCCGAACCATAACATAGGATGTTTTTAAATGGAAGTACGGCAACAAGTGCAAGCGGTGGCGGTGGGCCGAACCATAACATAGGATGTTTTTAAATATAAATCCTTGCATCATATCACCAGCCCATTCAAGGCCGAACCATAACATAGGATGTTTTTAAATCTAGCTGAATTTTGTGAAATTCAGTGTCGTGGAGGCCGAACCATAACATAGGATGTTTTTAAATAAATCAATGATAGACAACAGCTTGCCGATATTGCTTGCCGAACCATAACATAGGATGTTTTTAAATTATAACCCAATCGCTGAAATACTAACGTCGTTTCCCTGCCGAACCATAACATAGGATGTTTTTAAATCTGGAAATGGTGCTACAAGCGTATAACAAATACCAGCCGAACCATAACATAGGATGTTTTTAAATTCACTAATAGATTCCATAATAATCGATAACATAAAAGCCGAACCATAACATAGGATGTTTTTAAATATGACAAAGATTGAAATTGTTGAAGCACTGGAAAAAGGCCGAACCATAACATAGGATGTTTTTAAATGCAGCACCAAAAATCATATTTAAACTAGCAGCTACGCCGAACCATAACATAGGATGTTTTTAAATTCATTAACCAATTCTTCTGGTGAATCTCCCCAAATGCCGAACCATAACATAGGATGTTTTTAAATAATTTAAGCTATACGAAAAAAATAAAAATCGGCGAGCCGAACCATAACATAGGATGTTTTTAAATTTTCTCAGACTTTCGAGTGTCGCCACGATTGCAGCTGCCGAACCATAACATAGGATGTTTTTAAATATAACATCACCTATAACATAACGCCCTGATAGGGTTGCCGAACCATAACATAGGATGTTTTTAAATCGCCTTTCCCCCTCTCAAGGCATCCAACCCACTCTGGGCCGAACCATAACATAGGATGTTTTTAAATATAATGAATTGGATAAAGCGCAGTATATTATACAGTGCCGAACCATAACATAGGATGTTTTTAAATGGCTGAATGGCTTAATTTATGGCGTGAATCGACGGGTGCCGAACCATAACATAGGATGTTTTTAAATATCATAATACCACTTCGAACCCAGCCCCTCTCTTTAAGCCGAACCATAACATAGGATGTTTTTAAATGCGTTGCAGCCGTGTGCCTAAGATCGTGGTAGCGGCCGAACCATAACATAGGATGTTTTTAAATGCGACTCTAAAACATGGATATAAGTACCCAATGTGGGCCGAACCATAACATAGGATGTTTTTAAATAGTTTAAAGCCATTTACAAAATCAGATTCCATTTTGCCGAACCATAACATAGGATGTTTTTAAATCAGCCTGTTATTGCACAAAAAGACGTTGCCGACAAGCCGAACCATAACATAGGATGTTTTTAAATTTGCTGCAATATCTACTATCACAACACCGTTCCAGGCCGAACCATAACATAGGATGTTTTTAAATGTCGTAACTTGAGTTACAAAGCCGTCCCACGCGTTTGGCCGAACCATAACATAGGATGTTTTTAAATAAATTATACCAAACCGTTGCAGCTTTCCCAGCAAGCCGAACCATAACATAGGATGTTTTTAAATTCATTGCGATTGCACCATTTATCGCAGCCATCGGGCCGAACCATAACATAGGATGTTTTTAAATAAGCATAATTTAGATCCTGGACAATCGTTTGTAACGCCGAACCATAACATAGGATGTTTCTAAATTGTAAAACGTCTCCCGCACCCAAAGGACGTCGCCGAGCCGAACCATAACATAGGATGTTTTTAAATGGAAGAGGAGCTGCCGATTGCGGTGATCTTTGATCACGCCGAACCATAACATAGAATGTTTTAAATTCACCAGTGGATACCCATTTCTTTTACTCTCCTCACAAAATGGAATAGGTAAATCGTATTTGTTGCTAAAATCGACTATGCAATTAGCAAAAAAAAAGAAACGGAGGGACATAAAATGGGAACAACAACTAAAATTATTTATATACCAGAAGAAACTGCAACATTGGAAATTAAAAATTTTATCAATGATGGTCTGAAAAATGTTCAGAATAATGACCTCTACGATTTTAATAATGACAGCAATGGGATTCACCACGCCTACGGCTAGTCCGTACTGCCAGCCAAAATACAACCCGTCCAAAAGCACCAGAATATGTATAGAACCAATTCTTAAATTCAATCCTGTTGAAAACGAAAAAGATGCTGATTGATTTTACATCATCCAGCATCTTTTTTTACATTTTATTTCATTTAATCAAGGCATACATACAGTAGTCGGTTATCTTTCCGTTTTTGAAGATGGCCTTCTTGCAAATTCCTTCTAACTTAAAGCCGGCCTTTTCAAGGGCCTTCCGGGAACCAATATTATCCACAAAGGGTCTGCTATAAATTCTAAAGATATCAAAATTAGCGAATCCATTTTCGCAGGTTTGGATTATTGCCTTTGTCATAATCCCCTTTCCCCAGAATGGTTCACCCAGCCAGTACCCCATCTCGGCCGTCTTACAGCTGACATCGTCCTGAAGCATCAATCCCACCGAACCGATGGGCTCATTGTCTATGACAATGGCTTTGATCGACTGTTTTGTCTGATCTCTGTGCATACACTGGTCAATGAACATATGGGCATCGTCCAATGTGTAGGGTGATGGGAAAGCATTCCTTAAAAAGCAGGCAACTTTGGGGTTATTGGCATAACGCACTAAGTTTTCTGCATCATCCAGTTTCCAATCTCTTAATTCAAATTTCATCTTTCTTCCTCCTGTGTAGAATAAGTTATGTTATGTCAGACCAGATCCCTGGCGGATGCCGTTCTTTGGTCTGACTGCAACATACAGATTGACAGACTTTATTTCGTAATAGACTGCCCACTATTTCGCGTATACTCGCTGGCACCCGTTAATTTAACTGTTTCAGGATTCAATGGCAAAGGCGTCCTCACTGCTTTTAATGGCACCACTCTTAATCACTTTTATCTTTTGATCTTCAGTTAAATTAGTCACAACAATCGGTATGGCGGTTGAAGGAGCATGATCAGCAAGATAGTTCATGTCCACCTTCATCAAGAGATCGCCTTTTTTAACCTGATCGCCTGTTTTCACCAAAACTTCAAATCCCTTTCCGTCCAGTTTTACCGTATCAATCCCCACATGAATAAGGATTTCGGTACCATTTAGACTGGTCAGCCCAATAGCATGGTTGGTTGGGAACACCATGGTAACCTCGGCATCGCAAGGGGCGTTGATGGTGTCACCCGTGGGGAATATCACAATCCCATCCCCCACCATTTTGTTGCTGAAGGCCTCATCCGGTGCTTCGGTAATACTCTGCAAATCACCATCAACAGGTGCTGCAAAAATTTCCAGGGTTTTAGCTTTATTGTCTTTCGTTTCAGTTAGTTCTTCTTTGGCCGGTAATTTTTCAACCACTGGGATCATCGTTTCCTGATCACTTTCTGAACGCTCAAGATACTCATCCAACTTGGATTTAATCACCGTGACCTTGGGTCCATAAATAACCTGAATTCCATTTCCTTGCTGGATAACGCCCAGCGCTCCAGAAAGCTTCAGGATTCTTTCATCAACCTTTTTCCCATCCAATACCGTCACCCGAAGCCGGGTTGCGCATGAATCCAGATCACTGATGTTTGACTTCCCACCTAACCCGTTGACAATCATTGCCGATCCGGGATCACTGGATTCCACGTTCTGATCGTTACCCTTATTTTTACCTTTTTCATAATCTGCCCGGGTATAGAGCTTCGTTTCTTCGTCTTCTTCTTCTCGACCAGGCGTTTTTAGATTAAATTTATTGATTAAAATCTTAAATAAAAAGTAATAGAGAATGAAGTAACCAACCCCCACCAAAACAATGTACAGCCAGTTGGTCTTGGCATTTCCCTGGAGAATACCAAATAGAGCGAGATCGATAATCCCGCCTGAGAAGGTCATCCCAACCCCAACATTCAAAATATGCATAAACATATAGGACAGGCCGGCAAAGACACTATGGATGACATATAAAAATGGTGCAACAAATAAAAATGTAAATTCAATCGGTTCGGTAATCCCCGTGATCATCGCCGTTAGTGCCGCCGATATCAATAGTCCACCGACCGCTTTCTGTTTGTTAGTTTTGGCGCATTTATACATGGCCAATGCAGCCCCAGGTAAGCCAAAAATCATAAACGGGAATTTCCCCGACATGAAGCGTGTGGCTTCCACTGAAAAGTGGGTGACATCAGGACTTGCCAATTGGGCAAAGAAAATGTTTTGGGCTCCCTCGACCAAAACGCCATCCACAACCATTGATCCCCCCAATCCGGTTTGCCAGAAAGGAAGATAAAAAACATGATGCAGACCAAAGGGAATTAATGCCCGTTCGATAAAGCCATAGATGAAGGTGCCAAAATACCCGGATGCAATGACCAAACCACCGATGGCATAGATACCATTTTGAATAAACGGCCAGAAAAAGAACATGATCCCACCAATAAATAAAAAGGCAATGGCCGTAATAATGGGTACAAAACGTGTCCCTCCGAAAAATGATACCACTGGCGGAAACTCAACCTTATAAAACCGGTTATGCAGAGCCGAAGTTACCAGCCCCACTAAAATCCCACCAAATACACCCATTTGCAAAGATGTTATTCCCACAATATCGGAAATTGAACCGCTTGGCAACATCTTGTTCGCAATAATCGGGACAAACGCACTGCCGCTGCTCTCAGCAGCGATCTGCCCCAGATTATTGGCAATCAGCAAGGTTTCCGGTGTATAGGTTCCGGTAATCTTAATAAGCGCAGCGATTACCGCATGCATAACGAAAAATCCAATTACGCCAGCCAGTGCTGCCACCGCTTTTTCCTGTTTAGCCATCCCAATAGCTACACCCATGGCAAAGATAATGGGCAGATTCGCAAAAATAATATTACCGGCAGCAAGCATGATACTTAAGATGTCATTTACAATGGTTCCCGGGCCCATCACCCCTATCAGATTGTAGGATTCAAGCATGGTCTCATTAGTAAATGATCCACCGATCCCTAAAAGAAGTCCAGCCACCGGCAGCAAAGCAATGGGTAACATAAAAGAACGTCCCACCCGCTGTAAAACACCAAAAATCTTATCTTTCATCAATAACCGCCTCTTTCTCTATTTAATTATTTATTCTTCATAATAGTATTACCCCATTTCTTTGAAAATATCTAAGAAGTTTTTTTTTACAAAAAAAGACACCCGACCCTTTAGACTTAACTCACTGGCAAATTTAAAGGGTTGGGTGTCTAATCGTTTCAGTAACATCATTTTTAAATATTTTCAACTATTTAAAAATGGTATCCTGATTTCACCTTTTGTCAAGGCCATCATACCGCATCGTTACCAGAATTTTACAGACTGGGTAGTGTTCCGGAAATCACCGCCGGTTCCAAGCCATTGATAACAGCCTGCATAATGCCGTTTGAGGTATAGGTTGCTCCTGAAATCGTATCAACTAGCGGAGTCTGCGCAGCAACAATCGCTGCCGGTACTGCATCAATGGCCTTGCCATAATACTTTACATTATTTTCATTGTGGGAAACCACTAAAACATCAGTAATCACATTTTCAGCGACTGTCACACACACCGTCAACTCCGGTCCGTAACCTTCTGCCACGCCAGTATAAGTACCATCCTTCAAATCAACACTGCCTAAAAACAGATTGGCCTTGGTTAGCACCGTATCGGTTACTGCTGTATCCGTCGTCATCGTTGATGAGCTTTCAGGTGGGGCGGTGCTGGCATTTTCCGCCGTTACGGGATCGGTTTGATCCTTCGCGGCTGTTGCCGATACCGTTTCGGTTCCATACAATTTTGCCACCGAAGTCTCCACTTCCCTCAATGAACATTTAAAAAAGAACTCCGGACCCATGATTCCGCCCACTTCCCACAGGTGGATACCCAGGAACACAATCAACACCGCAGTTAGCCAGCGATGGGGTTTGATCCAGGTACACTTTCCCGGTAATAGTTTTCTCAGCATATAGGTCAACCCCAAAAGCACCCCCATCACCATGCACAGGGTTCCAAAATTAAATGATAAAATGGTTCCTGAGGAAAAGAACCCATGAACACAGGCCGAGATCACAAAAGCGATTCCCATTGTTTTATGTGAATTTCTCAGATTTCGGTTAATTCTGGCGATAAATTTATTTTTTCTTTTACCCTTATTGATTATTCGTAGTAAATAGATGATCGTAAGTAAAAATGCAAAAATGACACTTAACCAGGCAGTTAATACGTTAATGATAATAGTCATCGCAATCCCTCCTTTTTCCTTATCATAACTGATGATTATGACAATTTTGTGTCATTTAAATTAGTTTAACGCATTTTTGTGATGATCATGTGACGAAGTAACCTATTTAATTTTTACTTAAGCTGATTCCTAAAAAGAAATCAATTTATTAAATTTTTCTCAAAAAAAATAAGACCTACTGAAAAACAATAGATCCCACTCCTTAATAAAACATCGGCAATACCCCGAAAAACACCATCCCCAGACCGGCTGAGATCAGTATTAGTTTTATCGGATGTAGTTTAAAGCGGAAATAAACAAAGCTGCCAATCACAAAAATAATAATTTCCAGATATTGGAGGGCGGAAAAAAAATCACCTATTGAGTGGATCTCAGAACCCTTGCCAATGAATCCGGTGGACATGAGCAGCCAAACTGCCGCGGCAATCAGACCAATCACGACTGGCCGCATCCCATAAAGAGCACCCTGAACCCATTTATTCTGCTGAAAATTAGTAAATGCCTTAGCGATAAAAAGGATGATGATAAACGAAGGTAGAACCACAGCGGTGGTTGTGATCAGAGCTCCCGGAAGTCCGCCCATTTCCATGCCCACAAAGGTCGCGATATTCACCGCAAAGGGCCCGGGGGTGGACTCTGCCACGGCAATAAAATCCGTCAGTTCCAACAGGGTCAACCACCCGTGGGCCACCACTTCCTGCTGAATCAGCGGTATCATGGCGTAACCGCCGCCAATGGTAAATAAACCGATTTTGAAGAAAGTGATAAATAGATCCAGATACATTATTTATCCTCCCCGCTATTTTCCCCGTTTGAAATTTTTTTATTCAGCCAAATCTGATAAGCCAGCCCCGTCACAGCACCGCCCAGCAATAGATAAATGACATTGATGTTGGTAAATGAAGCCAGCCCAAAAGCCAGCATTAATATCAGCACCGTTAGTGGTGTGTATTCTCCCTTTTTACCCATTTTAACCACGGCTCCCAGGATTAAAACAATAACCCCGGCCCGAATTCCCCGAAAGGCATAACCGACCCATTCCAGACTTTGAAAATCCTGAAAAAAAAGGGCAATGAGACTGATAATCGTCAGTGAAGGAATCACCACCCCCAGGGTGGCCAGCAGCGAACCCCAAAAGCCTGCTACCTTATAGCCCACAAAGGTCGCCGTATTGACGGCAATGACCCCTGGGGTTGCCTCAGCAATGGCAAAAATATCCAGGATATCCTCGCTTTCAATCCAGTGATGCCGTTCCACGGTTTCATATTCTATCAGCGGGATCATGGCATAGCCACCCCCAAAAGTAAATAACCCGATTTTTAGAAAGGTCATAAATACGGTTAAAAGTTTTTCCTGGTAATCATTCTTTTCTTTCAAAGCATCTCTCCCTATAAGCTGATCCATTCTATTTTTTCCTGAAAATCGCTGGGTTCACTAACAGCCCATAAAACATAGCTTTCCAAAATAGGATAATTTTTAGTCACCACCGGCATTCTTTTTCCGTCTGTAAGAATAGTCATCTCAGAATTGATTGACTCTTCCTTTTGGCAGTCAATCTGAAACGCATGCATCGGCAGTTTAAATCCCTTTCCAGTGTACTTCATATAGGCTTCTTTAAGGGCCCAAAGATCATAAAAAGCCCGTGTCTGTTTTTTTTCCGGTAACGAAAAGAGCCAGTCCGCCTCTGATGGGGCAAAAAAACGTCGCGCCAGTTTTAAATTCGGGCGCCCTATTTTTTGAATATCCACCCCCACCGGCCGGGCTCCCAGACCGCAGACCACATAATGGCCGGAATGGGACAGGTTAAAAAAGATCTCCGGATAATCCGTGAGCAATGGTTTGCCATCTGCTCCGACTTTTATCTCAAGCGGTTCGTAAATGCCATAGACCTGCTCCACCGCTTTTTTTAGCAGCATTTCAGCTCCCACCGCAAGCGCTTTGGCATCTGGTGTTTTAAGCCGCTCGGCCTTTTCTCGCCGCTGCTTTGAAACCGCTTTGATCACTACTGCTAATCGACGGGGATCGTTCAAGATGCGAACATCCGCGATATAAATTCGGGTTATAGTCGATTCCATTTTTTCTCCATTGCTGATCTGATTCATACTTTGCCAATTTATGGCGTGCAACAGGTGCCTTTTAATCAGTTTACTTCGTTTACGTGTTTTTTAAAACACCCTATTTACATTATACTAAAAAAGATAAGAGCAGGCAAACAATGGATCATTGTCTATCTGCTCTTTAGTCTCTATTCGTATCCATTAATGTCTGAATCGCTTTACGGTTTTTTTCATAGATCGCTTCTCTTATTGCCGAGCACCCACCCAAGGTTTTTTTCCCTTGCAATAATTTTTCGGCAAAGGCCATGCAGTTATTTTCACCGCAGTTTTTACAATTGGTATGGGGCAAATATTCGTAAATATCAAAAACGCTGATTTTTTGATCTCTCATGGTTTTCTCCTGTTTTTTCACTTGTTGCTAATTGACATCTCAATATTAACAGATATAATAAAACCTGCTTTTTAAGTGATCTTAAAGAGCAGGCTAAATTTCTTTTGGCAGAGGTAGCAGGATTTGAACCTGCGAATGATGGAGTCAGAGTCCATTGCCTTACCGCTTGGCTATACCCCTTTATTCATTTTCTGTCCCGAAGGTACGCTAAACATTTTATCTGAATTCATTACGATTGTCAAGGAAAATGAATAAAGGATTTGCATTTTATTATTTTTACTTTATATGTTTTTCAATGCCGAACACTCTTTTGGCATTCTGGGTGGTAATCTCTCCCACCTCTTCTACTGTGATCCCCCGGATTCGGGCAATTTCGGCTGCCACGAAACGCACATAGGCCGGCTCGTTTCGTTTGCCGCGATGAGGTGTGGGCGTCAGATACGGACTATCCGTTTCAATGAGTAATCGCTCTAAGGGTATCATCGCAACCACTTCCGGCAGTTTTCGGGCATTGCTAAAGGTTAGCGGCCCGGAGATCGACAAATAAAAGCCCATGTCGAGAAAGATTTTAGCCATTTCCACCGAACCGCTATAGCTGTGCATAATCCCGCCATACGCTGGCGCAAAGTACTCCTTTAAAATCCTGACCATGTCTTCCATCGATTCCCGGTTATGGATCACAATTGGCATCTTTACTTCTTTGGCAATCACCAACTGGCAGATAAACACCTCCTGCTGGATATCCCGGGGGGAATAGTCATAGTGGTAATCCAGACCGATTTCACCGATCGCCACGACCTTTTCCTTTTTTGCCCATTCTTTTAGCAGCGCATCGTGTTTTGAGGTAATGTAATCCTTGGCATCATGAGGGTGAATCCCCACCGTAGCATAAACCATCGGGTATTTTTCACTCATTGCTACGGCCCGGAAACTTGAAGCCTCGTCGGCCCCGGGATTGACAATAAGCTCGATCCCGGCGTCCTGGGCGTTTTTTAGTACCGCTTCCCGGTCCTCATTAAATTTTTGGTCGTCGATATGGGCATGGCTGTCAATTAACATGTTCGCATCTCCTTTGCTTTTTTTATTAAACTATCTTTTTCGTTTTCATAGACTTCATCGATGACGCCAGCCAGCAGCAGGTTGAGAATCCGGCCGATTTCCTCACCGTTTTTGATTCCCAGGCCCATTAGATCATGACCGTTGACAGCCAGATCTTTTAGCGAAAAACAAGCCTTTTCGGCAATCACCTGATCAAGCAGCGCTTCCAGTCTTTGTAGTGACTCCAACCGGTCATGGTGCTTTGACGCCTTAGCCAGGTTATCCCCCCGCTTAATCGCAATCAGATCCCGAAGCAATGGCTCTGAGAGACGGTTTAGCCAACGCTTGACACTTTTTTTATCTTCTTCAATGATGGTGCCGTGGTATTTCACTAACGCACAGACCTGATCAATGGTTACATTACTCATCCGCAAGGCTGTTAAGCGCTCCCGGGCGATCGCTTCAGAGCACTTACTGTGGCCTTTAAAATGGCCCACTCCGGCAGCGTCCCGGGTAAAGGTCTGCGGTTTCCCTAGGTCGTGAAACAACATCGCCCACCGCAGCCGCGGTACCGGCGCCAGCGTTTGCATTGCCACCGCCGTATGGGTCAGCACATCATAGCAGTGGTGCGGATTCTGTTGATCAAAGTTCTTAGCCGGCAGCAGCTCGGGGATCACCACCCCCAACACCGTCGTTTCTTCCAGGATGATCGTTTTGGCGTTTTTGCCACAGATCAGTTTATTCAGCTCAGCGGCAATCCGCTCTGCTGAAATATTGGCAAGTTGTCCACAATTCTGCCGGATGGCGATACGGGTCTCCTCATCCAGGTCAAAGCCCAAAACCGCGGCAAAACGCAGGCCCCGAAGCATGCGCAAGGCGTCCTCGGCCATTCTTTTGTGAGGATCACCAACTCCGCGGATGATTTTATTTTTGATGTCCGCTGCTCCGCCATAGCGATCAATCAGACCTTTTTGGGGATGATAGGCCATCGCATTGATGGTAAAATCCCGTCTGGCCAGGTCATCTGCCAGGTTTTTGGTGAACTTCACCGCATCCGGATGACGGCTGTCGGAATAATCGCCTTCGGTCCGATGGGTGGTTATTTCGATGGCCATCCCATCAAGGATGATCGTCACGGTACCGTGGCGAATGCCTGTTTTTAAAACCCGATGGCCGGTAAAACAAGAGATAATTTCATCCGGGGTGGCGTCAGTGGTCATATCAAAGTCCGTCGGTAGGGTATCAAGCAGATAATCCCGGACACAGCCGCCCACCAGATATCCACTGAATCCACAGCTTTCCAGCCCTTTAAAGGCCTTTTTTACCGGAACCGGAAGACTAAGCTTCATTACTTCCCAGGCCGATGTCGTCGGCAACGGCCCGCATTCCCAAAATCGTTTCCTGCATCAAGTCATCCAGCGAATAGCCGGCCATCTCCGCACCTTTAGCGACGACCTCCCGATTGACCCCGGCGGCAAAACTGGCCGTTTTGAATTTCTTTTTGACTGATTTTAGTTCCAGATCGTTGACACTTTTGGAGGGCCGCATATAAGCACAGGCGGTGATCAGTCCGGCCAGTTCATCGGTGGCATAGAGAATTTTCTCCATCTGATGAGTCGGCTCCACATCCGCACAGATCCCAAACCCATGGCTGACCACGCTGTTGATAAAAGCTTTCTCATAATCGTTGGCTTCCAGAATTTCGACCACCTTGACGCAATGCTGATCCGGATATTTTTCATAATCCAGATCGTGAAGCAGCCCGACAATTCCCCAATAATCGGGGTCTTCCCCTTCCAGTTTGGCAAAATGCTCCATCACTCCAGACACCGCCAAACCGTGATTAACCAGAGATTCACTTTCATTATATTCCTTCAACAACGCCAATGCTTTTTCTCGATCTAATTGTGTGTTCATTTTATCTCCTCGTTCTTCTTTTAATTACGTTTATTTTAACACAGTTTACTATTTACTGACAAAGCCAGTTTCAAATTATTAAGATTTTGTCGTTCACAAAAAGCCCTGCCACGGATTTTTTTACTTCCGTTGCAGGGCTGAGTGTTTAACTTTTCGTTTCTTAATAACTCGTCTTATTAAAACCCTGATCCCCAGGTTTGCTGAAATAGTGCATCGATCCGATAGCTCAGGGTTTCGGGCCCAATCCGATAGTTCACCTCATCGACCTGATTCACCGGCATGATTTCCATCAGTGAGTTGGTGATAAACACCTCGTCGGCATCGATCAACTGCTCGCGGGTATAATTACCCTCTTCTATCGGGATGAGGTTGGCTTTTAGCAACTGGATTACGCGGTTTCTGATAATTCCGGCCAGCAGCCCGCAATCCCTTGCCGGGGTACAGACGGTTTTGTTTTTAATCAAAAAGAGATTGGTCATACAGCCTTCGGCCAAATAACCGCGGGTGTTATAAAAAATCGATTCGGAAAAACCGCGGGCCTTGGCCTCATTTAAAATCAGCAGATTTTCCAGATAGTTGTTGGACTTGATCGTGACCAGCCGGGCTGTTTCATTGCGGACCGCATCATTGGTACAGATTTTTACTCCCCGGGCAAACATCTGGCGGTCATAATGATTCTCCCGGGCGGTGATTAGCAGGTTGTCTGCTTTTAAGCCCTTACTGAGGGTGACCCGCAGCCCACCCCGATTCATCTCATTTTTTTTTATGATCTTCAGACAGTCCGCCTTAATCTGATCGGGATGACTGGTTAAGTTAAGGCCCATCACCAGGGCACTTTGTTTAAAGCGCTCCATATGATCCGCGAAAAAAACCGGTTTTCCATGGGCTACATTGATGGTTTCAAACACCCCATAGCCATAAAGAAAGCCCTGATCCAGAGAAATCTGGGGTTCTTTTGAAATTTCTCCGTTATAACTGGCGTAGTCCATTGGGTTCCTCCTAAACTGTTTAATTAATAGCGTTTCAGTGCATCCATCAGAGCTCTGCCCTTGTCGAAGGTTTCTTGATATTCGGACTGGTTGTCGGAATCCCAGACGATTCCACCGCCGACCTGAAAATAACCTTTCCCATCCTTGCAGACAATCGTCCGAATGACAATATTAAGATCGAGATCCCCGTTGAAACCAATATAGCCGATCGAACCGGTATAAATGTTTCGCTGGGTGGGCTCCAGTTCATCAATAATCTCCATCGCCCGGATCTTCGGTGCCCCGGTAATCGAACCGCCGGGGAAAGTGGCTTTGACACAATCGATGGCATCGAGGTCATCCTTTAATTCGGCCGTAACGGTTGAGACCAGATGAAAAACGGTCTGATAAGTTTCTAACTTAAACAATTCCGGAACCTTAACGGTGCCGGTTTTAGCAATTTTCCCCAGATCATTGCGCTCCAGATCGACAATCATTAGCAGTTCGGCTTTATCCTTTTCGCTGTTAACCAGAGTCTCCCGATTAGCGGCATCTTCCGCAGCGGTTTTGCCCCGGGGCATCGTCCCTTTAATCGGTCGGGTTTCAATGTTTCGACCCTGAACCAGAATAAAACGCTCCGGGGAACTGGAAACAATCTGTCCTTCTCCAAAATCAATGTAACTGGCAAAGGGAGCCGGGTTAATTTTTCTGAGTTCGCTGTATAATTCCAGTGGGCTAAGCTGTAAATCAGCGTTAAAGCGCTGAGTCAGATTGGTCTGGTAAATATCTCCCGCTAAAATGTATTCGTGAACTGCATCCAGTGCCTTCATATACTCCGACTTGGTGAAATTACCCCGAAATTCAACATTCTCATTAATTTTAAAGTCTGTACGAATGGCAATTTTAGGATCGCCGACAAATTTTGCGGCTAACCGGCTGATGATATCCGCTTCATTTTCTTCGATTCCCAGGGCGGCCACATAGGTCTTACCTTCTTTATGATCAATAATCACAATGCCATCATAAAAACCCATATAACAATCGGGGATACCCACATCATCCACGGCACTGCGGGGAAATGCTTCCAGATGATGACAGAGATCATAGCCAAAATAACCCACTGCCCCACCTAAAAAAGGAAACGGGGATGGATAATCCATTTTATACTGTTTTAAAAGCTTTTGCAGTTCATCAAAAGGATCTCCCGTAAGCGTTTTCGTCGCTGTTTTGGTTTTAACGGTAATGGCGTCCGCTTTGCTTTTAAAGACCAGAAACGGGTTCCCACCGATAAATGAATAGCGTCCCAGACTGTCAGGGTCTCTGCCGCTGTCTAAAAAGAAACTATAGGGCTCATCTTTAAACAAAAGATAGCACTCAAAACTGCTTAAGTCGGTTTTTATTTCTTGTATTAACATCGCACACCCTTTTCTTTTGTCGATTGAAAAAAGTTGTCCAATAATTCCATCCCCATTTCGGTAAGAATCGCTTCAGGATGAAACTGAACCCCTTCGATGTGGTAGTCTTTATGTCGCATACCCATGATCTCATTTTGATCAGTTCGGGCGGTGATCTCAAAAAAATCCGGTATTTCCTGATTTTCAACCACCAAAGAATGGTAGCGCGTCACCTTCAGGGGATTATTAAGACCATCAAACACGCCGGCATTGTCATGGGAGATGGCATGGACTTTGCCATGAACCGGTTCCAGAGCTTTTTTAATCTTACAGCCAAAGGCCTGACCGATGATCTGGTGGCCCAGACAAATACCCAGGATCGGGATTTCACCCTTAAAACGGTGCACCACATCCAGACAGATTCCGGATTCGTTGGGGGTGCATGGCCCCGGTGATAAGACAATCATCGACGGTGCCATCGCGGCAATCTCGTCCAGGGTAATCTTATCGTTTCTCTTTACAATCACCGTTGCATTCAGTTTTTCCAGATACTGAACCAAATTATAGGTGAAAGAATCATAGTTGTCGATCATTAGAATCAATTTTTATACCTCTTAGTATTAGTCATTTTGTAAAGCATTGTACCATACTCCAAGGATTCAATACAATGAATTATAGCAGCAATATTTGGCCGCGATTTTTTTATCGCCGCTTTTTTTTCGCGGTTGATTTAAGCTAGAATTTACCCTCGACGCGATCATCTTTTAACGATTACTTTACTTTTTCTTTCCCTTAATTATTTACAATTTCAATTTGACAAATTGATCTCTGATGTGCTATTATTTGCTCAAGTAAATAAAGCTTTTTTGGTGCCTTGAAAAAGGAGAATAGGGAAACAGGTTAAAATCCTGTAGGGACCCACCACTGTAAAGTCGAGCACAAGTCATGACCACCTCACGGGAAGGGACAAACTGCGATGAAGCTGACTCAGGAGACCTGCCAGAAATGATTCCATTTGGACGACGGTAAAGTTCACATCTAAATTAGATGTGAACTTTTTTATTTAATTAAATCGACCTATCCAAATTTTCTTTTCATCGCCATAGAAATGCTTTATAATAAAATTAAGGAGTATCACATGAAAATCAACACGCGACAACTCGTTTTTATGGCGCTTTTAATTGCCCTCTCTTTTGTAGGAGCCCAGTTAAAAGTTTTTGGCACGATTGCCTTCGATTCACTGCCGGCCTTTTTGGGCACCCTGTTGATGGGACCTCTGGCTGGCGCAATTATTGCTATTATCGGTCATCTTTTAACCGCGCTTACCTCAGGATTCCCAATGACCCTACCCGTTCACCTTGCTATTGGTCTGGGGATGGGGCTGATCATGGTGGCCACCTGGTATACTTATGTTTTTGTTAAAAAGGCCGCAAATGAAATCGTCGCCCTGATCGTCAGCGTTATCGTTGCCGCTATCTGCAACGGCCCGATCCTACTTTTACTCTGTTCGCCGCTTTTAATCCCCATGTTAACCTGGCCCGGAGTGATTGCAATGATGTTTCCCCTGGCTCTGGTGGGTGGAATCAATGCCCTGATTGCGGCCCTTGTCTTTAAAGCATTACCCCTATCGGTTAAAAATCAGGTATCTTCGGCAACTTCGGCTCAGGCATAAACTTAAGCTCCGCTAGAACCTGATTCTTAAATGACGAAGTAACTCACAAAATACATGGCACTTACGTTATTATAAAAATCCCCGAATGGAGGACCGTATGAAAACTTATCAATATCGTGACCTATCCGTCATTGAGCTTCCTGATTCCCTCCTGGTCACTGCCTGCGACAGTAGCGGTGGCGTCGGGGAAAAGCCCGGGGATGAACTGTGTGTTGCCACCAAGTACATTTCTATTTTTGCTGCCCGGGTATGTCTTTTTGAACTGCTGGCCTGTGGCGCCCAGATTATCGGTCTTTCCAACACCATCGTCGGAGAAATGCACCCCACCGGCGAAGCTCTGATTAAAGGTATTCGGGAAGAATTGGAACGGGCCGGTATCGGAGATCTGCCCATTAATGGTTCGACCGAAGAAAATTTCAAAACCAGCATGACCGGTTTTGGCATTTTTGTACTCGGAATGGCCAATCGGTTGCGAATCACTCCCTCAGTATCCGCAGATGTGGTGATCTGCATCGGTAAACCCAAATATGGCAGTGCCCTTATTCTCGATGGCGATCCGGAAATCGCCAATTATCAGGATCTCAAGACCTTAGTTAAGAACCCTGCCATAAATGAGATCGTTCCCTGCGGTTCCAAAGGGATTTTATACGAAGCCAACACGCTTGCCAATATTTACCGGCTCCAATTTGAACAATTACCTAATGATCTGAATGTAGTGGATTCTTCCGGCCCGGCAACCACCGTAATTGCCAGCATCAAGCCCTCAGCCCTATCCGGACTGGCTGCCATCTTTAAGGATAAGCTGACCATTATTGGCTATTTCAGATAACAAAATATTTGCAAATAAAAAAAGACCACCTGGTATTAAGGGTGGTCTCTTTTTTAAGGGGAGGGGTAATTATATTTTAGTTAATCTAGACGTCACAAAAATCCAGAATAAACGTAAAATCTAGGGTTTGAATATCATATACAACAGGTTTGACACTTTAAATTTTTTATAACCGCTGTCCGGTTTTTCTTCGACCGTGATCAACTCTTTTTCCGTCTCTGTTTGGCTTTCATCCGGGCTTTTATCACATTCCGGCAATTTAATAAAGCGGTTGATTAAAAACGCCACAACGATGCCAAATACCGTTTCCAGAAGTCTTAAAAGGGCCAGCATATAGGTACCCGTATCCTGAGGATAGGTGGTCATTAAAATGAGAAAGACCACACAGGTAATGACGATAGCACCCGATTTGTTAATATTATTACACAGATAAATCAGTCCCATAATTCCTAATGGAATGATGAAAACATAGGCATATTGATATGGGATTAAACGAGCAATAAAAATACCCAACATTCCCGCTACACCTCCAAAGAGGGTTCCCAATATCCGATTCCAGCCCGTTTCAATCGAATTTTCAATGCTCGGTCCCATCGTAATCACAGCCGCAATTGCAGCAACGAGCGGATTGAACTCCGGTCCCATAATTGCAAATACTACCACACAGATAAAGACTGCTAACACCGTTTTTATGTTTCTCATACCAATAGCTGGCAGATTACATAATTTCATGATTTTTTAACTCCAATTATTTTTTTGACTTTTACTGTCAACATTTTGTTCCCAGCAAAAGTTTTGTTATAACATGTTTCTTTAACTAGAGTATACTCTCATATGAGATTAAGTCAATAGCGTAATCATTTTCAGGCTGATGTAACTGTTTTCACGCCGCATCTCTTAAGCAAACTCACAGATTTTTTAAGTTTTTAGCCGCCCGGATTTCCCCCATGACAACGCGTTTCTTGCGAACTGATTTAAGCCGTGCGATCAATTCTTCCTTTTCATCTTGCTTTATCATTTCTTTCATTGCTTCCAGACTGGTTTCAAACTTCTTAATCTGGTCCAATAAATTTTTGCGGTTGCACATAAACAGCTCCGTCCACATGGGCGCATTAATCATGGCAATTCGGGTCAGATCACCAAAGCTTCCGCCCTCAAAATCAGTGATGGAGAGATCATCCTCACAATCAACCAGGGCTGCTGCAATCACATGACAAAGCTGGGAAGTAAAGGCTATTTTTTGATCGTGTATTTCGGTGGTGGTCTCAACAATGTGGTTAAATCCCAAATCGGTTACGATATCCCGGATCAACTCAATGTTCTCTGGTTGATTGGTCGGTAAGGGGGTTAGAATATAATTGCGATTCTTAAAAATGCGATCATCAGCCCCGCCGAATCCTTCTTTTTCACTTCCCGCCATGGGGTGTCCCGGAATATAGTCAATGTCTTTGCGTAACAGATTGCCCAGGTTTTTAAAGACCACTTCTTTTACTCCAATAATGTCGGTAACAATCGCCCCCGGTTTAAAATCTTCCATATAGAGCGCTAAAAAAGCCAGCGTATCCATTGGTGTCAGACAGATAAAAACCAGATCACACCGGGGCAACATTTTTTGAAGCCCCGCCGAATCCCAGACGCCTTCATCGATCACGCCCCGGGTCCGGGCGGTTTTAATCACTGCCGGGTTTAAATCATAAGCCCAAATTTCTTTGGGGCCTTGTTTCCTGAGTCCCATGGCCAGTGCACCACCCATCAGACCCAGGCCGATAAAGCCAACGATGGAATCTTCTCGGTTTTTCATTAGATCACCTTATTCTCAAATTCGGCGTATTTTTTAACCGTAATCATGATTTTATGGAATTGTTCCGGGGTAATGGATTGTTCCCCATCGCAAAGGGCCTCTTCGGGATTATTGTGGACCTCAATCATCACACCATCGGCACCAACGGCAATGGCCGCCTTGGTCAATGCTTCAACGGTCCAGGATAGCCCGGTGGCATGGCTGGGATCAATAATAATGGGCAGGTGGCTTTTTTGTTTAAGCACCGGGACACAACTAATATCCAAGGTGTTTCGGGTGGCCGTTTCAAAGGTTCTAATCCCCCGTTCGCACAAGATCACCTTATCGTTTCCTTCTTTCATGATGTATTCGGCCGACATCAAAAATTCCTGCATGGTTGATGACATCCCCCGTTTTAACAAAATAGGCTTGTCAATTTTCCCCAATTCCCGGAGCAAATCAAAATTCTGCATGTTTCTTGCCCCGACCTGGATAATGTCGACATCTTCAAAAGCTGGCAGATGTTCAAGTGACATCAGTTCGCTGACAATTGGAAGTCCGGTTTCTTTTCTGGCGATTTTTAATAACTCCAGCCCTTCATAACCTAAGCCCTGGAATGCGTAAGGCGAAGATCGTGGTTTAAAAGCACCACCGCGCAGAAAGGTAGCTCCAGATTCCTTTACACTTTTGGCAATCGCCACAACCTGTTCCTCACTTTCGACTGAACACGGACCAGCCATGATGCTAATGGTGCCTTCGCCAACTTTTCTGCCCTTAACGTTAATAATGGTGTCATCGGGATGGAATAAGCGATTGGCTTTTTTGTACGGTTCCTGAACTCTGAGGACATTCTCAACAATACGATTCGAACGGATTTTTTCCACATCTGCCAAGGTTGTATCCCCTACTATTCCCAGAATCGTGTGATCCACACCTTTTGAATAATGGATGCTCAGTCCCTGTGTTTCAATCATTTTGATTAACCTCTTGATATCTTCTTCATTTGTGTTGGGTTTAACGACTACTATCATTTTTTCCTCCATTATTGTTATTCACTGACCACTCACTTTTTATCTTCTGTGCACCGAAGACCACCGAAAATCGGTCGCTTGATTTTCCGTGATTCGTAGACAGCCACCAATTTGCTAGCATGACGCTTGGCTTTTGTCTTGCGAAAAAAAAAGGAGACTTCCTAAGAAGTCTCCTAAAAATCAACTTTTATTCAATACACCTGTATCGCTAAAAATTTCTCATGGATTCTCAAAGGAACTTAATTTATTGTACGCAAAATAACCAAAGCTAAAGAACCAATAGCTTTGGGTGTTAACGTAATAATATTCATTTAAGTTTCTTCTTAACTCTTCCATGATATTCCTCTCAGGACACATAAGAAAACAAATTTCTACTAAACATAAAAACTGCAACGTGTATTTTGATTTATTATAGACTTAAATTTTACTAATGTCAAATAAATAGTTCTGATTTTCTGTTAATTTTTTGTTCTTTGATTTCACGTATTGACAAGGTTCACGATTCGTGTTATATTGCTTATAATTCCTACTGGAATGATATGTAATAAAATTCACTGCAATAGAATCCCAAAAATCCAAAGGAGAAAGCAATGAAAGATACCCGAAAATTTGAAACCCTTCAACTACATGGGGGGCAAAACCCAGATCCTACCACTCACGCGGTGGCTGTTCCCATTTATCAGACGACCTCATATGTTTTTGATAATAGCGAACACGCCCAGCGCCTTTTTGGATTAGAAGAACCCGGTAATATTTATACCCGGATCATGAACCCCACCACTAATGTTTTGGAAGAACGAATGGCTCTTTTGGAAGGCGGTGTTGGTGCTCTGGCTTTTGCTTCCGGATCGGCCGCCATTACCGCAACAATTCTAAACATCGCCGGTACCGGTGATGAACTGGTTGCCGCGTCCACCCTTTACGGGGGCACCTACAATCTGTTAAGTGCCACCCTGCCCCGGCTTGGCATTAACACCACTTTTGTTAACCCGGATGATCATGAGCGTTTTCGAACTGCCATTAACGAAAATACCAAAGCTATTTATATCGAGTCCTTAGGTAATCCGGCTATTAATATTTGTGATGTCAAGGCGGTTGCCAAAATCGCCCATGATAATGGTCTGCCGCTGATCGTTGATAATACCTTTGCCACGCCTTATTTATTTAAACCCCTGGATTTTGGTGCGGACATTGTGGTTTATTCGGCCACCAAATTTATCGGCGGCCACGGTACTACTATCGGTGGCCTGATCGTTGATGGTGGCACCTTTGATTGGGCCGGTAGTGGCCGCTTCCCGATATTTACCACCCCGGACTCCAGCTACCACGGCATTACCTACGCAACTGACATCGGCGCTGCCGCCTTTATTGTCAAAGCTCGGGTTCAGCTTCTCCGGGATACTGGTGCCTGCATCAGTCCGTTTAATGCCTTCCTGCTTTTACAGGGTCTGGAAACCCTATCACTGCGACTGGATCGGCATCTGGAAAACACCCAAAAAGTAGTGGCGTTTTTAAGTGACCATCCGAAAGTTACCTGGGTTAACTACCCCTCACTGCCTGATAACCCCTACAAGAATCTTTCCGAAGAGTACTTTAAAAAAGGTCCCGGCTCTATTTTTACCTTTGGGATCAAAGGCGGCATTGAAGCTGCCCGGAAATTCATTGACAGCCTGAGCCTGTTTACACATCTGGCCAACGTGGCCGATGCCAAGTCCCTGGTTATCCATCCGGCTACCACCACCCATCAACAGCTTTCCGGCGATGATCTCATTGCTGCCGGTGTTACCGAAGACATGATCCGTTTGTCCATCGGGCTGGAACATAGCGACGATATTTTAGCTGATTTAGACCAGGCTTTGGCTAAAGTCTGATAATTTTATTACCCGGAGGTAAAAATATGCCCATCAAAATACCCACCGACCTGCCCGCCAGTCAAATTTTAACCGATGAGAATATCTTTGTGATGGATTCCGACCGGGCCAGTCATCAGGATATCCGCCCACTTAAAATCGTAATCCTTAATTTAATGCCCACCAAAATAACCACCGAAACCCAGCTCCTGCGGTTATTGGGAAACACCCCGCTGCAAATCGAGGTAACCCTGCTGCAAACCAAAACCTATGCGAGCAAAAATACCTCTTCCGAACATTTAGGCTCTTTCTATTGTTACTTTGAAGAGATCCGGGAACAGCGTTTTGATGGACTGATTATCACTGGAGCCCCCATTGAAACCCTGGCGTTTGAAGCCGTGGATTATTGGGATGAGCTCACCGAAATTATGGAATGGAGTAAAACCAGTGTTTTTTCCACCCTGCATATCTGCTGGGGCGCTCAGGCCGGACTTTATTATCACTATGGCATTCAAAAGTACTTATTACCGCAAAAAGCCTTTGGCGTTTTTGAACACCATCTGGAACACCGCTATGTTAAACTCTTCCGGGGTTTTGATGACAGCTTCTATGTTCCCCACTCCCGACATACTGGGATTCACCGGGAACTCATTGATGCCCACCCAGATCTGGAGGTCATGGCATCGTCCATTGATGCTGGGGTTTATATTGCCACAGCTCAAAACGGCCGCCAGATTTTTGTCACCGGACATAGTGAATATGACCCGGAAACCTTAAAGGGTGAGTATGACCGGGATGTTTCCCAGGGTAAACCGATTAATGTCCCCATCAACTATTATCCCAATGATGACCCCACAAAACCCCCGGTCGTGCGCTGGCGGGGCCATGCCAACCTGTTATTCAGTAACTGGCTGAATTACTACGTTTATCAGGAAACACCGTATGAATTATCTGATGCCGCATTTTAAGGGTATTTTAAAAGCGCAGGATGGCCTGCGCTTTTTTTATTTAACCGTGAATTCTGTTTTCGTGTCCGGATCTTCCCGGTCATCAATATAAATCTCCACCCCATAATACCCTGGTTTTGTTACCAGTTCTGCCGGAAGAATCCCCCATAGTGGTGCGTCACTGACGTCGCCGTTATTGATGGTAACGGAATCGACTTCCTGCCCTTCAAAAAACCAGATAAAAGTGATGTTGGTATCATCCGGTGCGTTGTGCAGTTCTGCCGCCACGTACACATCGGTATTGACCGGAAATTCAGTGACTGTATCCGTGGGCATGGAGTTGTCGTCCACGCTTGTAGTCATCACAGCATTGCTAACCTTAGCAGTTGTTGCACTACAACTCGCCCCCATAAAAAGCACTGAAACCAAGATTATCGTTATTGCCAATAGAGATGGTGCTAATTTATTTTTTTTCATGACTTTTTCCTCCTGTATGATTATTTTTACACGGACAGCTAAAACATCCTGCTAAGCACAAAATTCCCCGTCTCTGCCCGATGACCTGACAGTCGAGTTTGCAACCGATTTCACTTTAGTTTTCCAGCGGCTTAGCCACTCTTTATAAAATCCCCGTATTTCGCTTAACCTCCTTTTTTTTTCAAAGAGACATTCCAACCTATTTTTGTAATTATTTTACCACATTATTTTAAAAATAAACATGCCATGACCAGCTTTTGCAAACAAAAAACTCAAGTGGAAAATCACTTGAGTTTTTGCGGTTTTATTTATCCCGATCTTTTAACGCCTTCATCACGTCAAAATATCGATAGGTTATGGTTTCTATTAACGAAATAATATCATCCGCCGATTCCATCTCTTCCCGTTTCATAATCAACGCATCAGCAATCAGCAGTGCCAGACGTCTGGCACAGTTCCGACTAACTGGATTTTTAAGCACATCAAAATCTGGCAGGGGCACAATTCCGCCCACCCGACTAACAATCTGACAACCGGTAAAACCACAAACCTCTTTGATATAGGTTCGTAGCAAATCATCCCGATATTCGGTATATTCCCGATACATGGGCTTGGCATCCTGATCCCAGCATGCACAATAAACCCGCTGATATGCTGTGATCAAGCCTTTTATATACCCCAGCATTTCCTGACGATAAGCTTTCCGGGACGCTTTAGTTCCTTCTTCATGGTGGAACCAGGCAATATATTCATAAACCAGATTTCCCAGAAGATAGCCGGTATCAGATGAGGATGGGCCCATAAAAGGGTATTCCATATCGATGATTTTCATCTCATTGTCACCAATCATAATGTTGGAGGTGTGCAGATCGCCATGAACCAGACATTCGCTTTTCTTCATAAAAATACCCCGGAGTTTAAGCAGTTCAATCCGCAGCTCCCGTTTTTCCCAGAGTAAATCACTCATGGCCAGATGGCTAGGATCTCCCGGTGGCAAATCCACTACACCTTCCTCAATAAAAGATTCCCGCAAAAACAGAATGGTTTCCATAATAACCCGCATCTCGGGATTCATAAATTTGCATTCCAAAACCTTATGATCAATTTGATCCAAGTAAATCTCAGAAGTATAGAAATTTGATTTGGCCAGGAATTCGCCCATCTGTTCTGGAAATTTAGGGAAAGACTTTCCCTTGATCAATTCAAAGCGCATAATCTTAAGCCGTCCGCAATCCTCATAAACAAAGAGATTATTTTCGGGATCGAGGTGATACATTTGGGGCAGATACTCGGGAGTAATGGCCGCTCTAAGTTTGATGATTTCGGATTCAAGCTGGTTGCGTTTGGCGGTCAGGGGAACCCCTTCGCCGAACGCCTTCAGGTAGGGTTTTGCCTGTTTGAGAATGACGGACTTTCCAGTTTCATCCCAGACCCGATAAATATGGTTGACAAAGCCATCGCCGTCGTCCTCGCCGCCACCAACCTCATAAACCTCAAGTCTGGCACCAGCCGGAAAAATACCCGTGTATGCTTTTATATATTCAATGACTGTACAGGGTGTTAAATCTTTATCGGACATCTACTACCTCACAATTTTTAAACGGATTCAATATTTTATTATTTTATCACAACGAGCGGTAGAAATAAATGAACTAATTATTTCACTAACAAGAATATTTTGTGCTCACCTAAAGGCTTAAGCGATCATAATCGTCAAAGGCTTTCTTCCGGGTTAGTAAAATTGAGAAGTGAATCCCGAAATATCGGGAGATCAGAATCGCACCCATAATCACAATCTGATAGACGATGGCGGTCATCGGCATCGAACCGCCGAGAATCTGACCGGTCATCATACCCGGCAAGGAGACCAGACCAATGGTTTCGGTGGAAGCAATAATCGGATTCATGCAGGCGACGATGGCTTCTTTATACCAGGGCAGGGTGGATTCCCACTGATTGGCGGACAAAGCCAGCCGATAGTGGTACTGCCGTTCATTTTGTCTTAACCCGGTGTAAAAGGTATTGATGCCAATGATGTTTCCGCTTAAACTATTGCCCAAGAGCATCCCCATCAGAGGAATATAATATTGGGCATCGAAAATGTTTGAAAGACCGATAACAAATTGATTAATAAAGAGAATCATCACCAGATTGGGAATGCCAAACCCAATTACAATCGGCAATAACTGATTTTTGATGGTCAATCCGCAGGTTTTAACGGTGGACAAGCCCGCCGCCCCGATCATAAACACAACATAGGCCGAATTAACCCAAAGGTTGTTAAATAAGAAGATGTACTGCAGAAAAAAACCCACCAGAACCAGTTGGATCGTCATTCGAAACAGGGAGTATATAATCCGTTTATTTAGCCCGATCCCCAGTTTGTAATTGATAATGGCCATCGGTAAAACAAAGATCAGCAGATATAGAGGGGTGTAAAAAGGGATTTCCTGAACGCCCATTACCAACTTACCTCCCTTAGTCCCTGATTCTTATAAATATCATCGTGGGAAACCACTAAAATGGTTTTGTCATAACCGAGTACCAAGTCCACCATTTTTGTCTTGAGTTCCAGATCTAAGCCGGTGGTGATTTCATCCAAAACCCAGATATCCCGATCCAGAAGAATGCCTAAAATTAGAGCCAACCGCTGCCGTTCGCCGCCAGAAAGGGTATCGACATTTTTTTCGAGGGTATCTTTAGGCAGGGACATCGCATCAAGCCAGTAATTTTGCAATCGCTCAACATTATAACTTAGATGACGGTTTGCCTCAAATTTAAATACCTCTTCAAACACATCTCTGACAATTCCCTTGGGAATATCGGCATCCTGACTGACGTAGGAAATTTTGCTACGAATCTGATTCACCGTTATACCTGTCAGTTTGGTCCCATCGACTAAAATTTCGCCGCGATCAGGCGCCACAAATCCCAGCAGCATTTTTACCAGACTGGTCTTCCCCCTGCCCGAGGGGGCACAAAAAAGAACTTTTTCATGGCGCTCGATGGCCAGATTAAAACCGGAAAAAATCATCCGCTCATCGAATTTTAACTGAATATTTCGGAATTCCAGATAAGCCATCTTTCACCTCGTGTTTAAACTGTGTTAGTATCAGGCTGATCGCCTTATCGCCAGGACACTTCCGCTTTTTTTCGGGGCACTGTTCTCTGGTATTTAACATCGGGATATCCCATAACCAGACAGGCGATCACCTCTTTGCTTTCATCAATACCCAAAAAGGCTTTGATTTTGGGATTGCCATAAGCTGCTCTCACAAAGAAACCACTGTAAAACATTCCCAATCCCTGGGCATGAGTCATCAATTCCATCGAGTTGGCCGCTAATCCTGCATTTATAGGCGTTTCAGAAACTACTAAAATCAAGCCCTTGGCTTTGAAAAAAAGGCTTGTGGGTAATTCGGGATCAGCCAAATAATCTTCATACATTTTCATCCAGCGTTTTGCATAATATTTAAATAATGTATTTTTGTTTTGTTTTTCCTCTAAAATATTTTTCCCCAGTTTATTCAGCCCTTCAAGTCCCAGTCCGGTCAGCTTCCGCATCTCATCCTGAACCACAATATATGAAACATTCTGACTATTGCTACCCGTTGGGGTAAAGCGTCCTGCTTCAATAATCTGCTCAATTTTTTCCTTCTCAATGGGTTGATCTGTAAACTGACGGACCGAACGTCTGAACTTAATATAATTCAGCAGGTTATCCGGTGTGATATCAAAGCTGTCGGTCTGATAATCTTTAACCTCTGCCATATCATAATCGCTGATACTCACCGCATCAACCGGGCAGATGGCAATGCAGTGTCCGCACTTTATGCATGTTCGATTCAGTGGCGCAGCCTTATCCTCTTTTAAAACAATATCATTGGGGAAACAATCCTCAACACATGCACCACAACCAACACATTTTTCCTGATCGATTTTTATCATTCTATCTTCCTTTCAATATCAAGTGAAATTTCAAATCAGCCTACTTACCGGTGATAAAGAAATACAGTAAGACAATCACGCCCAAGACAATACGGTACCAGCCAAATATTTTGAAGTCATGCTTTTTGATATAGGTCATTAAGAACTTAATTGCCACGACGGAAGTGATAAAGGCAGCGATCATCCCGATTAATAGGATCACCACTTCCCAGAGGGTAAAAGCAAAACCGAACTTAATCAGCTTTAAAAAGCTGATCCCAAACATTACCGGAACGGCCATAAAAAAAGTAAATTCTGCCGCCACCGTTCGGGATGTTCCTAAAATTATCCCGCCAAGAATCGTTACTCCGGAACGGGATGTCCCCGGTACAATCGATAAGGCCTGAAAAGCGCCAATCTGTAAGGCCTGTTTATAACTAAGTTCAGATAATTTGACCACTTCCGGCTTGCGTTTTTTATGATAGTTTTCAATGACAATAAATAAAACCCCGTATAGAACCAACATCGCCGAAACGGTAATGGAATTCATAAAGTAGGTATCAAACAGGCGATCCAGCAGTAAGTAGGCCAAAACTCCAGGAATACATGCCACTGCAATTTTCGACCACAGAATAACAGTGTTTTTTCTGATTATTATCTTTTTATTTTTAAACGTTATCGGCACCAGCTTATGCCAATAGATATAAACCACCGCTAAAATTGCGCCTAATTGAATCACATACAAAAACATTTCGATAAATGGCTCTGACATATTAAGCTTTATAAAATCATCCACCAATATCATATGTCCGGTACTGCTAATCGGTAGCCACTCGGTGATACCTTCGACAATCCCCAGAAAGATTGCTTTTAAAATTTCCAAAAATCCCATTTTTCCCTCTCTTTTGCCTGTCGTTTTAAGTCGTTTGTCTCGGGAACGCATCATTGCGATTACATTTCAGTGAAACAATTAATCAACTCACATCACTAAGTTTACTTTTTTATACGCAAATTGGCAATGTTTTTATGGGATTTCCCTATCAATTCCTTATAAATAGAGCGCAATCTTAAAAAAATCAAAGAAAAAACATCCGGTGCTGTCAGTCCGAACAGCCCCGGACATTTAATTAGTTGCTTGGATCAAACACCGATCCCATAAAGACAATGGCGCCGGTTTCACTATCCGTTATCGCATAGAAAAAGGGTCGGTCAAAGTTAAGTTCAAAGTCATATGTTGGCATACTGGTGACGCCAACTTCCACCGAGGTCACGGCCGCCGCCTCAGTACCCGTTTCATCGACCTGAATAAAAGTCTTATGCTTAACGTCACTGATAAAAATGTCGGTCCCCGCGCCTTCTATCGCCATCCCCGAAAAATCTGCTTTCCCCGGTTCAAAAGCGATTCCCATGCCCAGATCTGATAATGGCTGGTTCAATGATTGTTCATATTCCATGGTGAACTTCGGAAGCATCAGGTTGCCCTCTTTTTCTTCAAAAAGACCGTTCCAACGGGCCCAGTTATCCTGACTCAGTTGCTTTTTAAATTCACTGAGGCTAGACTCTTCATTGGGTAAAAAAAGTAACATCGCCATCTGCTGCTCTTCACCATAGGGAAGCCGTAAGGCCTGAAAATCAGATGTTTTTAAATAGTCAAAGGAACCGCTCTGATACATTGTCGGCACCGTTACAGTCTGTCCATCAGCCCGTTTAAACGATTGATCCGTTGTCAGCTCCTTCTCAAAGGGGCTGGTCCAGGCCCCCTTAAAATAAACGGCATTTATCAAAAACATGATGGTTTCAGGGTCAATCGGCGGGCTGACAATCTGATTGATGGTCCCCTTGGTTTGGTTTTTTACCCATGTATTAATCATATCGGCAGACTTGGGATCTGAGAAATCCAGCTTTTTTGCCTCTGCCTGATAATCATTTCCGACCGTCTTCAAAAATACTTCTGAAAAGTCAAAATCTTCAGTCATCCAGATGGAATTGGCAACGTTTAAGGTCACTTCGGGGTCTGCCTCTGTTAAAAAATAAATCAGGGCCCGATTGTTGCTATTTAGCTTTTCAATATCAATTCCCTGAATATTTAGCACCTCTGCCATGGCATCCCGGGTTGCTCCGGCGGCACCGTTATAGGCCATATTCAATGCCAGGGAGATGCTCACTGGTGAAATCATGCTGTTTTCATTTTTGGAAGTTAGATTTTTATAAAGCGCAAAACCAAAGTCATTGGTTTTTTCAACCATTGAGGTATCAAAAGAATTAAGCACATCCGTATCCGGCTTTGATATCACTGCTTTTTTACAACCCGAACCCAAGAATAATATCGCCGCCATACCAAAAACACCCACCAGAACAGCCAGTCTTCGTTTCATTTTAATCCCCTTTCATCTTCATGCCGTTTTGTCCGATCGCAACACTTATTATTTATCGCCGGTCAGTTAAAAAAATTCAACACCGCCGGTTTCGATATCATATTTTCCTGAAATAAGCTTTACTTCTCCTTTACGGATAAGATCCCTTACCATTTCGCTTTCACTGATCCGGTAAAAACTATGTTCAATATTTAAATTCTCGCACTTATCAACATCTTTTTCGCCTGAAATGACAGGCATTATTTCATCTAATACTTTTTTAATGTTCCCGGTGCCATGCCCCTCCATCGCTGCTGCCACGGCCCCGCAGTGGTTATGACCCAACACTAAAACCACCGGTGTTCCCAAGTGTCCCACGGCATATTCAATACTCCCTAATTCAAAATCACCGATCACATTTCCCGCCGTTCGAATGACAAAGAGCTCGCCAATCCCGGCCGCAAAAATGTGCTCAGGAGGAACTCGGGAATCTGAACAGGTGACAACCACAGCATAGGGGTTCTGACCATTTTTAGCCGGTACGGTCTTAATCGTCTGATGACTATAACCACTTTTTTTTGCATCTAAAAACTTCTTATTACCACTAATCAATGCCTGTATTGCTGCTTCAATTTTATTTTCTTGCTTGTTTTTCAAGGTTTTACCTTCTTTCTTAAATTCTTAGCTTTGCGTTAGCACCTTTTCAATAAATACACTGGCCACTTGCGGATCAAATTGAGTCCCGGCGCATTTTCTTATTTCTGCCACCGCTTCTTCCACGCTGAGTCCCTTTCGATAGGCCCGGTCACAGGTCATCGCATCGAAGGCATCCGCTACGCCAATGATTCTTGCCTGAACAGAAATTTCCTCGCCTGCCAACCGTTTCGGGTAGCCTTTTCCATCCCACCGCTCCTGATGCTCCAGGACATATCTTGCCAATTCTGAAAATTCACTGGAGGAACTTAAAATCCGATAGCCGATCTCCGGATGGCGTTGAATTTTTTTCCACTCATCTGGATCTAATCCCCCCGGCTTATTGAGTATTTTCTCGTCAATCCCCATTTTACCGATATCGTGGATTAAACCGGCGGTCTTTACCTGGCTGACATCATCCGGGTCAAAATTCATTTTCAAAGCAATTTTTTCGCAGATTTCGCTCACCCTTTTGGAGTGCAACATCTCCCGACTGCTTTTTTCATAAAGGGTATTCATAATTAAATCGATGGTCTTATTCTTTATACTGGCACTTTCATATAGCTTATGTCGATACATATTGTCTTCGGCATTTTTTAACACATCCTGGATATTTTTATTCGCTTCGGTTTTCGTTTCATATCCAAATGAAATGGAAAATTTTATGGCCCCAATCGACTCCTGCCGGGCTGCGGTTCGCATCCGTTTGACAATCCTGGCTGTCTGGATCTGATCTGTTTTTGGCAGCAGAATAATGAATTCATCCCCACTGAGCCGGGCGACCACATCCTGATCCCGACATTCATTTAAAATTACCTCCGCAACTTTTTTAAGGAGCTCATCACCCAGCTCATGTCCAAAGGACTCGTTCACCAGCTTTAGTCCGTTCACATCGGAAATAACCAGACTCAACGGCAGGTTATCTTCGGTATCAATGGTCACTAATGCTTCTTCGTAATAGCGGCGGTTGAAGACTCCGGTGAGATAGTCGTGATCACTTAAATAACGGATTCGCTCTTCGGTCTGTTTCCGTTTGCTAATATCAGAAATAATGACGGCCACCTGTTGCGGTTCGGGACAATAGGCTACCATTTCAAAATACTTATTAAACTGATGAAAATACTTTTCAAAACAGACCGATGCGCCGGTTTTTATCACTTGTGCACATTTGCTAACCATAAACGCTTTTGACTCCGGGATGATCTCAGTCAGGGTTTTCTCGAGAATGTCCTGGCTCTTTAAACTGGTCAATCGCTCAAAGCTTTCATTCACATACAAAATTCTACAATCCTCAGGTTCCCCGTCCTCGTCAAGCAAAACTTCATGGACGATCAGGCCTTGTTCCATTTGGGTGATCAGCCGGCGATTTTTCTCTTCGCTGAGCTTGAGACTTTCTAACAGTGCAATGGTTTGAGAATGCGCTTTTTCTAATTCAGCGGTTTTTTCCGCTACCATCCGTGCCAACCGACCTTGTTCATCCTGCTTATGGCGATTGGCCGTTTTAATTTTTACCATCGCTCTGATTTGGGCTGTAAGTTCCGATTCATCAATCGGTTTTGCTAAAAATGCTTCTGCCCCGGATTCAAGGGCCAGAATCCGATGCTCCCGATCGCCTTTTACCGCCGTTACAAAAACAACCGGGATTTCCTTGGTGCTTTTTTCAGCCTTTAGTTTTTGACAAACCTCAAATCCATCCATCCCCGGCATGACAACATCCAGTAAGATTACATCCGGATCTTCTTGTGCCGCAATCATTATCCCCTCCATACCGGAAGTGGCTGTTAATACCTGGGCCTCTGGAAAAGCTTCTCGAATCAGTGCTCGCAGGGTAATCAAATTGTCCTGATTATCATCGACTGCTAAAAATTTTGATCGTTTATCTGCCATAAAGCACCTCCTGAATGACTTTTAAGAACTCCCGTTCAATGATCGGTTTAGGAATAAAGGCGTCAAACCCCTGGGCTAAAATCCCTTCCCTTTCCTGAGTCATGGCACTGGCAGTCAGTGCAATAACCGGCGTATGTTCCAGCCCCGGCGAAGATCGAATGGTCTTAAATGCCTGGATACCATCAATTCCCGGAAGGGCAATATCCATCAGAATCAAGTCGGGCCGATATTGTTTTGCCAACGCGATGCTTGTTGGACCGTCTGTCGCCTCCAACACCCTGAAATGATCGCTTAGCAACGCCTTTACCGTGATCATATTATCGGGATTATCTTCCACCGCCAGTACCAATGGTTTTAACTTATTTGTTCGCGTCACAAATTGCTTTACCGTTTTTTTGTCAGTTTCCGGATAAAGCATCGAAGCGATAGCTTTTTTTAGTTCTTCTCGGTTGACATCACCTTTTTGAATTAACTGGTGAATATTATTTTTTGTCAGAAATTTAAGCTCGTCTTTGGTGATATGCTTGGCCGTGAGTATCAATACCGGAATATAGGCGGTCGGTTCCGACGCTCTTATGGTGTTTAGCAAATCAAACCCATCAATTTCAGGCATCATTAAATCCAGAACGATGGCATCAGGAATAACCGCTTCCATAATTTTCAGAGCTTCTTTTGCATCGCTGGCCACTTGTATGGTATACCCGCTATCTTCTAGTAAATCTCTAATCTGAATAACTGCCGGTTCACTGTCTTCAACAATCAGCAAGGTTTTAGCCGTCGAATTCGCTGACACTTTACTTGACAATTGCGGCACCGCTATTTCTCGTGGCAGCCTGGCTCGATCTTTTTTAAATTCTTCTTCAATCACTTTGTTTTCCGGCGAATAATGAACAGGCAGTGAAAGGAGAAATTCCGACCCCTGGTTCACGACACTTTTTACGCTGATTGTTCCACCTAGTAAGTTAGCATATTTTTTAGCAATCGCCAGTCCCAGTCCAGTTCCTCCAAATTTACGCGAAGTGCTGCCATCGGCCTGTCTGAATTCATCAAAAATAAAGGGCAGATAATTTTCGTCGATCCCGATACCGGTATCCCTGACCCGAATTTCTAAGTGCTCCCCGTTCTGGCCCATGGCCAACAATACCTCACCTTTTTCTGTGAACTTAACCGCATTGCTGGCCAGATTTTCCAGAATATGACGACATTTATCGCGATCGCTATTGATATAAACGGCAGTGTCGCTTACACCACTTCGACACGTCACATCTTTCTCACTGGCCTGGGGCACCAGCATTTCCACCACCTCATTAATCAATTGATTTATATTAAAAGTCGTAATCTCAATTTCTTCCCGACCGGCTTCGATCCGGGAAATATCCAAGATGTCATTAATCAAAGCCAGGAGGTTTTTACCATTTCGTTCAATGACCTCGAGGTAACTGTACTCTTCTTCTGGTATTTCATTTTTAAGCCGACGATTTAAAATCCCCGAAAGGGCAATCACTGAATTAAGGGGTGTCCGCAATTCGTGGCTCATATTGGATAAAAAGTTAGTCTTAAGCTGATTAGCTTCATTGAGCTCTTTTTTCTGCATTTCCAGTTCAATATTCTGATGGATCAGTTCCACCGACTGCTCTTCCATTTCGTTCTTCTGGGCATCCAGTTCCCGGTTTTGCTGCTCCAGCTTGTGTGAAAATTCTTTAATGGTTCGGTAAGCCAGAATTCCTTCAATCCGGGCACTCATAGTACTGATGGTTTTTTCAATAAAACCAATCGCTTTTTGATTGTATTTGCCAATCGCCGCCAGGGATACCACCGCAATAACTTCCTTGCCAAAAACAATCGGAATCGTAATGATTTCCCGGGGAATAAACTTTCCACTGACGGTATAAAAAGCAAAGCGTGAATCTTCCGGGATATCTTTAATATGGGTGTAATGGCCACTGGCAAGCGACGCACCAAATTCACCTTCCAGAGTATCCCCACTAAATTTTTCTCTGCCCTTTTGGTCCAAGCCAATCGATTCAAAATATTCAAACTGGTGGTTATCGCTATTTAGCAGATAAACCGCTGCAACCTGAGAACCCGTGTATCGGGAAAGGATATTTAATGTCTTTCTAAAAAATTTTCTGGCATCATCTTCACCTAACATAACCTCAATAAAGTTTGCTGCTTTTTCATTGAGCTCCATATTTTTTTGAATATCATCTGCGAGGGTGTTAAATGATTCCGATAGCATGCCAAATTCGTTGTGATGATCGTAGCTGCTTCGAGCATTATGATTGCCATTATGAAATTCATCCGTCACCCGGGTCAACTCATTTAATGGTTCCTGAATGATCCTAAGAATGACAAAACTAACCAGCACCGAAAAGACAACAATGATAAGGACAACCAAAACTAATTGCATGATGATCCGATCTGATAAGTCAATGGCACCCTGATATAAGGTATCCGCCTTGCTATTAGCAAAATTCTCGACAACTTTCATTTTCTCAATGAGTGTTGCCCGATAATTGCCAACCTTTTCCCCCGGTAGCAACTTCTTTTTTGCCGTTTCTAAATCCCCCGCAAGCGCTTGTTCGACAATCTCCACCCGGGCGGTTTCCCAATTAATATAGGCCTTATATGCCTCATCGACATCCTCCTGCGGTCCTAAATAAAGTTCGCGCAACACGTCAAACTGTAACTGGATATCGGCATCGTGCTGTTCCATCAATACGATGGCACTTTCTCGATCTTCCTGAGTATCAACAAGAATTAAGTCTCTGACACCCACCCGCATGTTTAGAATATCTGCGTTTAGTCGGTCAATTGCTTTGGTCACATGAAAGGGATGATTATACATGGTCTCAGCCTGATTAACAATGGCATTAGTCTGAACATAACCTAAAATTCCCAATAATATAACAAAAAAAAGAATGATTGAAAAACCAATAATGAGCTGTGTTTTTACCTTTAAATTTCTTATGTTCATCTTCTCTCCCTGAACCTATTTGAAATGCCGTAATTTCCAAAAAACAGGAACACTTGAAGACAACATCTTTAAGTCCTCGTCCTTTCCCATAAAAATCGACTCTGCTTCACCAGTGATGAGAAAGCCTCCTTCGGCTAAAGAACGCTTTAATTTCCCGACAATCGATCGTCTCACCGCCGTTTTATAATAAAAAAGAAGATTACAGCAAAAGATGATATCAAAATCACCAAAAATGCTATCCGGTGGATTACTGGAATGGGAATCCAGCAAATCGTACTCTGAAAAGTCAATCTTATCTTTTAATCCGGGTATAACGCCATAGGCTTCGCCCCTTTTCATAAAATAACTTTTTAAGTGTTTCATCCGAATATTTGACACTTCATCCTCATTATAAATCCCGGCTTTGGCAATGCTTATCGCTTCTCTGGAAAGATCGGTAGCAAAAATTCGGAACCGCATCGGTTTTTTTGCGGTACGGATCAACTCTTCCAGTAGGATTGCGATGGAGTAGGCTTCCTGACCAGTAGAACAACCGGCCGACCACACCCTTAGTTCGCCATTTTCAGGTTTCCGGCTTAGTAGTTGGGGTAAAACCAGCTGCTCCAACACCGCAAAGGTCAAAGAATTTCTGAAAAATTGACTATAGGTGATCTGAAACGATGCTATTAAGCGTTCCGCTTCATCACCGTTTTCCTGTAGGTACAAAGGGTAGTCCAATTGGTTAACATTGATGCCCGCCATTCGCCGCTTTAAGGTTTTTACCAGAAAGGCCTCCTCATAGATGCTCAGATCTTTTTCATACGTTGCTTTCATAATCCGAATCATCTCAAAAACAGAGTCGTCAGTGTGCGTTTCCATTTCCTATCTCCCTTATTCATCCTGATTATTGCCACGATTTGCCGACGACTCTAACGGAACTTCTCTAAACGCACCACTTCAACCAGTATTTTTGCCACCAGCGGATCAAAATGAGTTCCGGCACAGCGTTTGATTTCTGCAATTGCGGCTTCATGAATCAGCCCTTTTCGATAGGTTCGATCACTGGTCATGGCGTCGAAGGAATCTGCTACCGCCACAATTCTTCCCTGTAACGAAATTTCTTCACCCTTTAAACCTTTGGGATAGCCATTTCCATCCCATCGCTCATGATGTTCCAAAATACAATTTGCCATTTCCGAAAATTCATTGACTGAACTGAGAATTCGGTATCCAATTTCCGGATGCCGTTTTATTTCTTTCCATTCTTCAGCGTTAAGGGCTCCCGGCTTATTCAATATCTTTTCGTCAATCCCCATTTTGCCAATATCATGAATCAGTCCCGCTGTTCGGATCTGATTAATTTCATCCTGATCCAGTTTCATCCGCATGCCAATTTTTTCACAAATGAGGCCCACCCGGTTAGAATGCATCATTTCCCGGTTGCTTTTTTCATATAGGGTGTTCATAATCAGTTCAATCGTTTTGCTGCGCATGCTGGCACTTTCGTAAAGTTTATGCCGATACATATCATCCTCGGCATTTTTAAGCACTTGCTGGATATTTTCTTCTTTTCTGGTTTTTGTTTTGCTACCAAAAGCAATCGAAAGTTTCAAGCCACCTATTTTTTCTCTGGACGCCAGTGTTTCCAAACGTTTAATCACCAGAGCCGCTGTTTCAGCGTCAGTTTTAGTCAAAATAATAACAAATTCATCGCCACCCAATCTGGCAATTACGTCCTTGTCACGACAACCACTTTTAATCACATTGGACGCCTTCTGCAGAAGTTCATCGCCTACCGCGTGACCAAAAGAATCATTGATCATTTTCAAGCCATTGACATCGGCCATCACCAGAGTCAATGGATAGTTTTCATCAATATCCAGTTTGACCAGCACCTCTTCATAAAAGCGTCGGTTAAACAGACCGGTCAGATAATCATGATAGCTCAGATAGCGGATCTCCTCCTCGGTTTTTCTGATCCGGGTAATGTCCTGGATGGTTCCAAAAACGCCAACATGATTTTTATTTTCATCAAATTGGGGGATCATCCTTAGGTTTGCAACACTTTCCTCTCCATCTTGCCTGATGATCCGAAAGACAAAATCGGCAGCGGATTTTTCTAACATCACCTTTTTAATACTTTCCAGTACAGAAGGAATATCGTCTGGATGAACCAGCCTGATTAACTGTTCTTTTGTCCTGATTTGCTCCTCTGAGCGGATTCCGAAGATATTTAAAACTTCCTCCGAATAACCGATTTCCCCGCTTTTCAAGTGATACTCATAACTCCCTAAACGCGCCAACTTTTGAGCTTCAACCAGAGCTTTTTCGCTTTTTTTCCTGGCTTCATTTTCCTTTTCCAGCGATTTAAGGAGTTTCAGCGTTCGGGCATGGGCCGCCTTTAATGCCGCATTTTGTTTTCTGACCCGGTTATCAAGCCGCTTTTTTTCGTTACGTTTACGAAGATTGGCCCGTCTGATCTTTTCCATTGCCCTAATTTGAGAAATCAGTTCCTGCTCATCAAAGGGTTTGGATAAAAACCCTTCCCCTCCGCATTCCAGCGCCAGAATTCGATGTTCCTTATCGCCCCGGGAAGCCGTCACAAAAACCACCGGGATATCTGCCAGATCGGGTCTGGCTTTTAATTGTCGACAGACGTCAAAGCCATCCATTTCCGGCATAATAATATCCATAAAAATAATATCCGGATCTTCCGATGCCGCCATATCAAATCCCGCCTTGCCACCAAAAGCCGCTAAAACCCGGACTTCCGGAAACGCATCCTGTATCAGAGCTTTTAAGACAATCACATTATCCCGGTTGTCATCAATCACTAAAATCTTTAATTGCCTCGTATCCACCTGTCACCTCAAGAAATTCAATTTTTAATTTCGACGCTTTAATTATTGCCACTCCACTCGGTTTTTGCCTTTTTCTTTGGCCCGACTCCGGGCCACATGGGCTCTGGAAATCAGGGTTGCCGGCAACAAGTCCTGACGATAGGTTGATACCCCAAAACTCGACGTTAGCTTTAAAACGGTCTCAAAATTGGTGTTTTCAACAATGGTGCGAATCTTTTCCGCCAGGGTTACGGCCCCTTTTTTATCGGTATCGGGTAGAATAATCAGAAATTCTTCACCACTCCATCTGCCAACAACATCCGTCACCCGGATATTTTGTTTCAGGATATCGGCAATTGCCACCAGTACTTTATCTCCGACCGGATTTCCATAGGTATCATTAATCTGTCTGAGCGAATCGACATCCACCAGGACGATTGAAAAAGGGGCCCTGGTCCGTTCAGAACGTTCCAGTTCGCATTGGAGAAACGCATCAAGTTTAGGACGATTAAACACCTGAGTTAATTTATCCTTGATTGATAACTGTTTAATTTCAGCTTCTAAACGTTTAATTTCGGTAATATCCCGAATTACACTGAGAATATGAGGTGTCCCCTCGATGTTAATCGCCTGAGCCGAAACCAGGCCGACAAACATTTCATCATTTACATCCTTAACCATGATCTCCATATTTTCGCTGATACCCGTTCGTTTTAATTCTGCAACTAATTGCTCTCTCTTATCCAATTCGAAATACAAATCAGAAATATTTACCGACTCATCAAAAATTGTCTTTCCCCGGGTCTTGATCAACTTTAAAAAGGCCTGATTATAGGTCAATAGCTTGCCCTCATCCATGGTCGTGATAATGGTCGGGTCAGGAAACAAGTCAAAGATCATTTCAAAGTGTTTTTTGCAGTTGTTTCGAAGCTCCCGCGCTGCGTTATCAAGTTCAATAAAGTCCGGATCATCTCCGTATTTTTCTAAAAAACCATCATCCGGTTTTTCTTCCGATACAATATTCCTTAGATACACAATCAATTCTTTGATTTCGACAGTTAGCATAATCTTTCCTACACCACTTTCTCATTTATTATTTAAGCCTTACTTAAAAACAATTCACTTTATTTTTTCAAATAATTACATAATAGTAGGAGTCCAACAGGTAGGTCTGGTCGTACTTAACGGTCATTTTCCACAAATTTTTCTTTACCTTTTTAATCGAAGCCTCCCCTTTCTCATATTGATCCAACAATTTTAAAAAATACTTCTTTTCACTGGGCAATGCCAGGGTTCTGAAATATCCCCAAATGTGCTGGGCCACGTTAATGGAGTTTCCAATCGTCGTTTCTTTCTGGAAAGAGGTTTCAATAAGATTATAAAACTCGATGCAGGGGTAACGCTCTTTGTTATTAAGCAGTTTTCTAATCTCCAGATAGTCAAGCGGGGACCGTTCCAGCACGGCATATTTATACTTGCTCCACTCATGTTCTAATTGATTTATTTCTTTTTCCCCGATTGTGCAATTGATACATTTTATGGCCGACAGATTTTTATCTTTGACTTCCAGCATGATGTCCAGATCTCTGTCCTTTATCGCTTCATAGAATGCCATAAACGCTGTTATCGCTATTGTTTTAGAGTGGGAACCGGTTTTTTTTTCGGGATTTTGTTGGGAATAATGAATCTTCTGATTGCCATCCTGACTTTTCCAGGTGGTTTTACAAATATCGATCCAATACGTATCCGGCTGATTTGTATCACAGGGATTCACCTTATGATGGAGGTTATCAAAGACAACCGGAATATCCAGTGCTTTCCCAATGATTACAACATCACTGATGGTGTAGGATTTATCATCATTTTCAATGACCAGTCGTTTCTTGACAGTTTCATCCAAGCCATCATAATTTTTTAGAAATCGTTTGATCGCCTGTTTCTTATCATTATAAACCCCACCCACGTGGAGGATAATTTTATTCTCCGGCCCCAGCCCAAGGCTGTCCATAATCCGGGCGTGATAATTAAGGTCGGCAATGGCATTAGACACGATCTTTTCATCGGGTGAATTTAAAACGGTGTATTGTCCCGGATGCATGGAAACCCGCATCCCGCTTTTGGCTATTTTCTTTGCGATCTTTTTTAACTGCTTTTCAAATACTTCCCACCAGATGATCCGGTTAACCGGATTTGATCCAAAGGGGATCAGGGATGAACTGATTCTAAATAATTCAACCCGGTTATTAATATTGTAGTCAATCATATTTTCCAGTGCATTTAAATTATGCTTGATCAACTCCGTCAATTTTTCATCGGTAACATTTTTAAGCAAGCACGTTTTAAGTTCAGTATTGGGTACTCCCACCGTTAAACATGCGTATCCTATCCTCATAACAACCTTCTTTCCTATCGACCATTTATTCACAGATGACCTGATCACCAAAGTTTTTAGCCGCAGCATAAAACTGATCCAACATGCCCTGCTGTTGCACAGGCAAAATCGGTTTGATAATATTATTGTAAATGATTTTTTCATTATATCAGAAATGAATCTTAATATGAAGCGAATTGGGTGTAAAATCAATGATATCGGCGTTAATTTTACACAAAAAAGAGCCTGATTCCAGACTCCTTCAGCTTATCTTACCATTATCGGCGGGATTAATTTAGTTGTCTTAACTCACACTTCTTAAAACCAGTCAATTTAAAAGTTCTCACCCAGAACTTTTTCCACAAAGATGCGTGTCACTGCCGGATCAAACTGCGTGCCGGCATTTCTTTTTAACTCACTGACCGCTTCAGTTGGGGTTAGTCCTTTGCGATACGTTCGATCACCAGTCATTGCATCGTAGGCGTCTGCCACCCCAATAATCCGTGCCTGAATCGATATTTCCTCTTGCTTTAATTTTTTAGGATAACCCTTTCCATCCCAGCGTTCATGATGTTGGTACACATACTTGGACATTTCTGAAAATTCATTGGAAGAAC
The DNA here is from genome assembly GCF_047456275.1 of Acetobacterium carbinolicum. Classification (GTDB taxonomy): domain Bacteria; phylum Bacillota; class Clostridia; order Eubacteriales; family Eubacteriaceae; genus Acetobacterium; species Acetobacterium carbinolicum. The sequence goes on from NZ_CP173357.1 coordinate 3,630,331, forward strand.
TCAGAATCCGATAGCCAATTTCCGGATGACGTTGCATTTCCTGCCACTCCTCAAAGTCCAGATGACCAAGCTTATTCAATATCCTCTCATCAATTCCCATTTTCCCAATATCATGCATCAAACCAGCTGTGCCAATCTGATTGACTGCATCCTTGCTGAGGTTCATCTCAACAGCAATCGATCTGCAGAGTTCGCTTACTCGCCTCGAATGAAGCATTTCGCGGCTGCTCTTTTCATAGAGGGTATTCATAATCAGCTCAATGGTTTTATTCTTGATGCTGGCACTTTCATAAAGCTTATGCCGATACATATCATCTTCTGCCCGCTTAAAAATATCCTGGATATCCTGGTCTTCCATTTCCTTGATTTCATACCCAAACGAAATGGAAATCTCAAATGCACCGATTTTTTGATTGGCGGTTTTAGCTTTCAGATCATTGATGATATCAACGGCCTGAAAAATATCGGTCCGCGGCAGAATCACGATAAATTCATCTCCTCCTAACCTGGCGACAATATTGTTTTCAGGAATCGCTTCTTTTATCAACCGGGCCGACTTTTTTAAGAGTTCATCTCCCATGACATGGCCAAACGAATCATTAATCAGCTTTAGTCCATTGACATCTGCCATGATCAGGGTAATTGGTAAATTTTCTGGCATGTCCAGCCGTTTTAGTTCTTCTTCATAAAACCGCCGGTTATAGAGGCCGGTCAGATAATCATGATAACTGAGGTAACGAATTTCCTTCTCCGCCTGTATTCGATCGGTAACATCCGAGATAATCACGGCAAACTGTTTAAACCGGGGCGAATAGGCAACCATTTCAAAATATTTATCTACATATTTATCATAATGTTCAAATGTAATTGGTTGGCCGGTCATCGCCACCTGACCGAATTTTTTTATCCATTTTTTATCCATCTCCGGTTTTATCTCCAGCGCTGTTTTTCCGATGATTTCCTGGCGATTTAAGCCTACCAGCTTTTCATAACTATCATTGGCATCAAGGTATAAAAAATCAACCGGACTTCCAGACTTATCAAAGAGCACCTCATGCACTGCCAACCCCTGAGACATTTGGGTAATTAATAAGCGGTGACGTTCTTCACTTTCTTTTAAGGCAAGTTCAGTCTGGTGCCGTTCGGTAAAATCGACCAGCATATAGCTTACCAGCTTTCGCTTGGTATCAAAATTGTTCTTATTGACATAGAGCCATCGGTCATCCTTGCCGATTTTTATTTTTACCGGTTTTCGTTTGTGATCGCCCTGATCAAGAATCGCTAAGATTTCTGCGATGTTTTCCTTTTTTTTCTCATAAAAAAGGCTTGCAACGGGGTTCATACAAATAATCTCACGGTCGGAATTTATCAGAAATGCGACCTCCCCAAGATTCCAAAACGTTTGTTTCCAACGATTTATTTCTAACTCAAACAAATCGTTTTTAACCTCATCCACCCCGATCATGGCTAGAATCACCAGAATCACCACGGGGGTGGGGTCAACGTATTTATCAAGGCCAATCAGAATCACCAGCACTGCAAGCCAGGAGATCTGAGTGGTCAAAAGGACAAAGCGATAGCTTTTTATCAGGTTTCGGGAGGTTGATTTTTTGATTGCCATCATCAATGCCATCATTGTAAAGACGATAAAAATAGTATAATAACCCAAAATCAGATAATAACCGATGTTTTTTGAGGTACTGGCGACCGAAAAACCATTGACCTTTATCAGTTCCACCCAGTTAAAAGCCAACTGATGAAGGGGATTGGTGATATAAATGGTCCACAGAAAGCAAGATACAGCAGCTAATAAAAACTTAATCTTCCCCGGTATTTTCTTTTTCACAAATTGAGCAACAAATAATATCCCAAATGTTGGAATAAAAATCACACCCAGGTTGGCAAAATTTCTGGCAAAAATCATCATTTCGATTGTTTGAGAATTAAGTGAAAGAAAATAGCCCAATGCATAAATTGCTGCAGCAAACATCAGGGCGGAAAAATAATTAAACTGTCCATCCACTTTTTGTTTTAAGAGTTTGATTCCCACAAAAATATAAATGACAGCAATAATTGGCAACGAAAAGACGATGGTATTTAGCAAAACGTTTTGAAGATTCATACACTTCCTCATTCCAGAGCGCAACGGGTCAATTCTTCACACTCACAGATCAACCCATCCCAGGACAAATTAATTATTTTTGGCTGAAGAGATATCATACCAGACAAAGGTTAAAGAAACCTTTGTCTGGTATGATGTCTTATTTAATGTCTCCATCCCGGAATGATTATCCATCCTGATATTTGATGTGTACATGGGTGGCATCACAAAAAGGCTTGTTAACTGATTCGCCGCAGCGACATAAAACAAACCGATTTTGTCTTTCATACGGGTGGCCATCCGCCGATAGAAGAGGAATCCTTCCTTTGACAAAGATACCACAACTCACCCCCCGCTCAGGGTCCTGAAGAATCACAATCTCCGGTTCATATTCGGGTTCGATGGCCGTGCCATTTTTTTCGAATGCAACCAGGCGACCTGCCGGGCATTCACTGGCAGCCTTAATGGCTTCCTCCTTGAGTCTGGGATCATCCGACTGTTTGATCAGTTCCCAGGCCGTTCCATCATTTCGATGACAGAATCTTGCAAAGGCGCAACGGTGGTCATCTCTCATATCAAGATCTGCTCCGATAAGAAACTCGGCCCGATCTAAAAAAGCAGCTTTCGACGCCGTCTCCTCGCCATGAAACGCGCATTTTGAATGTTCACCATCACAAAAAGGCGGATTTTTCGACTTTCCGCACCGACACAGGGTATAGGTTTTGGCCTGGGGAAGATTTCGTCCTGCTGTATAAACATACCCCTTTCCCTGGGAAGTAATTATCTTCTCCGTCAGTTTGATGCTCCCGGTAACTACGTAAGGGCCATTTTTTATAATTTTAATGCTTTTATTTTCCATTATTATTCTCCGTGCTTAACCGATGTTATTAAATTTATTTTAAATGCTGATGGTTTTTGCCATTACTACGAATCTTAATAAAACACACACAGCCAAATACAGGGCGGATCGGTTGAGGTATAGGCGACCCGATGCTTTTGGTGCGGTGGAATTAACAGGGTGTCCCCTTTTTCAAGCGTAATGGTTTGATTTTCTCCAAATGACAGTTGGGCCCTGCCTTCAAGCAGAATCACGTATTCGGTTTCTTCCTGATCGTACCAGTTTGATTGCTGACCAGTACTGATAATCCGTTCAATTCGAACCCGATCATTCTGCACCAGAATGGCGACCTCTTCATCGTCACTGGGTAACCCGGGGAGTTTATAAATATTCATTTTAAACCTCGCTTATAAATCATATCATAAAATTGTCGCGAAAAACAGTTCCATCAAAAAAAAGACGCGCCATGCGCATCCGTTTTTTTTTATTAACTAAGCAGGTAATTGCTGCCCTGTTTTTTCTTGCATTTCTTTTTTATTTTGGCGGCTGTTTCGGCCAGTTCAAAAACCGTTTTACTGTGATCGCAGGCTACCCCCGCAATGGAAACCGAGAGAAAGGGAAAATTTTCCTCGACATCTTTGCGGTCCTTGGAGGTGATATAACCTTTCTCAATATCTTCTTTGTTATAGTATTTTACCACCGCTTCATTAAACGTGTGAATGACACTGATACACAATTGTTCGGTTTTCTTTTTGGGCACAATGGCAATAAAATCATCCCCACCAATGTGACCAATGAAGTGTTCCGGTGGAATCCGGGTTTTTAAGATTTCGGCAAACTCTTTTAATACCCGGTCCCCATTTTCAAACCCATAAAGATCATTATAGGCTTTAAAATTATCCAGATCAAAATAGAGAATGGTTCTTTTATCTTTTTCTTTAAGCGCCTTTTCCAGCTGCTGTTCAATCATCAAATTGCCGGGAAGTTCAGATAGGGGGTTTAGATGCTTGGCATAAACAAACTCGATTTCGATGAGTTTTTCCATCAAATCTTTGACTGTCACCGTTCCCTGAAACTGACCTTTCCGGGTCACCACAATAAAGTCATAGATCTTATTAAAATCCCGCTGCATGGCATTCTTTCCGACAATATCAATGGTCTCCAGACAATCCACATGCATAAAATCCGTATCCATGATCGTGCTAACCGGTTTATTGGCATAAAGAATATACCCGTATTGTCCGCTAATTCGTTTATACAAGGCGTTTCGGGTGATCACCCCAATCGGAAGCTGGTCTTCGACCACGCAAAACCCGGAGAGGGTTTCATTTTCTTTAAACATTTCGTGAACCTGTGAAACGAGAATGTCCGGTGAAATAGTTTGCTCCAGTTTACAGATCGACTCAATGCGGTCATTAAGTACCCGATTGTCCAACAATTTTCTTTTATTGGCATTCTCTTCTCTCACGATTTCAACCACATCCTTAGAGATTGAATTTAGAATTCCATTTGGTCTTTGAATAAAGTACCCCTGGCCATACTGCACCCCAATTTCGATCAGTGTCAGCAATTCTTCCTTTGTCTCAATCCCCTCGGCAATCAGTGCCGTTTCTGTATATTCTGAAAACTCATTCAGGCACCTTACCAGAGATTGCTTGGTTGTGTCTTTGTCGATATCCCGGATCAATTTCATATCCAGCTTAATATAATTAGGATGAATATCCGAGATCAGGTTAAGGCCCGAATAACCAGCACCGGCATCATCAATCGCAATCCGGTAGTCCTGTTCCTTATAGTTGTCAATCGTTTTAATAAAGTCAGCAAGATGATTAATGGCTTCGCTCTCGGTAATTTCAAAGATAATCCGTTTGGGGTCAATGGCAAATTTCTCCAGATATTCCTTGGTGAATCCTTTTCTGAATTGGACGTCCTGCATAATATTGGGGTTGACATTTAAAAAAAGTTTGAATTCACTTTCTATTTTAAAGGCCGCCTCAAAGGCTTTTGAACGACAGAGAAATTCCAGTTCCCAAAGTTTATTAAACTTCTGGGCGCATTTAAACAGTACGTCCGGGGTGTGAAGCAGCGAATCGGTTGGTCCCCGGCTAAGGGCTTCATAGCCATGGACGGTTCCGTCAAGCAACGATACGATGGGTTGAAAAACGGTTGTGATTTTTTTCTGGTAGAGTATTTCTAAGAGCTCCCCTCTCAACCGCTCTTCTTCTTTATTCTGATTGATATCCAAACACATTCCTCCCCATAGTTGATGTCACAAATTATAACCATGGGAGGCGGCTATTAATATTAGCAACGTGTTAATTTTTCGTTAATTTTTACCGGACTCGGGTATTTAAGTATAGATACCCCCACCTTTGGCTGCTCGTGTTAACACCACTAAGAAATGTTTACAGATAGAACCTCAGCTGTTATACTAAAGTAACTGCAACTCCATCAGAATGAGAGGTTATTATTATGCCTAAAACCCTATTGGAACTAAGGAAATTTGTAATCCCGGAAATAATCATCGGTGTCGATGCCCGATTGTTGATTGGGCGTTATATCTCTCATTTTAATGCTAAAAAACCGATGATTGTCACCGATAAAGCGCTTCAGAACTTTGAATGGTTCCGTGACACCATTGATCTGATCCGTCCTCATGTAAAAAAACTCTTCTTTTTTGATGACATAACCCCCAATCCTAAAGATCATGAAGCGATGCGCGGCGCTGATCTTTTTTTATCACTGAGCTGTGACTTGATTATCGCCATCGGCGGCGGCAGCGCGATCGACTGTGCTAAATGCATCAGCATTGTAGCCTCAAATGGTGGCAATATTCTGGACTACGAAGGGGTTGATGAAGTGAGGATGCCGGGGCCACCGCTGATCGGTATTCCCACCACTGCCGGTTCTTCCGCGGATGTTTCCCAGTTTGCCATTATCAAGGATAGCGCCGCCCATATTAAACGGGCCATTATCAGCAAAAAAGTGGTGCCCGATCTGGCCCTGATTGACCCCATTCCGCTGATGTCGATGGACCGCTATTTAACCGCCTGCACTGCCATGGACGCTCTGACACACGCCATTGAAGCCTATGTATCGAGTACCCATTCGGCCCTTACCGACGTTCATGCGCTGGAATCCATCCGTCTGATTAATCAGGTCATTGAAAAATCAGTAATGCCGCAGCGAAGCATCGAGACCATGTATGAGCTAATGCTTGGTTCCCTCCAGGCTGGTTTGGCTTTTTCCAACGCCAGCCTCGGCGCCGTCCACGCGATGTCCCACTCGATGGGCGGTCTTCTGGATTTACCTCATGGTGAGTGTAACAGCATTTTGCTTGAGCACATCATCCGCATTAATTTTGAAACGGTTCCCGACCGCTATCGGGACATTGCCAGACAATTAGGCTTGTCCGTGGATAACGTCAGTGATACGCTACTGCTTGAGATGATTATTAACCGGATCGTTTCAATGCGGAAAAACTTAACTATTCCAGCCCATATTAAGGTGGAAAATTTAAAAGAAAGCACCGTGGCCTATTTAGTGGAAAATGCCTTAAATGATCCCTGTATGGTAACCAATCCCAGGATTTTGACAAAAGAAGAGGTGAGAATTATTTATGGACGAGTCTTACAAACCTAAGAATAAAAAAGAGCTTACCCGGGAATCAATTATCGGTCTGGGCGAGAACTCCTTTAAGAAAAACTACTACGCCCAGCTGCAAACAAAACTGGTCGATCTGGAGCGGATCCACAGCCGAACACAGGCATTAATTGCCACAATTCCTGATATTTTACTCATTAGCAATGACCAGGGGCAGATTACGCCGCTGAATCCTTCTTCGCACACTGGCTCCTACGCGCTAGTGGAGATCATGAGAAACCAGATTCTGATGACTGATCTCAAACAAGTTATCGAAGTCGTTTCGTGTACCCGGGTTTTGTCTGATTATTATTTTTCCATGCCCTTTCAAAACGCTCTTCACTATTTTGAAGTTCGGGTTCAAATCTCAACCTTTGATGAGGTCCTGATCATGATTCGGGATATGACCGAACGGGTGAATATGGAAAAAAAGCTCCGGGATCTGGCGGAGAAAGATACCCTGACCCACATTACCAACCGCCGCTTTTTCGAAACCGAGTTGGCCCAGATTAACAACCGTAACATCGAAAAATTAACCATCTTACTATTGGATATTGATGGGCTTAAATTTGTCAATGATACCCTCGGGCATTTAATGGGGGATCAGGTCATTGTCTCGGCCAGCCAGGTCATCAGCCGATGTTTTCAATCGATGGGAATTGTTTCCCGGGTGGGCGGCGACGAATTTGCCGTGATTGTCAAAAATCAACTACCAGAGACCCTCGAAGCGGCACTTGAAAAGATGAATGGCCATTTAAAATGTTTAAATGAGTTGCCGGATGCAACCTTTAAAATCTCCCTTTCCTACGGCTATTCCCATCACGCTTCCGGCCTGGTCAATACTAATTTTCTCTTTCAGGAAGCCGACAATAATATGTATCAAAACAAACTGCTAAAAGAATCCAGCACCCGGAACAATCTGGTAAAAACCCTGATGAAAGCCCTGGAAGCCAAAGATTATATCACCGAAGGTCATACCAGTCGAATGGACACCCTGGCCACCCTGATCGGTCAGGCCCTGCGATTACCCCAGAATGTGATGGACCGAATTCAGTTACTGACTAAATTTCATGACATCGGCAAGGTCGGAATTCCCGATAGTATTCTAAAAAAGCCCGGTGCTTTAACCCCGGATGAATGGAAGGTGATGAAAACCCATTGTGCCATCGGTGAACGGATTGCCAACGAATCATCCGAATTGAAGGAAATTTCCCACCTGATTTTAAAACATCAGGAAAAATGGGATGGTAGCGGCTATCCCTTAGGTCTCGTCGGTGAGGATATCCCCATTGAGTGCCGGGTATTAGCGATTGTGGATTCTTATGACGCCATGACCAATGACCGTCCCTACCGGGCAGCACTCTCCCCCGAAACAGCCATCAATGAAATCATTTCCTGCGCTGGCTCTCAGTTTGATCCCGGTATGGTTAAAATTTTCTGCAAAGTCATCGAACAACATTTAAGGCCGCAGTAACAAATAATTACTGCGGCCTTTATTTTTTTATCCTTATTATCGGCTTAGTCTGACGGTAGCAACCGCTTCTTCAATTATCACTTTTTCCAGGGCTTCGACCACTTCAGGATCGTAATGGGTGCCGACATTGCGTTTCATTTCTTCTAAGGCTTCATTGCTCCCTATCGCACTCCGATAGTCAGTATCTGTTGTCATATCATCAAAACGTTCGCCGACGGCAATAATCCGGGAGAGTTTGGGTATCTCTTTGCCCTTGAGTCCCTGAGGATACCCGGTTCCATCCCAACGCTCATGATGTCCCAACACAACATTAGCCAGATCCATCGTATGATCAAAGGCGTTCAAAATCCGATAACCTACCACCGGGTGCATTTTCATTTCTTTAAAGGTTTCGTCAATCACATATTCATTTTTGCTGGCCACTTCTTTATCGAGTGCCACTTTACCAATATCATGGAGGTAGGCGGCCTTGGACACCTTATTGATTTCAGCTTCAGGCAGCTTCATTTTGCGGGCAATTTTTTTACACACTTCGCTGGTCTTTCTGGCATGCTCAGCTTCAACCGGCAATTCACCATATAACTTATCCAGAATAATATTAAAGGCATCTTCCTTCTTTTTCCCCCGATTCAGGGTTTTTTTCATATACATATTGTCTTCCGCACTGGCAATAATGACTTCAATATTCTCTTCCGGTTGATACTTGGTTGCCACGCCCAGGGATACATTTCCCTGAATCGATTTAATTTTTTCCTTGCTGAAATTATCTCTAATCCGATCCGAGAGTTTTTGAGCGTCTTTCTTTTCGGTTTGTGGCAGTAAGATGGCAAATTCATCTCCTCCCCAGCGGGCAATAATATCATCCGCCCGACAAACCTTTTTAAATATTTCAGAAACCCTTTTAATCAGTTCATCGCCGGCTTCATGACCAAAAATATCGTTTGTCAGTTTTAAACTGTCGACATCACCAATAATCACGGATAACGGTAGATTTCTTTCGGTATCCAGACGGATCAGTTCTTCTTCAAAAAACCGCCGGTTATACAAACCGGTTAGGGCATCATGGAAACTGTTATACTCCATGGCGTCCCTTTTTCCTTTTATTTCGGTGACGTCTCTGAAAATAACAATTGCCCCATCAATCTGCCCCTCGTCATCACTGATCGGGGCAATACTATCTTCCAGGTGATATTTCTTTCCATCTCTGGAAACAAGTACCACCTTACTGTCAAATTCTTTCATGGTATTGTCTCTAAAAGCTTCTGCAATCGGATCCGGAACGACACCGCTCTTCTTTTCATCCTCCAGAACAAAAACCTGGGAATAGTGTTTTCCCATCGCTTCTCTGGCCGTCCAGCCAGTCATTTCTGCGGCGGTGCTGTTGAGCATCTCAATCTTACCCATGGGATCCACAATCATGACCCCATCACTGATTGACATCAGGGTTTTTAAATATTTCTCGCGGTTCTTTTCTGATGCGCTGCGGATATAGGCTCCGACACCAAACTTTCCATTAAGCAGATCAACCGGAAATTTAGTGGTTTTAAAAATCTTACCACGCCACAGCATTTCATCGGTTACAAAGGTTTTTGTCGCCAATACTTTTTTATCGGTTTTTCTTTCTTTCATGGCCATCTTATCGTCCAGAATTTCAAAATCATCTAATCCGATGATTGCTTCTGAACTGATCCCATAAAAGTCTTCCATCGCCAAATTGACAAAGATATAATTAAGCGCATCATCTTTCAGGGATACCGGTATCTCTTCAGACTCGATAAAAGTTTGAACCAACTCATTAAACCGACGAATTTCCCGTTCTTTTTTTCTTTTTCGGCCTTTTTTGAGAATCAAGTACAGCCCCAAACCAAACAAAAAAAGAATAAGTAGGGCCATTGCAATATTGAGTGCTGTTATTTTCGTAATTGCAATATCTAGAGCTGTTATTTCCATATTTTTCCCTCTTCAATCATCTTAATGAAATTCCATTTCAAATGATTCTTCGCTTCTTCTTTTCTTATTTATATTTTTTAATTAGTTCTAGTATGCCATTTTTAAGCCTTGATCGTCAATCTATTTAATAAAAATCAAGAAATGCGAATGCTGATCTGTTCATTTATTTCTGGAAAATAAAAAACCAATTGAAAACTTTTTAAGCAATTCAATTGGCAGATTTTATTTATCAATTTTTCTTAGCCTTCCAGCTCTTCTACCATCCGATAGCCGACGCCAACCTGGGTGACAATATATTGAGGTTCGGCCGGGTTTTCTTCAATTTTTCTGCGAATGTTGGCCATATTCACCCGCAGAGCCTGAATCTCGTTGGTATAGGGTCCCCAAACCTCCTGGATAATATAATCATGGGTCAGAACTTTCCCGACATTTTTTGATAGCAGCATCATAATATGGACAGCCCAATCCCCATGCCGCGGGACGAATCCGCACTCCGCTTACCATCGGGTACAGCGGTCTCAAAAAGATAGAGCAATTCCTGGTTACTAATGCCTTTACCCTGGTCTCTTACTTCAAACACCGCTTCGTTCGCGACTTTTTTCACCTCAACCGCAATGACCGAGTCCTCCGGTGAAAACTTTATCGCATTTTCAAGCAGGTTGATCATTACCTGCTCAATCAAAGTGCCATCCATGGGGACAATCAACAACTGTTCCGACACTCTCACAATAATTTTTCGATTGATAAAGCATTTGCGAATCCGACTGATCGCCTCGGCTACAATTTCTTCGACCGCCTCTGGGGTTTTGGTCACATTCATTGGTCCCGCGTTAATTCTTGTAACCGATAGCAGATTTTCTACCATCCGAATCAGCCACTGGGAATCCTCCCGGATGTTGGCGATTAGTGTATCATGGGTTTCCTGATCCATGGTACTGCTGTTTTCCAGAATCGCCGAATTCGCCCCTAATATTCCGGTGAGTGGTGTTCGCAGATCATGAGAGATCCCCCTGAGCAGATTGCTTCGCATTTTTTCCTTTTCAGATTCAATCAGCATCCGTCGCTGTTCACCAGAAAGGTAATGCCGTTCCAGAGCCATCTCAACTCGTGAAGCAATCATTCTTAAAAACAACCGATTGTTTTGGTTAAGAATGCCATTAACACAAGACAAACCGATAACCCCCAATACCTTTGTTTGAGCGACAATGGGCATATAGAAGGCCCTTGCCCCCATCAGGGTATCCGTGCACATTTTTTATTCATAAAGACCCAATGTGCTACCGCCCGTTCACTTTCTGACATCAGAAAGGAAGCATCGCCATCCAATGGTGACTGGAGAAAGTTCTCAGAGTGATGATCTCCCGGGTCCTGACGGTAAACGATCGCTGACCGACCAAATATCTTAACCATGTAAGTATTGATCAGCTCGATGGTTTCTTCTAAATCTCGCGATGCTAGTAACTTTTTATTGATCTCATAGAGTACCTCCGTGCGGTGTTCCCGTTCTACCGCCAGGCGGACCTGGGTTTTTATCCCGACCGTCAGGGCACTGGTAATCAGTGCGACCAACAGCATAATCACAAAGGTAATGGGATACCCCGCCTGGATGGCATGCAAAGTATAATAAGGAATGGTAAAAAAGAAATTAAAAACCAGCACCGTCAGGCAGGAGCCCAGAATCCCGTAAAGATAGCCGACGGTTACTCTGGAAATAATCAGCACTGATCCGATTGGCAGCTTGCCGCATCGCGATTTCCCGCAGCAAGCGGAGATTTTCCCGGATAAAAAAGTTTTCCAGGGCTTTTTGGGTGCGTTCCGGCCGGTAAACTTTGCCGCTTTCAAAACGCCTTAGTAATTCATCGGGTTCAATATCAATCAGGCGAATCTTATCAGCCTGATTAAAGATATCATCCGGGATGGTTTCTTTCACATCAATCTGGGTGATCTTCTGGACCACATCGTTCAGTCTCTCCAAATGCTGTACATTGACCGTGGTAAAAACATCGATCCCCGCATTGAGAAGTTCTTCAGCATCCTGATATCTTTTTTTGTTGCGCATTCCCGGAGCATTAGTATGCGCCAACTCATCCACCAGAATTAATTCTGGCCTGCGCTTGAGGGCAGCATCCAAATCAAATTCCTTCAGCTTAATCTTTCGGTATTCGACTATTTTAGGTGCCAGGGTCGGCAATCCACTCATAATCCGGATGGTTTCCGGTCGGGTATCACTAAAATCCACCGCTTAATCCCCCACCTTCATCTCGTTATTTTATTTAGACAATTGCGAAACTGATCACAAAGCTCACGGCACGTTCTCAATTATCTATATCATTACTAAATGCGTCCATCCAGGGCCAGATTCACCTTTAATACGTTGACGCCTGGCTCTCCCCAGAGGCCCAGCAGTTTTCCCGTTGTATAGCGGGTGATTACTTCCCGGACCGCTTTTTCTGACATATTCCGTGCCTAGGCAATTCGTTTTACCTGATATTCTGCCGCTTTCGGGGAGATATTGGGATCGACCCGGCTTCCCGATGCGGTCACCAGATCACTGGGAATCGCTCCGGTATTTTGGGGATCGAGGGCCTGCCACCAGACCACCCGCTCCTCGATCAGCGCCCTTTGCTCTTCACTAACTGGCGATAACTGAGATGTTCCCTGGGGCCTGCCAATCAGATATTGGGGTTCTGTAAAAACCTGATCGATCAGGGCTGAACCCACATCGATTGATGTTTTGTTTTCTTGTGTTACTGTAATGATACTACCATTTGCCTGATTTGGAAATGCAATTTGTGCAATACTTGTTACAATAACCGGATAAATCACCCCACAAATCAGAGTCAGCACCAAAAAGCTGACCAATACTGGCCGTAATTTTGACACTATGGATTCTTTGCTGCTTTTTTCCATCGTCTTCACCTCACACCAAGCCCAGGACAGTTAACAGCATGTCCAGTAATTTTATGGCCACAAACGGAGCCAGTAAACCGCCTAAACCATAAATCAGCAGATTTCTTTGCAACAGTTTTCCCGCCGACACTTCCCGATACTTGACCCCCTTTAAAGCCAGCGGAATCAAAGCAATAATAATCAGGGCATTATAGATTATCGCCGACAGGATGGCACTTTTGGCACTGGTCAGTCCCATTATATTGAGTCCCACCAATTGCGGATAGATGCTGAAAAACAAAACCGGAATGATGGCAAAATATTTGGCCACGTCATTGGCGACACTGAAGGTTGTCAGTGCGCCTCTGGTCATCAAAAGCTGTTTTCCGATTCGTACTATATCGATCAGTTTGGTGGGGCTGGAATCCAGGTCCACCATATTTCCGGCTTCTTTAGCGGCCTGAGTTCCGGTATTCATGGCCACCGCAACATCGGCCTGAGCCAGTGCCGGGGCATCATTGGTTCCGTCCCCGGTCATCGCGACCAGATGGCCTTTCGCCTGATAATCCCGGATCAGTGTCAACTTAGCTTCCGGAGTTGCTTCGACCAGAAAATCGTCCACCCCCGCCTCGGCCGCAATCGCCGCCGCCGTCATGGGATTGTCACCGGTAATCATGATGGTTTTGATCCCCATTTTACGCAAATCTTCAAAGCGTTCTTTAACCCCATTCTTGATAACATCCTTAAGGTATATCACACCCAATACCTGATTTTTTTGGGCCACCACCTGCGGGGTTCCCCCATCGTTTGCCACTTTGTTGACAACCAACCTGCATTCCTCCGGATAACTACCGCCGTTAGCCAAAACATAGGCTTTTACGGCTTCAGCCGCCCCTTTGCGAATCTCATATCCCTGAAAATCGATGCCACTCATTCTGGTTTTGGCCGTAAATGCCACAAAGCTAGCGCCCAGGGCGTTGATGTCCCGCCCCCGCAGATCAAACCGCTTCTTGGCCAAAACCACAATGCTTCGCCCTTAAATAAAACAAAAACCCAAAAAAAAGTAGTAGCAGTGCAATGAGCCCTGAAAGGACTAAAACGACGTTCATCTCTTTCACTTCCTATTTTTTTTATGCAAATGACCCACATGGTTTCGGTCGTATTCGATGATATACAGGTCTTCCTCGGGCTGTTCTGGCTCATCTTCAAAATCAATATGACCTTTTCTGGTCCGCTCTTCAAAGGTAGAAATTCTTCCTAAATTCCGCATCGCCGGTTTATAGGCGGGGTCCAGAGCAATGGCGGCCCGATAATGCTTATGCGCTAAATTTTCTTCCTTCAACAATTCTTCCAGAATTCCGTATAGGTTATGTACCGCTGGGGAGTGGGGATTTTCATTCATCGCTTTTTTTATTTTTTCTTCGGCCAAAAAATAATCACCCGTTTTTAAATCCCTTTTTGCAGAAGCCATATATTCTTCAAAGGCTTTTTTTCGATCCATCTTTTTATCCATTTTCTTTTCCTCCTGAGTTTTTACATTCTTTGTGATTTAATTATATTTATTTTGCAATTAATTTGGCATATCGAATTACTATCAGAAGATAAAGATTACATTAAGAACATTGGCGCCGTTCCATCAGGGCAGCAAGAAACAGCCATCTGAGATTATTTTTAGACGATGAACGACAAAAAAACAGGTGCTGTTTCTTAAACAACACCTGTTTTGTATTAAAGATCATTGATTTATTCAGTTTTTCGTGATATTATTAGTAACATACACGCAAATAATCCATTTTATCATTTTACAAATAAATGATACCATATCTTGGCAGTTTTGTCAATAGGTAATCTTTTGTTTTATGCCCGGGAGGTAACCATATGTCGTTTGAGCTGATGCTGTTTGATAATTTTCTGATCGAAAAACAGGCTGTTTCGGAAATACTGTTATGCAATAAGATTACTGCCGACTATGCGCTGGTGTTATCCGAAGAACAGGCGCTGGAACTGGTCGAAACCCGATCCGATTCACTTAAAAATTTTGGCCGGGTTGAATTTGGCGGCGGAATCATCGAAAAAGTTATTCTGACCTTTGCCGATTCCCCCTATCTCTCCCAGTACCGCTATGCCGAGTTTTTAAATGACCTCGTTGAGATATTTTATTATTTTAAGAATGAAACCCTGGATTTAATGAACGATGATGATCTTATCGGTTATATGAAAAAGTATTTTAACGGGGTTTGTCAGGGATCACTGGATCAGCTTAAATTTCGGGAACTGGAGCGAATGGCTAAAAATATCCGCCTGGGACTCGACCCCGATTACAACGATCTTTATGAAACTGAAAAAATATTGGAAAGCGAGGATGATGATGAATAATCTAAAAAAACAGACCAAAGTTAATGCCAATAAGCTGAGTGGCGAATTTTATTTTCAGTCGCTGCTTCAGGAGGCCTATTTAAAGGGTATCCTCAGCCCCAAAGAATCTGAGCGCGTTCAAATGGAATGTCTTAAACTTCTGGCCGACTGTACCGAGCGCTTCACCAAGGGAGAAAGCAGCTCGGTCCGGGTTGAAATCGCCCAGGGAATCATGGCTTCTAGTCTGTTTACCATCGGCATCTACCTTAAATCATTACCCGATGTGGACGCCGCTCTCTTCGATATTGAAAATGAACCCATTGAAAAGCTCTACGAATATGGCTTACTGGTACTAAAACGAAAAGTAAACGTGGCCCGTTATTTTTATAATCGGGTTTGCAAATCCAAGTTTAAAACCCCGAACCATGCCTACACGATCACCATCGACCAGGGTTTTTCGCCCTTTTTCGAAACCTATGAAATTAATTTTCATGCCCATGAAATCCCCAGCAACATCGACTATCAACTGATCCATCCGGTTACGGATCTGGCCGGGGTTGAGTTTGTCATCAAGTATTTAGAGAGCCTGTATTATGAAAACTTGTTTTGTTCGTACTTTGATGCCAATATCATCCACGAAGTCATGAGTGGTTATGATATTGGCTACCAAAATCTCCTTGATAATATCTGTGAACAGGTTTTTTTAAATGCTTTAGGTCGTCAATTACTAAACGCTCCCCTACTGCCATTGGATTTTAGCCCAACTGATCTTAACATTCTGGAGAATAAACTAAAAAATCTGAGCCTGACACAAATACAAGCGCAATTAAAAGCCGCTGCCCAGGAAGTGATGACGGCTCTTTTTATCACCAATCCATCGCTTAAAAAATACCTGAGCGCCAGTATTCCCAAAATCACCACCTCTGTTTACAAGGGACTCGCCACTCACTCGCTTAACAAGACCTTTGTGCCCCGCTATAATCCCACCATTAAACCCCTTGTTCACTACAATATGGGCATTAAAATGGATGATGCGACCTATCGGGAACTGGTTACGGAGTTTTTATCCTGCCGCTTCTTTGACGACAAGCTGGCTATTATTAAAGAGCATATTAAAACCCTGGCTGATATGGAAGATCTGCTTATCGCCGGGGAACTTGATCCCATTGAAGCGGCTATGGTCTTTGATCTACTGGAGGACATTGAACTGGCGGCACTAACCAAACGTCATCCCCTCCACCCAGCCATTGACGCCATTGATTATTCGCCTTCTGAAATCCGGCTGCAAAAAAATCTGGATGCTTATCTGCGCACGCTGCCCCAGGACCGGCTGGCCAAGATTCTTGGCATGACAACAACCATCGAGGTCGTCTGATTTTAAAAGGGCTTGGTCCCGCTTAACCAGCCATTGGCTTCCCAATGATTGCGATCGGTGGGGTTCCAATCATTCTTTTTCATCATCGTCCTCATCACCTTAAACATAATTTTTCTAAATAAGGGGGCGCTACTGTGCTCAATATTAGCCACCGCTGCGGTGGCTTTTTTTGCCAATTGCACCATCTCTCTTTCAATTTGATGCTGCTTTTTCTCGGATATATCGTTCCACTTCATCGCCGCGACGGCCTGCTTGCTGACAAACCGTTTTTTTACCCCCCAGAATTTAAGACTATTCTGCATCGTTTTAGTGGTATGAGCAAGACCTGCTCCAGCAGTTGTGGCAAAACTGATCCCCACTGTATTAAACATTTTCGGATTGGGGCGATGGCTGATCCACATAAAACACAGGTGATCCAGCAAGGCTTTTAACGAACCGGTAACATCCAGTGCATAAACCGACGAGGTTAAGATCACCAGATCCGCCTCTTCCAAAGCTGCAACAATGGGCCGGATCTGGTCTGCATGTGGGCAACTGTCTTCCCCTTTTAAGAAGCAGGAAAAACAACCAACACAAAAATCCGACATGTCTTTGGGCAGATAAAACTCCCTGACCTGGGTTTCTTCTAATTGCGAAATCTTTTCAAGTAGCAAATCCTTACAATGCCAGGTGCTACCATGGCACATGGTTCCATTGATTACTGTTATCTTCATTTTTTTTCCTCTCTCAAACGAACGCCTCTGCCTCATTATAACGAATGACCGTTTTTTTTTCAACGTCTACCCTTTAATATTAAATTTATATAAGACATCAATATCTTTATACAAACTTTATAGAATCTGTGTTAATTTTTTTGTAGGATAAAGAATCGTATAACTACTCCATTTATCCTTCATCTCAGCTTCATCTTAGGAGAAAATTATGTATATCATTATTGTTGGCTGCGGCAGGCTAGGCAGTACCTTGGCCAAAGAATTATCAATTGGCGGGCATGACATTTCCGTCATCGACCATGACGGCGAAAAATTAAGTGTCCTCGGTAGTAGTTTTAACGGTTCCCGGTTCAAAGGTGTTGAATATGACAACGACCGTTTACTGAAGGCCGGAATTAAACAAGCTGATTATATTTTGGCGGTAACTTCTGATGACAATCTTAACATTACCATGTCTCTGATTGCCAAAAAAATCTATAACATGCCCCGTATCATCGCCCGAGTCGGGGACCCCAGTCGCAAATATATTTATGACATGCTGGACATTGAGACCATTTGTCCCACCCAGTTAGGGGTGGAGATCCTAAAGCGGAAGATTTCAGAAAAAAATGTCGAAACTCAGAGCTTTTTTATCACCACGTTTCTGGCCAGTACGATGGCTGTCTTGTGGCTGTCCCGGACTGGTGTTTACGCCGATGCCGTTGTTATGTTTCGGCGCGTTGTTTACAATGTCTTGTCGGCCCATACTACCACCGGGTTTGGTTCAGTTTATGCCCGACAATTCGCACTGGAGTGGGGTGACTTCGGTATCCTGATTCTCATCATTGCAATACTGATTGGTGGCTCGGCCTGTTCCACCGCCGGCGGCTTTAAGGGCTTACGGATTGGCATCCTCTTTAAAAGTATCCTTGCTGATGTGAAGCGCTTACTGTCTTCCGAGCGCAATGTCAAGGTCTTTCGCTTCCACCACATTAAGGACCAAATTCTGGCGGATAGCCTGGTGAAGGCCTCTGCCTTGATTGTCATTTGTTATCTGATCACCTTTGCCCTGGGAACCTTAATCGGAACTTTTTGTGGCTATCCGTTGGCCAGTGCCGCCTTTGAATCCGCCTCTATTACCGGAAATGTGGGCTTATCGATTGGCGTCACCACCGCCGACATGCCGGCAGTTATGAAAATTTACGATATTATTGCCATGTATCTGGGCCGACTGGAATTTCTTTCTGTTTTCGCCCTCATCGGCTTCATCATTGGAGGCATAAAAAAATGTTGGACAAACTAATAAAAACGACGATTCTTACGGTTGGTCTGCTTTTCTGTCTCAGTGGTGGGGTCTTGGCCGTCGATGTGATCGAGCTGAATCAACTGGTGGAAAATGCTGAAGCAATGGACGGTAAAACCGTCACCGTCATCGGTGAAGCGATGGAAAGGGGTGATTATGCCTGGGGCAATATCAATGACGGTAGTAATGCCATGGGCATCTAGATGCCTCTTAACGATGCCCAACGCATTAGATTTTTCGGGGATTATAAGCATATCGGCGACCAGCTCCAGGTTACCGGCGTGTTTAACCGGGCCTGTGTTGAACATGGCGGCGATGTCGATATTCATAGCGCTTCCATTGCGATAGTGACAGCCGGTTATGCCACCACTGAAACCGTACCATTTCCAAAAATCGTCATCGGGCTTGTGCTGGTATTTCTGGCTTCGGTTTTTGGACTGATCTATTATCAGGTCATAAAAAAAAGTGATGGCTAACCCATCACTTTTTAATTACGATACTTTTTAAGCTCTATTTTTTAAATCTTTATCCTAACACTTTAGTTCTTAATAAACCCGGTCGCATTAAATTTTGCAACCAACACTGCATTGTCTTCATCAAAAATATCTACAGTATAGTTGCAAAGGCTTCGGCTGGAAGAGGTTTCCATGGCTTTGGCCAGTAGCGTTTTTCCCTTGGCTGGTTTGGAATAGGTGATATTGGCATTGATACCGATGGTCACTTTACCGTCGGCGTTTGCCGCCGCCGCAAAGGCAAAATCCGCCAGGGTAAAGAGAGCGCCTCCCTGGACGATGCCAACCCCATTTAAATGCTTTTCTGTGATCACCATTCTTACTTCGGCATATCCCAGTTCAACCTTTACCAGTTCCAATCCAACAAGTTTTGCAAACTGATCGTTTTTTATAATCTCAATCATTTCTTTCTCCATCAGATCTCCCATGTTTATTCTAATTATTTTTGACAAAAACCAGGCCATAGAAGGTTTCGGCAATATTGATCATCTCCTGACATTCAAAGCCAATCTCTGCTAGCATGGTTTTCACCTCATCACTGCCAATCCGATGATCAATAGGAGGACCCGTTTTTGTTTCTGCTTTTTCCCAATCAACAATGGCCAGCTTTCCTCCGGGTCTGATAATCCGGCTGCTTTCTTCCAGAAATTGATTTTTATCAACTATTTCATGAATCACATTGACCATCAATCCAAAACTGACCGACGCATCGGGAATCATCAGATCCAGATCCTGGGTTTTTACGATCTCAATATTTTTGATACCCGCTGCTTTGCTGCGAAGTTCAAGCTCCTCCAGCATTTCTGGTGAGGTATCCAGTGCATAGGCATTGTTGTTGCCGATCATCTTTGCTGCCGGAATGGTGAAATATCCAATTCCACAGCCGATATCGGCAAAACTATCGGTTTCTTTAAGGCCTAAATTTTTCAATGTTTCAACCGGTGGCAGGTTTTCCCGACGCCACTCATTATCTAGCTTTTGTTTATTTTTTTGGTCAAATTTATGTATCATCATGTTTCTCCTGTTCGCTATCTAATCATCCTAGAATAATTCTTATTTGAGCCATTATACCATAAAGACTCATCCGGATAATAGCTAAATTCCTTAAAAAAACCGACCGTCTTTCAAGACAATCGGTTTTTAAAATCCATATATCCAAACTGTTTCACCATCTGGATGGTTTTTTCCTGGGTAAATATGGCAATAGCGGGGAGATTCATACCGTTAAAGGTGTTATTTTTAACCATCGAATAGATGGCCATGTCGCAAAATACCAGTCGATCACCGATTTCAAGCGGCTGATCAAAGGCGTAGTCGCCGATAATATCCCCGGCCAGGCAAGTCGGTCCGCCCAGTCGATAGGTAAAGGGTTTTTGATCCGGCAAGGCGGCCCCAATAATAGTTGGCCGGTAGGGCATTTCCAGCACGTCCGGCATATGACAGGCGGCGGAGGTATCGAGGATAACGTTGTGAACGCCATTATCAATTAAATCCAGCACCGTCGTCACCAGAAACCCGGTGTTAAGAGCCACTGCTTCGCCCGGTTCCAGATAGACCTTTAGCCCGTAGGTTTCTTGAATCCGCTTGATGGTAACAATCAGTTTATCAACATCATAGTCATCCCGGGTGATGTGATGCCCACCCCCGCAGTTGAGCCATTTCAACTGCGGTAGAAATTCGCCAAACTGGTCTTCCACCGCTTTCAGGGTTTGTTCCAAGGCATCGGCATTCTGTTCGCACAAGGTATGAAAATGCAGACCACTGATCCCTTCTAGCAGCTCCGGCACAAACTGGGCCCGGGTTACCCCCATCCTTGATCCCGGTGAACAGGGGTCGTAAATGGCGTGATCCTGAGTGGAGCATTCCGGATTGATCCGGATGCCGCATTCCCGGTCGGCTTCGAGTGCAGCATCCTTGTATTTTTGCCACTGGTTAAAGGAATTAAAAACGATATGGTCACAGAGTTTAGTGATTTGCTCAAACTCATCTTCCCGGTAGGCGGTGGCAAAGACATGGGTTTCACCACCCATTTCCTCATGACCCAGGCGGGCTTCAAAGAGTCCGCTGGCCGTGGTGCCGGCCAGGTAGCGGCCGATCTGGGGGTAAAGTGAAAACATCGAAAAAGCCTTTTGGGCCAGCAAAATCTTACAACCCGTGGCTTTTTGAACCCGGTCGAGAATTTTCAAGTTTTTAATCAGCAGGCTTTCATCGACAAGATAGCAGGGGGTGGGCAGCTCCTTGAAGGCATCTTTTAATTCCATCCGTGTTTGACCATCCTTAATCAACCAGCTCTGGTGCAAAGCTTTCCTGCCAGGGCAGTCCCCATTTGTTTAACGCTTCCATAAATGGATCGGGATCAAACTCTTCAATATTGTAAACGCCGGGTTTTTGCCACTGGCCGGTCATCACCAGCATCGCACCGATCATCGCTGGTACTCCGGTCGTATAAGAGATCGCCTGGGAACCAACCTCTTTGTAGCATTCTTCGTGATCACAGACATTGTAAAGGTAGTAGGTTTTATTCTTACCCTCTTTTTTGCCCTGGAAGATGCAACCGATATTGGTTTTTCCTTTGGTTCGCGGGCCTAGGGTCGAAGGATCTGGTAATACGGCGGCTAAAAACTGCAGCGGTACAATCATCTTGCCATCAAATTCAATCGGCTCTATGGCGGTCATGCCGACGTTTTCCAGGCATTTGAGATGGGTTAGATAGCTTTGTCCAAAGGTCATAAAGAAGCGAATCCGTTTGATCCCCTTGATATTTTGTCCCAGTGATTCCAATTCCTCGTGGTGGAGCAGATACATGTCTTTAGGTCCAATTTCGGGAAAATTATAAACCCGCTTGATTTCCATCGGCTCGGTTTCAATCCACTGTCCCTCTTCCCAATAGCTGCCGTTGGCAGTGACTTCCCGAATATTAATTTCCGGATTGAAGTTGGTCGCAAAGGGGTAGCCATGATCACCGGCGTTGGCATCGAGAATATCGATGTAATTAATCTCATCAAATTGATGTTTCATCGCATAGGCCGAGAAAACACCGGTCACGCCCGGGTCAAAACCGCTACCCAGCAGTGCCGTAATCCCGGCTTTTTCAAAGCGTTCCCGGTATTCCCACTGCCATTTATATTCAAATTTGGCGGTATCTTCGGGCTCGTAATTGGCCGTATCGACGTAATGGGTTTTGGTGGCCAGACAGGCATCCATAATAGTCAAATCCTGATAAGGCAGAGCCAAATTTAATACTACGTCGGGCTTTACCTCTTCAATCAGCGCAATCAGCTCATCAACGTGATCAGCATTGACCTGGGCAGTGGTGATTTTTGTCGCTCCGCCATCAAGTTTTGCTTTTAGTGCATCGCACTTGCTTTTGGTCCGGCTGGCAATACAGATTTCTGAAAACACCTCGCTGTTTTGACAGCATTTATGAATGGCCACACTGGCAACACCGCCGCAACCGATAATTAATGCTTTTCCCATAATTTGTTCCTCCTGTTATTTAACTATTATATAAATACTATCAGAGTTCGGGCGAGCAATGCTCGCCCCTACTACTCTTTAATTACACAGCCTAATGGTGCTGAAATCGTCTGAGCTTTGGTCATTGGTGATCATTCCAACTGTTTAGGCCATCGCCAACAACAGTTCCCGCAACACCTTGCAGGCCACCGCAGTGGAAGCACCGCTCTGGTCATAGACCGGCGATAACTCGTCAATATCACAACCGACAATATTCAGTTCTCCGATTTTTTGGATCGCTTCAAGCAGCTCTAAAAAACCGACACCGCCAGGCTCCGGGGTACCGGTGCCTGGAAAAACGGACGGATCTAATATATCCAGATCGAGGGTGAAATAGACTGGCTTGCCCTGTAGTTTTTTGACCACTTCAGCCAGACCATTAAAATTAAATTTCTGGGTGGTGACGTGATCTTTGCCCCACTGGAACTCACTGCGTTCGCCAGAGCGAATCCCGAATTGATAGATCCGGTTATCGCCAATGAGATCCCAAACCCGGTGCAGCACCGTCGCATGGGACAGGGTCACCCCCAGATAATCATCGCGCAGATCAGCATGGGCATCAAAATGGATCACATGGAGATCCGGATATTTCCGGGCCACTGCCCGAACTGCTCCCAGGGTCACCAGATGCTCACCGCCAATCATCACTGGGGTCTTTTCATCTCTTAATACCCGGGTGGTATAACTTTCAATCACTGCCAGCGCCTTTTGGGTATCACCAAAACAGAGTTCCAGATCACCGCCGTCAAAAATGGCTAAATCTTCCAGATCCTTATCCTGATAGGGGCTGTAGGTTTCTAATCCGTAGGATTCCCCCCGCATCGTTTTGCTGGCAAAACGGGTACCGGGACGGAAGGATGTGGTGGAATCAAAGGGGGCGCCAAAAACGACAATGCCCGATTCCCCATAGTCGTTGTCACAACCTAAAAAAGTCTCAATATTTTTATTCAACATCTTTTAACAGTTCCTCCACATAGTTTGGCAAAGCAAAGGCCCCCACATGCAACCGGGTGTTATAATAGCGGGTTTTAAAACCCAGGGCATTCCATTTCACGGCCTTTAAGTCCTCAATTGGATGGTATTTTTTTGAGGCAAAGCCAAACAGCCAGTGTCCTGAAGGATAGGTGGGGATGTGAGCCTGATAGACCCGGCTGATCGGAAAGGACTCGACAATGCGCTTATGGGCCCGCTGCATCGCCACCGCATCATCCAGATAAAATGCACTTTCGTGCTGATTGACCATGATCCCGTCTTCTTTTAGCGCCTTATAGCAATTACCATAAAACTCTTTGGTAAACAGGCCTTCGCCAGGACCAAAGGGATCGGTCGAATCGACAATGATCAGGTCATATTCATTTTCACAACGGCGAATAAATTTCAGACCATCCTGATAATGGACCGTTAACCGCTCATCGGCAAAGCAGCAGGCGGTTTGGGGCAGATGCTTTTTGCAGACTTCCACCACCAGCTCGTCAATTTCGACCAGATCAATGTGTAAAACCGAAGGGTAACGCACCAGCTCGCGGATGGCACCACCATCACCGCCGCCGATAATCAACACCTTTTTCGGAGCGGGATGAACCGCCATGGGAATGTGCACCATCATTTCATGATAGATAAATTCATCTTTTTCGGTCAGCATCATAAACCCGTCCAGGGTTAAAAAACGGCCAAATTCTTTGGAGTCAAAGACATCAATCCGCTGAAATTCACTTTGTCCACAGTAAAGCTGACGATCCACCTGAATGGAAAATTTGACGCTGGGGGTATGTTTTTCTGAAAACCATAGTTCCATTTAATCCTCCTTTAGCACATTGAGATTTTTTATTTCCATATCTTCGGGACCGGTTAAAAAACAGCCCTTATCTTTTAGGTATTCAATGGCGTCAAGAATTTCTGTCGTAATTCTTTCCCCGGGTGCCAGAATCGGAATCCCCGGCGGATAAGCCATCACAAATTCACTACAGATCCGACCGCCGCTTTTTTCCAGCGATAAGGCTTCCTTATCGGCATAAAAGGCTTCCTGAGGGGCGACAGCCACCGCGGGGTTAATGTATTCATATTGTAGCATCCCAGCCTTATCTTTTTTATAGATCCGACGAATTTCGGCCAGAGCTGAAACCAGACGTTCCAGATTCCGCCGACTGTCTCCCACTGAAATATAGGCCAGAATATTGCCGACATCGCCAAATTCCACCTGAATGTCGTATTCATCACGAAGAATACTATACACTTCAATTCCAGCCAGACCGACATGAAGGGTATTAATCGACAGCTTGGTGGCATCAAAGTCATAAACAGTATCTCCGTTAATCAACTCACTCGAGTAAGCGTAGTAATCACCGATCTGATTAATTTCATCCCGGGCATATTGGGCCATTTCGGTTACCTTGGCAAAAATTTGTTTGCCATTCACCGCCAGATTTTTGCGCGAAATATCGAGACTGGAAAGCAGCAGATAGGAACCGCTGGTGGTCTGGGTCAGATTGATAATCTGGCGCACATAACCAGCGTTCATGCCCTCACCCACGAGTAAAAAGGAGCTTTGAGTCAGCGACCCACCGGATTTATGCATACTGACCGATGCCATATCCGCTCCCGCTGCCATCCCACTGATGGGCATATTTTCGCCAAAATAGAAATGGGTACCGTGGGCCTCATCCGCCAGCACCAGCATACCGGCGGCGTGAGCCAGTTCGGTGATCGCTTTCAGGTTTGAACAAACCCCATAGTAGGTGGGATTGTTGACTAAGATCGCTTTGGCATCGGGGTTCTCCCGGATCGCTTCTTCTACCGCTACAAGGGTCATCCCCAATGAAATACCGATTTCATGGTTGGTTTCGGGATTTACATAAACCGGGATAGCTCCACCCAGGATCATCGCATTAATGACGCTGCGGTGGACATTTCGGGGCAGAATAATCTTTTCCCCTTTTTTACAGGCCGACAGCACCATCGTCTGAACGGCAGATGTTGTGCCATTGACCATAAAAAACGCCTGCTTGGCCCCAAAGGCATCCGCCGCCAGTTCCTCAGCCTCTTTGATCACCGAAACCGGATGGCAAAGATTATCCAGCGGCTTCATCGAATTGACATCAAGCGTCATACAACGTTCCCCTAAAAACTCCGTTAATTCGGGATTTCCCTTGCCCCGTTTATGGCCGGGCACATCAAAGGGCACCAACCGATTTCTCTTAAACTCATTAAGTGCCGTCATAATCGGCATCCGTTCCTGATTTAATTTTGGCACGTATTTATCCCTTTCCAATTAATATACATTACTACCGCTGAAAATTTCGATCATTTCGCGACGCAGGTTTTCGGTAATCTGTAGCCGCGTTCGTGGCGGCAGCTCATAAGCATCCGTATTGAAGAGATAATTTTGGAGGATGATTTCTTTTAACATCATCTTAGTATGAAAAAGATTGGATTGATAAACGTTAATATCAATGGCGTCATATTCCTTTAGTGTTTTATCATCAACATAATCCTGGATTGAGGTGATCTTATGATCCATAAAGAGTTTTTTTCCGCTGACATCCCGGGTAAATCCCCGGACCCGATAATCCATGGTAATAATGTCCGAATCAAAACTGCCAATCAGAAAATCCAGAGTGCTCAGAGGCGTAATTTCGCCACAAGTAGCCACATCAATGTCAACCCGAAAGGTAGCAATAGAAGTGTCCGGATGATATTCCGGATAAGTATGGACCGTTACATGGCTTTTATCCAGATGGGCCACCACCGTATCGCCCTGTAAATCGGTCTGTTCAACGGAGGCTTCCCGATATTCTCTTAAAAAGGTTTCTTCGGCAATTAAAAAGGTAACGCTCGCCCCCTGAGGATCATAATCCTGCTTGGATACGTTGAGCACCCGAGCCCCAATCATCTCAGTAACACGATATAAAATTTTAGTTAAGCGGTCCGAGTTATACTGCTCATCAATATAGGCAATATAGTCCCGTTGTTCGCGCTCGCTCTTGGCATAGCATACATCGTAAATGTTAAAACTCAACGATTTTGTCAAATTGTTAAAACCATTCAACTTTAATTTATTATCCATAATCCACCCCGTTTCCATTTTTTGCATTGTAATTGTGCTGTAATGATTTAATAAAACAAAAAACCCAAGTGATCCATCAGCATCTGCTGTTCATCCACTTGAGTTTATTTCTACTGATTTGTATTAAACGAGCGCATGACCGCACCGTCTATTTAATGATCCAAAACGCAGAAATTAGAGTCTATATAGCAAGAACTTACTTTTACTACTCTTATTGATTGTTTCACAAGTGTGATGTGCAAAAACGCACACGGTTTTAAGTAACCAACTTATAAAATTTGAGCTAATACTCAATCAATAAGGCAACGAAAGTTGCCAATCGGCATTTGACCTAGCTGTCCGTATGGCATTTTATTTCTTTATCCCCGAGTTATTCAGATAAAAAAATGGTCAAAATAATTCTTTGCTGTATCCATAAATTTTGCTTATGAATACGCCAAATAGACATAAATCTATTTCTGTCATTCGAGTCGAATTGTACTATAAAAAATTGTGAAAATCAAGAAATATTTGCAAATTTAACCGGTTTCTAACATAATCGCCACGACTCTTAAGCACTTTAAATGTTTATCTGTCATTCTAAACTTTTAATTCTTTGTGAACAACTTCACAAATCTTTCCCAGGTATTTAGCATTGTCATTTTTTCTTTTGAACCTGTCGCAAAGTCTTCAGAGCATCCTGGTAATCAAATTCATGAATCTGTCTTTCCAGATCAAATCCCGCATCGCCTAAGTTAACAATCAACAGGTCTTTGTGCTTCTCAAATAAATCATCAGCGTCGGTGTCATTATTTTCAAGCAAAACTGCCAACCGGTTCTTAATTGCATCAATTTGAGCATCGTTTCCTTTGTCTTTTTGTTGGTTTTCGGAGAAAACTCTTTCTCTCGGCAAAGCATCCGCAAAATGTCTTAATTCTGCGACAAAGTTATTAATTAACTTCTCAGATTGATCGTTTAACGACTGGGCCTTTATTGTCTGTTCCAATTCAGCCGCCTGCTCCTGTATTTTTTCAGCACCCAAATTTCCAGCCACACCCTTAATTGAATGAGCCGTTTGCATAATGCTTTGGTCATCCTGCTCAGACACCTGCTTCAGGAGATTTGTTGCGTCCGTCTGACATTTTTGACCAAACTGCCGGATCAACCGCAAATAGACGGCGGCATCACCACCAAGAATTTTAAGACCAGCTTCCACATTCAATCCTTCCACCTGCCAAAGGACTTCTAACCGATTCTGTTGCTCTCGTTCTGCTAAGGAATTCTTTCTCGGTGTTTCATTTTTATCACTATTTCCTGGTGCTTCATTTTCACCTCCAGTTTTTTTTATCGGCAGCCACTTGATCAAACATTTGTATAAAATCTCCGGTTCCACCGGTTTTACCAGATGGTCGTTCATCCCTGCCTCAATACAAAGGCGCCGATCTTCTTCAAAAGCATTGGCCGTCATCGCTAAAATAGGTACCGTTTCCCAACCCGGCATCGCTCTAATCCGTGCCGTCGCCTCCAACCCATCCATTACTGGCATCTGAACATCCATCAAAATCAAATCAAACTTAGCTTGTCTAATTTTATCAATTGCTTCCTGGCCATTTTGGGCTAACTCAATCACAAGTTTAAAAGGTTCCAGAAGCTGCCCGACAATTTCCTGATTAATCAGATTATCCTCAACAATCAGTATCCTCATCTGCTCGTAAGTTTTCAAATGATCCTCTAACTCGTTTAGCGATGATGGCATCTTTGATTCGCGATTATTTTCAAGCAGTTCCATTAATGCATCATTAAGGGTTGATGGTGTCATCGGTTTGATCAGAATCCGGCTGATTCCGGCACGCTGCGCTTCTTCATAGGATATCTGATTGCCATAGCCGGTAATCAGATAAACTGTCGGCCTGGTTTTCAGTTCCAGCGATTGAAGCATCAGTGCTGTGTCAATACCATCCATAACCGGCATTTTGAGATCCATCAATACCAGCCGATAGGGGTTCATCATCTGGTCAGCTTGCACCACCGTGGCTAATCCTTCACTTCCCGAACTGACCGCCTCACACTGGATTCCAAAATCAGCCAGCATACTGATCATCAGATCCCGGGCTTCTGGCATGTCATCAATCACCAGAACCCGCATTTCCTTCGAGGATTTCATGCTGATTCTATTTTTAGGAAGCGCTGTCGATATTTCAAAGGGCAACTCAAACCAGAACTGACTTCCCTGACCCAGCTCACTTTTAGCCCCAATTTCCCCACCTAAAAATTTTACCAAACGATAGCTAATCGCCAACCCCAGACCAGTTCCCCCATACAGACGGGTCATTGATTCATCAGCCTGGACAAAATCCTGGAACAGGTTTTTTAGCTGTTCTTTTGACATCCCAATCCCAGTATCCCACACTTCAAACCGCAGTCGAATCTGTTTTTTTTCCTGCTTCATAATCCGGGCCACAACCTTGATGCACCCTGTTTCGGTAAATTTCACTGCATTGCTCATTAGATTAAGCAAAATTTGCCCAAAGCGAACCGAATCTCCCCGCAAAACCGTCGGAATATGATCAACATCCACCAGTAAATTGAGATTTTTTTTAGCCACTTGATCACCCAAAATATTACACACACTGTTGATTTCCCGGTCGGGCTCAAAATCATGGGCATCCATTCGCATTTTTCCGGCCTCTATTTTCGAAAGATCCAGCACATCATTTATGATCTGCAACAAGTGATTGGCTGCCTCAGTCAACTTACCAAGCTGTTCCTCCTGACGCATGGTTAGAGGATCACGCTTAATTAGATGAGCCAGACCGATGATTGCATTCATAGGCGTTCGAATTTCATGACTCATATTAGATAAAAACGAACTTTTTGCCTGACTGGCAGCTTCTGCTTCAAGTTTTGCCATTTCCAACTCGGTAGTGCGAGAAACAACCATTTCCTCAAGATGCTTCTGGTAACTCTCCAATTCCTCCAGATATTTCATCTTCTCGGTTACATCAGCAACGGTTCCCCAACTGGCGACAGGCGCGCCATCAGAATCAAACTCAAATTCTGATCGTTCTTCCACCCAGCGCACTTCAGCCCCTGAAATAATTCGATGAAGTATGGTAAACGACCGACCCTGCACCGATTTTTCCTGCCAAGTTTCAGCGATTTTATTACGATCCTCTGGATAGACAAGATCCATATACGTTTCATAGGTTTGCGGCTTCCCCATATCGACACCAAAAATACGATAGGTTTCATTAGACCAGGTCAAATTGTTCGCATTGATGTCAAAATGCCAGTGTCCAGTTTTTGAAACCTCCTGCGCACGATTTAAAAAAGCTTCACTTTGGCGCAGTGCCTTTGTAATCTCAATGCGTTCCTGGTTTAAAAAGGCCGTTCCGATTTGATCAGCAATATGACAGCTAAAGGTGATCTCATCACTTCCCCACGCATGGTTTTTATTTACATGCATAAAGCCAATCGAACCAATCGACCTACCATTGCATAAAATACTGCAAACCAGTAGAGTGGTTCCACCTAACGGTTTCATATAAGCCTGCCAGTAATCCTTTTCCTGCGGTTCAGCCGATTCTTTATCAACAATCATATATCTGTTTTTGATGAGATGCTCAAATGTCAGCGGCTGATCGACCATGTTCATCGTCATTTTTCGGATGTGGGTTTTTTCTTTTTTTACATAAAGGTCCAGACATTCCATCATTGTCATTTCATTCTTATATTCCCAGATAGAAACCCGATCCGTTTCCAGGCGATTACCCAAAAGCTCAGTTATTTCTTTTGCAAACCGATTAATATCACCATTGATCCCCGACTCCATCTGACTGATTTCTCGAATCAGCTGGGTATGAAGATAAAGTTGGTCAACAATAAATTTTTGCTCGACTTCACGTTCCACTAAACGTTGTTCTAACAATTTTCGAGCACTCTTAAGATCTTCCTCCATCTGATAGCGCTCGGATATATCCCGAATCACTTCCACAAAATTTTCACTTTCAGCCAACCAACTTAAGCGACATTCAAAGTGATGCTTCCCATCGGAATTGGACAAATCATACTCAAAGGTCTGCATTTGACCTGTCGTTCTGGCCATTAGCATGGCATGGGTAAATAAGTCATTGACATTCGCCGGCAAAACAGTATTGATTTTTTTGTTTATAAATGCTTCCGGCGGGATGTAAAGATCCGAGGCTTTTTTTGCCCGATATTCCAGAATTATCCCCTGTGCATCCGTTAAAAACAAAAGATCCGGCACCATTTCAAAAAAAGCTTCAAATAATTTATTCTGTTTTACCAACCCTGAATTATCCTGACCCGCCATATCACTCACAACCCCTTCTCTTTCTGCTCTTTAATGTTTATTCCGGCTCCTGATGCATGACTTGTCTGAAAGCCTCAATCTCTATTTCAAAAGCTTCCACCACATCTGGATCAAACTGCATCCCTTTTTGTTCGATAATATAGTCGACCACCGAATCCATGCTCCAGGCTTTTTTATATGGCCGTACCGTCGTAAGGGCATCAAATACATCAGCTAATGCCATAATTCGTGCTGAAATAGGGATTTCATTCCCATACAGTTCTTCTGGGTAGCCTTTTCCATCCCAGCGCTCATGGTGGTAATTCATAATTTTCTCGGCCTCCTCCAAAAATGATAGCGCTGTAATTTCGCCCTGTTCCGCCTCTGTTTTGTTGACCGCCAAGGTTTTATTGATTGCCAAACGAATCGCATTTCCACCGATTTTACAATGGGTTTTCATCACTTCAAATTCCTCGAAGTTAAGCTTTCCCGGTTTTAAAAGGATGGCGTCCGGAATCCCAATCTTCCCAATATCATGAAGCGGTGCCGCTTTTGAAATACGTTCTATCACATCGTCACGGAGGTAACTCTTGAATTTTTCGTTTTTTTGCAATCGCTTAGCGATAATCCGCACATAGTGTTGCGTGCGCATAACATGGTTAGCGGTGTCATTATCCCGGGTTTCAACTAATTCAGCAAAAACATTTAAGGTCGTATCCTGAATCAGCTGATTTTCTACCATTCGTCGTTTGACCTCTGCTTCCAGCCATTTATTCTGATTTTTAAGCCGATCCCGAGCCTGTTTCAGTTCCAGATGAGCATTGACCCGAGCCAATACAATCCCGGGCCGAAAGGGCTTGGTAATATAGTCAACCGCCCCCAGCCGGAACCCCTTCTCTTCATCAATCAGGCTATCCAGTGACGAAATATAGATGACTGGTATCCCCAAATTTTCCGGATCTTTGCGTAGTTCCGACAAGGTTTCATAACCATCCATTCCTGGCATCATAATATCCATCAGAACCAGATCCGGTTTAAGGTCTTTATTAACCGCCCGAAGCAATTCTTCTCCTGATTTATAGGCCCGAACAAGAAAAGAGGGACTTAGTAATTTTTTTAAGATCATCAGATTGATGGGTTCGTCGTCGACAATTGAGATTTCATGCTTTTTCATCTTACCCTCTCTGTAAATAAAAAAATAAATCGTACGTTATCATTAGTTTTACCCCTTCTTGCGGTGATAAAACATAGTATACGATCAATTTTACGTTTTTACTCTGATAGGATTCGTTTCTACTTTTTAACGCTTTTAATAACGTCAAACGGCTATTCAAATTCTCAGAAGATTTAAGAGAAGCCGATAAAAAAACCTGTATCGCTTTAATCGCAATACAGGTTTTTGTAATTGGTTTCTAAAACATTTCCTTGCTCATTTCATCAATGCATTCATCGATATAAGCTATAACACCTTCGAAATTTTCAATTGGCAGACCAGATGTCTGGCAGGGAATAAAATATTTGGTGCCATTGGCACGGCAGGTTTCTTCCACCTGTTTTTTAACCACTTCTTTTTCCCAACCGGGATAATCCACAGTACCGCTGTGGAGTCCACCCATAAAGGTGATCTTTTCGCCATACGCTTTGATCAGTTCAGGGATATTATTAGTATTCATAACGCCCTGCCAAATATCGATTCCCACTTCAATCATGTAAGGGACTAAATTGGCAGCATAAGAGTCACTATGATGAATGATCAATTCGACACCATTGTCTTTATAGAACTGGTAGATTTTTTTATATGATGGTACAAAGAATTCTTCAAACATATCTGGCGAAATAAAGGATGAAATTTGACTACCCCAGTCATCGTGATGTAAAATGGCTTCTGGCTTAAGTTTTTCCATCATCACTGCAGCAAATTCCAACTCATACTCGGTTAAGTAGTCAATCAGTTCCTGCATCGCTTCGGGTTCTTCGTAGAGAGCCATCAGGGCATTTTCCATGCCCATCAAATGGTGAGTCATTTCAAAGATACCTGGTGCGAAAAATGCGGTGACATATTTTTCTTTTCGATCAACTGCATTGGCATGGGCAAGCGCCGCTGCCCAGGCTTCATCGGATGTGGCAATGGCTGGTTTTTTAACATTCTCTTTCCACTCGGTAATATCCTGAATTACCGCCAAGCCATCATGATGAACTGGAAACATTCCTAATTGACCTTCCGGCCATTGCCAGGTAATACCCCAATGGTCTTTCCAGGTTTGACCATATTTGAATTCAACCCCAGTCGGTACTTCCATGATCAGATCAATGAATTCATATTGTTTGACAAAACGATCCGGGTTGCCACCCTTCATTGTTTCGAGTAAGTTTTCTTTAATTGTCAGCATTATTTCTCCTTTTCTATTTGCAGGCTATTTTTGGGTATTTTCGCGTCTACGCGCCGATTAATTCTTTCGCTTTTGCAGCCGAGCTACCAGCATCCGGGGCGTAACCGTCAGCGCCAATTTCATTGGCATATTCCTGAGTAACAGGTGCTCCACCGACAATGACCTTCATCTCCGGGTAAGCCGCTTTCACGGTTTGTACCGCTTCTTTTAATGCCGGCATCGTCGTCGTTAAAAGACCTGAACACGCTACTAGCACAACGTTATCATTCTCTTTTACAGCTTCTACAAATTTATCTGCGGGTACGTCAACGCCCAGATCAATCATATCAAATCCGGCACTTTCAAGCATCATCACAACCAGGTTTTTACCAATATCATGAAGGTCTCCGGCAACGGTTCCCATGATACAGGTACCTAGTGAACTGGAGCCATCTCCTGCCATCACCGGTTTTAAAACTTCCACACCTTTGGACATCGCTTTAGCAGCAATTAGCATTTCCGGAACAAAGATTTCGCCGGATGAGAACTTATCCCCAATCACACCCATAGAAGCAATCATTGCATCCAGAATGTCCTGCGCTTTATCGCCGGCATCCAGGGCTTCCTGTACAGCTGCTGCAACTTTCTTTGATTTACCAGTTTCTACCAATACTTTTACATCTTCAATTTTTGACATGTTAATTTCTCCTTAGATTCAAACTATTTTTTCACCCAAAACCTATGTGCGTTCCGGGTTTTTGTTAACCTAGCCGTGTAAGTCTTTATTAAAATCGAACCACTATTACCCTTGTAAAGCCCGTTTAGGCAGGGCCGTCTAAAAATTTTTCACCCTTATTTAACGAAAATACCTTCTCGGAAAGCGCCAATATACTCCATACAATATTCATCTTCACCCATCATTGCTTCGGTGGCAAACAACATCCCCATCATATCTTTATTAAGTGGATCCAGAATAAAACTGTCCATCCCGGCACTCATGGCTAAAACCGCAAAGGCCTGATTGGCAATCCGTCGGGCTGGCAAGTTAAATGAAATATTGCTAATTGCACCGGTCACATGGATGGTTGGGTATTGTTTTTTAATCTCCCGAATGACTTCGGTGACCATGGCAATACCATCTTCTGAGGTACAAAGCATTTCAATTAGGGGATCAATGTGCATCCGGGATGGATCAATCCGGTATTCCTGACATTTTGCCATTAAGTCGGTGAAAACCTCCAAACGGTCTTTGGCCGTTTTAGGGATGCCTTTGTCGCTATTTAACAATGCTACACACTCCCATTTGGTATCTGCCAGTACTTTAAAGGCTACGTCGACCTTATCACCTTCTAATGAGACAGAATTAAACAATCCTGGTTTGTTACAATACTTCATTGATTCAATACAGGTATAAACATTAGGACTATCGACAGCAATTGGAACATCCGTTGCATCCTGAACAATATCAATCAGCCATTTCATCGTTTCCAGTTCAATGTCATCATCCACCGATGCACAGACGTCAATAAAATCTGCTCCGGCTTCCGCCTGTTTGATTGCCAGATTCCGGATAAATGCGGCATCTTTTTCTGCAATGGCCTTCCCCGTTGAAGGAATTGCGCCATTAATTTTTTCACCAATAATAATCATTTTCTTACTCCTTTTTAATCTTGTCTGTATTTGACCGTTCTTCGATATATTGCTCCAGCTAATTTTTCTGATCCATATTCACACGATAAACGCTCATAAAAATATCGTTTACATCGACTAGCTGACAATGCTTTTGTCCTTTTCTTATTTGTCCATTTATTCGTACCAGCTTAACTCAATCATCTGCACCAAACCCGTTCAAATATTTTAACCGGTAAAGTAATTGCAGTATAGCTCTGTTTTTACGAATTGTCAACTATTATTTTTACCGGTAAAAAAAGAACTTAGCCACTACTGTAAAACAGCTTGACTAAGTTCTTTTTGTCTAAATCACCTTCTCGTCAACTAAAAAGCGCTATCATTTTTATTACTATCCTTAATGCCGATGCCGATGGTGAACATCCGGCAGATGACAATGGGTGTGAACAGTCCTATTGTGGGTATGTTCATGGCAATGCTCGCCACTAACCGGCGGATGGTTATTATGGAGATGATGCGCATCATCGTGGTTATGACTGTGATCATGGGTCTCCTCATCATGAATATGGCGGTGTTCATGATTTTCCGACAGCGCCAGCCAGCTTCCCAAAACCATGATCACTAACGCAATTAGGAATGAAAAAGTGATCGGTTCTTTAAGTACCAGCCAGGAAATAAAGACACCCATAAAAGGTGCTGCCGCATAATAGGCGCTGGTTCGGGCCGCTCCCAGTCCCCGTTGGGCTTTCACATAGAAAAAAATACTTAAGCCATAGGCCACAAAGCCTAAGGTCATGGCCAGAATAATATAAAGCAGCGAAGCCGATAATTCGCCCCAGATAGAGGCGATGAGTAAAGCCCCCAATCCGGAACCGAAACCTTTGAGGACAACCACCTGAACCGGATCTTTAATCGATAGATTCCGGGTACAATTGTTCTCAAAGCCCCAGCAAATGCAAGACAGCATCACAAAAATCGCCCCAATCGACAAATTTATCGCCGTGACATCGCTAATGGTCAGTAAAACACTGGCCAGAGAAATAAATACGATGGCCATCCACATCCGTTTGCCAATGGCTTCTTTAAAGAAAATCATGGCTATCACTGCCGTTGCGGCGATCTCAAAATTTCCTAAAAGGGCCGCCGTACTGGAGTTGGTCAGCTTGATCCCCATCAACAGGAAAATCGGCGCTGCGATATCCAACAAAATCATCAGAATAATCGAGGGCATTTCTTTTTTAGTGAGTCTGGCTTCTTTTGACGCGTTTCGACGTTTTTTATTAAACACCGTCAGCAGCGTCATACCCGTTCCTGCGCCCAGATACAAAAGTGCTGCCAGAAATAAGGGATCAATTTCTTCAAGTAAAATCTTAGAAAAAGGTGCATTGATCCCAAAAAGTAGTGCTGCCAGGATTGCGTATACCACTGATATGTTTTGCTTCATAAATCTTCAAGCCTCCTTCTTGATTTTACTAATCCAATCTTATCATATTTTACTATTCTCATCAGTCTTTTTATAATTTGTGTTTCTTTTTCTCAAATCAGGATATAATAACCATGACTGATTGTTTGTCTATTACTAAACTATCTATGCTCTTTTGACATCACCTTATGAGAGGCCGCCATGAACATTGATCTTGCTACAATTGCCCTAGTTTTAGTTCTATCCAGTATTTTTCAAGCTGTTTTTATACTGTTTTTGTCTTCTAAATACCCCGGTGTTGATCACATTGGCGTTAGCTGTTCCCTTTTTGCGCTGGGATTTCTTTTTGTGATGTTTCAGGCCAACACCATCAATGCTCTGATTACGGTTGTAGCCGGTAATTCCCTGCTGCTGGTGGCCCTTATTTTTCTATACAAGGGTCTGGTTCAATTTTTAGATCTGCCGGAAAACAAGTGGCTTCCTCCCATTATTTTTGGTTTTTGTCTCTTAACCCTGATCTATTTTCAGTTTGTTTTCGATAACATTTCACTTCGCATTTTTTCAGTTTACCTTTCAATTGGATTAATTGCTCTTTTGATTGCCAATACACTTCGAAAAGGAAGCAACACCCACCTCCCAAGGCAAGCGCCACTGCTTCTTTTTCTATTTGCTTCCACTGGCCTATTTGCAATTTTACGATCTTTTTATGCCTTGTTTTCCCCTCCCATAGTTAATGCCCTTACACCAACGTTTTTTCAGGTTTTCTCTTTTACCGGGGTATTTATCATCAACATGATTGTGAGCTTTACCTTTATCATGATGATTAATGAGCGCCTCGGCGCTGATGTTTTGTCCGCTAAAGAACAGTTTGAACAAATCTTTAACCTCAGTCCTGACGCCAGCCTGATTACATCACTTGCTGATGGTAAAATCGTGAATTTCAACATCAGTTTTATAAATTTTACTGGATTTAGTCAAGATGAAGTTCAAAATAAAAGTCTGTTGGAGCTTAATCTTTATGAAAAACCTGCAGATCGGGACAAACTCCTGGAAGCAATCACAACTAACCAGTCAGTTGATGATTTTGAACTTAATTTTGTTACCAAAAGCAGGGATATCCGAATTTGTTCGGTTTCTGCAAAAATTTTTTTAATGAACGACACTCCTCATATTATCAGTATTATCGATGATATCACAGATCGCAAAAATGCTGAGAATGCCCTTATCCAAAGTGAAGAAAAATACCGTTTTTTAACTGAATTCACCTCTGATGTGATTTGGCTTTTTAATCTTACCCAGAATAAGTTCACCTACATGAGTCCAGCCATTTTTCAGTTAAGGGGACTCACCTCTGAAGAAGCCATGGCTGAAAAGCTGGAAGACGCCATGACGACCGAGTCCCTTCAACGGGTCAGAGCTAACTTACAAAGAAATGTCAAAACGTTCATTGCCAACCCCAAAACCGCTCATACTCACCTGATTGAAATCCAGCAGCCTTGTAAAAATGGACGTCTCATCTGGGTTGAGGTTTCGACAAAATATCGTTACCACAAAAATGGTGAGATTGAACTGGTTGGAATCAGCCGCAACATTGACAAAAGAAAACAGGCAGAGGCAAAGGTTCTTTATCTAAGCTATCACGACCAATTAACCGGACTCTACAACCGTCGCTTTTATGAAGAAGAGCTACGCCGACTGGATAGCCCCAGAAATCTTCCAATTGCCCTGATTATGGCTGATGTTAACGGGCTTAAGTTGATTAATGATGCTTACGGCCATCAGATGGGAGACAAAATCTTAAAGGAATTTGCCGAAATATTGAAAAATGAGTGCCGACATGATGAAATAACCTCCCGCGTTGGTGGGGATGAGTTTGTAATCTTACTTTCCAAAACTGAACTGCAAAGTGTGGAAAACATTATTAAGCGTCTCAATGCTGCCATTTCCAAGGTCCGAATTGACCGCACTATTTTGTCTGTTTCGATGGGATTTGCCATTAAAGAAACCCCCACCGATGACCTGAACGATGTTTTCAAACGAGCTGAAGATGCCATGTACCAGCATAAACTTACCATCAGTCCCAGTATTAAAAAAGCTACCATTGAGTTAATTGTCAATTCCATTTACGAACGAAGCCACCATGAATTGATTCATTCTCAATTAGTCTGTGACTATTGCCAGGCGATGGGCCGAGAACTGGGTTTTGAAACTGAAGCCATCAATCAACTGGGGATGGCCGGTTTGCGGCATGATATTGGCGAAATTGCCATTGACACTGCGATTTTAAATAAATCCGAAAAATTAAACGATGCCGAATGGGCGGAAATAAAGCGCCATCCAGAAATTGGCTATCATATTCTTCGATCCGTTAATGAGATGGCAGAAATTGCCAAGTTTGTACTTGAACACCATGAACGCTGGGATGGGCAAGGCTATCCCAAAGGCTTAAAGGCTGATGAGATCTCCATCCAAGGGCGGATTATTGCAATCGCCGATGCCTACTGCACGATGACCGCCGAACGTCCGTACAGCCGGGTTTTTACTGCCGAAGAAGCCATTGCCGAAATCAAAAACAACTCCG
Organism: Acetobacterium carbinolicum; assembly: GCF_047456275.1. Taxonomy (GTDB): domain Bacteria; phylum Bacillota; class Clostridia; order Eubacteriales; family Eubacteriaceae; genus Acetobacterium; species Acetobacterium carbinolicum. The sequence goes on from NZ_CP173357.1 coordinate 3,669,334, forward strand.
GTTTTCAATTTGATAAAAAGCTGGCCCAGATCTTTGTTGAAAAAGTACTACAAAAAGAATGGCCCAAAGCCTAAAAAAAGCCAATTGTTCAGCCCCAACACGTTTTAAAAACCCGGCTGACAATTGGCTTTACTTCTCTTTATTTGCATCCCGAGGTCAGTTGAAAACCATGATCCAGGGGCCCGTTGCCCTTTCCCAGATCCAGATTGGCTGCCAATGCCCCGGACACATAATCCTTGGCTTTTTTTACCGCCAATTCCATCTTGTACCCGATGGCAAGATTACAGGCAATGGCCGAGGAAAGAGTACAACCGGTACCATGGGTATTGGGATTATCAATTTTTACTCCCGGAAACCAAACTTCTTCATGACCCTTTTTATCTTGAATCAGCAAAAAATCATCGGCACTTTCAAAAAGATGCCCGCCCTTAATCAGAATACTCCCGGCATAGCTTGTGGCGATTTTTTTAGCTGCTCTGACCATGTCCGCTTTGGCAGAAATGCCAAAGCCACACAGACATTCGGCCTCGGGGATATTGGGGGTGATCAAATCGGCCAATGGCATCAATTCTGTTTTTAAAGCTTCAATGCTATCGTCGCTTAACAGTCTGCCGCCACTGGTGGCCACCATCACCGGATCCAAGACAATGTTTTTCGCCTGGTAATGTTTAAGTTTGTTAGCAATACTTCTAATGATCTCTGCACTATAGACCATTCCGATCTTAACCGCATCAGGAAAAATATCGCTAAAAATACAATCGATCTGATTTTCTACAAAGGTGCTTTCAACCGCCGCAATGCCGTATACCCCGGTGGTGTTTTGCGCCGTTAAGACGGTGATCACGGTCATGCCGTAGCTGCCATGGGCGATCATGGTTTTGATATCGGCCTGGATACCTGCGCCACCGCTGGAATCTGACCCGGCTATCGATAAGACTTTTTTCATCGTAGCAACTCCTTAAAACTCATAATGGTACAATCCGAGCTGTTTTTGATCTCATCCCAGTCATTTTTCGAGGATTCATCATAAACCCCAACAAGATAACAACCAGACGCTCTGGCGGCCTGGATGCAGTATAAGGCATCTTCAAAAATCGCAATTTGCTGTTTTGGCAACGCCAGTTGTTTCGCCGCCTGGTGATAAATCTCCGGCTGACTTTTGGGCAAACCAACCATCCCAGAAGTAAGGATAAACTCAAAATGACTAAGCAAACCATATCGACTCAACACCAATTCGGTCAGGGACTTGTGGGTAGCGGTTAGGATTGCCATTTTTATACCCTGGTTTAAATACTGATCCAAAGTTTCCTTAACAAAGGGTTTTAAACGGATATGTTTTTCGTAATTCTCCCGGATCATGCCATTGATTTCATCCCCCACCTGTTCTTCGGTCATTTTCACCCCGTAAACCGCGATAAAATAGCGGGCCGATTCGGCAAAGCTCATGGTTTTTATGACCTTATTTAAATCTTCGCGAGGATCAATTCCATGCTTTTTTAAAAAACTGCTGCCGATATTTTCCCAAGCCGACATCGAATCAATTAGCGTCCCATCCAGATCAAAGATTATCCCCGAAAAATTCATCTGTGCATTTTTCATGGTTTTGTCATGGTTTCAGATAAGCTTCGCAGCGCTTTTGTTGCACTGATGATATCTTTTTTAGAAAAGATTGCCGAGACCAGGGCGACCCCATCCACTCCGGTTCCTTTTAAGCTAAGAATATTGGTTTCGTTCAGACCACCAATGGCAACCACCGGAATGGTCACCGCCTTGCAGATTGCGGCGATAGTTTCAAAAGCCACCACTTCGGCATCGGTTTTTGTGGCTGTGGAATAGATCGCTCCCACCCCGATATAATCGGCACCGTCGGCTTCAGCTTTTCGTGCCAGTTCCACCGTATCTGCCGAAACTCCGATGATTTTATCGCCAAGCTGCTCTCTTAGCGCCCCGGCATCGCTATCATCCTGACCCACATGAACCCCGTCAGCATCCACTGCCAGAGCAACATCGACAGCATCATTAATGACAAAAGGAATGTTGTAGGCATCGGTTAATTTTTTAATCGCCCGGGCCTCTTTTACAAACGCATCAAAATCCAGCTTTTTTTCCCGTAGCTGGATAAAGGTAGCGCCACCTTTTAAGGTTTCTTCAACCTGATCGGCCAGGGTTTTGTCACCCAGCCAACTGCGGTCAGTCACCGCATAAAGTAGCATTGACTGCTTATCGAGTTTCAAGCTTCATCCCTCCTTTTAATGTTTCGATATTCATCAAACTCATCGCATCGATGAGGAAGGCTCGAAAGGATGCCGTTCCGGCCTCCTGGGACTGAACCTTTTCAAAGGCCAGCTCCCCACACAAACCCATACAACTAACAGCAGCAGAGGTGGCCAGTAGCAACTGCTCGGGATTGGCCCCGCAATAACTGCCAATAACCGTTGTGAGCATACAGCCTGTGCCGGTAATCCGAGACATCATCGGGTGTCCATTCCGTATTACCAGGGCCTTCTGATGATCCGCGACAATGTCGATGGCGCCAGTAATGGCAATGATGGCACCCGTTTTCTCGCTCAGGGCTTTGGCAAAAGCGATCATCTGATCCAAATTGTCTTTATTCACCGCATCGCTGATATCAGCATCGACCCCTTTGGTCGTGCCACTGCCCTGGTCGATGGTCTTGATTTCCGAAACATTGCCCCGGATGACGCTAAACTGTACCTCATTTAACAGCTTAAAAACCGTGTTCGTCCGTAGCGAAGAGGCACCAGCACCGACGGGATCCAGAATCACCGGCCGACCGAGACGATTGGCTTTTTTACCGGCCATAATCATGGCCGCGACGGTTCGCTCATTAAGGGTTCCGATATTGATGACCAGAGCATTACAAATGGAGATAATTTCTTCCACCTCATTAATATCGTCAGCCATAATCGGTGCCCCGCCACAAGCCAGTACACTATTGGCACAGTCGTTGACCGTTACATAATTGGTGATACAATGAACCAACGGCGGACAATTGCTAACATTTTCTAAGATTTTTTTAAACATCTCTTCCTTCTTTCTACTACAATATATTTTACGGTTTTATCGTTTAGATGGTTAAGCCATCGCTTGATTGGTATCTGAAATGCACACAAAAAAAACTGTACACGAATGCACAGTCGATTTCGATGGTCTCCCTACGCCGGCATTATCCGTATCAGGTGCATGGGTCGAAGTAGCGATTTACTTCCTCTCAGCCTAAATGCATAAGCTCCCCAATTTCTAAATTAGCTACAGATTATCATATCGCCTGATTCTTGTCAACTGTGATTCACCTCCGCCCTAACCTGCTAAAATCTTAATTTAACTTAAACTTAACCTCTTTCAAAGTTTGGCTAAAGGTTCACCGCCTAAGATATACCCAAGAGATAAATATCTCCTCTTTTTCTTTTCATTCCTAATATAAAAAAACAGTACGGTCATCCGGACCTACTGTTTTTTTATTTAGCGTTTTTTATTTTCAACCGTTTAAGTTCCTTTTTAAGCAAATAATTATTCATCTGTGATTAAATCACAGATATGAACACACCTTTTTGATAGAATGATAAAATCTTGATGATTCACTTGTTCAAGATGTAATTATATCTGGAGGAAATAAAATGATAACAACACCTGATCAATCAAGTAATACGTTCAAATCAGCACCACCTAAAGCTGATTTAATTGTTAAGATGGAACGCTGTCCCCAAAACCACCCCTGCCCATCGGTTCATGTCTGTCCTGTTGATGCCCTATCTCAAGAAGGCTTTGCTGCCCCAAAAGTCGATATGGAAAAATGCATTCGTTGCGGTAAGTGTGTTGACTATTGTCCGATGAATGCCCTGGTACTAAAATAAGTGTCATTGTGAAAAGGAGGCTGTATGGACTATTTTATCACATTCCTTGAAGGGATCGTCACCTTTATATCCCCTTGTCTTTTGCCCATGCTGCCGATTTATGTATCCTATTTTGCCGGCCAAAGCCAGTCCGATAATAAACGTACCGCAATTTTTAATGCTTTAGGCTTTGTCCTCGGCTTTACGGTAGTTTTTGTTTTGCTTGGTGCCTTTGCCGGTCGTATTGGCAGTGTGCTAATTGAGCATCAAACTGTTGTCAATGTGGGGGGTGGTATCATCATCATCCTTTTTGGATTGAATTTTATGGAGGTGCTGAATATCCCTTTTCTGAACACCACCCGTCAGATGAACATGGATCATTCACGGATAAGTTTCTTTTCAGCGCTGCTTTTTGGCATCGTCTTTTCGATCGGTTGGACACCCTGCGTGGGTGCCTTTTTAGGCTCAGCCCTAATGATGGCGGCCTCCAGTGGTGATACCTTAAAGGGAATTCTGATGCTTTTATCCTTTTCCCTCGGCCTTGGTATTCCCTTTATGGTTTCTGCCATTTTAATTGAGCAGTTGAAATCGACCTTTGATTTTGTTAAACGCCATTATCGGATCATCAATCGTCTTTCCGGCGGACTGCTGGTTCTCATCGGTCTACTGATGGCCACCGGTTTACTGGGCTATTTTCTGTCGCTTTTAACTTTTTAAGGAGATTATTATGACTAAACAAACAAAAACAATAATCGGCATTGTCGTCTTTACCGCTTTTTTAATCATCGTTTATTGGGGGTACACGATCTTGTCAAAAACCTTCAATCCGCAAGATCCGGTATCAAATAACGCCAACTCTTCTCAGGCCGATGAGCTCCAGGCGGCCCCTGATTTCACGGTGTTTGATCAGGATGGCAACCCGGTTAAACTGTCTGATTTTGCCGGAAAACCGGTGGTCCTCAATTTTTGGGCATCCTGGTGTCCACCCTGTAAAAGCGAGATGCCCCACTTTAATACGGTCTATCAAAATCAAAAAGATGCAGTGGTCTTTCTGATGATCAATCAGGTGGACGGGCAGCGGGAAACAAAAGAAAAGGGCCTTATGTACATCACCGATCAGGGCTTTGACTTCCCCATTTATTTTGATACCGAATTGGAAGCCAGCATTGCCTATGGCGTCTCAACGCTCCCCACCACCTTATTTATTAGCCCCGACGGTAAAATTGTCAGCGGCTATCGTGGCGCCATTGATGAAGCCACCTTACTTTCCGGCATTGAATCAATAAAAAATTAGGAGCATGCGATGTATATTAAAATGATAATCGGAACCCTTGTGGGCGGCGCTTTGGGACTCCTCTACTACAAACTGGTAGGCTGTCAAAGCGGCACCTGTCCCATTACTGCCAAACCTCATCGAACTGCCATTTATGGAGCCATTCTTGGTTTTATGATCAGTTCCTCATTATAGGAAAAAAAGAAAAACGATTGCTAATCAACCGTTTTTCTTTTTGCCTTAAATATAGTCCGAGAAATATACCTTTTCATTGGCGATAATGGTCTCCAGAAGAGAAACTGTTTTTTTGCTGGCTTCAATCCGTTCAATCTGCTGAAGATAGGTGGGTCGTTTATAACCAAGTAACATACACGTTAAAATGCCGATTTCTAATTTGATCCGATTCTCTGACGGTAAATCAACCAGAACCGGGTCTTTTCCCTTTGTAAACGAGATGGTAAAGCTGCGATTGTTCCACTCCAACACCGGATCAACAATATCAAAGGTAATGGCCTCATTCAGGTCCGTGTTGGCAAAATGGTATTGACTGATAAACCCCTCAAAATCAACGATTCGGGCCATAATATAGGGACGAATCGTTTCTTTCATGTCGCTATCTCCAAATAGAAACGATATCGTGTGATTGTTATAATTACTGCCGATCACCTCGTTAATCATCGATTCGTGGGCGGCAATATAGCCCCATAGCCCTTTTCTGGCTTCCTGATTGAGATAAACCATCTCTTTGACGCGAAACACATCATTTTCAATCAGATAAACCAGATAACCCAGCGGCCGATCATCTACGCCGTAATAAATGGCCACCGTAACATCTTCGACATCCCAGCGCCAGTATTCCTCCCAGACCAGTTCATTACGAATCAGACAGCCATGGGTTTTTCTGGCAAAGGCGTCGTGAAGGGCAATAAGATCCGGACTGTTCTCCTTCACCCGTTTCACTCGTCCCGGTACATCAATATCGCGGGGTAACTGATGATCGCGGATATGAAAGGTCATCTTATCGGATACGACCTCCCAACCCTTGTGACGATAGAGCGGATGCGAATAAGGGAACAAAAAAGAAATGCACTGATTGCGTTCATACATGGTTTCCAGGCTCTTTTTCATGAGCCCGGACATCAGTCCCAGCCCCATATATTCCGGATAGGTCGCGACTCCGGTAATATACCCCATCTCATAAATACTGCCACTAATATTGACTTGAAGTGGATAAACGGCGATCTGTGCCGCCAACCGTCCATCCTCAAACCAGCCGATCACCTCCGCTTTTTCCAGAATCGGAAATTTTGACCGTTTAATTTCATCGTGCTTCCAACCCACTTTTAACAATTGTTCATCCGTCACCTGAAAAGCATACCTCAGAATATTATTAAACTGAGTAAAGTCTTTGGCTTCCAGCCGTTTTAGTTCCAGATTTTTTCTTATCTCTTTGTTCATAAAAATCTCCTTATATCGATGCCTTATCATACCACTTTATACCCTAGTTTTTAAAGTAGAATAAAAATAACTGTGCTATACTAGAATTTAAATTGTGAGACGAGGTATTAAAATGCTAAAAGAATCCGATATTACATTTCTTAAGACGATCCTGACCTTTTGGGATCATTTAAATCCAAATCAGAAAACCATGTTTTTGGAAAATGCCATGCCGGTAAGCTATAAACGGGGTGAGAATATTCATCGTGGCGAAAATGACTGCGTCGGAATACTGCTGATCAAAAGCGGCGAATTACGTACCTATATTCTATCAGAAGACGGCCGGGATATCACCCTTTATCGACTGGGCACTGATGAGGTATGCATCTTATCAGCCTCTTGTATCCTGGATAATATTACCTTTGATGTTCATATTGATGTCGAAGCAGATTGTGACGTGCTCTTGCTAAAGTCCTCTGTCTTTTCTCAGATCTGCAACGAAAATATCTACGCCGAAAATTTTTCATATAAATCCATGATCGATCGTTTTTCGGATGTGATGTGGGCGATGCAGCAAATTCTTTTTATGAGTTTTGATAAACGTCTGACCATTTTCCTACTCGATGAGGTGACCCGAACCGGTTCGAACACGGTTAATATGACCCATGAGCAAATTGCCAAGTATGTGGGTTCCGCCCGGGAAGTGGTTTCCCGAATGCTTAAATACTTTGAGAACGAAGGCTATGTAAACCTGTCCCGGGGTAAAATTGAAGTGATTGATAAGGTTCAATTGAAGCAAATTATTTAACCGACTGCCCTGTTTGCCGCGAAGTGATAATGATCTCATTAGCAGCCGGCCCGACCAGAGCATGGTTTAATTTATCCTTTGGGGTATTTCGCGCTAATCAAAGCTGTGCTAAATAACAACAGCGAAAAAATACTCAGCATCACGACCCCACAATAGAGACTAACTGGCGCCCAAAGCCTCATTAACAGCCAATCACTCTTAAAAATAACCGGTAGGATAATAATAATTGCAGCAGAGATTATTAACCACAGCCCCGCCATGATAATCCATAAAGACCTTTTGCGATTGATCAGGGTTTTTCTCCGGTAGTTATTTTTTATCTGAGTATTGATTATTAAAAGCTTTGCCATTAACACTCCCGTCAGTAGTATACTAATAAATGTAACCGTCGAAAAAATAACATCGATTAAATACCAGATATCATGCTGATACAGAGTGGTTTCTTTATCTTCAAGCATCAGCAGGATATTATCAGCCAAATCGTTTGTGTTGGCTGACGCGTTTAGATTTGTCAGTACACATACCCCGATCCCATCACTCGGTTTCATCGTGATTTTCGCCGAATAATTCGGCGTCCCACCCGAGTGATAGATGACTTCGTTAAACGCATCAATAAACCAGCCCCCGGCATAGAAAGTATTTTCATCGACAATGCTGGCGGGATTGGCCGTGTGGGACTTTTTTATGATTCTGGTAAACTGCGGTGATATTTCAATGATCCCCATTTGTATTTGAAGCCACCGCCCCATATCAATACTGTTTGATATCAAATATCCGGCCGGAACAAGGCCTTTTATTGCCGGGGTCTCAAATCGAGTGGCATTTCCAAAATATAGCTTGGTTCCAGGAACCAATGCATTGTTCTCTTTGATCTGGTTCGAATAACAGTCAGTCTGCGTTAACCCCATCGGCTGTAAAATCTGTTCCTTCATAAAACGCTGATAATCCTGTTTGGATACAACTTCAATAATCAGGCCCAGTAAATTATAGTTTGTATTGGCATAAGAAAACTGCTGTCCCGGTGCTAATGCCAACTCACGATTACTCAAATTACGAATATTTTCCGCTAAGGTCATTTCCACTGTTGGGCTGGGATATTTTCTTTCATCATTGGTATAGCCACTGGTCTGGTACAGACAGTCCGCAATGGTCAAGTCTTCCGGTGCGATTGTTTCGCCCTGATAGGTAGCCGTAAACCATGGAATGTAGTGACTAACCGGATCACTTAGCGATAGTTTCCCCTGATCTTCCAATAACAGAATTGCCAAAGCGGTAAAGGCTTTTGTAGTTGATCCCAATAAAAATAAGGACTGCTCATTTGTTTTTATACTGCCACTGTAATCCATAAACCCTTCCGACAAGTAATCTATTTCGGTCCCGCGAATCACGGTAATGGCAGCACTGGGAATCCTCGATTTTTCCAGCACCGCTGTTACCAGTTTGTTTATTTCTTCTTGCTGCTGCACTTTGTTACCATTTTGGGCCATAACACTGCCGGGCATTAAAAAAAATATCAGGCATAAAGCAACCCAAAAATTTAAGCAACCGTATTTATTTCGCTTCATCTTCTTCATTCCTGTCTGTTTTAACGTTTAGACGTTTTTTTCTAAACTGAATTTGTTGATTGATGTAGGCCACATCCTGTCTCATTTTAATAATATCCAATACGTTTCCAATGAGATAAGCAGGAATGACCATTGCCGGGATAATCCATATATATTCCAGTGTATACCATTTAAACACCCATCCAAAGGCAAATACAACGGTTAGCAGCATCACCAGTTCCAAGCCGATTTCTACATAGCGATGTCCATTGAGGTATTTGTTTATCAGTAACAGGCCTAAACGCGCGACCACCGTGACCAGTAAGAATTCCAGAATAACAATGAAATCATCCCATTTGTTAGATACCAGCGCCGGAACAAAAAACGCCATAATGATAATCAGTGAAAAAATCAAAAGACACTGTTTGATAAAATTTTTCAACTTTCTTCCTCCCGACTAAATGCTTTTTTAATATAAGGAATATATGTTCTGGAAGCATTTAATTTTTCGCCATTTTGCAAGGTTACCTGAATTCTACTGTTCGCCAGCATTTTCATGCTTTCAAGCACGTTGATGTTTACAATAACTGATCTGCTAATCTGTACAAAATCGTGATATTTCAATTCCTCCAGCAATTGATAAAGCTTTTTTTCAGTTCGAAAAACCTGGTTGGTCGAATAGATAAAGGTTTTTCGATCAACACTTTCAATATAACAAACTTCGTCAACAGCAATTTTATAGCGCCGACCATTCTCATCTCCACAGATACTGTAATTAGCATTTTCCAATCGCTTCACCAGATGATTAACCACACTATTCATCTCACTATATTTTATTTCAACCTCTATTTCGTCTCGTTCTTTCTGTTGGGTCAATTTTATTTTCACTTAACCTCCTCCTTTCTCATTTATCATAGCTTATTTTCTCAACAAATCAAGTAACGATGATCTAAGTTACGATTTTCTGCTATCAAATGGCAGACAAGCCACGCTCAATCTTTATAATTTTGTCCAATAGCATTGCCGTTCCGATCTTGCTGCAATAAAAAAAGAGCAATCACTTTTTTGTGACTGCTCTTTTTTTATTGCTATTCAGCTACTAAATCTAGAATATCTGCTTTAGATTTTGCTCCCACGGATTTTTTCACCACCACACCGCCTTTGATAACTGCCAAGGTGGGGATGCTCATGACCTTAAATTCAGCGGCCAGTTCCTGTTGTTCATCGACATTTATTTTTCCGACCTTTAAAGTGAACACCTCATCAGCAATTTCATCAATAATGGGAGTCACCATTTTACAGGGACCACACCAGGGTGCCCAAAAGTCGAGTAATACCGGTTTATCTGAATTAATTACCTCTTGCTGAAAATTGTCTTTTGTAATTGTTACTGCACTCATATCTTTATCTCCTTAATCGTTAATGTATTTACCTTTATTATAACCATTTTCAACTACTTATCCGTAACTTAATCACAAATTTACATATATTTTCTATTATTTGCTATGCGAGGGCCTATTCAATGTTCCCGGAGCTTCTTTTTCCTACCATAGTTTAAATTGCCGTTTTATTTCAACTTCCGTTCTAAAAATTTTTAAGCACTGTTTTTTTTATACCTTCTCTTCTAAACTTTAGCGACGCATTAATTTCAGCTCCCAGCAAAAATATGATACTACTTATATAGATCCAGGTAAGTAAGGCAATTACGCCACCAAGGCTACCATAAACCGCTGTGTAGTTGCCCAGGTTATCGGCATAAAACGAGAAAGCCATGGATACGATGATCCAACTGAAGGTGGCAACAACGGCACCAGGAAGCACCTCTTTAAACGTTAAGCGACAGCTTGGGGCACTAAAGTAAATCGATACAAAAGCAATCATAACGGCAAATATGGCAATAACAAATCTCAGATAATTCCAAATCATTGAAAATGTCTTGGAAAAGCCTAAAAAGCCAAAAACCTCTGAACCCAGAATACCACCAAAAATAATCAGGATCATCGTAACGATGATAACCATGCTCAGCTCAAGTGTAATCGCGAGTGAAACCAAGCTTTTTTTCCAGAAAGGCCTCGTTTCTTCCTGATCATAGGCTCTGTTGACACCACTTATTAGATATTTAACCCCAGTGCTGGCAGACCATAAGGCGAATAATACCCCAAAGGTCAGCAAGGCACCGCTTCTGTTTTTCATGGTCTGCTCAATGATGGCATTGAGAATTTCAGACGCAGCTGTTGGCATTAGGGCATAAAGCGGCTCAATCTGGCTCTGAAAATCCACTAGCGGAATAAAACTAATAAGGGTAATTAAAAAAATAAGAAACGGTGCAATCGACAGGAGCAAAAAATAAGTGATCTGTGCCCCAACCGAGGGTAAATCATCATTTGAAAATCTGGCGTACAGATCCTTAAACAGTGTGATCAGCTTATCTTTCTTCATGGCATTTCCTCATAAAATAATCGCCGTATCAAACGTTGATTACTTTCTTTCTATCTTAACGATACCTTTTATATACCCAAAAATCTTATTATCATTCTTAGACAGGAGGTGTTTTGATTAAAGATAAAATCATAGGATATCATATAATTAAATACAAAGAAAGGAAAAGTATGAGTAAGATCTCTATAAGTTGAGTTAACTAGTAGGGGCGATTATTAATCGCCCGCACACAGCACGATTGCCAGTTCAATTTGCAAAATTCTTTAATTCAACGTATATTGTTCTTGATTATACTAAAAGTGCAATGAGTAAAAAAAGTAGTACGAACGAACCCAAAAAAGCAGCCCCATCAAAACAAGCGGCCCCGGCTGCTGGCGGCGAACTTCACCAGAGCGGCGGAGGCATGCACCCTGAGCTGACCACAAATCAGGGCGTTCCCATTTCTGATAATCAGAACTCCGTTCATTGCGGATGATTGAAGGCTTTGGAATCCATAGCTTCCAACTGATTAACCAGGCCGGAGAGTCAACCTTTGTTAAATTTCACTAGCGTCAAAAACTCGGATTACAATCCACCATTTGGGATGAAACCGTTAAAATTTCCCGAGCCGATCAGGACTATCATCGTAGAGATATGTTTGAAGCGGTTGAAGCCAGCAATTTCCCCGAGTGGGGATTTGCCGTTCAACATTTCACCGCCGAGGAAGCTGAAAAATTCCCCTTTGACCATTTGGATCCAACCAAACTGATTCCCGAAGAACTGGTGCCACTCAAAGTCATCGGAAGGTTAAGTCAAGTGGGGGAATGACATACGCGATGACTGGTGTCTACCCACTATTTAATTATATCGGTGAAGATGGCGTAGTGACAGGATTTGACATCGATATCGCAAAAAATGGGCGTTGTTACCAAACCCATTATGACCGATTAGGGAATTGCTTATGCTGAAGAACTAGCTATAACTGTTAGTAAAGATGATCCAAAATTGCTGGAAGAATTAAAATCAATTATTGAGGATGGAACCTATGAAAAAATCAGCAATAAATGGTTTGGAATGAATATTCTGTAAAAGTAAGTTTCTTTATTCATACTAAAAAATCTTTACGATCAAAGCTGTTTCTAAGCAACTTTGATCGTTCCTTATCTTCTCTAAAAAATTTTAGACACTGTTTTTTCAGTGCCTTCTTTTCTGAACTTTAGCGACGCATTGATTTCAGCACCCAGCAAAAATATAATACTGCTCAAATAGATCCAGGTAAGTAAGGCAATTACGCTACCAAGGCTACCATAAATCGCTGAGTAGTTGCCCAGATTATCAGCATAAAATGAAAATGCCATCGATACGATAATCCAGCAGGCAGAGGCCGTAATCGTACCAGGAAGCACCTCTTTAAGCGTTAATCGACAGCTTGGGGCATTATAGTAAAGGGATACAAAAACAATCATAATTGCAAATATGGCGATAACGAATCTCAGATAACCCCAAATCATTACAAATGTCTCCGTAACGCCAAAAAAGCCAAAAACCTTTGAACCGAGAATGCCGCCTAATACAATCAGGATCATCGAAGCGATGATAACAGTGCTCAGTTCAAGCGTAATCACTAACGAAACCACACTTTTTTTCCAGAAAGGCCTTGTTTCTTCCTGGTCATAGGCTTTGTTGACACCACGCATGAGATAGCTGACGCCAGTGCTGGCTGACCATAATCCGAATAAAATCCCAAAGGCCAGTAAACCACTGCTTCTGTTTTTAACGGTCTGATCAAAGATCGAACTGAGAATCTCGTACACCTCTGCGGGCATGATCGCATAAAGAGGCTCAAACTGGCTTTGAAAATCCCCCAGTGGAATAAACGTAATCAGGGTAATTAAAAAGATTAAAAACGGAGCAATCGATAAGAGCAAGAAATAAGTTATTTGTGCGCCCACCGAGATTAAATCATCGTTTAAAAATCTGACATACAGATCTTTAAACAACTTAATGAGGTTATCTTTCTTCATGGCACCACCTCCTGATTAATGTCCCCGATGTTTCTTCTTTTTCTTTTCCTGCCGTAGTTCAAATTGTTGTTTTCGTTCTGCTTCTGTTTTCTGCCGATTAAACGCTTTCCGGGCCATCTTTTTGTTTTCCTGTTCTTCTTTTAAAGCCTGTTGAGCCTTGGTACCAATGCTTTTTGTTGCCATTTGCCGATTGATATTCCGCCTCATCCGTTTGGGATTGATCCGTTTTTCCAGCGTCTTTTCATCCGTAATCGGCTGGCTAAATTGAAGCTGGTCGTAATTTTTAAGCAGAAAATCATAGATTTCCCCATCTTTGGGTTCTGAGCCGAAGGTTACCTTGGCAACTTTTAGCCTATCACCATCTGTGCTTTCAAAGACGCCAACCCAAAAGGGGTCGTCAAAAAAAACCGTCAATTTAACTGTTACTTTGTCCATATCGAGTTCCTCCTAGAATGTGTGACAAAGAACGGACAACCTTAGGAGGCAGGTTACTGACGGTATCAACCGCGTCTGGACTACCAACCAGAACTGTGTTTTTATCTTTGGTGTTATTATAACACGATGGCCGGAATGATCAAGTGCATAACTTGATCATTCCGGCCATTTTTGACAATCATTTACTTTGGCAATTTTCCATAAGCACCATAATCTTTAACCATCTGGTCATAAACCTTGGCACCTAATAATTCCATTGACACTTCATCCATAATATCACCAGGCTCGACATCCTTGAACTGATCTGGATAGAGCACCTTTCCAATTGAATAAGCATCAGCAATGGCGACTTCAACATTTGTTCCATATAAAATATAAGGTAGAATCATCTCAACATCATTGTTTTTAAAAGCGCTGAGACTTTGATAATATTCCGGATTTGTCGACATATCCGCTTTCACTTTTTCAATCCCGTCAAAATCGATGAATATCTTGTTGGGATTCCATTGCAGCAATTGTTCTTTATCAATCATCATACTACCGGTTTTTCCCGTCTGATCCACAACGTTTACTGCACCAACAGCCACAAAAGGCGGATACAAAGCTCGGGTACTTTCAATTCCCTGGGCGCCTTTAGATCCCAATGCCCCAACATAGGAGGTTACCTTTGCACCATCATCGATCCCTTCTGTTCGCTTTTTTAAATCAGCTTCATAACCTTTTACAAAATCAACCACTTCCGTTGCTCTTTCGTCGGTCCCCATAACCTGGCCAATAACTGCCAACGACTGATAAAGAGTATCATCAAACAATCCCGAAGAACCACTGCTCAAAGCAATTACCGGAATACCCGTTTTGTTTTGAAGTTCATCTGCTGCCGCAGTATCGGTGGCCAGGGTTGTAAAGATAACATCCGGCTCAACCTTAAGAATCTGTTCCGGATCGAGAGTACTATTCGGACCACCAGCCCCAATTGTGGTCAGGCTGGTAAAACTGGGGTTGGCAATAACATAAGGTTTGCCCACTGACGACTTTTGATCAATTCCTTCAATTCCGACAATTTTTTTCACATCACCAACATAGGTATATAAACGTAAGGCCCCAACTCCGGTTGCCACAATTTTTTCCGCTGGTCCTGCTAATTCGACAGTCCGACCCAAGGTATCGGTAACCGTGATCATTTCATCTGCCGTTGTCCCCCCTTCGGTAGAACAGCCCGCCATCATTAAAATCAACACCGCCGACAACACCAGAGCTAACATTCGTTTTCTTTTCATCGCTTCTCCTCGCTTCTTTTATATTGGAACCACAACCGAACGATTGTTGACTTGCTCAACCGTTACGTCTACCCCATATACTTCTTTTATATTTGCTTCGGTAATAACCTCCTTCCCACCGGCAGCATGGATAACACCGTCTTTTAGTAAAATATACTGATCGGCAAAGCGTAATGCCAGATTCAGATCATGAATAGTTACCACCGCCGTGATGTTTTTAAGGTAGGCAATTTCTTTGATCAATTGAAGCACCTCCAATTGATTTTTTAGATCCAGGCTGCTCGTTGGCTCATCCAGCATTAGCACATCAGTTTCCTGGGCTAATGCCCGACCAATTAACACCTTCTGATATTCGCCGCCGCTTAACTCATCGACATTTTTTAATGCAAATTTTTCCAAATTTAACATCTTGATGGTCTCATTGACAATATTTAAATCATTCTTCCCCACATCCCATTTGATATAAGGTTTTCTACCAATCAGAATCGAATCAAAAACTGTCGTGGTTGTACTTTGATTACTCTGAGAAACATAAGCCACTCTCTGGGCCAGCTCACTCTGTTTAAACGCTTTAATATTTTCCTGATCAATTAAGACACTCCCGCCCTGAGGCTTCAAGATTTTGTTAATACACTTAAGCAAAGTCGATTTCCCGGCGCCATTTGTTCCCAGTATCGCCAAACATTCCCCGCGCTTCATGGAAAAAGAGATCCCTTTTAAGACGTTTTGGCAAGGATAATCAAAAGCCAATCCTTCAACTTGTAAATTCAACGACGTTTACCTCCTTTAAGTAAGAGATACAAAAACAGGGGTGCCCCTAAAAATGATGTCACTGCTCCCACTGGCAATATAATGGGAGAAATAATCGTTCGGGCAAAGGTATCCGAGACCAGCAACAAAAGCGCCCCCATTAAGGCAGAAATGGGAATCAAAAAGCGATGATCCCCGCCGATGATCCGCCTGACCATCTGTGGTGCCACCAAACCGATAAACCCAATCACACCAAGAAATGATACCGTCACTGCGGTAATCATCGATGATACCAGCATCCCGCCAAATCGGGTTTGCTCGACATTGACCCCCAAACTCTTAGCGGCATCGGCACCATTGTCCAGTGCATTATAATCCCAACGCTTCATCATAAAGTAGATCATCGCAAGACCCACCACCGCAGCCAAAATATAAACCTCTGTCCAGCCAGCCCGACCCAGGTCCCCAAAGGTCCAGAAGATAGCGGCAGCAATCTGCACTGATTCAGCAAAATACTGAATCAAGGTGGTGCCTGCTCCAAAAAGAGAGCTCAGTGCCACCCCTGCCAGAACAATAGACTCCGGCGAAAAACTGCGCATTCGGGACAGCAGCAAAATTATCATGGTCGCTCCCATGGAAAAAGCAAAGGCAAAAATCGTTACCAGATAAGGATTGTTGACAATAATCGGCTGCGCTGCCGAGCTTTGCACCGTCCCAGCACCCAATACAATAATAGCGATATTGGCACCAAAGGCAGCTGCACTGGAAATCCCCAAGGTAGAAGGCGATGCTAACGGATTTCTTAAATTATTTTGCATCACACATCCGGCCACTGCCAAACCTGCACCGGCAATAACCGCGGCCAAAACTCGGGGCAGACGAATCCGCCATACCACTACACTAGAGATTTCGGTACCAATGCTCATCAGGGTTTTGACAATGTCGGTGGGGTCCAATTCCATGGCCCCACTATTCATGGCAAAAATGGCTACCACCAGCAACAAAGCGCAAAGAATGAGAATCAACACGGTTTTTTTGCCCGTGAATTTCTGGTATAATTCCAGGCTGTCGCCCTCCACCTCAATCACGGCACTTGGTTTTTTTAGCATCTTTATCTCCCGTCTATTTGAGCAGACAGAACAGACCACAGCAATTGACCGTTTTTGGAATAGTTTATATCTTCAATCTGTCCGTCTTTGCTTTTATTCTTAAGATAATCCCGAATCGTCTGTTTTGTCTCTTCATCGGTAGCCCTTAACATATGGGCATAATAATTGGTTGCTTTTTCCAGCTCCCAGATCTTTGTCCGTTGATTCTCACTATGTCGAAACTCCGGAAAAAAGCCCATATCCCATAATATATTAAAAGCGTAATATAAGGTATTCCGGTAGTCAGCGGTGCGGTTTTCTTTATTCAGTGCCACTCGTAGTTCATTTCCAATTTTATCTTCTTTGATCAGGTGTCCACTCATAAAACAATAGCCTTTGGAGGCCTGATTCATTTTTTTTAATTCCTCGGGGCCGCTAATAGCTGGGCTCATAGAAGCAAAAACGAGATCAAAATAGCCTTCCCACCCTTCTGCGGCCAAATCCGCCTTTTCCCAGGGCATAACCTTAAACGTAAAAAAATCAACCTTTACACTGGCAGCATTTTCCTTTGTAAAATCAATCATATTAGGGGAAATATCAATCCCCACTACTTCACAGCCCATTTTTAAAAATTCTTTGGAATAGCGCCCAGCACCACATCCGATATCCAGTACTCTCGCTCCCGGGAAAATAGCATCCTTGCTTTTTAAAAGCGACAGTACCGGATCATCAGCCATTTCCCTCTTTCCCATCTCATTAAACTCCGAAGCCCGATCATCCCAAAACTGCTGGGTTTCATTTAGATCCGTCTTTTTCTTGTTGTCAACCCATTTTTCCTCAAAAGTCATCGCTTCTCCTCTTTTCTTTTTTCATTATTTTAAACGCTTTTAATTTCTCTGATCGCTTACCTTGGGCAAATAAAAAAAGAGCTTCTTTTATTAATAAAAGAAACCCTTCCCATCTCAAGGTATTCTAAATCAAGCGGCCAATCATCCCCTGGCATATTTTTTAAATCAAGGCAGGTCTCCTGACTAACAGTTCATCCTATTCTCTCCTTCCCAGGCTTTAGCCCAGTGGTTTTTTAAGAATTCGTCCCTGTTCACAGTGGTGGGTCCGTGCTTTCTAAGCTTCCCTATTCTCCGATCATCATAATCGGCACCTTGAATGATAAGTTATTAAATTAAACTCATTTGATAAAATCGGCGCCCAAAATCTTTCAGGCTAACGTTTTCAATAAGTTATCTTTTTTTATGTTACAAACCACTAACATGTTTTTGACATATTACCATTATATTTTTTTTATGTCAACCACAAAACTCTATATTCTGATCTGTTTATAAGAATTTTATCTGTGAAAAATCAATACAACCATCGTCACTGACCATTTTTGAATCGGCGTGGACATACTCAATTTTTCCGACAAACATTTCGTGAGAACCGGTGACAATTGAGTCTACAATGCTACATTCAATATTAACTGGGCAATCGGCAAGAATCGGAGCATTGACAAATTTAGCTTCTTCTAAATTGACCTTCATCACCGCCAGCTTATCTTCTTCGCGTTTGCTGTGGCTACCCAAATATTTAAAGGTTTCTTCATAGGCTTGATCAACCAGATTCACCACAAAACAGCCGGACTCTTTAATCAGATGATACGAATACCGTGAGGGTACAATCCCGACCATGACCATCGGCGGATCATAACTGCAGTTTCCGCAATAGCCCACCGCCAGGGCATTGTTTTCGCCATTTAATCCCCGACAAGATACCAACACCTTGGCCACTGGATTTAAACACGACTTCATATTTCCTTTTACTTTGTTCATCATTTTCTCCTTGTTCTTTTTAAATAATAACCCGGCTACCGGTTGCCAGATAATTAACCTGTTCTCCCAGCATCATTTTTAGGATTTGATAAGGCTCTTCCCCAGTACAATGGCAGGTATAATAGATTGTCGCAGTTTTTTTGAGTTCGTTACCAATTTCCTCAATCAATTCTTTTGCCTCCGATTTTTTTCGGGCACGATTGTAAAGATGAAATCCCCCAATGACAACAGTCGGCTGCATATCATAGTTTGATGCCATATGATCAAGAATATTAACGACTCCCTTATGAGCACAACCTGCCACCAGCACGACCTGATTTCTTTCCCGGATGATCAGGTTCTGTTCATGACAAAAATCATCTGCCATCCGTAGCCCATCTTTTTCCATCAGCAGGTCAGCGTTGGCCGTAGAGCAACAGCGTTCTCCCTGAACATTTGAAAAAATGCACAAAGCATCATCGATGACGAAATCCGCTGCCAAAAAGATAAAGCGCGGATTAGAAAACAGTTCCTGATCCAGACCGATATAGGCCTCCCCGTCTGCTCTTTTAGAATAATGATTTTCAAAGGCTTGACCATTGATATAGATTGCAGCCTTATCATTGATCTTAAGAAATGTTTTTAAACCACCACCATGATCATAATGACCATGACTAATGACCAGGGTATCCACTTCGCAAAGGTCAACCCCCAGTTTTTTGGCATTTTCTGCAAACAGACAGCTGGCACCCACATCAAATAGCAATTTATGGGTTTCGGTTTCAATGTATAAACTCAATCCATGTTCATTTTTGAATTCTTCAGACACCGATGTGTTTTCAGCTAATGTTACAATTTTCATGCCTTCACCGGTTTCCATTCTTGCTCAATTGGAAACATCCCTTCCGTATTAATTTTTTTCGATTTCTTTACGTTGCTGGTCAGTTGCTTGACCTGGTTCATCAAGATTCTCAGGTTCATGCGTCGATTTGCTTTTCGAACTTCTGCGACAACCGCAGCCACAACCTTTTCCACGGCGTTTGGCGTTAATTCCCGAGCAACGTCCCAATCCTTTTCCACTTTTTGATCCCTGACCATCCGGTCCGGTCCGATCTCTACCTGGCATTTTAAGGACTCCTTTATATCTTATTGGTATACGTTACTTATAATATTTATTATAAATCTTATAAGTAACATATGTCAATAATTATTTTTAATCCGTGCGGACTACTTTGCCAGCTTATTATATCAACTCACTGAAGGATTCGCTTAATAACTGTTTGGTGTACCAATGTTCGGGGTTTTTGAAAATGTCGCGGGAAATCCCATGTTTCACAATTTTTTATTACAAGTTACATCATTCCTCATGGGACAACACCACTTAAACACCTTTATGACGCGCTGAACTTTATTCTCCAATGCTTTATTTAACAAACAGTCGCAGCGCCTGTTCGCCGACCCGTTTCCCGAACAGTTCAAAAAAATCTTTCCGTTCTTCCACACCATTATTCACGCCAATGCCAATCGGACCCAGATGAATATAGGGACGTCCACAGCCGGCACCCGATGAATAGGTCAGCATCCCTCTAACCAGCATATGGCTGATCATCGACTGCAGAGCAATATCACCGCCCCCATGCATGGCGTTGGCCGTGGCAAAGGCCGCTCCCATTTTTCCACCCAACTGACACGACCAATCCTCGTCAAACCATTTTTTAAACTGCCAGCACATATTGGCCACATAGGTGGGGGTACCCATGATCACGGCTTCACTGTCGTTAATAAATTGACTGTCGACGGATTCCGGATGATTTAAATTCATCAGCCGAATCTCGAAATCTCCCGCCGTCAGCATCCCCTCTTTGATATAGCTAGCTGCCTTTTCGGTATTACCGGTTTTACTAAAATATAGAATTGTAATTTTCATTTGATCTCCTCATCCTTCCTTACTTCAGGTAAACGCCTCTTAATTCAAGCCAGGGGTCTTCCGCTGAGATCTCGTAACCCTGAACGTTATTTCTTGTTGCCACAATTTTTTCTTCATGCAGCAGGTAAAAAGCAGGAACCTCTTCCAATATCATTTTCTGCAAGTTACCGTATATCTCGGCTTTTTTAGCATCATCTGTTGTACTTTCGCCTTCTTGTACCAGTTGATCATAAGCTGGATTGTTGTAGTGACTGGCGTAATTTTTTGAGAAATGGACCTTAACGTGGTGAGGATAAGGGCCCCAAACATAATAACCGGTTCGCATCAGCATATCAAAATTCCCGGCTTTTTCAATTTCGCTAAAAGCTGCCGCTTCCACCTGCTGCACCTCCACATCAAAACCAATTTCTTTCAACTGAGCCTGACAAATTTCTGAAATTTTTAGCTCTCTCGGACTCCAGGACTGACCAACCAGTAACACAACCTTTAAGGGCTGTCCATCTTTTTCCAGAATTTTATCACCATTGTTGTCTTTCCAGCCAGCGGCTGCCAATAACGATTTGGCGGTTGCCTGATTCTGGCTGTAAAGCGGCAGATCTTTAGCCGAATACATCATAACGGGTGAATAGGCTCTTCCTTGGGCTGCCACCCCCACATCATTTAACGCATTCTTAACGATTCCCTCGGTATCGATGGCATTGGCGACAGCTTTTCGAACACTGACATCATCAAACGGTGCTTTGGCCGTGTTAAACTGAAGAAAGTCGGTAAAGGTACTGAGTTTGCGGTTGACGGTGATATCCTTATCCGCTTCCAGCTGGGCAACATCACTTTCGGGAATTTTAAGGCTCATATCGACATCGCCAGAGGTCAGCGCCATAATCCGGGTGGATGAATCCGGAATAATTTTAAAGATAACCTGGCTGAGCTTCACTTCATCTCCCCAGTACTCTTCATTCTTATCAAGAACCACTTCCTGTCCCTTGGTATAGGAATTATACTTAAAGGGTCCGGTTCCAATGGGTTTAATAAACTCACCCGTTGCACTGACACTGGTAGGGCTGACGACCGGCCAGGCAATATGGGTCATATAAGTGGGCAACGGCATGGGTTTGGGACAGGTGAACTTTACGGTATAATCATCGATTACTTCGATGTTTTCAAATTGCAGGGTTTTAGCCATTGTCACATAGGCCCGATCCCCATAGGAATATTTCACCGCTTCAGCAGTCAAAGGGGTACCGTCATGAAATTTGACATCCTGCCGTAATTTAAAGATCCAGACTTTTCCATTTTCCTGGGATTCCCAAGATTCCGCCAAACCGGGAACCATATTCAAGTCGGCATCCAATCGTACCAGGGTTTCATAAATCTGGGACCATACAAAACGGGCGTCACCTTCCGGGAATTTGGTAATATCCCAAGTATTAATATCCGTTCCGATCGCCACATCCAATATCTGATCTTTGCTGGCAGTGGATCCATTCACACTGCATCCACCAACCAGGAACATGCCCATCAAAATAATGGCTACTAGATATAATTTTTTACTTTTCACTTTTCTCCTCCTCAGGTTTTTAGATCGATCTATTAATTTTTCTATGCCGGAAAAAGATTGCTTTTTTATCATTTCTTCCGGGCAACGATAATCGTTAACCATTGTCATCAGTTTATAACGACGCTTTCCAGCAGGCTACTGTATGACCGGGTGCTTTTTCGTGCAGTTCCGGTTTGTTTTTGCAGGCTTCTTCAGATTGACAACAATGCTGAAAAAACTGACAGCTATTGCCCCCCTCCGGCCGCAGTGGTTCTGTGTTTTTTGTCTCCCAAACCGGCTGATGGGCGAGCGATGATTCTACCAGCAACTGGCTGTAGGGATGTCGGGGATGGTTATACAAGTCTGCGGCTGGGGCCATTTCTACAATCTGGCCTTTGTACATCACCGCAATCTGATCGCTCATCCATCGGACGACTTCCAGATCATGAGAGATAAACAATAACCCAATTCCATGTTTTTTCTGATTTTCTTTTAAAATGTGAAGCACCTGGGCCTGTACCGAGACATCCAGCATCGAGGTGGGTTCATCCGCCACCAGAAATTCTGGATTGAGTGATAGAATCCGCGCCAGCACCACCCGCTGAATTTGTCCGCCACTGAGTTCATGGGGATAGCGGCTTAGATGCTCTTCACTCAAACCCACCTGTTTCAAAAGACTGTCCATGTCCTCCTGTGCAGCCAAGTTTTTTGCGTACCGCTGCTGAATCCGCCGGGGCTCAGCCAGACTCTGCGCAATCTTCATCCGCGGGTTTAGCGCGCTTTCCGGATGTTGGAAAATAATCTGCATTTTCCCACAAAACTCTTTTTTCAAGCTTCCCCGTTGGGTTAAAACTTCTTGTTCATTTAAAAATATCTTTCCTCCGGAGGGCGGTGTCAGTCCCAGCATGGTTCTCGCCAGCGTGGACTTGCCACAGCCACTTTCACCAATCAACCCCAGGGTTTGGCCCTGGGCAATCGAGAAGTTCAGCTGTTCAAGCACCGACTGCTGTTTTGCATGCATGTTTCCAGTTTTGTAATGTTTGCATAGGTTTTCTACTCTAATCAGCATATAAACACCTTACCTGAGAACCGTTTACCACGCTCAAGGGTACCCTTTGATACCGGCAGGCGGCCTGTCTGATTTCACAGCGGTCATAAAACCGGCAACCCGAAATCACCTGACTCAAACTCGGGCTTTGTCCGGGGATTGGCGTCATTCCAGCCTCCGGCAAAGACTGTAACAGCCCCTTGGTATACGGATGTGCGGGCTTTTTAAGAATTTTTTGGGTCGCTGCCATTTCAATGATTTCCCCCGAATACATTACCACGATTTTATCACAAAGACATTCAGCCACTTTCAGATCATGAGTGATTAAAAGTAAGGCGGCGCCTGTTTCCGCTTTCAATTGCTTTAGCAGCTCAACCACCTGAGTTTTGACAATGGCATCCAACCCTTTGGTGGGCTCATCGGCAATCAGAAGCCGGGGTTCTCCGGTAATGCTGATGGCTGCCAACGCCCGCTGTTTCATTCCGCCACTTAACTGGTGGGGAAATTGTTCGCTGACTTTTTTTGCTTTTTTAATCCCCAGAAAAGTAAGCATGTCCACCGCTTTCTGTTTGGCGGCCGGCTTACCCATTTTTCGGTGAAGAACCAGTCCTTCCTCGATCTGTGTGCCGATTTTCATCGCCGGATTCAGAGAAGTTGACGGACTCTGGGGCAAAAGACCAATGCCGCCGCCGCGAATTTCCCGCATCGCCTGATCCGATAAGGTTAGCAAGTTCTGTTCCAGATACCGGATTTCGCCGGTGACCCTGGCATTATAGGGCAACAACTTTAAGATCGACATCCCCAGCACCGATTTTCCACAACCGGTTTCGCCGATAATTCCCACGGTTTGACCCACTTCAATGTCCAGATCGATATTTCTACAGGCCTGCACTTCCCCATTTCGCGTTTTAAATGCGGTATTCAGATTTTTTATGCTCAGTAATGTCAACTCCATCACTCCTATTCTTCGATCACTTTTCCATACCGAGGGTCACAGACATCTCTTAACCCATCCCCCAGAAAGTTAAAAGCCAGTACCGTCACCATAATAATCACGCCCGGAAAAATCGTTAAATAAGGGGCTGACTGGAGATAGTCTTTGCCATAACTTAACATCAAACCCCACATCGCCGTCGGTGGTTGCACCCCGATTCCAAGAAAACTCAGAGCCGCCGCTCCCAGAATGGCCTGACCGATGCCAATACTGGCCATCACAATCACCGGCGAAATAATATTGGGCAGCAGATGCAAAAAGATGATGTAACCATCACTGGCACCAAGGGAGCGCGCGGTTTCGACGAACTCTTTCTCTTTTTCGGCCAAAACCGCCCCTCTGACGACCCGGGCATAACCCATCCAGCCAACTAAAGCCAGAGCAAAAATAACGTTTGGCAGCCCCGGCCCCAGCAAACCTGCTACCACCAGCGCCAGAATCAACCCGGGAAAGGCCAGAAAGACATCCACAATGCGCATCAGAAATTCATCAAAGCGACCACCGTAAAACCCTGCGGTCAACCCGATCCCCACCCCAACAAAAGCTGAGACCACGGTCACACTCAAACCGATAAACAAGGCCGTCTGGGTTCCGAAGATGATCCGGCTTAAAACACAACGACCGTACTCATCGGTACCAAAGGGATAATCCCAACAAGGCGCCATCAATGCCTTTTCCAGTAATTGCTCATAGGGATCATGAGGTGCCAGAACCGGTGCCAATAGCGCCACCAGAATCAGCATCGTGATAATGAGCAGTCCGCTGAGTGCCATCTTATTTTTTAGAATATCACGTATCATCATTATTCCTTCTGATAACTTATTTTAGGATTCAAAAACAGATAAAGAACATCCACAATCAGGTTGATCAGGACAAAAATAATCGCAAACAACAAGGCACAGGCCTGAACCGTGGCAAAATCCCGGGCGTAAATTGAATCAACCAGAAGCTTGCCAATTCCCGGCCAGGCGAAAATCGATTCGACAATCACCGTTCCACCCAACAAATGACCCAGTTGAATGCCAATTACGGTGATGATCGGGATAAAGGCATTTTTTAAGGCATGTTTGAAAATGATCCGTCGTTCTGATAACCCTTTTGACCGGGCCGTGGTGACATAATCCTGATTGAGTACCTCCAGCATGCTGGATCGGGTCAGGCGGGTGGTAATGCCCGCCAGTCCCGCTCCCAGTGTCAGTGCCGGTAACACCATATAACGAAGGCCACCATAGCCAAAAACCGGAAACCATCCCAGGGTAACCGAAAATAGCAGAATTAACAGGAGTCCCAGCCAAAAATTCGGAACACTGGTTCCGATCAAGGCGCTGGACATGGTTAGATAATCCATCAGCGAATGCTGTTTGGATGCCGCAATCACACCGGCCGGAATCGCAATTACCAGCGATACCAGCAGCGCAGCAAATGATAATTTCAGGGTAGCCGGTAAGCGGATCAGAATTTCTTCCAAAACCGGTTCTCCGGTAATCAGTGAGTTGCCAAAATCACCGCTGATCATATGGGTCAGCCAATGAAAATACTGCACCATTACCGGTGAATCCAGACCTTCTGACAGCCGGATTGCTTCCACCTCTGCGGTTGTCAGGTTTTCTGCCCCATAGCGGGAAATGGCAATCATTTCCGCCATATCCCCCGGCGCCGCATGCATCAGTGTAAAGGTCAGGACGGTTACCCCGAGTATGACAATCAATAACAAGCATAAACGTTTACCGATATACCGGTACATTGCTCAACCCCCAATCGCTTCAACCTCATCCCGCTCGACATACTGCTTTTTAGCTTTCTTTTTTGCAATAATCATCTTTGCCTCCAATGCATCGCCAAATTTTGACAGCGGTTCTGTGGCAAAGTCTTCAGTCTCAACAATCTGGGCAATCGTAAAATACTGCTCAAGCAAGCTAAGATAGGCTTCAAATGTCAGATCTCTTGCAAAACTATAGATTTTTCGGCCCTTTTTAACACCTTCAAAATCTGAAAGATTATACTCAAGATCAAGCAGCGGATCTCTCGATCCTTCATCCTTGCCATAGAAAATGTGCTTGCTAATAAATAAGCCCCCTTCTTTCAGCGCCGAAAAAATCTTCGGCACCAGCTCCGGGTTTTTTCCGCCCGGATTGTAGGAGAACAATACCAGATCATAGTCATTACCAATAGCGTCCATAAAAAGATTACCCGGTTTTAAATCAATTCGATGGCCATCATATTTTTCCAGATATTTTTGGGTCGCCTCAATAACATCCGCAAAATCATAAATATCGATCTCGAGATTCTGGTTAAGCCGACTCAACGCGACTGAATAAAGACCGTGTCCCCCGCCAAGATCCAGCAGTTTTTCTGCCCTGGAAAATTCGGGCAATGATGCGATTAGACTTGTAGTTTTTTGCAGCTCACCACACATAATTTCAGAGGCGAGGGAATGAATCAGATTGTCCTTAAAATAATCAGCTTCGCTTACTTTGATCGGTCCATTTTCTATTACTTCATCAAGTCTTTCCCAGAGTGAAAAACCATTTTTGATGTTAAACAACACTTCTCCCTGAAAATACGGCGACTCACTTTTAAAATAGCATGTGCTGAGTTCTGAGTTCTTAAACACCTCGCCGCTCTGCTCAATAAAACCGATTTCAGCCAGACTCATACATATACAATCGGTCAAATCTGGATTGGTACCCAACTCTTTTGCTAAATCAACTGCTGATTTCCATTCATCCAGATGATTAAAAAAGCCTCGCTTTATCGCAGTATCGAGAATTTTAAACTGTTTAAAACTCCTCGAGCAGGTATTCAGGAATTGATACAATGGATCCGTTTCCACTATTGGTTTATTAAGCAACACATCATCATTAAACACGTTTGATCTCCTTCAACTAGCTTGTTAATTTCAGATTGTATTATCAAATGACTATCTTTTGATAATACAACGTTTTTTATATACATGTATAAAGTTGTATATACTATATAGGACAAAAAAATTATCACCTCATCTTATACTTTTCGTCCTGAAATAATATATAAGGCTTCGGTATCCACCATTATATCAACGGAAAAACAGGCCCGGAATTCTTCCGATTCTGTCATCACGTCATTTAAAGTCGTTGAAACCATTTTTACATGTTCACCCGAATGTCGGCCATTGATCGTCTCTTTGCTTTCACTGTGGGCAATCATAAACCGTCCCCCTGGTTTCAGACAGGCCGATAATTGCAGCATCAAGGCTTCTTTGTTTTCAAAATGGGGATAAGCACTATAGACGATGGCAAAATCAAATCCCTTCTGATCAAACGCATAAAAATTGGCATTTTCAAAATGAACCAGCTGACTCTTGTAATTCTTCTGTGCCTGAATGATCATTTGTTCTGATAAATCAATGGCAACAATCTCAGCTGGTTCTTGCTTTAATAAATGTGGGATCAGTATCCCTGTCCCGGTTGCAATATCCAGAATCCGACTAGCCTTTTTTATTCCTGCCAGGGTCAGAATCGCGGAAATCTTGTAGGGATCATGCTGAC
The DNA here is from genome assembly GCF_047456275.1 of Acetobacterium carbinolicum. GTDB lineage: Bacteria > Bacillota > Clostridia > Eubacteriales > Eubacteriaceae > Acetobacterium > Acetobacterium carbinolicum. The sequence goes on from NZ_CP173357.1 coordinate 3,697,080, forward strand.
AGATACTGTCCCATTTTTTTGCAATGTTATTAAAATACTCTTTTGTCGCTTGACAATTATTCACACTCAACTTCTTTACACTCCTTCTTTTTTGCAAAAAAAACGCCAATGAACCAAAACTCTTTTCAAAGAGCTTCTGCCTCACTGGCGTCTTAATTAATTCTTAATTTAAGTAAGTGAATTATAACAAGATTACTGACAATTGTCAATAACTACTTTTAGAGAAGTTTGACATCGTTACGTGTTTTTTTACTACTTTTTAAGAAGCTTTCAATATATGAACATGTCTATGAGTTTTGTGTCATTGCTTTTTATACAGATTGACTCTTGCTATATAAATTAGCGTCAAGTACGGTTTCTTTAAACCTCTTCCAACAGAAAATCAATAATATTAAGATGCTTTATTCCATTCCTTGAAAAATCGAACTTGTCTAAAGACAATACATATTTGGGATAATTATCCTTAACCGATTCATATGCGCCAAACTCTCGATCAACAACGCTTTCATCTGCAAGCAAATATGCCACCTGATAATAAGCACGTTCATTGCCATCCATTACAATAAAATCAACCTCTCCTTTGGGGGTTTTTCTCACATAGACCTCATACCCTCGATTATTTAACTCATTGAAGATGAGATTCTCAATCAGAGCACCGATCTCTGTTTTAAATCCGGTATTCTTATGTGGCTATTATACCAAAAATAGACGCTTTTGTTAATTTATTTCGTTTTAACAAAATATAATTTATTATTCTCAGCTTATTTTGTTTGAACCGTTTTTAATGGCACCGGTATCTTTAATCAGGATTATACCCCCGATATTCGTCAGTGAATCGATATAATTATTTTGAATTCACTCTTAATTGTTTTTTATTCCCATATAGCCCGTTATATTCCTTCTTATTATACACTCTTTTATGAGTGCTTATGTTTTATCTTTCTCGGGACATTTTCAAAAATACTTGACACAAAATCTGTAAAAAGTTAAACCTGAACAACCATCTGATTTATTCAAACTGCGCCTGATACATCTGCCAATAACTGCCGCCCTTCGCCATCAGTTCTTCGTGGGTTCCCTGTTCCACCACATCACCCTGATCCACTACCAGAATCAAGTCAGCATTCTGGATCGTTGACAACCGATGAGCAATGACAAAACAGGTTTTATCTTTCATCAGATGACGCATGGCCTCCTGGATCTTTTTCTCGGTGCGAGTATCGACGTTGGAAGTGGCCTCATCGAGGATCAGCATTTTGGCATTTAACAACATCGCCCGAGCAATCGTCAAGAGCTGCTTCTGGCCCTTGGAAATATTGGTTCCTTCATCACTCAAAATAGTTTCATAGCCATGGGGCAGATGCTCAATAAACGAATGAATGCGGGCAGCTTTGGCCGCCTGCACCACCTCGGCCATTGTGGCATTCTCTTTACCATAAGTCAGGTTTTCATAAATCGTACCATGAAAAATCCAGGTATCTTGAAGCACCATAGCAAAGGATTTTCTCAGACTGTCCCGGGTCAGTTCCTGGACCTCATTACCATCGACATAAATATTCCCGGCGTCAGTATCATAAAAGCGCATCAACAGATTAATAATGGTGGTTTTCCCGGCCCCGGTCGGGCCGACGATGGCAATCAGCTTGCCCGCCTCTACCTGCAAGCTGAGATTTTTAATAATTACCTGATTGGCATCATAGCTAAACCGGACATCTTTAAGAACAATATCACCATTTACATTGGTCAGTGCTGTCATTTTTTTTGTATCTCTGGCCTCTGACCGTTCATTTAGCAAAGCAAAGACCCGTTCAGCCGCTGCCAGGGACGACTGTAGATCGTTCATGATATTGGCCATCTCATTAATGGGTCCGGAAAACTTTCGGGAGTACAACACAAAGGAAGAAATCTGCCCAATCGACATCGCTCCGGCCAGATATAATAGTGCACCAAAGACACTGATGCAGGCCAAAGACAGGTTGTTAATAAAATTAATGGTGGGAAAAATCATACTGCCGTAGTATTCGGCCTGATAATAAGCCTCTACCGCTTCTTTATTCTTAATATTGAATTTCTCAATGGTATGCTCTTCCTGGTCATAAATTTTCAAGGTCTTTTGGCCCGACACCATTTCCTCTACAAAGCCATTGAGCTCCCCCAATTTTCGGGATCGCCGACTAAAAAGGGGCCGGGTTTTTTTAACCAGGTAACGGGACATAAAGATCGATGCCGGTACGGTAAAAGCAAAAACAAGCACCAATTTAGGCGAAATCGCCAGCATCATCAAAAATGAACCCAGGACGGTGATAACTGCTGAGGCTACCTGAATCAGGTCGCTGGAAATCGAACTATTGACCGTATCAATGTCATAGGTAATCCGGCTGATAACGTCGCCAGTCTGATGCAGATCAAAATACCCCACCGGCAGATCCATCAGCTTATTAAAGACATCCTTGCGCATCGCATAGGTAACCTGACGGCTGACCCGGATCATCAGCACTTCCAGAATATAGGTCAGTCCGGCTGAGCCGATATAAAAAATGACCATCCAGAAGGCGTAATAAAACACCTGCGAAAAATTGACCTGACCGGTTCCCAGTTCGATGGCATCAATGGCGTAACCCGAAAGCAATGGCCCCACCAGTGCCAGGAGGTTACTTCCAATGGTTAAGGTAATGGCCGCAAACAACCGCCATTTATAGCGCATCAGATAGCCGCCCAACTGGATCAGGGTACCTTTGCGGTTTTGCGGTTTCTCAAATTTTTGTGATCGTCTCATCTCAGGACACCCCCATCTGGGAATGACTGATTTCCCGATAAACGTCACAGCTTTTCATCAGATGCTTATGCTTGCCATAGCCGATGATCTCACCGTTTTCAAGCACCAGAATATGATCGGCATGGCGGATCGAACTAACCCGCTGAGCCACAATAATAATCGTGGTATCATCAAAATTTTCCTTGATGGATTTGCGAAAAGCCGCATCTGTTTGATAGTCCAAGGCACTCGATGAATCATCTAACACCAGTATTTCCGGCCGCGAAGCCAGTGCTCGGGCGATCAGAATCCGTTGCTTTTGACCGCCACTGAGGTTGGCACCTTTGATAGTCAGCTGTTCGCAGGACTTACCTGATTTTTCATCCACAAATTCTTTGGCACCGGCACAATCAATCGCTGCTGTAACGGCGTCTTTAGAGAGATTTCTGCCCAGATCGATGTTTTCCTCAATGGTGGCTTCAAAGATCATATCATTCTGAAAGGCCACCCCGAACTTTTGATGCAATTCCCGGGGATCCATCGTTCTAACGTCACGACCATCGATGAGAATCATCCCCTCGTCCACATCATAAAGCCGCATCAACAGGTTCAGCAGGGTCGTTTTGCCAGCACCAGTTTCACCGATAATTCCCAAAGTTTCCCCTTTGGCCAGTGCAAAAGAAATATTGCTCAGATTAGGTTCCTCTTTATTATACGAAAAGGAGACCTCTTTAAATTCCACAAAAACGTCCATTTTGTTCGTTTTAATCACTTCGGCTACTTCCTGAACTTTTAGTGCATCCACACTATCTAACGCCTGGATAATCCGATCTGCCGAAGCTGTGGCCTTTGGCCACATTTCAAACATTCTGGAAATGGCTACAACGGCATGAAGAATAATCGTAAAATAGGTCATAAAAGCCAGAATGATCCCCACTTCTGAGGTACCATTATTGACACCATAAGCCCCCATTACCACGACCCCAACCAAGCCCATATTCAGACAGATATTCATGGCTGGCGAAATCACCGCTACCGTCATCCGGGCTTTTTTCTCCCGGTTTACGACATCGGTATTAATGGCATCAAACCGTTTTTTCTCATAGTCTGTTTTAGACAGGGCCTTAATCACCCGGATGCCATTGATATCTTCTCTGACCACTCTGACAAAGCCGTCAAACGCCTTTTGCAGTCCAGCAAAAAGCGGCATGCTTTTTCTCGAAACCAGGGTAATCAATACCGCCATAATGGGCATAATGCCAATTAGTACCGTCGCCAAAACCGGGTCCAGGGTCATCGTGATAATGATACCACCAACCAGCATAATCGGTGCCCGAACCCCCAGCCTTTGGATGCGGATAATCATCTGGTGAATGATGTAGGTGTCGGATGTTAACCGCGAAATTACCGACGGCTTGGTTAGCGTATCCATTTGGTGATTGGAAAAATACATAATCTTGGCAAATAGATCATGCCGAATCACCTCGGTGGCATCACTGGCCACCCTGGCCGCCATACGATTGGCAATAATGTTAAAGACCAGCCCGATGATCGCACAGACCACCATCACAGCGCCCCAATAAAATATCGGCAACCATTCATTTAACGGGATCACCTGATCAATAATCGTGGCCAGAATTGAGGGAATAATCAAATCCATGATCGAACCGGTAAATTTAAAGAATACCCCAAAGGCCATCCGGCCATAATAGGGTTTTAAATATTCTGTAATGATTCGTTTCATGTTCTACCTCCCCTCTATTTTTTATGCTTATTTGCTACACTTTTATTATTGTAAGCTTTTTTTTAAGAAAATTCATCTGATTTTTTGCATTCGACAAACAAAAAAGCAACCCCATGATTCGGCGGCTGCTTTTTTATGATACCGATACGATATCGGGACGCTTCAGAACCCGGATTCTTGATCCTGAAAAATTTCGTTTAATGGTCGGCCATCACCCTTAAAAAAATCAATCCCCAGACTCCTTGCCATTGTTGGTGCGATATCGACCATTTGAATTTCACCTAACTGAAAGTTACTTTTTATCCGTGCGCCGGAGGCCACGAAAACGCACCGGTAACCCTGTTGATCGGGCTTATCCGGCAAATAACCATGGGTTGCCTGCTCATCTTTTGATGCGTCCATCGCCTCAATAACCGGACCTTCCAGATCGTCCTCAAAACAGTAGCCGATTTTCGCTTCCAGCATATAAGAAACGGAGTCTTCGGCATGATACTGACCCAGTTCCTTTCGGTTATATAGTTTTTCAATTCCAAAACAGTCCTCGCAAATGGCCTGATTTAGAATCGCCACTGCCATTTTCTCGGCTTCGCTGTCATTTTTGCGCAAATGCAGATAAGCTGCGCCCCCAGCCCCCTGGATATAGGCCCGCCATTGCATTTTTTTGTTTTCTTCAAAAATAAGGCCTTTTTCTTTTAATAAGGCATTGAGCTTTATCTTATAGTGAACATTAATCTGTCCATGATCCCCCAGCACAAGAAAGGTCGTATTCTCTTTGATCCCCGCTTCTTCGACTGCCTGAATGAGATCGCCCAACCTTTTATCCATCCGGATGATGGCTTCTTTTACTTCCGGACTGTCGGTACCATGCTGATGCTTTGCGTCATCCAGGTCAATGAGGTGCATTAGCAGTAAATTGGGTTTCTTTTTTTTAATCGTATCCACCGCGCACAGGGTTGTAAAATCATCCAGATATGGTTGTTTGAAGCCTTTTCTAAAGCGTCCAAATTTCTTTTCCAGGTCGAGGCAATAAAGTGGACTGCCGTTTCTTAAAATTTTCAGCACCTGGTTTTCCTTTTTAATGGCCCGGATCTCGGGCAAGTTATAATCAATGGCCGTTCTACCCGTCACCGGCCAAAGGATTCCGGCTGATTTAAGATGATGCTTTTTTAAGCAATCATAAATCGCCGGCACCTTGATTTCATTTTTATACCAAAACCAGCGCTGCTCCGCTTCCTTTTCAAATGGCTGAAAAGGATTATTATGATAGATTCCGTGTTTGTCGGGATAGACTCCGGTTACCATGGTCGTATGAACGACATAGGTCAGGGTCGGATAAACACTTTTTAATTGAGTACTATAAGCACCGTCTTTGATCAGTTTTGATAAATTGGGAAGCCTGCTTGCTTGTTCCCAGTTATCCTGTGAAAAGGCATCGTAAGAGATGACCATTAAATAGTTTGATTTTCCTGGGCCCATCTTTAAATTCACTCCATGACGTTATAACCTTGCTGTGGGTCTCTTGGCAAGGTTATAAAAATAATAAATCCGATCACAAACAAAGGGATAATTCCCAGTATACTCAGTCGGGCGTTGCCGGTCAGCGTTGTTGTCAGTGCCATGATCGCCGGTCCCACAATGGCTGAAAATTTACCAAAAATATTATAGAAGCCGAAAAATTCATTGGATTTTTCCTTGGGAACAATCTTGGCATAATAAGACCGGCTCAAGGCCTGAATGCCGCCCTGAGCGGAACCAATCATCGCCCCGAGAATAAAGACATGTCCGATCGAAGTGATAAAAATGGCCGCGATACAGGCCACAATATAGGTCATAATACCAACAATGATCATGGTGCTGGTTGAAAATCGTTTGGCCAGGTTACCATAAAGAATCGCACAGGGGAAGGCAATAATCTGGATAATCAGCAGGATTCCCAGTAACGTGACGGTATCTAGTGAATCCTTCCCGAGGATTGCAGTAGCATAAGGCACTACCATTTTGATGATCGTATCGACCCCATCGATATAAAAAAAATATGCTGCCAAAAAGATAAAAACCGTTTTATGATTTCGGATATTCTTAAAAGTATTCGCTAGCCGCTTAAAACTATTGACGATTGGCCGGGGTTCAGGTTCAATATAATGCCGTTGCTTTACATCTCTAATCATCGGGATAGTAAACAGTCCCCACCAAAGTGCCGTGACGATAAACCCGATCTGATAGCCAATCGCCTGGTCCATGCCCAGCAGAAGGATTAGTGCCAGGCTGATGCCAAACGGAATCACACTGGCGATATAGCCAAAAGCAAAACCTACTGAAGAAACCCGATCCATCCGTTCATTGCTGGTAACGTCCACGATAAAGGCATCATAAAAGATATTCGCACCGGAAAAACCAATAGCCGACAAAACAAAGAAAAAAATCAGCACCTGCCACTGTCCACTTGAAGGTGGCACAAAGGCAAGAGCGGCCGTTGCAAAAATCCCCAGCAACGTAAAGAATACAAAAAAACGCTTCTTCTTGTCCTTATAATCGGCAATGGTACCCAAAATTGGGCTAAGTACCGCAACTAAGATACTGGCAATCGAATTAAAATACCCCAGGTCCATACTGCTTTGAACATTTTCAAACATTCCAAATACAATTGGAAGTAAAGCCGTCGTTACCGCCATTGAATAGGCGGAGTTCCCACAATCGACCAAAATCCACGAAAATTCTTCTTTGCTTAATTTCAAAATGATCATCCTCCGTTGTTTTATTGCTATAAATCATCTGCAAATAAATCTGCTTAGACGTGAATTTATATCAAATTGCAATAAACTACAAGAATAACTCTGTTAAAAGCACTTTAAAATTGCGTTATTTTTGTTTTTCCAATGCCAGCAACCGCCTTTTTATTTCCAGCCCACCGCCATACCCCACCAGACTTCCATCGGCACCAATTACTCGGTGACAGGGAATAATAATGGAGATGGGGTTTTTATTATTGGCGCCGCCCACTGCCCGGCAGGCTTTCTCGTTACCGATGGCCAAGGCGATGTCTTTGTAGCTGACGACCGCCCCATAGGGAATATCCTGGAGGGCTTTCCAGACCTTTTGCTGAAAGTCGGTGCCTTGAGGAGAAAAGGGCAGATCGAAACGCTTACGCGTCCCGGCGAAATATTCCTGGAGTTCCAAAACCGCTTTTTTGAGCAAGGGTGTTTCCGTGCAATTAACGCCTTCTGGCAATACCTCGCTAAAAATTAGCCGAGTAACGGCACTACCATTCTCAATCAGAACAATTTTCCCCAATGGGGTTTGATAACAAAAGCCCTTTTCCATTTTTTCTTCCTTTTCTATCTCAACATGCTTAAAACACTAACGAACAGCATCCTATCCGTGTCACCATTGTTTATCCTTGTCATAACCGTTTGTTTTTTAGTTCAATTGATGGTATTGCTGTTTCTTTGTAATACCCCAGACCCTTGGTTGCGCGGCTTCAAAATTTTCATTAAAAAGGCAAGCCCGGGCGATCTGGTTGTTATCGTAAGTTTTAAAGTAATAGGAACCCGTATTGCAAACCATACAAGCGGTGTATTGGGTAAAATCGATTCCCTCATCGGTGATAACACTTCCTTTGGGTATATCAACTGATGCCAAAATATGAAAGGCGGCGTTAATGCACTCTTCTTCCGTTTCAATAGGATTAATGGCTTCTCTTCCAAACAATGCCCGCAAAAATCGGGAAGGAGGTGTGTAATCTCCGGGCAAGCCAAAGGTTCCCGAACCCCCGCCAAAGGGATTGAATGTCATACCATTTAACTGAATTGGTCCTGTTTTATTTGGCGAAACGCCAATATAATTGCGAATGTTCGTTAAGTGCCAATTGAAGTCAGGACTGTTCGTCATCACCCCCAGAGGATTTTCATAGATGATGATACCATCCTTCGTTGGTTCAATCACCAACGTATTCCCTTTCTTATCAGTAATTATCCAGTGCAGTGGGGTAATTACATTCATAAGCTTAAGCGGCGTACTAACGATATTTAACTGGGGAATTGCCGCTTTCACTTCTTCAAGTGTCGAAAAATTGGTTAACAACCATCCAACGATTTCATGAGGAGCAAGGTTGGTTTTCTTAGGGATGACAGAATCGTTGTACTCCGCATAGCCTGGAAAGTATAAACTGGCACAGGATAGACCCGCTTCATTAAGGCCATCGGCAAAAAGATAGGTGCCTAAATTTCGACCGATTCCCATCATCGCATATTTGACTGATCTTACTGTTTGATCCACCTCAGACACTAACGAAAACTTCCTTGGCAGGAAAATCAGCTCAGGGTCTAATAAAAAAGCGAAATCCATGGTTCTGGCAAGCGTATTAATCTGATTTGTGGTCATTAAGGTGAGGCTCGTACACATTAAGAATTACCTTCTTTCTACTTTTTAATTATTATATCTGCTTTTGCAACAATAGTAAATGTTTAAACGCTCAACATAGCAAATCCATGACAAATAATTTTCGCCTTAAAAATAGATACTTAACAACTTCGTTTAATCACGCCACGATAAAGGCGGTTGACATTTGCACATGACACGGGGACGTTTTGTTTATGCTGTTCATTTACCACATCAATATTTAATCACACCCATCGCCTCTAAGATTGAGCTGATCAAAATACCAATAATACATAGCGGTGCAATGTATTTGACCATGATGATAAAGAGCTTTTCGCGTTTAAAAGGTGAAGACAACTTGACTTCATCGGTGATGATCTTTGTTTCCAGAACATGCCCAACAAGGATGCAGGTGAAAAAGGCACCAATCGGCATGAGAATAGAGTTCGTGATAAAATCAAAGAAATCCAGAAAGTTGAACCCAAAAATAAGCACCTCACTCCATACCCCTTGTCCCAATGAAGATGGTATCCCAATCAGAACTGCCAGCACCGCAACGATAAGCACGCCCTTCTTACGTTCCCACTTAAACTGATCACAGGCACTTGCTACTACCGCTTCCATCAGCGAAATGGAAGATGTCAGCGCGGCAAACAACACCAATAAAAAGAAGACACCACCCATAACATTTCCAAAACCCATGGTTTCAAACACCTTGGGCAGCGTGACAAACATCAAGCCTGGTCCCTTACTAAGGGCTGCGGGATCTCCTCCTGAAAAAGCAAAAACTGCTGGGATGATCATAAATCCGGCCAATATGGCAATACCTGCATCAAACATTTCGATTTGCTTAACCGAAACTTCCAGGTCTTCTTTTTTACTGAGGTATGAACCATAGGTGACCATAATCCCCATCGCCAGCGATAATGAGTAAAACATCTGTCCCATGGCCGCTAAAACGGCCTGAAAGCTGAAGTTTGCCAAATCCGGGTAAAGAAAGTACCATACCCCGTCCATGGCCCCAGGCTGCATAATCGAATAGACCGACAAAAAAACTGACATTACAATCAGTATCGGCATCAGTATCTTACTGGCTTTCTCAATACCATCCTTAACTCCTCTGATCACCACGAAGGTGGTCGCCAGAACAAAAATTGATTGCCAGATAATCGGTTCAAAGGGTTTTGCGATATAGTTCGAAAAATAATCGGCACCGGTTGTTGCCATGCCACCCCCGGTTACAAAAACGGCAAAATATTTGATTACCCATCCCCCGATTACACTGTAATAGGGAAAAATCAGAAACGCTACCAATGAGGCAATAATCCCCACAAAACTAAACCGTTTATCGAGTGCTCGATAGGCTCCCATGGGGCTAAGCTGGGTTTTTCGACCAATCGCCAATTCTGCTGTCATAATTGCAAACCCCAGAGTTACCACAAAAATCAGGTAAATTACCAGAAAGAGTCCTCCACCATATTTAGCCGCTAAATAGGGAAATCGCCAGATATTTCCCAGCCCCACTGCCGATCCGGCCGCTGCCAATACAAACCCGATTTTACTTGAAAACTCACTGCGTTTATTCACACCATTTCCTCCACTTGTTTCTATTTTAATTTATTTCATCCAAATTTTTCCTCAATCGTTTTACAATCGATTCCAAATTAATCCGCACCTTTACTATTTTAACCGTTTTATTATTTTTTTCCACTACTATTTTTTTTATTGAACAAATGCTGTTTATGACTTTGAACCTATTTTGTTAAAAGTGACCACTAACGTAGATACGCTTTAACTGTCTTGGGTATTCATATCTGCTCTCTTTGCCGCTTTAGTGATTGCCCGCAAAAAAAAGCAACCGCTGAAAATGCGATTGCTTTTTTTATTGTTTTTGATTATTCTTTATTTCTAGCTGATCTCACTAAGCGTCAGTCTATTGTCCCGACGGGACTTATTCACATCAATGATCCGCTGGTTTTTCGATCCTCTGAATTTAAGCATCAGGCTCTTCTTTTTTACTTCAAACTTTCCATCAACCAGCAGATCGGTGTTTTCCAGTAAGCAGAGCCGTCTGGCATCTTTTTTCTCTAGTAGGGTTTCATAGGTGTACCCGGTATAAGTCATCACATGATACCCCAGTTCTTTTGATCGTTTGGCCAATTCACAAAAGGCCTCTGGTTGTTCAAAGGGTTCGCCACCACTTAGGGTAATGCCATCAAGTAGCGGGTTCTTTCTCATTTCATCGATGATAGCATCCACGTCCACCAGGTTACCCCCGTTAGAATCATGGGTCGCCGGGTTATGACAACCCTCACACTGGTGCGGACATCCCTGAGCAAAAACCACAAAGCGGATGCCTGGTCCATCGACAATGGATTCTTTGACCACTCCGGCGATTCTTACTTTTTTACTCATTGCAATTGCTCCATTGCTTCACCAGTAGCAATCTGCTCAGCAGCATTAAAATGTTTGATCCGATCTCTAACTTCCGCTTTTTTAGCATCGTTAAAACGGTTCAGAGTGCCCACCAGATAACCGGTGATTCGGCGAATGCGTTCAAATTTCTGCTCTCCTTCTGACCGACCGCAACTCGGGCAAACATCCCCGATAATTCCAGTATAGCCGCAAACCGGATCCCGGTCCACCGGATGGTTAATGGAACCATAGCCAATACCGGCTTCCTTCATCGCTCGGACCACCTTTTCAAAGGCCTCCAGATTGTCCATCGGGTCGCCATCCATTTCCACATAGGTAATGTGCCCAGCATTGGTAAGCTCATGATAAGGTGCTTCCAGTCTGATTTTGTCGTAAGCACTGGTTCCATAGTAAACCGGGATGTGGAAAGAGTTGGTGTAGTATTCCCGGTCGGTTACACCCGGGATATCGCCAAAAATAGTTTTATCCAGCTTGACAAATCGTCCGGCGGTACCTTCTGCCGGCGTGCCCAGCAGGGTAAAGTTCATCTGATAGTGCTGGCTGGTTTCATCCATTCGCTTTCGCATGTGGCCCACAATTGCCAGCCCCAGTTCCTGGACTTCTTGCGCTTGCCCATGGTGCTTTCCGGTTAAAACGACAAGGCATTCCGCCAGGCCAATAAAGCCCATACTCAGGGTCCCATGTTTGAGCACTTCCCGGATTTCCATCTCTTCAGTAAGATCATCGGAATCAATCCAAACCCCCTGTCCCATCAAAAAGGGAAAATTTTTGACCTTTTTATGGGCCTGAATTTCAAATCGTTCCAGTAATTGATCAATAACCAAATCAATTTTTTTATCCAGCTCAATAAAAAACAGTTCTTTGTCTCCTTGACTATTTAAGGCAATACGGGGCAGATTAATGGTGGTGAAGCTCAGGTTCCCGCGGCCATAGGTGATTTCCCGATTGGTATCATGGACATTTCCAATCACCCGGGTGCGGCAGCCCATATAGGCTATTTCTGTTTCCGGTTGACCTTCTTTGTAATACTTCAGGTTGTAGGGTGCATCCAGAAAGGAGAAATTGGGAAACAATCGCTTGGCACTAACCCGGCAGGCCAATTTGAACAAATCATAATTGGGGTCCCAGGGATTATAGTTCACCCCTTCTTTGACCTTAAAAATATGAATCGGAAAGATCGGCGTCTCCCCATTGCCCAGACCAGCCTCAGTAGCCAGCAACAGGTTTTTTACCACCAACCGCCCTTCGATAGAACTATCCATACCATAATTAATCGAACTAAAGGGAATTTGGGCCCCGGCTCGGCTGTGCATCGTGTTCAGGTTATGGACAAACGCTTCCATTGACTGATAGACACTCCGGTCGATTTCCCGCTCGGCATTTTCCATTGCAAAGCCTTGCACCCGGTTAATGACATTGGCGTCAACAATCCATTGGGCCAGGCTCCGGGCTTCTGCTTCTTGATAACCTTTGGGTTGATTTAATTCGGGTCTTAACCCCAGTTTCTTTTCGATGTCCGTGCCGATGGCTTTAACCTTTGCTAAGGCATTCTTTGTCTCTGTTAATAAGGTTAAGGCCTTGGCAAGGTTCTCCTGATAAAGCCGGACAAAGGTTTTTTTTACCCCCGGAACCATGGCATAGTCAAAATTGGGAATGCTCTGTCCGCCATGCTGATCATTCTGGTTCGACTGGATGGCAATGCAGGCCAGAGCCGAATAGCTTTGAATATCATTGGGTTCGCGCAGATGTCCATGGCCAGTAGAAAAACCATTTTTAAACAGCTTTTCCAAATCAATCTGAGTGCAGGTCGTCGTCAGGGTTAGAAAGTCCATATCATGAATGTGAATTTCACCGGCTTTATGAGCGGCTGAATGCTCAGGATTTAAGACAAACATTTCATAAAACTGCTTGGCGCCCTCTGACCCGTACTTCAGCATCGTGCCCATAGCGGTGTCCCCGTCAATATTAGCATTTTCTCGTTTTACATCATTATCCTTAGCATCCTTGAAGGTCAGGTCTTCATATATTTTCATCAGCCGGGTATCCATCTCTCGAATTCGGGTTCGTTCAGCCCGATATAGAATATACTCCTTGGCCGTTTTGGCGTGTCCGGTTTCAATCAGGATTTTTTCCACCGCATCCTGAATTTCTTCCACTGTTGGCGTATTCGTATTCATTTCCTGCTCAATATAAATGGTAACCCGCTCGGCCAGATCCATGGCCGTCTGATAATTCTGGCCGCCGATTTCACTGGCCGCCTTGAAAATAGCGTTGGCAATTTTTTCAATGTTAAACGGGGCTTCTCGTCCGTCTCTTTTTCTAATTTTTGTAATCATTCTGGTCGTTTCCTTCTTTCCTGCTAGTCTTTTTGTTGTTTTAGGCATGCAAAAACCCCTCAACGGCGTGGTCAAGAGGCATAATGATACATTGAACACCCTCTATCACGCGTAGAGTCTGGTGCATTTAATAACGGCGGGTAATCTGACTCCGGTTTGAACGTTCAGAAACAAACAGCTTAACTTGTTTATTTTCTTTTAACATCTCACCATTACAGCGGCGGGACCGTGCAGGATTCACACCTGCTTCCCCCAAACTGCACCTGTTGGCACAGCACCATTATCTCATTATTTTGTTGTTTGTATTTTACCACATACAATATGTAGTGTCAAACTGATTTATAATGCAAACGTTAATCACTATTTCAATCAAGTAACATCATCCCTATCGTGAACTTTTTTGCTTGTTTATGATAACATAAATTTAAAAATTTCTACCGTTAAATTTTTTGCAAACCCTTTCAAATTTTGCAGTCTTAACTTTCTTCAGAAATATATATATTCGGCTGATAAGTATTGACAGACGAAAATAGGTAAGGTATTATCTATTAAGGTAAGGTCTTACCTTAATAGAAGCGAGGAGGTTATATTTTGGACCATATCGACTCAATGACCGATCAAAAATTCATCTTTGGCAGTATTCAAGTCGTTGCCAACCAGATGACCACCCAACTGGAGCGGGAACTAAGAGAATACAATTTAACAACCAAGCAGTGGCTGCTCACGATTGTCGTTGCGAATACCTTTGATCATAACCCCACCATCAAAGAAGTCGCCAAAGGAATGGGCAGTTCTCATCAGAACGTCAAGCAGGTAGCTCTGAAGTTAGAACAAAAAGGCTTCATTGTTATGGAAAAAGACCCTCAAGATGCCCGAATCACCCGGATCAAACTAACCGACGCCGTCGATTCTTTCGGTAACGAAAGTCAGGCCAAAGCAGTGATTTTTACTGAAAAATTATTTAACGGCATCTCGGCAGAGGAGCTGGCTATAACTCGGTCAACCCTTGCAATGATACTGACAAACCTGGAAAAGATGGATCAAGAATCAAGATAACAGGAGGAAAATACGTGAAAAAAGCAATGATTATTATTCTCAGTATTCTGGGCGTATTGGTACTGGTAGGTGCCGGCGGATTTTTTTATCTCACCAGCGGCCTGGAATCTGGGGAAAACCTGGCAATCAATCCGGTAGATCTACAAAAAATTGAAGATGGCACCTATGCCGGTGTTTACGAATCTGGACGTTGGACCAATGAGGTTGCCGTCAGTGTGGCCAATCATCAGATTACATCAATTGATGTGGTCAAAGCCGTCACCATGGAATCTCCAGATGTGACCAGTACGATTATCAACCAAGTCATTAAAATACAAAATACCACTGTCGATACAGTCAGCGGTGCCACGGTTACCAGCAAAGCCTATCTCAAATCCATTGAAAATGCCTTAACTCAATAAGATGCAAAGAAAGGAAATGCCCATGAAAACCATGATACTTTATGCCAGTAAATATGGCTTTACCGCGGACTGCGTCGCAGAACTAAAAAAGAACTTAAACGGAGAAACCCGACTCGTCAATATCAATTCTGATAAAATTCCTGCTCTGGACGACTACGATACAGTCTTAATCGGCGGTTCTATTTACATTGGACAGATTGACAAGAAAATAAAAAAATACTGTCTTTCACATTTAGATGAACTGAAAAACAAAACTCTGGGCTTTTTTATCTCCTGTGGTTCGGCTGAAACAATCGATACTTATTTTAAAGACTCTTTTCCCGACATCCTGCTCGAAAAAGCCCTTACTCTCGATAATTTTGGTGGCGAAATGAGACCGGATAAAATGAAGTTTTTTCATAAGTTCGTGTCAAACATGGTCGAGAAGTCTGCCCAAAAGGATAACACGTCTCCGATGAAGCCGTTGCCCGAAAGCATTCTTCGGATGGCAAATACGATCAATACTCATTCCTGACCGCCACTATCTTCAGCTGGCTCGATTGTATCCAGCAGTAGCTTCATAGCCGCAACAAACTGAGGATAGAAATTGATGATTTCTTTTTCTGCCCCGCTTTCAAGTGCTTTCTGGAAGTCTTTGGCGATTTCAAACAGTTGTTTGGCACCAATGCTTCCAGAACTGCTTTTAACCTTATGAACGATCTGGGCTGCCTCCTGAAAGCTTTCAGCTTTGATGGCAAAATCCAGATTTTCTATCACTTCCTGATTTTCATTGAAATAGGCTTTTAAAACACGCTCATAAAGTACCGCGTTATCTCCCATGTATCGGAGTCCTTCTTCCCGGTCAAGCACCGGGGCATCCGCCACTTTTCGGCTGTTTTGTTCGATGCTCTGGCTGTTAGCTTCTTTAATTCTGTTTTCTTTGCCCTTTGTTTCAGCGCTTGCAATTTTTCGGATGGTTTCCACAAATTTTTCAGGATTAAAGGGTTTACTGATATAGTGATGAATACCATAAGATTCGCATTTTTCCTTAACCCCCTCAATCACATCAGCCGTCATGGCCACAATCGGAATCTCAACCGAAAGTTCCCTGATTTGCTGGGCTGCTTCATAACCGTTAAGTACTGGCATATGCAGATCCATTAGAATTAAATCAATCTCTGTGCGATGTACCTTAAACAGATCAATCCCTTCTTGCCCGTCATTACCCAACCAGACCCGGAATCCCGCCGGCTCCAGTAATGATTTTGCAATAAGCTGATTGGTTTTATTGTCTTCTACTACCAGAATACCATAATTATTTTCAAGGCTATCCTTATCTTCCTGTTTAAATACCTGATTGGCGACAATGGCTTTGGTTCTGAAAATTTCCAGAATACCATTGTATAAAACTGATGGGATAATCGGCTTTCCGATACCGATATCCACCCCCTGGCTATCCAGTTTATCAAACAAGTCTTCCCGCATCATTGGCAACAGCATAATAACCCTGGGCTTTTTCAAGATTTTCCTGTTGTCCTGAATCATTTCCACAAACTTGAACCCACCGCCGGCAGGGGTATTATAATCCAGAATCAGCAGATCAAAGGGCTCTGAAAACTTACCATTTTCCAACTCCAGCATATTGACGACACTGGCCGGAGAAGTTGTCAGTTCACAATGCATCCCAAAGGCGCCTAAGTAACTGTCAATTATATTCATATTTGCGCCGGTCTTTTCCAGTACCAGCGTTTTAATGTCATTGAAATACAAGGATGAGACCTGTTGTTCATATTCCTGCTCTTTTTTCTGATCTTTTTCCAATGATAATTCAACGATAAACGTTGAACCTTCGCCCTCTGTACTGTAAACCGCGATCTCCCCATTCATCATTTCCACCAGACTTTTGACAATCGAAAGGCCCAGCCCAGTACCACCAAAACGACGATTAATGCTGGCATCACCCTGGGCAAAGGGTTCGAAAAGGTTTTTTATCTGTTCATCAGACATGCCAATGCCGGTATCACTAACCGTAAAGGCGAGATGGTAAAAATTGGATTCTCGCGCTACCAATCGGACATCAACCGCGACTTCCCCAGTCATCGTAAACTTGGTGGCATTGTTGATCAGGTTTAGTAAAATCTGTTCAATCCGTTTAGCATCGCCAAAATAACAGTTTGGTATTTTAGGATCCTTACTCAATTTAAAGCCAAGTTGTTGCTCTTCAATTTTATAAGAAACGATGTTAATCACATCCTGAATCACCAGATCCAGATTAAACGCAACACGCTCCAATTCGATTTTCCCAGCTTCAATTTTTGAAAAATCAAGAATGTCATTAATAATACTGAGCATTGTATTGGCCGATTGGGTAATGCGATCTAAATACATCTTCTGGGTCAGGGTTACCTGCGTTTTCTTTACCAGATATGCCATACCGGTAATCGCATTAAGAGGGGTTCTGATTTCATGGGACATCCGTGCCAAAAAACTGGATTTGATATTATTGGCGGCCTCGGCTTCCTGTTTGGCCTGTTCCAGATCCGTCTGAATTTTTTTACGCTTTTCAATTTCTCTTCGCAGTCTCAAAATCCAGTAAATTGAGACCAGCCAGATTAGTATAATCACCCCGCTGGTTATCAGGATCGCCTGATAAATGGGTCCGTAATCTGGTTCCACCGTGGCCCCAACCCACTTACTGTTAATGGCAATCCGCTCTTCCGGCGTAATGGTTGCCAGGGTTTTATCAATAATACCAATCAGCACCGGCCAGTCATTACGCACGCTAAAATATAACCCCTGCTGTTGCTCGGCTTCAAAAGCAACGTATTTCAAATTGG